>CAYSGH010000109.1:0-13038 GCA_964430505.1 uncultured Akkermansia sp. | reverse complement strand
CGCTCCCCGCTCCCACGCACTGTGGCCCGTTGGAAATATCCGCTCCCCATCGCCCCTCGCCTCGGTGTATCCCGATCCCGAACATCGGCGCGGATAACCCTTGGTCACGAGACATGCCCTGTACATCCGACAAGGATCTTGAGGACTCCACCCCTTGCCTCGGTTTTGCGGCCCAGCTCTGGCTCGCCGCCGGTCAGGGCGACGATGCCGGGGCCAATCCCGGAATCCGGCTCCGACTCACCGCCGACGTGTGCGGCCTTGATGGCGGCCTCCACACTCATGGCGAACGGGAGTCCCTCCACGCCATTCGGGCCCATTCCTCCCAGGTTTGCGCGAAGAGTCGTGGTGGCCGAATGCAACGTGCCGACATGCGGCCCGGGAGACGTCGTGGACGACCGACTCTGTCATCAAGACCGCCCACGCACTTGGCCACCACGAATGGGTCGTTCCGGAGATGGCCCAAGGACTTGGACGGTCATCGAGATGTGGCAGACGAGGTGATGACGCGTCCTTCCCCTCTGGGTACCCCAACATTAGCCCAGCCGCTGGATGCCCATGGAACGAAGGCCGCTTTTCGCCGGATCCGGCGTGGGTCGTCGGCCCGTGATAACGCGTCACGGCGTGGAGGTGGGGCATGAGCAGCAAGAGCATGGATGTGTTCTCGCTGCGGGATTCGGTCGTTGGCGAATACCGCAAGTTCGCGACCTCCTTCACGACCATCCATGCGGCCGACATTCGTCGGCAGGTGGAGGCCATCTACGCCGAAGGGCGCTTCTGGCCGGAGCCATTGATTCAGATCAATCCGCGCTACAAGCCCGGGGCCTCGTTCGATGCGTTGACGGCTGGGGGTGCATTGCATCCCCGTATCCCGGAAATCTTTCGGGTCCAGGGAAGCCCGCTGTTGCTTCACAAGCACCAGGAGCAATCCATCGCGTTGTCAGCGCAGGGCGAGAGCTACGTCGTGACGACCGGCACCGGCTCCGGCAAGTCGCTCTGCTTCTTCATTCCCATTGTCAGCGCTGTCCTTGCCGAGAAGGCCAAGAGCCCCGCGAGGCGCACCCGGGCGATCATCATCTATCCGATGAATGCGCTGGCCAACAGCCAGCTCGAGGAACTCGACAAGTTCCTCGGCAACGTGTCTGGAGAGCGCCCGGTCACCTTCGCACGCTACACGGGCCAGGAAGACGCGGAGGAACGTCGAGCCATCGCCGACACCCCCCCCGACATCCTGCTGACCAACTTCATGATGCTCGAGCTGCTGATGACCCGGCAGGACGAGCTCGACAGAAAAGTCATGGCCCATTGCGCGGGCCTGCGGTTCCTCGTGCTCGATGAACTGCACACGTACCGGGGGCGACAAGGCGCCGATGTTGCCCTGCTGGTGCGTCGGGTACGCGAACAACTCTCGCCCAAGGACCTCCAGTGCATCGGCACGTCGGCCACCATGGCCAGCGAGGGCTCCCTGGACGACAAATGCCGCGTGGTGTCGGGCGTGGCCTCCCGCCTTTTCGCCATCCGGATTCCCGAGAGCAACGTCATCGTCGAGACCCTCGAGCGCGTGACCGACCCTTCCGAAAGCTTCGCTTCGGTGAAGCCTCGTTTGGGAGCCGCCCTGGATGCCGGGATTCCGGGCGGCATCTCGGACCGGGAACTCCGGAGCCACCCCTTGGCGATCTGGGTGGAAACCCGGATGGGCGTCTCCTGGTCCGACGTGGATCAACGCTGGGTTCGCGCTCGGCCGCTCACGTTGGTGGAGGCGGCGCAGGCGCTCGCCGCCGACTCCGGGAGGGACGAGGGCGTTTGCCGCGATGCCCTTCGCCTGCTGCTGTTGCAGTCGAGCTTGACCGAGCAAGATCGCACCGGTCGCCCGGACGCGTCACCACGAAGCTTCTTCGCCTTCAAGCTCCACCAGTTCATCTCGGGCGCTGGCCACGCCTACGCAACCTTGGAGGCTGCCGGGACGCGCTCGGTCACCGTCGAGGGTCAACAGTATCTGCCCGGCCAACCCGACAAACGGCTCTACCCCGTCCACTTCTGTCGGGAATGCGGCCATGAGTACCATCCTGTGCGCTTGGCCTCGGAGGCCACCGGCCGCGTCTTCCTTCCACGCGACATCGACGATGCACCCCCAGTGCGTTCCGACGAGGATGCGGAGGACGAGGAGGCCGAGTCTGCCGACCGCGAAGTCTTCGGTTTTGTGACGCCCCACGCGGAGGATCCCGGCTTCACCTTCGAGAATCGCGAGGACGATTATCCCGAGACTTGGTTGGACTACGACGCCTCGGGCCATCCCAGGCTCAAGACCCACTACCGGTCCGCCCGAGTGGTGGACTTCCGCGTGGCCCCTGACGGGAAGCTGGGCCATGGCCTCAAGGCATGGTTCATTCCGGGTCGCTTTCGCTTTTGCCTTCGGTGCGGAGCCACCCACAGCACCTCGGCCCGGGATCGGACCCGCCTCGCCTCCCTTTCCGCCGAAGGGCGAAGCTCGGCCACGACGGTGCTGGTCGGGAGCGCCCTGAGGTGGATGCACGACGGGGATTCGGGATTGGCGCCTTACACCCGGAAGCTCCTGGGCTTTACCGACAATCGACAGGATGCCGCCCTTCAGGCCGGCCACTTCAACGACTTCTTGTTCGTCAGCCTCATTCGTGCCGGTTTCTTGGGAGCCTTGGAGCAGGCTGGGTACAGAGGGCTGCGCAGCGACGAGCTGGGCATCACCCAGCAACAGGCGCTGGGCTTTGACCGGGCCACGCCTGAGCTGCGGGCCGAGTGGCTCCTCGAGCCTGGCCTGAGGGGCTTCAACCTCCAGGAAGCCGAATCCACGCTGCGCCAAGTCCTCTCCTACCGTGTCTGGTTCGATCAACGCCGTGGCTGGCGATACACGAACCCCAACTTGGAACAGCTTGGACTCGTGACCGTCGATTACCTTGGCCTCGACGATCTGGTGTCGGATGAATCGGCGTTCGCCTCCTCGCCCGATCTCTTGCGGTTGGCCTCCCCAGCAGAACGCAGGGCGATCTACCGGGAAATCTTCGACCACCTGCGCAAGTGGATGGCGATCCGAACCCAGGTGTTGGAGACCGTTGTCCTGGAGCAACTGCTTCAGAAGTCGCATAGCCGACTTCGCGCCCCGTGGGGCTTCGGCATCGACGAGAAGCCGCGGCGAGCACGATGGCTGTTGGTGTCGCCGCCCCCCCGAAGGGACGTCAACCCCCGGGACGAAGACATGATCGTGCGGGGCGGTTCCCGGAGTTCCCTGGGGAGGATCCTGCGGTCCTCAGCGTCTCCCACGGGCACCGCCCTCTGGTCTGACGCAAGCGCCGTGCGTGCGCTCAAGCCCAAGGAGTTTGACTCCCTCATCGAGGCGCTGCTGCGGGCCGCCTGCACGCATGGCTTGGTCTCCGAGGAGACCACGCCGTTGGGTGACCAGACCGGCTTTCGACTGAACGACGCCTGCGTGCTCTTCAAGCGGGGCAACGCTTCGGAGGCGGGCAACTCCAAGGAGAACGCCTTCTTCCGTTCGTTCTACCAGAACCTCGCCGCGACGTTGCGCTCACCGGTGCATCCGCTCTTTGGTTTCGAGGCCCGTGAACACACGGCCCAGGTCGATGGGGAGAAGCGCGCCGTGCGCGAAAGGCGGTTCCGTTTCGGCGACAAGGAGCGGGGTGAACTGACGGCCAACGAAAAGCACCTCCGGGAAATCGGGGAGGCCAACCGGTTCCTCCCCGTCCTCTTCTGTTCGCCCACGATGGAGTTGGGCGTGGACATCTCGGCCCTGAACGCCGTTTACCTGCGCAACGTGCCGCCCACGCCCGCAAACTACGCGCAGCGGAGCGGTCGCGCCGGTCGCAGCGGGCAGGCCGCCCTCGTGCTCACCTACAGCGCGTCGCGAAGCCCGCACGACCAGTATTTCTTCCGCAATCCCAAGGCGATGGTTCACGGCGAGGTGCGACCGCCGCTGCTGGACCTGGCCAACCGCGACCTCGTGGAAAGCCACGTGTCCGCCGTGTGGCTGGCCTGCACGGAACAGCCCCTCGATGCCTCCATCGCCGAGATCCTGGTCCTGGGCGAGAGCGCCCGGCCGATCCGCAAGGAGGTCAGCGAACCCATGAGCCAGCCACGGGTGGAATCCGAGGCCTTGCGCCGCATCCAGCGTGTGCTCGACCTGCTCCGGGAGGATCTCACGCCTGAGTTGGCCCCGTGGTATCCCGGTCGTGACCTCTTCGCCGCCGAGGTGGTGAGGAGCGCCCCGCGTCGATTCGACCAGGCCTTCCATCGATGGCGGGATCTCTTCGTCGCCGCCGAACACCAGCGGGATGCCGCCCGCCGCATGATGGACGACTACTCGGCTCCCCATCAGGAAAAGCGCGCCGCCCAGATCCGTCATGCCCAGGCCATCGACCAGATCAACCTCTTGCAGAAGGGCACCAGCAGCCTTTCGAGCGACTTCTACACCTACCGTTACCTGGCCACCGAAGGGTTCCTCCCCGGCTACAACTTCCCGCGGTTGCCGTTGATGGCCTACATCCCCGCCACCAGCGACGGACGAGGCAAGCAGACCTACCTCCAGCGTCCCCGCTTCCTCGCCTTGTCCGAGTTCGGCCCACAAAGCCTCGTGTACCACGAGGGCCGGGCATACCGCGTCGTGCGCGCCATGCTCGCCTTGAACCAGCAGGCCGGCGGTTCCGCCGACGTGCGGCTTCCCACGAAGACGGTGCGCATCTGCCGCATCTGTGGTGGCGGTCATTGGAACGACGAGGCGTCGATGTGCCATGCCTGCGGCGCCGCGCTCGGCGACGCGGAGATCGTCAACCACACCTACCGGATCGAAAACGTCGCCACTCAACCCACGGAACGCATCACCGCCAACGACGAGGAACGCCAACGACAGGGCTTCGAGCTCCAGACGACGTTCGAGTGGGCCGTGCGTGACCATGTCCTCGACGTGCGTCGCGGCATCGCCAGCGATGCCGACGGGGAAATCGTGCGGTTGGCCTATGGACCCGGCGCGACCATCACCCGGATCAACAAGGGGCTCCGCCGTCGGAAGAACCGAACCCAACTGGGCTTCAAGATGGACCCGGTGTCGGGTTATTGGGCCAAGAACGACGACGACGAGGAGCCGGCCGATCCCACCGTATCACCCCGGCAGTGGATTGTTCCGACGGTGCAGGATCGCAAGAACGCCCTGCTGCTCCAGCCCTGCGGGGCCGCGTTGGCCCAGGAAGCCATCGCCACGGTTCAACACGCGCTGCTGCGCGGCATCGAGGCCGTCTTTCAGTTGGAGGAAGGCGAGGTTCTGGCTGAACCCATGCCCACCCGCGACGAGCGCACCGGCTTCTTGTTCTACGAGGCGACGGAGGGTGGGGCGGGCGTGCTGACCCGATTGGCCGTGGAACCGGGCCTCCTGGCAGAGGTCGCCCGTCAGGCCTTGGCCATCATGCATTTCGACGTCGAGGAGAGCCTGCCGACGACGGCGAGCACGCTGGTGGATGTCGGTGGCACGACCTGCGTCGCCGCCTGCTATCGGTGCGTGATGTCCTACTACAACCAACCCGACCACGAGTTGCTGGATCGTCGCAACGAGGACGCTCGCTCGCTCCTGTTGCGGTTGGCTCGCTCCAGGACGGCGGATGGGGAATGGCGAGCGGCGAATGGCGGAGGCGAGCCTTCGCCCCTCACGCCCCATCCCGTGCCAAGCCCCATGAACCCCTCTCCCCTCACCGCAGCCTGGCTTCACCACGTTCGGCCACTGGACCTCCCGGCTGCCGACCCCGAGCCGCTGGGAGCCCATGGCCTGACCGTTCCGCTGGCATGGCGAGCCTATTACGTCGCTGCGAGCTTCGAGACGCCGAGTGCCGATTTGCAGGCCGCCCTCGGGGAAAAAGGATTCGAGATCGTGGTCCTTGGACCTGACGCCTCCGCTTGGGCTGAGTCGGTTCCGCACCTCGCCCGTCTCCTCGGAAGGTCTGCATGAGCACCCCCCTTTCACCTTCACCCCAGGCGTCACGATGGACGCCCGGGAGCCTCGTTCGGGCCCGTGGACGCGAGTGGATCGTGCTCTCGGGCAGCGATGCAGACGTCTTGCGCGTGCGACCGGTATCGGGCTCGGAGGAAGACCAGACGCTCATTCATGTCGGCTTGGAGGCCGAACCCGTTGCGGACACCTCCTTCCCCAAGCCGGAGCCTAGCCAAAAGGCCGGACACGACGCGGCCCTGCTGCTCCGTGACGCCCTGATCCTTTCATTGCGCCGTGGCGCGGGTCCGTTCCGGAGCTTCGGGCAAATCGCCATCGAGCCGCGCGCCTACCAACTCGTCCCGTTGCTCATGGCGCTGAAGCTGGAAACGGTTCGGTTGCTGATCGCCGACGACGTCGGCATCGGGAAGACCATCGAGGCCGCCTTGATCGCCCGCGAGATGCTGGACCGGGGCGAGATTGAGCGCTTCACCGTGCTGTGCCCGCCGCACTTGGTGGACCAATGGGTCACCGAGTTGGAAGGCCGCTTTCATCTGCATCCGGTGGCCGTCACGGCGGCCAGTGCGGCCCGGTTGGAGCTCAACCTTCCCCCCAGCGAGAGCATCTTCACGACCCATCCGCACACCGTGGTCAGTCTGGACTACATCAAGAGCGAGCGTCGCCGCGCCGAGTTCCTGCGGGCCTGCCCTGAGCTGGTCATCGTCGATGAGGCGCATACCTGCACCGCCACCGGTCAGGGACGCCATCAACGGCATGAGCTGCTCAAGGGGCTCGTGGAAGCCCCGGCGCGACATCTGGTGATGCTCACGGCCACGCCCCACAGCGGCGATGAACCCGCCTTCTACCGGCTGCTGGGGTTGCTGCATCCCGACTTCGAGCGCCTGGCCGATGCCGCGGGCGACGAGCGAACCCGCCTGCGGGACCGGCTCTCCCGTCATTTCGTCCAACGCCGTCGGCCCGACATCGCGGAATGGCAGGAAGGCAACCTGTTCCCTCGCAGGGAAAGCAAGGAGCTGACCTATGGCCTGACCGGGGCATGGAACCGGTTCTTCGAGGAGGTGCTCGACTACTGCGCCACGGTCGTCGAGTCGGCCGGGGGCGATGAACGCGCCCAGCGCCTCGGCTTTTGGGGCACCCTGGCACTCATGCGCTGCGTGGCGTCCAGCCCGGCGGCGGCCGCCCAAGCACTGCGCACGCGCGCGGGCATCGGGGACGAACGCAGCGAGCAAGATCTGGAGGCCCGAGTCTTCGACGGCGCGGCCGACACGCTTCCCGACGACGACCTGGAGCCGCCTGCCGCCGGCGACGACGCCGTGTTGGCCGGGCTCATCAACCAGGCGGAGGAACTGGCCGGCCAGGCCGGCGACCCGAAGCTGCGTCTCCTCACCGAGCACCTGGCGGAACAGCTCCGTGACGGGTTCAGCCCGGTGGTCTTTTGCCGTTACATCGCCACCGCTCACTATCTGGCCAGGCACCTGGCGACGAAGCTCAAGGACGTGACGGTCGCCGTCGTCACCGGCGAAATCACCTCGGAGGAACGCCGAGAGAAGGTGGCGCTGTTGGGTGAGGCGGACCGACGGTTGCTCATCGCGACCGACTGCCTTTCCGAGGGCGTCAACCTTCAGGAGAACTTCGATGCCGTGGTCCACTACGACCTGTCCTGGAATCCCACCCGCCATGAACAGCGCGAGGGCCGCGTGGATCGCTTCGGCCAGAAACGCCCGGTGGTGCGGGCCACGTTGATCTATGGCGAGAACAATCCCGTCGATGGCGCCGTCCTGGAAGTCATCCTGCGCAAGGCCGAGAAGATCCGCGAGGAACTGGGCGTGCCGGTGCCCCTGCCGGATGACGGCCATACGCTGAGCAAAGCCCTGATGAAGGCCGTGCTTCTGCGGCGGGGTGAACGCGGCCAGCGCCGCCAGCAAACCTTCGGCTTCCTGGAGCTGGAAGAGGCCAAGGCCATCGAGGCGCGCTGGCAGGATGCGGCGGAAAAGGCGAAGCGGAACCGCACGGTGTTCGCCCAGCGACGCCTCAAGCCGGAGGACGTCCTGCCCGAGTGGCACAAGTCCCTCGCCGCACTGGGTGGCAAGGAGGACGTGCAACGCTTTGCCGGTCGCGCCTTGGCTCGCCTGGGCGGCGCGCTCGAACCGATGAAGCGCGGCTTCAAAACCCCTCTCGCCGCCTTGCCCGAGGACGTTCGCGAGCGGCTCGAGGCCGAGGGCTTGTTGGGAACGATCCTGCTCGATTTCGACTACCCCCCCGCACCGCGTTGCCGCCCGGTCCAGCGCAGTCACCCCTTGGTTTCCGTGCTCGCCGAAACCCTGCTGGAACGGACGCTCGGCGGGGCAGGGCAGGGCGACGAAGCCGACCCCGGCGTGCTGGGGCGCGTGGGTTGTTGGGTGGCCGAAGGCGTCACCGCGCTGACCTCCGTGGCCCTCGTTCGCTTGCGCCACCAACTGGGTGCCCAGCGCGGCAGCACGAGCACCACCACATTGGTCGAGGAAGCCACCGCCATCGCTTGGGGCAGCCACGACACCCCGATGGAAGGCCCGGATGCCCTCAAGCTCCTGCAACCCGCACCGCTGTCCGATCCGCCACCGCATGTGCGCGACCGATTTGTGGCCCAAGCCCTCGCCCAGTTGGAGGCCCGCAAGGCCGATCTCGCCGCCTTTGCCGAACGTCGTGCCCAGGCCTTGTTGGCCGACCATCGGCGCGTGCGCGAGGCCGCCGACGCCCGGGGCAGCTACAGCGTGAAGTCCCTGCTGCCCGTCGATGTCATCGGAGTGTTCGTCTTGTTGCCCCAAGTCGCATAACCTCCCGGCCCATGCTCACGCGTTTGGTCATCCGCAATTTCAAGGTGTTCGGAGAGGTGGACATCGAGTTGGGGCAGCGCGTCGTGTTCGTGGGGCCGAACAACTCGGGCAAGACCTCGGCCTTGCAGGCGTTGGCGCTGTGGAGTGCAGGCGTCCGACGTTGGGTCGAGAAGCGAGGCTCGGGAAACGTCCCCAAGGAACGTGCCGGCGTGACCTTGAATCGACGCGACCTCATCGCCTTGCCCGTTCCGTTGGCCAACCTGCTTTGGCGCAACCTCCACGTCCGGCAAGGCGTGCGCGAGGACGGCAAGGCCAAGACCCGCAACGTGCTCATCGACGTCGAGGTGGAGGGCATGGACGCAGGCAAGGTTTGGCGAGCCGCCGTCGAGATGGACTATGCCAACGAGGAGTCCTTCTACTGCCGTTCCAAGATCGGACCCGATGGGATCCGCATGGAAATCCCCGCCGCCGCCGCCGGCGTTCGCCTGGCCTACCTCCCGCCCATGTCGGGCATGGCCGCAACCGAGACGCGCCTCGACGAGGGGGCCATCGCCGTTCGCATCGGCGAGGGGCGAACGGCGGAGGTCCTGCGAAACCTGTGCTGGCAGGCCTTCCAGCGCCCGGACAAACGCCCATGGCAGGCGCTCGTCTCCCAGATGCGGGCCCTCTTCGGGGTCGAGCTTCAGGAGCCCCGCTACGTCGTCGAACGCGGCGAGATCGTCATGACCTTCCGCCTCGGCGACGTTCAGCTCGACCTGTCGGCAAGCGGTCGCGGCCAGCAACAAACCCTCCTGCTGCTCGCCCACCTCGCGGCCAACCCAGGGTCGGTCTTGCTCCTCGACGAGCCGGATGCCCACCTGGAAATCCTTCGCCAACGCCAAATCTACAATGTCATCACCGAGATGGCGGCGCAGACCGACAGCCAGGTCATCGCCGCCAGCCATTCCGAGGTGATCCTCAACGAGGCCGCCGACCGCGACGTCGTCGTCGCCTTCGTGGGGCGGCCCCATCGCGTGGACGACCGCGGCAGCCAGGTGCTCAAGGCCCTCAAGGAAATTGGGTTCGACCAGTATCTCCTCGCCGAGCAATCCGGCTGGGTCCTCTACCTCGAAGGTTCCACCGACCTCGCCATCCTCAGGGCGTTCGCCCAACGACTCCAGCACCCGGCCGCCCCGCTGCTGGAGCGCCCGTTTGTCCATTACGTCAGAAACGCCCCGAGCAACGCCCGGCACCATTTCTACGGCTTGCGCGAAGCCAAGCCCAACCTCGTCGGCATCGCCCTCTACGACCGCATCGAGAATCTGCCCTCCGGCGACGGCCCCTTGAAGCACCTCATGTGGCAACGCCGCGAGATCGAAAACTACCTGTGCTCCCCCGCCGCCCTTTGCGCGTACGCCGCCCACCTGGGAACCCCGTACCTCGGCGAGCTCGGCCAAGGGGCGGCGGCGCGCGCGATGGAGGCGTCCATCCGCAAGGTCTCCGACGCCCTCGCCACGCTGAGGGGCCTGGACCCCTTCGGGCCGGACATCAAGGCCACCGATGACTTCCTCAACCCCCTCTTCAAGGACTTCTTCAGCTCCCTGGGGCTCCCTCCCAACACGATGACCAAGACCGACTACCACACGTTGGCCCCGTTCATCGAGCCCGGAGCCATCGCCCCGGAGGTGGTCCAAAAGCTCGACGCCATCGTCGAGGTCGCCGCCCTGGCGTTGCCGACCTCATGAAGGCCCGCGCGAGGAAGATTCGGGCGCACGAGGCCCAGATCGCCTTCGAAACCCTCGCCATCGAAGGCGGCCTGTTGTCGCCGGAATGGCTCTCGAAGGTTGCCCAGCTCGCCGCCGGCTCGCAGGGCGAGGCCGATTATCAGGTCCCCAAGGGGCTGAACCTCCGCGACGAGATCGGCCGTTACTGGCGGATCGCGCAGGCCCACTGGCGGGGGGCGGATGGCGCAGGGCGCATGGGGAACGGCCAACGGGGCGATCCAGGCCGCAACCGGGTTTCGGCCCTTTGGATCGGTCCGATGCTCAAGGAGGCGTTCGGATTCGGGACCTTGGTTGAGGTGGAGCCCCCCATCCTCAAGGACCGCCGGTATCCCATCGGCCATGCGGCGCTCGGGGGACGCGTCCCCGTCGTCATCGCGCCGGCGGGGTGCGGCATCGACGCGTTGTCGCCGGCGCTCGGTGAAGACGGTCGCCGGCGCAGTGCCTTGGGCCTCGCCCAGGAATACCTCAACGCGGCGGAGGATGCCGTGTGGGGCATCGCCACGGATGGCGACACGCTGCGCATCCTCCGCGACAACGCCAGCCTCACCCGCCCCGCATGGATCGAGGCGGACCTTGCCCGGATCTTCACCGAGGAACGCTACGCCGACTTCGCCGCCCTCTGGCTGTTGCTCCACGAAACCCGCTTTGGCCGCGAGGGCCAGCCGGCCACCGAGTGCGCCTTGGAATCGTGGCGCGAAGCCGGGCGCAAGGAGGGCACCCGCGCCCGGGAACACCTGCGCAAAGGGGTTGAGGAAGCCCTCACGGCCCTGGGCCAAGGGTTCTTGTCCCACCCGGACAATCAGGCCCTCCGGTCGGCGCTCCAGGATGGCTCTCTCTCCACCCGGGATTACTTCAGCCAACTGCTCCGGCTCATCTATCGCCTGATCTTCCTGCTGACCGTGGAGGAACGAAACCTCCTGCATCCGCAGCAGGTGAGTGGTGATTCGTCAGTAGTGAATGGAGACCAGCCGCCGCCCACCACCCACCATTCACCACTTGCCACTCACTACTCACCCATCACCATTTACGCCGAAGGCTACTCCCTCCGTCGTCTCTGCGACCGTTCGGTTAAGCGCAGCGCCCATGACCGGTTCTCCGACCTGTGGGACTCCGCCAAGGTGGTCCTGCGTGGATTGGCCGCCGGGGAACCCCGGCTTGGATTGCCCGCCTTGGCCGGGATCTTCGCCCGGAACCAATGCACCGCCCTCGATGCCGCGAGGCTGGAAAACCGCGCCCTCCTGCTCGCGCTCTTCAAGCTGGCTTGGCTGCGCGAGGACGGTGCCCTCGCCCGGGTGAATTGGCGGGACATGGGCCCCGAGGAACTGGGCAGCGTGTATGAGAGCCTCCTGGAACTGGTCCCCCAGGCGAACGTGGAGCGACGCCAGTTCGGCTTCGCCACGGGCGACGCAACCAAGGGCAACGCCCGGAAAACCACCGGCAGCTACTACACACCCGACAGCCTCGTGCAGGTGCTGCTCGACAGCGCCCTGGAGCCGGTGATCCAACAAGTTGTCGACAGCCAATGGCGCCTAGCCCGTGGGGAGTTCGAGTCCGACGAAGAACGCCGAGCTGCCCAGCAAGCCTTGGCCGAAGCCAATCCTCCCACCGCTCACCACTCACCACTCACCGCTCACCAGCTCTGGTCCTCCACACCACTCACCACTCGCCACTCACTACTCACTGCCGCAGCCCTGCTGCGGCTCTCCATCGTCGATCCCGCCTGCGGTTCCGGGCACTTCCTTCTCGCGGCGGCCCGACGTCTCGCGGCCCACGTGGCCCGTCTCCAGGCCAACGGCACGCCTTCCGCAGCGGAATACCGTCATGCCCTGCGTCAGGTCGTGGGCAAGTGCATCCATGGCGTGGACCTCAACCCCATGGCCGTTGAGTTGTGCAAGGTCAGCCTGTGGATGGAAGCCGTCGAACCCGGCCTGCCGCTGACCTTCCTCAACTCCCACATCCAGCACGGCAATGCCCTCCTCGGCACCACGCCCGAACTCATGGCCAAGGGCATTCCCGACGCCGCCTGGGATCCCATCGAGGGCGACGACCGCAAGGTGGCCAGCGCCCTCAAGAAGCGGAACAAGCAGGGAGCCACCGGCCAGCGCGGATTCGACACCCTGTGGTCCTCGCCGGCGGACACGGGAACGCAAGCGGTGACCCAGGCAGTCCATGAACTGGAAGCCGCCTCCGACGCCGATGCCGCTGAACTGGCCCGCAAGGAAGCCAAATGGGAAGGCATCCTGACCTCATCGGAATACCGGCAACAGAAGTTCGTGGCCGATGCCTGGTGCGCCGCCTTTGTCTGGCCCAAGCAATCGGGCCCCTTGGCCGAAGTCGCCCCGACCAATGAGCTGTGGCGTCAACTCCGCGACGGCCAAGGACGACCGCCGGAACTGACACAGAAGACCGTCGAGGAACTCGCCCGGCAATACCGGTTCTTCCATTGGCATCTCCAATATCCGCAGGTGTTCGCCAAGGGCGGCTT
>CAYSGH010000108.1:0-13054 GCA_964430505.1 uncultured Akkermansia sp. | reverse complement strand
TCGAAAACTGCCCGTTTCGGCCTCCTAGCCCCTCCACAACAAAAGACCCTGGGCAGTAGGCCTACAGACTGCGTTTCTCGATTGAATCCCGGGGTGCCTCGCCCGGAGGCTCGTCCCCCTTCCATGAAAGCCCTTCCTTCGTTGTCTGGCGTACTTGCCCTGCTTTTCAGCCTCGCGTGGGCGGGTTATACTGTTCGGGGCGCAAGGCCCATGACCATCGACGACCTGTTGGCCATGCATCGGGTCTCGGACCCGCAATGCTCGCCTGATGGCCGCTGGATCGCCTATGTCGTCACTGTGGTGGACGTGCCCGGGAACCGGACCGACAGCGACATCTGGGTCGTGGCGGCGGATGGCTCAAGCCCGCCATGGCAACTCACGTCGTCACCCAAGCACGACCGACATCCGCGGTGGTCGCCGGATGGCCGCTGGCTCCTCTTCGAGTCGAATCGGGGCGGGGACTTCCAGCTCTACACGATTCGGATGGAAGGAGGCGAGGCCCGGCGCGTCACCAACATTGGGACGGGGGCCACGCAAGGGGTTTGGTCGCCAGACGGACGGCAGGTGGCCTTCGTATCGTCCGTGTTTCCCCAGTTCTCGGCGAAGCCCTTCGGCGAATCGGACGCCGCCAACCGTGAGGAACAGAAGCGTCGGGAGGATTCCAACGTCAAGGCGCGTGTGATCGACCAGTTGATGTACCGGCACTGGGACGCGTGGGTGGATGGCAAGCGCCAGCATCTGTTCGTGATGCCGGTTCGGGATGGGATGGCGGAGGGGAATCCCCGGGACGTGACCCCGGGCGAGCAAGACGCCGTGCCCACATCGTCCACGTTTTCCGCCGGGGACGAGTTCGTTTTCACGCCGGATGGGAGGCAGGTCTTGCACACGGCGACTCCGTTGCCGACGCGCGAGGAGGCGTGGAGCACCAACCATGACTTGTGGGAGGTCGATCTTGCGTCCGGCTCGCGCACCCGGCTGACGCAGAACCCGGCTGCGGATGGCCTTCCGCGGCCGTCGCCGGATGGGCGCCTCATTGCATACCGGGCGCAGGCGCGTGCCGGGTTCGAGGCGGACCGTTGGCAACTGATGCTCTTGGATCGTGGGACGGGAAAGACGCGTTCCTTGACGGAGGGTTGGGATGCCTCGGTGGAGGGCTTGGCTTGGGTGCCAGATGGGAAGGGTTTGGTGATCGAGGCGGAGGACCAGGGGACGAAGCGGCTGTGGACGGTGGTGTTGGATGGAGGCACGCCCAAGCCACTGACGACCGGTGGGTCGGCCGGAGAAGCCAGCGTGGGGAACCAACTGGTGGCCTACACCTCCAGCGGTTTGTCACGTCCAGCCGACGTCCATGTCGTGGCGTTGGGTGGAGGCGTGCCGAGGAATGTCACGAGGGCAAACGAGGTCCGCATGCACGAACTGGACCTGCCCGAGCCGGAGTCCGTTTGGTTCGAGGGCGCGGGCGGTACGAAGGTCCAAATGTGGGTGTTGAAGCCGCCCGGATTCGACGCGGCGCGGAAGTGGCCCTTGGTGTATTGGGTGCATGGCGGCCCGCAGGGTGCGTTCATGGACGCATGGTCGTCTCGATGGAACGCGCAGGCGTGGGCAGCGCGTGGATGGGTGATCGCGCTTCCCAACCCGCGAGGGAGCACGGGTTTTGGCCAACGGTTCACGGACGAGATCTCGCGCGACTGGGGCGGGAAGGTGTTCGAGGACCTCATGGCCGGAATCGCATGGCTGGAGACTCAACCGTGGATAGATCCCAAGCGGATGGCATCGGCTGGCGCGTCCTACGGGGGCTACATGATGAACTGGTTCCAGGGCCATACGGACAAGTTTCGGACGTTGGTGACCCATTGCGGCGTGTACGAGTTCGCGACGATGTACGGGACAACGGAGGAGCTGTGGTTTGATGAATGGGAGCATGGCATCCCTTGGCAGGACCTGGACTTTGAAAAATGGTCGCCGCATCGGCACGCGGCCAAGTTCCGGACGCCGAACTTGGTCATCCACGGCGAGCTGGACTTTCGGGTGCCCGTTCACCAAGGACTCTCCTTGTTCACCACGCTGCAACGCAGGGGGGTGCCGTCGAGGCTCTTGTACTTTCCCGACGAGGGGCATTGGGTGTTGAAGCCGCAGAACAGCGCGTTGTGGCATCGGACGGTGTTCGACTGGTTGGACGGGTACCTGAAGTAGGGATTGGGTCGCGCTGCGGGACGGGCGCGGGAAGGAGTCGGCTGCCGACCGGCCCGGTGCCACGTGCCCGTGCTGGGTAGCCGTTCGGGAGGCAAAGGCCCGGCGGCATCGTCCTGCGAGCAAGGAGTCCCGGGATTGCCCGCGAGCATTGGGTAAAACGGACGTGCCCCTTCCCCCAATCACCCATTGAACGTCGGCCTCCCAAGGAAGGGACGGCAGTGCACTTGCTGGTTGGCATCGACAAGAACACGAAGATGCCATGAATGCCTTCATCAGTAGATGCTCGCGGCCTTTGCAGGCCATCCTCGGGGTAGTCATCGGGTTGTCGGCGCTGCACGCGCAGGACGCCTTCCCGAATATTCGCCGACTGCAGTGGGTTTCGGGGCGTCCTGTCATCGACTTTGCGCCGGTGGCGTCGGCGCAGTCCTACGACGTGTACGGCACGACGGACATGGTTCGGGAATTCGAGCTGCTGAGGGGAGAACTCAAGGGGTTCCAATGGGCGGCGACAGACCCTTGGATCAACGAGCGCGGCCTTTTCCAGGTCCGGGCCCAGTTGCTATCCACGGAGGCGATCACGGCGGCCAACCTGCTGAACCGAGCCGCCTACGGCCCCACGCCGGATGAACTGGAGGAGGTCCGGCGAATTGGGGTTACGGCGTGGATCAACCGGCAATTGTCGCCGGAGACCATCGCGGAGAACCTGGATGTCCCGACTCCATTCACGCCCGGATGGCGGAAGGTGGTGGCGACCGGGTGGGGTTCTTCGTCGTCGCTCTATATCCATCTCGACGGACCGGGGGACGTGTATCTGGACAACGTGCGGCTGGTGACGGGTGCGATGGAGAACGCGTCGGGGGTCAACTTGGTTCGCAACGGGAACTTTGACTCGCCGCTGGGTTCGGAGTGGGGAATGGGCTCCAACGTCAACACGTCGGCCCGCAGCGCCGAGTTGGTCCAAGGCGGCGCGGCCTCCATGCACCTGGTATTCACGGAAGGGGGTTCGACACGGGCATCCTCTTTTTACCAGGACCTCTCGACCAAGTTGTCATCGAGCCAAGTCTATACCCTTTCGTTCTGGTACTACACGACGGACACGAATCGCGTGCTGATGGCGAGGTTGGGCGGCAACGGCATCCTTGCGGAGGCCCCGATGCATGGCCGCACGGCCGTTCCCGCGATCCCAGCCGCCGCGCTCAAGGATGGCGGGACCCTTTCCCAGCTCCATGCCTGGCACCTGATGCGTGCCGTACAATCCAAGCGCCAGCTCAACGAGGTCCTGCGCCAATTCTGCGAGAATCACTTTGTCACCCAATACTCCAAGTCCGCCTCCTTTTTCGAGGGCCGCGGCTATCCACCGGGGATGGGTGCCCAGCCGGCGGCCCAGGTTGAGTTTGAAGAGAATCAACGGTGGCAGGCCGCCCTCCTGAAGCCCGGCGTCACGTTCCATGAACTCCTCCGGATCAGCGCCGAGAGTCCCGCAATGATCATTTACCTCGATACCGTGGAGTCGCGCGGGTCGTTGTTCAAAGGACGCTACCAGGTCGCCAACGAGAACTATGCACGCGAGCTGTGCGAGCTGTTCTGCATGGGTGCGGACAATGGCTATGACCAGGGTGACATCGTCCAGTTGTCCCGGGTTTGGACTGGGTGGACGACCGAGTTGCGCGCGCCTGCCGACTACGGGAACCCCTTCGCGCCTCGCAGCACCGTGTTCAAGGACCCAGTCGCCAGCAACAAGACCGCCGTTACCAACCTCGTTGGCAAATGGACACTCCGCTACATCGCGCCCCGGCACGATCCGAGGGCCAAGTATCTGTTTTACCACAAAGATCCCCTCGGAAACCCGCTGCCCGGGCGTCCACGAAGCATCCCGACCCGGTTTGGCGCGCCGTGGGCGGGTCGCCCCTATGGCATCGCCTTTGGGAGCAGCAACTACCAAACCAACACCATTCAGGAGGGCTATCAGGTCCTAGCCCACATGGCGAATCTGCCGTTCACCCAGGAGTTCATCGTCGTGAAGCTATGTCGCCTCTTCATCCACGACGACTTCCGGACCGGCTATGACTTCACGGACCGCTTCACGTCGCCCGAGGAGGACCTGGTCAAGGCGGCCATGCTGGCGTGGGAACGCCCGCCGGGTGGCGGCCCCAAGGGACAGATTCGGCCGGTGCTACGGGTCCTCCTCAATTCGTCCCTGTTCCGGTCCACTCTTGCCAGCCAACACAAGGTGCGCACTCCCCTTGAAATCGGGGTGGCTGCGATCCGGGCATTCCGGGTCCAGCGTGCCGTCGGCGGGTTCACGGCCGACTCGGATGGAGTCGGTGTCCAAGCCATGCTCACGCGCTCGGGCCGGATGCAGTTATTTGACCGGGGTGAGCCAGATGGATACCCGGAGTCAGGCGCGCCATGGATCAGCGGGGGAACCTTGGCGGAGCGGCTCCGCTACGTGCAGGCACTTGCCTTGCGCACGACGGGCTCGAATGCAAGGCCTTCGCGGGAGCTGGACAGCAAGTCCTACATCGACCCGGTTGCATTGCTCCGCGAAAGGAAACCAGCGGGCCTTACGAATGCGGCGGCGGCAGCCGACTATTTCCTCGATCTGCTTTTCCCCGCCGAAGGTGCAGCAAACCTATTCGCCTACCGCGTGCTGGCCATTCGGTTCCTGAACACGGCCGACGACGGAACCACTCCCAGCCCCTACTCCTCGCTATCCCCCGGCACCGTCGCCCATGAAGACCGCGTCCGAGGCATGGTCGCCTTCCTGATGACCACGCCGCGCTTCCAAGAGCAATGAGCGCCTCGTGACCAACTCCCCAACCCACCCCCCGCATCAGCACAACCTCCTCCTCATGAACGCCCCACACATCCTCACGCGTCGCTCCTTCCTTGCCCGCACCTCCGCAGTCGGCCTCGGCACCGCCTTGGCGACCATCACGGACATCCCCTTCGTCATGAAGCGAGCCCTTGCCGAGGGGACCATCGGCAAGCCCGGGTCGAACGGCCGGGTCAAGAAGTTGCTGTTCATCTTCCTGCGTGGAGCCAACGACGGCATCAACGCACTGATTCCCTACGGGGACCCTGCCTATAGCTCCACGCATCGCCCCACCCTTTATATCCCGCCCGACCCATCCGTCCCGTGGTCCGCGTCTGGACTCGCCCACTTTCCCAGGGCTGGCGCCTCCGTTGGCACGTACTTGAGGCGCGACGGCGCCGCGTTGGGCGGGTTGGCCGTAGGCAATCGCTTCGCTGGCCTGCATCCGTCCTTGAAGTTCCTCGCGCCCGTGTACAATGCCGGGGACCTTGCCCTCCTTCACCGAGTCGGGTACCCCAACCAATCCCGTTCCCACTTTGACTCGCAGAACTATTGGGAAACCGGGGCGCCGCGCGATGAGATGGTGAAGGACGGTGTTCTCTATCGGGCGATGGTGGAGTCCGGCCTTGCGGCCAGCAACGCGCTCACGGGCGTTTCCATCCAATCGTCGCTTCCCCTTCTTCTGCGAGGATCCAAGGCCGCCATGACCAATCTCAGCGACACCAGTCGATATAACCTGCTTGGTGTCCCGAACTCGGCGGCGGGCAACAACAAGTCCGATGCCTTCCTAAAGTCCGCGCTCGCCTCCGAGCTGCCGCCTCGCAAGTCGCGCGATCTGCTCGGGCTGCAGTACGGCAACATGAGCAAGACCCTCAAGGTGTTTGCCTCCATCAACTTCAACCAGGAGTTCCTCGACAATGAAGCCACCGACGGCGACGTGCCCTACAACCTCTTCCCAACGTCCAACGCCACCAACGGCGGCTATACCGTGCGCGGCAACAACCCTGCCAAGTATGTCGTCCCCACGTCCTCCTATGACTTCTTCCGATCCCTTCGCGCCGCCGCGCTCGTGCTAAACAAGACCGACGCGATTGTTGCCGGCACCCAACTGGACGGCTGGGACACCCATTCCTCCCAGGGCGGAGCCACTGGTTCGCACGCCAACCTCCTCCGTCGTGTTGGCTGGGCCATCTATGGCCTTCGGAAGTACTTCCTCCAGAACCCTGACCAGTGCACCTGGGACGACCTCGTCGTCGTCACCCTCTCCGAGTTCGGCCGCACCACCGTTGAGAATGGCGATGGTGGAACCGACCACGCCGAGGCGTCGCTCATGCTGGTCGCCGGCGGCAAGGTCAAGGGAGCCACGGCCGCGAGGCCTGCCGTTTTTGGATGCAGTCCGTTCGATGCCGTCCCATGGCAAGTCGGCAGCACGGGCTCGATGTTCCAGACCTCCAACAAGCGCTACCTCGGCCGCGCCATCGACTACCGGTCGGTCCTCGGCAAGGTCATCCGCGACCATCTTGGGGCAACGCCCACGCAGCTCCAACGCATCATCCCGGGTTATGCGGTTGCCGGCGAGGCCTTGGGCGCGGGTGGCATCCAAGCCTTCGACGGCACCCGCATCATCGGCGAGCCCGACTTGCTCGGATGATCCGTGGCCCGGTTTGCGGCGTGGACGCAAGGCCGCTCCATGCCGTGGCTCAAGCCTCGGGGACCGCCGTCGGCTTGCTCATGCTGTGCGCCAAGTTGGGGACAGGAAACCTTCCTGGAGCCAAGCCAGCCTGGGATGGACCGCGTTGCTAGTCCTCCGCCTTCTCGCCTTCCGGGGCCATCTTGACGAGGCGCGGCTCGAACTTGCCGAGGGTGCGCACGAGGTCGGATTGGGCGGCCATGACCTGCTCGATGTCCTTGTACACGGCCGGGGCCTCGTCGAGCCCGGCCGAGAGCAGGTGGACGCCGCGATCGCGGAGTTGTCGGTGAACGCGGTCCCATTCGAGGGACTTGCGGGCTTGGGTCCGGCTCATGACACGGCCTGCTCCATGGGAGGCGGACCGCAATGACTCGGGGTTGCCGAGCCCGCTGACGAGGTAGCCGGGCGTGGACATGGAGCCAGGAATGATGCCCAGGACGCCCACGCCGGCGGGGGTGGCTCCCTTGCGATGGACGACGACCTCGCGTTCCACACCCTCGATCACGTGACGTTCGATCCACGCGAAGTTGTGGTGGTTTTCGACGTCGAGGAGGACTTCGAGCCCGAGATGCCGGGAGATGTGCTCGTGGATGAGCTGGTGGTTGGCGGCGGCGTAGCGGCCCATGAGCTGCATGGCGGCCCAATACTCGGCCCCGGCCGGGTCGGCGAGGTCGAGCCACGCGAGGTGGGCGAGTTCCTTGGGCAACTCGGGGTGCCGCTCCATGGCGAGCTGGCTGTAGTGCTGGCACACGGCGGCTCCCGTGCCCCGGCTGCCACTGTGGCTGAGCAGGGCGACGTACTCGCCGGCAGGCAGGGAGCCGATGGGCTCCGGGTTGGTGAAGATGCCAAACTCAACGAAGTGGTTGCCGGAACCGCTGGTGCCGAGTTGGGAGCGGGCACGGGCTTGGTTCTCGGCCGTGACGGGGCTGACGGACCAATCCTCGGACAGGACGGGATGGTCGCGGGGCTCCTCGAATCGCGCGCCCACTCCGAAGCGAGTCTCGGTTTCGATGGCCCGGGTGAGGCGTTCTCGCTTCTTGTCCAGGTCGCGCACATGCAGGTCGAGGACGGTCATCTTCATGCGGCAGGCGATGTCCACGCCGACGGCATAGGGGATGACGGCCTTCTCGGTGGCGAGCACACCGCCGATGGGCAGGCCGTAGCCCACGTGCGCATCGGGCATGAGGGCTCCGGCGACGGAGATGGGGAGTTGGCAGGCGCGGGCCATTTGGTTGAGGGCCTCGGGCTCGAGGTGGTCGCCCCACTTGCGCCAGGGTGCCTTGCGCGAGGCCATGGGCTTCGGGGTGCGCAGCAGGGCCTTGGCGAACTCGCCGGCGATGGGGTCCTTCTCATGGGCGGCGGGATTGGCGACGACCGCTTCCACGGCGGCCCGCAGCCCCGCCCGGTCCTGCGTCTTCAGGATGTAGCGCGTGATGAAGTCGATGCCGCGGCGGATGCATTCGCCGTGGGGGACTCCGAGCTGGATCAGGTCGCTGGACTGCATGATGAAGGGCCGGGATGCCGGCCTCCTGGATGGCAACAGAGGAATGCATCGCCTGCAAACGTCGCGTTCGTTGGAGAGAACGACCGTGCGCGCGCGGGTGAATCTCGGGAGGATGAAGGCATGGAAGGGCGACGTATGGAGGGCGAGGTAGATCGCAGCATGGGCGGGGTGGCGACATGGATGGATGACTCGGTTCGGGCGACCGAGCAGGCGCGGGTGTTGCATGAGGCCTTGATGCGGCGTGGGGTGCCGACGGGCGCGTTATATGCATCGCCGTTCCAGGCGTTGCGCTGGCTGGCGTTGCACGAGGCGTGGTCGCCGGCGCGGCGTGATGCGGGGGTCGCCACGGCCTATGACCGTGCGACGGCCGAGTTGGCCGTGAGCCTGAACTCAGAATCGTGGGCGTTGGTGTCGCTGGGGTGTGGCGGCGGGCAAAAGGAGGAGCGGTTTTTGTCGCGGGTGGCACGGCGGCCGGAGTCCTCCTTGGTGGTGGACGTGAGCCCGAGCCTGGCCTTGACGAGCCATGAGCGGGTCTCGCGTTGGTGCCGTGCCCATGCCGGCGTGATCGACCTGGAGCTGAAGGCCGGGCCGTCGCCTTGGTGCGAGGCGCTGCTTGGGGGAAGCGAGGCGGGTGGAAGGCTGAGGCGGGTGGTGTTCCTGCTGGGGATGTTGCCCAACATGGACATGGGCCATGCCAGCCGGGTGTTGCGGGCGTGGACGGAGCCGGGGGATTGGGTGGTGTTGAGCGCGAACCTGGCGTCGCAAGGCGAGTGCGAGGGCGGGTTGCGGACGGTGTTGCCGCAGTATGACAATTCCGAGACGCGGTCGTGGTTGAGCGGATTCATGGAGTGGCAGGGAATTCGGGCATCGTCCTTCACGTGGCGGTATGGGGTGGAACGCGTGGCGTCCAGCGCCGGTGCGATGGCGCGCATCACGGTGGACGCGGAGCTGCTCGAGATGGCGCGGGTGGGCGTCCCGGGTCATGCCGCGGTGGAATGGGCCGCAGGCGAGACGGTGCGGGTCTTCCAAAGCCTTCGGATGACGACCTCGGCGGCCGAACGGTTTGCGGCCGATTCTGGTTTGGACGTGATGAAGGCGGCGACGGACGACAACGGCCAGGAAGGCGTCTGGGTGTTGAGGCGAAGGTAGGCGCACTTGGAAGGACCGTGGCCTGCAGGGATTGGCGGCTGGCCATAGCGAAGAGGGGGAAGATAGCCTGCTTGGGGAAAGGGAAGGTGGCACGAGGCATGAGCAACGACGGAACCAGACAGGCGACGGCCTTGGAATGGCGTGCCATGGCGGTGCGGTCGGTGATGTGCCTCCTGTTTTCGCTGGGGGGCTGGGCGTTGCACGGTCGTTGGCACGAGGCTTCCACGGCGGCGTACATGCTGGCGTTCTTGTTTGGGGGTTGGGACCTGACGCGCCAGGTGTGGGTGGACCTGCGGCACCTGCAGTTCGACACCCATTTCCTCATGATGCTGGTGGTGCCGGGCTCGGTGGCCGTGGGGGCATGGGGCGAAGGGGCGTTGCTGTTGGTGTTGTTCTCGGCGTCGAGCGCGATGGAGTCCTATGCGTTGGGACGGACGCGGCGTGAGATCGACGCGTTGCTGCGCCGGGCCCCGCGGACGGCGCGGCGGTTGGTGGATGGAAAGGAGGCCCTGGTGCCGGTGGAAAGCCTGTTGCCTGGGGACACCGTGCGGGTGACGGCGAACGAGCAGGTGCCGGTGGACCTCGTGGTGACGTCAGGCACGAGCGCGTGCGACGAGTCGTCGCTGACGGGGGAGTCCGTGCCGGTGGACAAGGGTTCCGGGAAGACGGCGGCGGGAGGGACGTTGAACCTGTGGGGGGTGCTGGAAGGGCGTGTGTTGCGTCCGGCGTCGGAGAGCGCGTTGCAACGGATCATTCGGTTGATTGAGTCGGCGCAGCGCCAGAAGGCACCGGTACAACGGTTCACGGATCGTTTCGGGACGGGCTACACGGTGGCCGTGTTGGCGGCGTGCACGGCCGTGTTCCTGCATGCCTGGCTTCGGGCCGGGTCGCCGCTCTTCTTGTCGGTGGGCGACCAACCGAGCGCGTTCTACCGGGCGATGACGTTGCTGGTGGTGTTGTCGCCGTGCGCGCTCGTGTTGTCGGTGCCGTCGGCCATTTTGTCGGCGATTGCCCATGGGGCGCGGCACGGGATCTTGTTTCGGGGGGGTGCGGCCGTGGAGAACCTCGCGCGGGTGGGCTGGGTGACGTTGGACAAGACGGGGACGCTGACGGTGGGGGAGTTGAAGGTCACGGGCTTCGAGTTGGTGAAGGGGGATGGGCCCACGCTGGAGGGGGTCGCGCGGGCGTTGGCAACGGTGTCGAACCATCCCATGTCGCGGGCGGTGGCGCGGCACTTGGGCGAGGGTCATGCGGCGGACGGCGGCCGGATGGAGGCGAGCGAGACGGTGCCGGGGCGCGGGCTGCGGGCGACGTGGAACGGGATGAGGGTGGCGTTGGGGCACCGCGAATTGGTGCCGGCGTCGGCGGGTTTGGAGGCATCGGAGTTGCCGGGGCCCCGGGAGGGCTTGAGCGAGGTATGGGTGGCGATGCCGGGCGGCGCGGCGCGTTTCCTGTTGATGGACACGTTGCGGCCCGAGGCCCCGGCCTTGATCCGGAGGCTTCATGCGGACGGCGTGGAGACGTGCATCCTCACGGGCGACCGGGCGACGACGGCGGCGGCGATCGCGGCGGAGTGTGGGATTCGGGAATGGCGGGCGGACCTGAAGCCGGAGGACAAGTTGTCGGTGGTGATGGCGTTGAGGAAGGAGGGGCGACGGGTGGCGATGGTGGGCGATGGGGTCAATGACGCGCCGGTGTTGGCGGCGGCGGACGTGGGGATTGCGATGGGCGGGCGGGGGTCGGACGCGGCGATCGAGCAGGCGGACATCGTGTTGATGAACGACCGGCTGGAGAACGTGGTGAAGGCGCGGGAGTTGTCGGTGCGCGCGAACAAGATCATCCGACAGAACCTGGCGGTGTCGTTGGGGACGATCGGGGTGATGGGGGTGCTGGCGGTGCTGATGCCGCGACTGCCGTTGACGGCGGGCGTTGCGGCGCACGAGGGGAGCACGGTGCTGGTGGTGTTGAACTCCCTGCGGCTTTTGTCGCGGGGGGGCGGTGCTTCCCGAGGGGACGGTGCATCGGTGACGCCCTGATGGATGCGTGCGCGTGGCTCAGCGCTTGAAGTACTTCTCCACGATCCAGGCGGGTTGCTCCTTGTCGGGAATGCGTTGGTAACCGCGGGAAAGGTCGATGGCCGGGGATCGTGGCGCGGCGGATGACAAGGGGAGCGTGTCGCCATCCTGGGCCTGGGCCGCGCGAAGCCGCGACAACAGAGCCTCCTCGCGGCCACGGTGCGCGGGCAGGCCGGCGAGGTTCACCCTCTCGTGGGGGTCGCGCCGCAAGTCGAACAACTGACGCATCCCCGTGGGCGGGTACACGATCAACTTCCAACGTTCGTCGCGGACCGACCGCATCGTGTCGGTGAAGGCGAGGAACACGGAGTCGCGCCAGGGAGCGTCGTTGGCGTTGGGAGACCACAGCGTGCGAAGGCTGCGACCTTCGAGCGCCGGCGGCTGCGGCACCCCGGCGAGATCGCACAGCGTGGGGAACAGGTCGAGGAGGTAGGTGAACCGGTGGATGGAACGTCCCTTGGGGATGCCGGGGCCGCTGAGGATCAGCGGGCAACGCATGCTGTGTTCGTAGAGGCTTTGCTTCCCGAGCAACCCGTGGCTTCCCAGCGCGAGGCCGTGGTCCGCCGCGTACACCACCACCGTGTCCCGCGCATGGGGCGACGCCGCGAGTGCGTCCAGGACCCGCCCCACCTGTTCGTCGAGGTGCGCGATCAGCCCGTAGTACTCAGCCAGTTGATCCCGGATCACCTCGGGCGTCCGCGGGTAGGGCGCGAGGTCCTCGTCGCGCAGGTTGCGCATCCATCCGTTGTCGAAGGGATGCTGTGGCAGGAAGTTCGGAGGCAAGGGCGGCCGTTTCCGGTAGTAGGGCTGGACGGCGTGGGTCGGCGGGTTGCGCGGGTCATGCGGGGCCGTGAACGCGACGTAGCACAGGAACGGCTGCCCCGCCTCCGCCGTGCGCAGGAACGCGATGGCGGCGTCGGCGAATGCCTCGCTGGAAAAGACGGGGGACGTTCGCGGCGCGGACAGGACGCCCCCCGAAAGGTCCACGATGGGCGTGCGTGTGTGATCCGACATGCCGCCGAGGAAGAGCGAACGGCCCGACTGGAAGGACCGGACCAAGGACTTCTCGCCGTTGTGCCACTTGCCGGTGGCGAAGGTTTGGTAGCCGTGGTTTCCGAGCCACTCCGGGAAGGTAACGACGTCGTCCAACGCCGGGCGGATACGACGCCAACCGCGTCCGCTCAGGAGCATGCCACGGCTGGGGATGCAGACGGCACCGTTGTTCGAGCCGGCGCAGTAGTTGGCCTTGAAGCTCGTGCCGTCCCGGACCAATTGATCGAGTCGGGGCGTCTGGATGTGGCGATTGCCCCAGGCCCCGATGGTGTCGGCCCGTTGGTCGTCGGCGAAGAGGAAGAGGAAGCTGGGCCGACGTCCCGGCGGCGCGCCGGGCTCGGCGGCGCGCGCGTGGAGGGGCGCGAGTGCCAGCAGCAGGCACAGCCAGGCCATGGGGCGCGATCGCTCGCCCGGCCGGGAGGCAAGCAAGGATGCACGCCATGGGGTTTGACGACGGCCATTGCACGGGTGTCGCGGCATGGAGGCCTGAAGATCAAGCCCGGCTTTGCGGCCGAAGAAAACCATGGAGTGCAGGATTGCCGGACTGCCGCCGAACGGGGAAGCGCATGGTTCCG
>CAYSGH010000107.1:0-13095 GCA_964430505.1 uncultured Akkermansia sp. | reverse complement strand
TCCGGGCGGCGGCACATGGGTGTCCCAGGTGCGACCGGACTCCGGGGAGACCTGGGTGAAGCCCATGCCCGACGGGGGATTGGGGATGCGAATGAGGTGGTTGCAACCGGGGCATTGGATCTGGCGTCCGGCAAACCGTGGCTCGCACTTCAAGGGTTGGTCGCAGTGTGAACAGAAGAACTTGAACTCCGCACTCTCCATGGGGTCATCGAAGCCCAGCCCGCGTCAGGACGCCACCTTGGATTTGTCCGTCCAGACCCAGGAAAGGGGCTGGGAACGGGTGCGATCCCTCCGGCAGGATGGACGCCGTCGTTGCACACGGGAGCAAGCAAGCGCATGAACTATCCGAAGCTGGCGTCGGTAAAGAGCGCGTCCGAGTTGAGGGCGCGGCTCGTGGGATTGGGGTGTCCGTTGCCCGTGGCGGACGAGGGGCCATGGAAAGCCCTGTCACGGCCCGTGGCCGCAGCCCCGGGCCTCCCGCGTCCCCCCGGCAATCGCCTTGCCATCCTCCCCATGGAAGGCTGGGACGGCACGGCGGACGGGCATCCGACCGACCTCGTGCGTCGGCGGTGGCGTCGGTTCGGCGAGAGCGGCGCCAAGTTGATCTGGGGCGGCGAGGCGGTGGCGGTGCGCCATGACGGCCGCGCCAACCCGCGCCAGCTGATGGCGCGCGAGGAGCACGTGGCCGGGCTCGCGGAGCTGCGCCGCCTCCTCGTGGAGGCGCACGCGGGGCAGGGATCCACCCACGACCTCTGCGTGGGGCTTCAGTTGACGCACAGCGGCCGATGGTCGCGGCCCAATGATTCCAAGCGAGCCGAGCCGCGCGTGGCGTTCCGGCATCCCTTGCTGGACCGGCGCGTGGGCGTGACCGACGACGCCCTCGTGTTGACGGACGCCGAGCTGGACGGCTTGGTCGAGGACTTCGTCCGGGCCGCCGTGCGCGCCTGGAAGGCGGGCTTCGACTTCGTGGACGTGAAGCATTGCCACGGATACCTCGGGCACGAGCTCCTGGGGGCGCGCTGTCGGCCCGGTCCGTATGGGGGGAGCCTCTTCAACCGCACGCGCTTCCTGCGCCGGATCGTGGAGGGCATTCGACGGGATGCCCCGGGGCTTCAAGTGGGCGTGCGGCTGAGCTTGTTCGACCGGTTGCCCTACCGGAAGGGACCCGGCGACGTCGGCGAGCCGGAGCCGTGGACGGGGCCGTACCTGTATGGCTTCGGGTGCGACCCGGGGGATCCCTCGCGGACCGCGTGGGAAGAACCGCTGGAACTGCTCCGCATGCTCGAGTCGATGGGGGTGCGGTTGGCGTGCTTGACGGCTGGGAGCCCGTATTACAACCCGCACCTCCAGCGACCCGCCATGGTGCCGCCGAGCGACGGCTACCTGCCGCCCGAAGACCCGTTGGCGGGCGTGGCGCGCCAAGTGGAGGCGGTGGCCCATGCCAAGGCTGCGGTGCCCGGCTTGGTCATGGTGGGCTCCGCCTACAGCTACCTGCAGGAATGGCTGCCGCACGTCGGCGAGGCCCAGGTGGCGGCCGGGCGCGTGGACGTCGTCGGGTTGGGCCGCTCTGTCCTCAGCTACCCCGACCTGACCCGCGACCTGGTTGCGGGCCGCCCCATGCAACGGCGGCGCGTGTGCCGGACGTTCAGCGAGTGCACCACGGGCCCCCGAAACGGCTTGGTGAGCGGATGTTTTCCGTTGGACGACTTCTACAAGTCCCACCCGGACGCGGAGCGGCTGCGGGCGGCGATGGCGCGGTCGTGAGGGAAGGGCGAGGGGCGAAGGGGGAAGAGCGAACGGGCAGGGGATGAGGGCGAAAGAGGCTGGCGACAAGGGTCGGCCGGAGCCTTCGGGATTCCAGCGGGTAGGGAAGGGTGGTTGGATGGAGGACATGGGTGACTTGCTGAAGTCGATGGGGGCCCTTCGGGACGCATTGGAGGGCGTGGACGGCGAGGTGACGCTGGGGTTGGAGGCCGTTCGGGGTGAGGACGGCCAATGGACGTGGCGGTTGGCGTCGGGCCCGGCGACGCACACGGTTCGGTGGGCGTTGGGGCGAGGGCTGGGACGCGCGGGCGAGAAGGAAGGGTTGGAGGGGCTAGCCTTGCGTCGTGACGATGAAGGCGAGAAAGACGGTGCGGAGGTCCTGGGTGACTTGGACGCTGTCTTTGGGCCGCCGGGTTTCGACAGCGGTGCGCGGGCGACGGTGTTCAAGGAGATCTCGGCGGACCTGGGCGAGCGCGGGCTGGGCCGGGTGCTTGATTCGCTGCAACGTGGGCAACCTTCGGATGACGCCGACTTGGAGCGGGCGTGCCATGGGCTGGCGCGGTTGCTCGAACGAGGGCCTTCCGGTGCCCGGGACGGCGCGCAGATTCTCGGCCGGGTCTTGCGCCATCACGGCCTTGAGAGGGTTCTGGAGCAGGTTGGGGCACGCTGGCGGTTCGGGACGTGAGCCCTCGGGATTCGGATCGGCAGCACATTCCCAACCTTTCTGCGTCCGATCCCGTCCGTCCGGCTGGACGTCCCAGCCCGGTGCCCGCGATGCCGTCAGAGAGCGCCCGCGTGGCGACGAAGGTGCTTGAGGGCGACCTCGATGTCCCGGGGCCACGGCGCCTCGGCGACGAAGGGTTCGCCGGTGACGGGGTGGGGCAGTTCCAGCCTCCATGCGTGCAAGGCCATCCTTGGCGTGAGCGGCCGTTCCTCCTCGTCGCGCTTCAGCCGGTAGTTGCGCTTCAACGCGCTTAGGAAAAGGCGCTCGCCGCTGCCATACAGAGGGTCGGCCACGATGGGATGCCCGGCGGCCAGCAAATGGACGCGAATCTGGTGGGTGCGCCCGGTCTCGGGCCGGCACTCGACGAGCGCGAGGCCCCCGAAATCCTCGCGGACGACGAATCGCGTGAGGGCCTTCTTGCCGTCGGTGGCCCAGCGAATCCGGGCGGGATCGCGATGGTCCGGGCGGAGCTTCACGTCCACCTCGAACTCTGCCTTGGGGGATCCGCTGACGAGGGCGATGTAGGTCTTCCTGGGGACGGAGCTTCCGAACTGGTCGGCGAGCCGGACGAGCGTGGGGCGGTCCTTGGCGAGCAGGAGGACGCCGGAGGTTTCGAGGTCGAGCCGGTGGGCGTTGGCCAAGTAGGAGAGGCCGCGGTCCCGGGCCCAGGGCTTGCCGGCCGCGATCCCGTCATGAAGGAGCCGCATGAGGTTGGGACGCTCGCGGTCGTAGCGGTCGGGTGACACGAGCAGCCCGGCGGGCTTGTCGAGCGCGAGCAGGTGGGCGTCCTCGGCGAGGACGGGGACTTCCCAGAAGCCCTTCCCGGGTCCGGCGGACAGCTTGATGGGCGAGGGCCTGCCCACGGGGCGTGGCGCGGGGTTCAAGGCGTCTTGGCTCCCAGGTGGCGGGCGATGAAGGCGAGCTGGTCGCTGCGCTCCTCGATGATCTTGGCGGTGGGCTTGCCCGCGCCATGGCCGGCCTTGGTTTCGATGCGAATCAAGACGGGCGCGGCCCCGGCGTGCGCCTCCTGGAGTCGCGCCGCGAACTTGAAGCTGTGCGCGGGCACGACGCGGTCGTCGTGGTCGGCCGTGGTGACGAGCGTGGGGGGGTAGGCGGTGCCGGGGCGGAGGTTGTGGTAGGGGGAATAGGCGAGGAGGGCATTGAACTCGGCCTCGTTCTCGCTGGATCCGTAGTCGCTGCGCCAGGCCCATCCGATGGTGAACTGGTGGAACCGGAGCATGTCCAGGACGCCGACGGCCGGAAGGCAAGCCCCGAAGAGGTCGGGTCGCTGGGTCATGCAGGCGCCGACGAGGAGGCCGCCGTTGGAGCCGCCCTGGATGGCGAGCTTGCGCGGGGTGGTGTAGCCGTTGCGCACGAGCCACTCGGCGGAGGCGATGAAGTCGTCGAACACGTTTTGCTTCCGAAGCTTGGTGCCGGCCTGGTGCCATTCCTCGCCGTACTCGCCGCCGCCGCGCAGGTTGGGCACGGCATAGACGCCGCCCATCTCCATCCACACGAGGTTGCCCACGGAGAAGGCGGGCGTGAGGGAGATGTTGAAGCCGCCGTACCCGTACAGGAGCGTCGGGTTGTTGCCGTCGAGCTTCAGGCCCTTGCGGTGCGTGACGAACATGGGCAGGCGCGTGCCGTCCTTGCTGGTCACCCACACCTGGCGCGTCTCGTAGTCGTCCGGGTTGAACTCCACCTTGGGCTCGCGCCACAGGGCGATCTCTCCCGAGGCGATGTCATAGCGGTAGATGCGGCCGGGGATGGTGTAGCCCGTGAAGCTGAAGAACGTTTCCTTGTCCTCGCGCCGGCCGCCGAAGCCCCCGGCCGACCCGATGCCGGGCAGGGGGATTTCCTTCTCGAGGGCGCCGTTGAGCTGGTGTTGTTGGACGACGCTGCGGGCGTCCTTGAGGTACTCGACGAGCAGGCGCTCGCCCACGATGGCGGCCCCGGTGAGGGTGGCGTCGCCCTGGGCCACGACGGTGCGCCAGGATGCCCGGGCCGGGTTGCGCACGTCGATGGCCACGATGCATCCGCGCGGAGCCTCGAGGTCGGTCTTGAACCAGAACTCCGTCCCGTCGTTGCCGATGAAGTCGTAGCTGGCGTCGAAGGCCTCGAGCAGGCCGGTGACCACGGCGGCGGGATCCTTGAGGTCCTTGTAGAAGACGCGGTTGCGCGGGTCCGTGCCCTCGGTGGACGTGATGACGAGGTAGCGGCCGTCGTCCGTCACCGTGCCGGAGAAGCCCCACTTGGGCTGGTCCTTGCGCTCGTGGACGAGGACGTCGGCGGACTGGGGCGTGCCCACCTTGTGGAAGTAGAGCTTCTGGAACTCGTTCATCCGGGTGAGCTTCTCGGACTCCTTGGGCGCGTCGTAGCGGCTGTAGAAGAAGCCGGAGCCATCGTGCGCCCACGAGATGCCGCTGAACTTCACCCACTGCACCCGGTCCGGCAGCTCGCGTCCGGTGGCGACGTCGAGGACCCGGATTTCCTTCCAGTCGCTGCCGCTGGCGGACAACTGGTAGGCGGCGAGGGACCCGTCCTCGGACGGGATGGGCGCGGAGATGGAGACGGTGCCGTCCGTGGAGAGGGTGTTGGGGTCGATGAGCAGGACGGGTTCGGCGGCAAGGTTGGAGGTGGTATACCAGACGTCCTGGTTTTGGAGGCCGTTGTTCCGAGAGAAAAAGTATCGCGGCCCGCGCTTGTAGGGGAGCCCGAAGCGCTCGTAGTTGATGAGGCGGGTCATGCGGCGCTTGATGGCGTCGCGCCCGGGCAGGGCGTTGAGGTAGGCGAACGTGACGGCGTTCTGGGCGTTAACCCATTCCTTGGTCTCCGGTGCGTTGTCGTCCTCGAGCCAGCGATAGGGGTCGGGCACGGCGACGCCGAAGTAGGTGTCCACGACGTTGGTCTTGCGCGTGGGCGGGTAGGCAGGGGCTTGGGAGGTCACGTTCGAGGGCGAGATGGAGCACCCCGCGGCGAGCAACAGGGAGGCGATCACGGCGCCGAGCAGGGCCACGGGCTTCGTAGGCATGGGCGCACTGTGCCGGGACAACGGCCGAATTCAACCGCGCGGGAATGGAGCGGCGAGCGGCGAGCGGCGAGCGGGGAGCGGGGAGCGGGGAGCGGGGAGCGGGGAGCGGGGAACGTGCGGTGCTAGGCGAGGAGGTTGCGCGTGGCCTCGTGGGAGGGCCTGTCGAGCACGCGGTCCGGAGGGCCGGATTCCACGATGCAGCCGGCGTGCAGGACGACGATGCGATCCGCCGCCTCGCGCGCGAGGCGAAGGTCGTGGGTCACCAGGAGCATGGTTGTCCCGGCGTCCGCCAACCCTCGCAGCACATCGGCCACCTCGCCGCGCAACGCCGGGTCGAGGGCGGAGGTTGGCTCATCGAGGAGGAGGGCATCCGGATTCATCGCCAGGGCGCGCGCGATGGCGACCCGTTGCTGTTGGCCGCCGGAAAGCTGCGAGGGCAAGCGCCGGGCCATGGCGGCCATGCCGACGCGCCCGAGCCATTCCATGGCATGGGCCTCGGCCTCCGGCCTCGGGATGCCGCGGACGTGGACGGGCCCGGCCACGACGTTGCCGAGGGCGTCGAGGTGGGGGAACAGGTGGAAGTGTTGGAAGACCATCCCGGCGCGGAGCCGGAGCTGACGCTGGGCCTCCCGGGGAGCAGGCCGCGAGCAATCCACGGCCACGTCGCCCACGGCCACGCGGCCGGCGTCGGGCATCTCGAGGAGGTTGATGCAACGCAGCAGGGTGGACTTCCCGGAGCCGGACGGGCCGAGGAGCACGACGCACTCGGACGGCTCGACCCGAAGGGAGACGTCCTGGAGGACGGCGTGGCCGTTGAAGCGCTTGCTGAGGTGTTCAACGTGGATCATGGCGCAGGGAGCGTTCGAGCCTCCGGGCCGCCAGCGATGCCGCCCAGCTCATCGCGAGGTACAGGCCCGCCGTCATGAGTCCCAGCCCGATGTAGTCGTGGGTCTCGATGGCGCGGATTTGGTATTGCTTGGTCAGCTCGACGATCGCGATGACGGAGACGATGGACGAGTCCTTGAACATGGCGACGAAGTCGTTGGTGACGGACGGGAGCGCGACCCGCAGGGCCTGGGGAAGGATGACGCGGCGCAGCGCGACGCGGCGGCGCATCCCGAGCGAGAGCGCGGCGTCCCATTGGCCGCGCGGCACGGCCTCGATGCCCGCCCGGTGGTTCTCGGCCTCGGTCGCGGCGTAGTTGAGCCCGAGGGCCAGCACGGCGGCGACGCCGGCTGGGAGACGGAGCCCGGCCTCCTGGGAAAGGCCGTAGTAGATGAAGTAAATCTGCAGCAACAAGGGCGTGCCCCGGAACACCTCGATGTAGGCGACGGCCAGCCAGGGCAACGGCCGCGGCCCGTACAGACGTGCCAGGGCGAGAGCCAGCCCCAACACCAGCGCCAACGCCATCCCGCCGCACGTCACCCAGACCGTGGTGACCGCCGCCCGCAGCAGCTCGGGCAGGATCGTCCGCCATTCGCGCCATGCGGAACGACGCGCTGGTGGCGGCGGCGGGGCCCCCTGGTCGTCGGGACGCCATCCATTGAGCCTTTGCTGGCCCTCGTCCCAGACGTCGTAGCGCTCGTAGATTCGGCGCAGCGCCCCGTCCGCCACCATCGCACCGATCGCTGCGTCCACTCGCGCGAGCAGCCGTTCCTCGCCGCGGGGCAGCGCCACGGCGTAGTAGCCGGTCTCGAAGGGCTGCCCTGCGCGGCGAAGCCCGGGGTTGGCGGAGAGGTTCGCCTGCACGATCGGCGTGTCCGCCAGCACCGCGTCGATGCGCCCGATGGCGAGGTCCTTGAAGTAGTTGACGTTGTCCTGGTAGATGCGGGCTTCGATGCGTCCGTTGCGTTGCAGGAGGCGGTGCGATGCCGTTCCGGAAAGCACCCCAACGGGTCGCCCCGCCAGGGACGCCAGCGAGTCATGCGTCGTGTCGTTGGCGCGCACGACCAGTTGCTGGGCGAAGACGAAGTACGGCCGCGACATGGCCACCCGCGCGAGGTTTTCGGGCGTCCGCTCGAGCCCCGCGATGACGACGTCGAAGTTGCCGCCTTGCAGGAGTGCCGGGACGAGCATGTCCCAGTTCCCTTGGACGAACTCGTTTCGCAACCCCATGCGCTCCGCCAAGCCCGCCGCGAAGTCGGCCTCGAACCCGGCCAGCCGCGTGGGGTCGTCCTCGGGATGGAACAAGTAGGGCGCGCCGCCCTCGGCGTCGTTGCCCCAGCGCAGGACCTTGCGGCTGGCGACGTCATCCCAGCCGTCGGCAAGCGCCCGTGCCATGAGCAGGCCGAACGCGAGCCGCACGAGCACGCAGAGGAGGCGGACATGGAAGCCGTCGAGCCCGCCCGGCATGGCGGCACCGCGCCCTGCGGCCCCGCGTCGCGGGGTGGTGGCGGAGCCATCGTGTGGAATGGGGCGCTTCCGCATCGTTTGCTGGCGAGTCAACGGCCCCGGCGCGCTGCGGGTCAAGGCGAGGGTAAAGGGCGTGCCAGGGGCGCGCTGGGTTCGCGGACTTGCGCCCAGTTGGTGATGCCGATCATGGGCAGCGCAAACGCGAAGGCCGCGTCGCGATCCGGTCGGTCCGCCCGCAGGAAGACGTCCCGGATGGGCTTGGCAACGCCGGGGTCCGCGATGGAACCGGGGCGGCGTCGCCACAGGCCGAGGTTGAGCCCGCCTTCGTCCCGGTGGTCCACGTGCCGGTGGAGGATGAAGGCGTCGATGCCCTCGTTGGCATCGACCTTGTGCCATGCGTACGCGTAGGCCGCCGCCTGCAACCGCTCGCCCTCAGGGGTGCCATCCGAGTGAAAGCCCTGCTCCGACAACAGCACGCGGCGCGGGCGTCCCTGCCACAGCAACTCCGGGCGACGCAGGTACTCGCTGAGGACTTCCAGGTTGCGGAACGTGATGCGGGGCGTCGCGGGCGTGGGCAGCGCCGTCTTGTCCTTCCATGTCGCCGGCTGGAAGAGGTCCTCGGGGTATGGGTGGTAGGCCATGTGCCATGCGAAGTCGCCCCCCATGCGCGCGACGCGCCCAAATTCGTCCACGAGGCGGCGGCCGGGTATGGCCCGCAAGGGCTGGTTGCCGTAGGTGAGGTTCCAGTGGTGGTCGAGCGAGACGTGAACGCGGATGGAACGCGACACGGCGGCGGCGGCTGCGTTCACGAGCCGAACGGCTCGCTCGTATTCCCCGATGAACACGCTCGCGGGAACCTCGCCCATGTTGGCCCAGTGCCAGTGTGCCGTGACCTCGTTCCCGACAATCAGGTGCGACACGCGACCGTGGGGCGCGCCCGCCCGCGAAAAGCGGTGGCACAGGAACTCGACCGTCGCGCGCAGCCAACCCACACCCTCGTCCGTAGCGGTATTGAAAGCCCCCAGGCGGTTCGGGGCGCGTGGGTCGTACCCGGGATGCAGCCACACGGCGTCGCGCTTGGGCTGGCCCGACGCGTAGGCCAGCAGGATCAACGTCACCGCCGCCCCCGAATCCGACAGCGCCTTGGCCGGAATGCCATCCACCGCCCCGCGGCGAAAACGAAAGGTGCGGCCGTCCATCGCCCATGCGTAGGAGTCCGGAAGCCCCTCGGCGTCCATCAGCGAGGGCAGGTCCACGTTGAGTGCCGCGTGCTGGACGCCCAACTCGATCGCGTCGTCCACCATCTGGACTTGCAGCCCCTTCTTGCTGGCGGGCATGGGCGGAGCCTCGCCGGGTGGGGCCGCCTCGGACAGGTCCCCCACATAACGCACCGGGCCGACCGGGCGCCATCCGTGAGCGGGGTGCGATTCCAGGACGACAAAGCCCGACGCGATCCGGTCGCGTTGCCCGTCGCCGGCCCGCGTGCGTCGCGGAATCGAATGCTTCCAGGCGGCTTCCGCGTTGGCCTCGAATGCAACCGACGCATTCGTGGAGGCGTGGGACAACGTCTCGTGTGGTTGCAACTCCACGATGTGAAACGGCCCGTCGAGGCCGGCGACGTCGAGCGCGACCCAGTCCCCACGAAGCCGCGCCTCCCGTAGGCCGCGCGTGCCGGCGGGCGATGCACGCAACCACGCAAGTCGCGCCTCGCCTCGCGAGCCGGGAGGATCGAGGCGGAGGCGGACCGAGCGGCCTGGGTTTGGGATCGCCACGCACACGTCCGTCCATGCGTTGCTACGACAGGCGAAGTGGACCGAACCCGCCTCCGACGCCGCATCCTCGAACCAAAAGAGCTGGCCGTTCCCGCCGCATTCGGAACGGATCCGCAGCTCGACCCAAACGTCGCCGGCCCCGGGCAGGTCGATCCGGGGGCTCGTGAGGAACGGGTCGGGCCCGGCCAATGAGATGCCGAGGCCGCGCTTGTCTGGGACGACCAAGCCAACGTCGTGGGTGGGGCTCCAGCCCATGGCGTCCTGCGCCCGCGTGAAGTCAAAGTCCGGGGTGACGGCATGGAGCCGGGAGGCTGCCCATGCGAGGAGCAGGAGCGGGATGAGGTGAAGTCGGGCGGGCACGTTGGGGGATGCTGGGAGCGGGGAGCGTCGTTTATTCGCGGGCGTGGACGCGGGAGAAGTCGAGGACGACCTGGCGCATCTCGCCGTTGCGCAGCAGGGACACGAGGGCGCGGTGCTTGGATTCCACATTGCGGAGGGCTTGTTGGTGGGCGTCGCGGACGTCGGCGAGGGTTTTCACCTCGCGCCCGTCGATCTTGAGGAGAATGTCTTGCTGGGTCAGGCCGGCGGACGAGGCGTTTCCTGGAAAGCGGACTCCGAAGATGAAGACGCCTTCCTTGCGGTGGAAGAAGAGGTCTGGGTTGTCGAACTGGTTGATGGCCTTGACGGTGAAGTCCCAGCGTGGGCAATCGAGCTCCTCGCCCTCGACCTTGCCCTTGGCGCGGGGGATGACGGCGACCTGAACGGTGGCGTCGCGTCGCGCGACTTGGAGCTCGGCGGGCTTGCCCTTGGGCAGCAGGCCCAGCAGGCGGTTGATCGCGGGGAGGTCCTCCTCCGTCGTGGCGGACACGGGGCTGCCGTTGACCGACACGATGCGGTCGCCCGCCTGGATGCCGGCGCGTCGAGCCGGGCTTTCAGGGTCTGTCTCCGCGACCATCACCCCGGTGTCGTGTGGGAAATAGACATTGCGATTGAAGTCCTTGAGCGGCTGAAGCTGGAGGCCGGTCCATGCCCATTCCATGCGGCCGTCGCGGCGGATTTGGTCGGCCACGGCCCGGGCGACCTCGATGGGGACGGTGAAGCCCATGTCACCGCCGCCGGCCATCATGCCGCGGGTGTTGAGCCCGACGACCTCGCCTTGGACGTTGACGAGGGGCCCGCCGGAATTGCCGGGGCTGATGGCGGCGTCGGTCTGGAGCCAGATGGAATACTCGCTGGACCCGGGCAGGTAGCGGCGCGTGCAGGAGATGATGCCGATGCTGACGGAGCGGCTGAGGCCCCACGGCGCCCCCATCGCCATGACGAAGTCGCCCTCGGTGAGGGTGGCGGACTGGCCGAGGGCGGCGTGCGGGAGGGGCTTGGTCCCGTTCGGCATTTCGAGCTTGAGCAAGGCAACGTCCGTGTCCTTGTCGGAGCCCAGGATCTTGGCCTTGTACGCCTGGCCGTCATACAGCAGGCATCGCACCTCGGTGGCCTTGTCCACGACATGCCAGTTCGAGAGCACCTCGCCGTCTGCGCTGATGAGGACGCCGCTGCCCGAGGTCTCCTGGCTTCGCTTCTCACCCCGTTGCAGGTCCTCGGTCAGGCACTTGATGAACACCACGGCCGGGAACACGCGGTCCTTCCCCTTCTTCACCACCTCTCGAAAGTCGAGGCCATCCAGCGCCCTTCCAGCGCCACCTTGGGCCCCGGCGCGGGGGAGCATGGAGAGACCGGCGGCCATCAGCAGGATCGCGCCCCAGCAGGATCGAATCATGCACCCACCATGCGGCCGAACTCCGAAGTTCCAAGCGCGAAGCCTGGCGCGGATCCGTCCTCGACGATTGCGCGTCCAGAGCACGAAGTCCGCCGGTCTTGTCCTGTCCCATGAAGGCGGCCTCCTCCGCGGACGAGTTGCGCGTCCAGGCGCAGGACTCCCCGCCTCGTCCCGTGGCGGGAGGGGGATGGTGGAAATGGGGTGCCACCGGGTCGGGGTCCGTGAAGCCGTGGACAAGGGACCCTTGTCCAGCGCCCCAGGGCCCGGCGTGCCAGAGGGGCAGCCCCCATGTCAGCCCGGGGCAACGTCCCGGGGTTCCCGCGCACCCCAACGTCATTCGTCCTGAAAAGGGCGGCCCAACCCCGGCATCAGGACGTGAACCCTGGGTGGGTGCGCCCGGGTTCCAAGCCGGGCATTCCTGGTTCGATTCCATCAGCGAGGCTGGACCCGGGTGTCTTGTTGGCGGTCGCCCTGTTGGAACGTACCGAAAACGTCGAAGAACAAAAACAAAGCCCCCGGCGAGGATCGCCGGGGGCGTTGCGAGGCGGGCTAGCGGGGAATTCCGAAGTGCCCCCGAGGATGCGGACGGAGCCGCCAGCCGCCCAGGAAGGCCCGCCGAACTACCGGCGCGCGTGGCGACGCCACAAGCCCACCCCGACCAGGCACAGTCCCGCTACCGCAGCGTACTGATGCGGCTCAGGGACCACGGAGATCGTGAGGGAGTCTGCATTGGCGGCCGAGCCCCAGGTCCAAACATAGGTGCCGACGCTCAGTCCTAGCTGGGACAACGTCGTGTTGGCGAAGGTGGCTGAGCCGGACAAGGTGGGCGTCAGGCTCGACGGCAGGAGGATGGTCGCGCCACCCAGCACTCCGATGCTGTCACCGGATCCGGAGTCGGCGTTGACGGATGAGGCCCCCGGGCCCAACAAGTTTTGACCTGTGGGACCTGTGGCTCCGCTGTACCAAGTGATGGAGGTGCTGGAAGTGCTCCCAACAAGCAAAACGCCGACACTTGGGAACACGGAGGCGTTGCCCAATTGGTTGGGAAGGGCGGTGAGTGCCGATACATTCACCGAACCCGAGGCGCTCGCGATGACGTCGGGTCCAACCTGGACGACGTTGATGAGGATGGCGGCGCTCGACGAAAGCGGCAGCAAGGCCAGGAGGGCGGGGGCGACCACGGAGTGACGCAGGGAAATTCCCAGATTTTTCTTCATTTGATTAAAACTCACCTTGTTGTTGTCGAAACGGTTCAGGGGCCATGGAGGACTCCTATTGCCGCGCGTTGGTGTTTTATGGGGCACCCGATGTGCGCGGTCAATTTTGAAAACAGCACGGTTCGTGAAATGCCCTTCGTGCGCCTCATGGCACGGATGAAGGAACCGGATCGGTGGGGCGTGCTCGGTTCCGCCGCACGCGGGCACGGGCTGGGGCCGTGGCCGGCTTTTGTGTCTCCCACGTTGCGGGTGCTTCGCGGCGGTAGGGCGCCGACCTCCAACGGGTGCAAGGGACGACCCGAACCGAAGGGCCCTGACCGTGGCAAGCCATGCAACGCCCACCCATGGCGCGCCACGGCACTCGCAGTCATCGCGATTCACCCTAGAAACGGCAGTTGGGCAGTCTGTAGGCCGCGTGCCCCATAGGCGTTAACCTTAAGTTCCACGCAAATGATGCTTTA
>CAYSGH010000106.1:0-13384 GCA_964430505.1 uncultured Akkermansia sp. | reverse complement strand
CCATCGCCGCGTGAGGGCACGCGGCCTACAGACTGCCCAACGGCCGTTTCTAGGACGAAACGCCTTGGCACAGGCTTCTCTGAACGGCAGCGGGCCTCGGGTCAATCCGTCACCCACCCTTGGGTCTGGCGTCCTTCACGCAACGGAAGCCCACGTGCGTGGAACCGGTGTCGATGGCCCCCTTGCCGCGGGTACCGATGCGGAATCGGGCGCAATACTGGTCGGAGCAAAGGTACGAACCGCCGCGTTGCACGCGCTTGGGAACGCCGGGCTCATCCGGGTCCAAGCTGTCCGACGGCCCGGCGGGCTGGGCGGTAGGCCTTTGGACGGATCGACGCTCGTAGGTGTCGGGCCGGTACCAGTCGGAACACCATTCCCAGACGTTGCCGGCCATGTCGTGGAGGCCGAAGGCGTTGGCGGGATAGCGGCCCACGGGGGCGATGCCGATGAATCCGTCCTCGCCGGTGTCGCGCCATGGGAAGTCGCCCTGGAAGAAGTTTCCCAGCCAACGGCCCTGGGGGCGGAGGTCGTTGCCCCAGGGGTATGTGGCTTGCTGGAGCCCGCCACGGGCGGCGCATTCCCACTCGGCCTCGGTGGGGAGTCGCTTGCCGGCCCAGCGGCAATAGGCCTGGGCGTCCTCGAAGCAGACATGGACGACGGGGAAGCGGCCCTTGCCTTCGAGGTTGCTGCCGGGCCCCTCGGGATGCCGCCAGCTTGCACCCGCGCGATAGCTCCACCATGCGAGCGCGTTCTCCAGGGGCACGGGTTCCTGGGGCGGGCTGAAGACGACCGACCCGGCCACGAGCATGGACGGGTCCGCGCCGGGGTATTGTTCGGCGGTGGGGATGCGCTCGGCGACCGTGCGATAGCCGGTGGCTTGGACGAACTTCTCGAATTGCTCGTTGGTGACCTCGGTCACGTCCATCCAAAAGCCCGCGACGGTCACGGGGTGCAGCGGGCGCGCGTCCGGGAAGCCTGCCAGCAACCCGGAGCATACGGGTTCGCCGGGACGGGTGGCAGCCCGCTCGCGGGCGGCGACGTCCACGTCGGGCCCGCCCATGGTAAAGGTGCCGCCGGGGATCCATGCCATGCCCTCGGGCGCGGCTTCAGCCTCGTGGGCGGGGGCATTCGTTGCTGGGACGGCCGGGACAGACGGGATGGCGGACTTCTGGGATGAAGTGGAAGGCGCGTTCTGGTTGGAGGGCTTGCAGCCGCCGAGGACCGCGACGAGCGCGAGGCCCGCCGCAAGGGCCGCTGCTTCCGTGGTGACCCATTGTGAGAAGGCCATGCGGACGGGCGGTACGGCTTTTGTGGCCGTGGTCAATGGGAAGAAGCTCACGGGGCCTGTCGGGCGAGGGCTTCGAGATAGTCGAGGATGGAGGCGAGGTCGCGCACGGGGAGCTCGGCGACCAGGCCCTCTGGCATGAGGCTTCGGGGCAGCTTTTCGCGCCGTGCAACCTGGGCGAGAGGGATGCGCTGCTCCTGGGCTGAGACGGTCCGAACGGTGACGGCGTCGGCGGCCTCCTGGACGACGAAGGCATCCAGCTCGGTTCCGTCCTTCAGCTCGATGTGCTGGGTGACGAACCCTTGGGCGAGGGTCTTGTTGGGAAGGAGGATGGCTTCTGCCAACTCGCGGCGCTTGTAGGTCTTCGCGATGTGGCCGAGGTACGGACCCTTCAAGGGCTCGTCCTGGCGGACCGTATGGCAGCCGTTGCAACCGACCTGTGCGAACAACTGCTCGCCCCGGGCCGCGTCGCCCTTGCTGGCCACGGCGGCATCCATCGCGGCCTCGGCCGGGAGGCTTCCCACCTTGGCTTGGCCGGCCTCCACCGCGACGCGGGCGGGGTCGATCTTGAGTCGTTGGACGGCGGCCTTGGCGGCGGCGGCGACGGCGGGGTCGGCATCCGCAAGGGCGGCGACGAACTGCGTGGCGCGCGTCGTGTCGCCGGCGAGGGCAGCCGCCTTGAGCACCTGCACACGCCTTGCCGTGCGCGTCCAACCGGCGTCGAGGGAGCGGCTGGCCAGGGCGCGCGCCTCGGGGGAGCCGGCCTTGCGTCCGGCGACCTTGAGCAGGGCGGCCTCGGCCCACAGGGAGGGCTCGCCCGCGACGCGTTCGGCGGCCTCGGCGAGGACATCGACCCGCGCGTCCAGGTGCGGGGAGTTGAGGAAGGCGTTGCGGGCCTTCTCGGCCTGTTGGTTTTCGGACTTGGTGGCGAGGACGCGCGGCAGGCCGGAGAGCACGGCGCGCCATGCGTCCGGCTTGTCCGTGCGGGCGAGGGCCTGCACCGCCTGCGCGCGCGCGGCATCCGGCACACCGTCCAGCGTCGCGGCCCGCGCCAGCAAGGGGACGGCCTCGGGCGGCAACGATTCCTCCGACGCCAACTGGGCCGCCACGGAAGGCAGCAACGACGCGTCGCGTTCGGCCAAGGCCAGCAGCTTGCGCACGGCCGCGACGGACTGGATGCGATGCCGCGACAGCTCGCGTCCGAGGAACGCGGACTCGTCGGGCCCGGCGTTCTCGATGGCGGCCTGGAGGGCGGCGAGGATGCGCGGGGAGGCGGCCCATGTTTCCGGCTGATAGTAGGGCCCGCGGGTGTCCGGGCGCGTGCCCCAGGAATCGCCCTTCCATGGGCCGTCCACGTGGTGGAGGCGGCACAAGGCGGTGATGAGCCCTTGGCGATGGGCGGCATCGGGCTGGCGTCCGAGGCGTTGCACGAGTCCATCGACGACGTCGTCGCGATGCCAGGATTGTAGGGCGCGCAGGAGTCCGCGGCGCACGGCCTCGGACGTCTTGGCGGCGTCGAGCGCGGCGAAGGCTTCCTTCACGGGTTGCAGCGCGACGACCGACTGCACGGCCGTGTGGGCGACCACGGGGTCCGCGTCGGCGAGCAATGGGAACAACGCGCGGGCGTGTTGGGCGAGCTGGAGCCGTGCGAGGGCGATGGCCGCCTCGCGACGCGCGACGGGATCCTGGGACGCGAGGGCGGCGACGACCTTCTTGGCGGGAGCCTTGGAGGGGTCGGGGAGGTCGCCGAGGGCGCGCAGGGCCCAAGGGGCGACGGAGGGATCCTCCGAGAGCTTGCCGAGGAAAGCGGGCGTGGATGGCGGGTGGGCGAGGGCGAGGGCGAAGAGGGCGGCGATGCGGCCGTGGAGAGGTTGGCGGGCGTCCCTGGCCATCGACTGGAGGGTCGGGGTGGCCTTTGTGGCGAGGCCGCGGCGGAGCAGGGTGCGTTGGGCTTCCAGGCGACGCCGGGCCGAGGGGGAGGCGAGCTGCGCGACGAGGCCCTGGGCGTCGAGGGATTCCCACGCGGGCATGGGCTCGGGTTGGAAGCCCTTGGGCGTGACGCGTACAAGGAATCCGACCTCGGGCCCCACCCACGTGAAGGACGCGCCCTTCCAGCTTGCGGCATAGACGGCGGAGTTGCCGTCGGCGTCGAGGTCGGTGACGCGCGGGAGGCGGAGGAACTCCTTTTGCGAGGCCTGGAAGGTGGCTCCCTTGGGTTGGAGGCCGTGGTGGAAGACAACCTCACGGCCCCAGTCGGCGGTGAAGGGGGCGTCGTTCCAGGCGGCGGGGAAGCCGGGCTCGTCGATCCATGCGGCGCCACAGCCCGAGCCGCCGCCGTAGTCGGCGAGGGGCTGGATGACCTCGTCGTTGAAGTTCTTGAAGAGGCGCGGGTAGCCGTGCTGGGTCCTCCCGGAGAAGTGATGGAGGCGGATGTCCCAGCCGCCACCGTCGTTGGTGTTGTCGCGGGCGATGCCTTCGAGTTCGGGCCCCACGGCAACCTCGAGGATGTTGCGGGTGCCGTCGGCCCAGACCTCGAGGCCGGAGCCATCGGGCCGGAAGCGCACGACGCCACCGCCGCGGAGCTGGAGCTTGCGGCCGTCGGCGCCCACGGCCTCCATGAACCCGAAGTCGCCGATGGCGGCGTAGAGCCAGCCGTCCATCCCGAGGGAGAGGCCGTTGGAGGCGTGGTCGGCGGGGCGGTCCTTGAAGGTCCAGCCAATGCCCTTCACGAGCGTCTTGCGTTCCTCGGCGACGCCGTCGCCGTCGCGGTCGAAGAAGACGGAGACGTCGGGCGGGTGCAGGAGGTAAAGGCGGTCATGGTCCCAGACGAGGCCTCGCGGCGAGTCGATGTCCGGGACGAAGGCGCGGACCTCGTCAGCCTGGCCGTCGCGGTTGGTGTCGCGGACGCGGAGCACTCGACCGAGGTGCGGCTTGCGGTCCAGGGAGCCATTGCCGTCGGAGGAGACGTACACGGTGCCGTCGGTGCTGGCGGCGACGAAGACCGGGTAATTGACGGCGGGCGGGGTGGCGAAGATGGAGAACTCGAAGCCGTCGGCGACGCGGACGTCGCGGGCGAGGGCGTCGGCCTTGGCCTTGGAGGCGACGGCGGGGATGCGTGCGAGCTCGTCTGGGGTGGGCTGGCGGTCCTTGCTGTTGAAGTCGGCGGCCATGACGACGCACGGCACAACGGGAAGGAGGAGACGGCGAAGCATGGGCGAGGTTGGCCCGTGGAGGGCCAGGGATTCAATCCTTTGGAACGTCTGGGAAGGGCGTTGCCGATGGGGCCGCGTGTGGGCTGCGAAAACAACCTCCACGACCCGCGACCGGGAAGGATTCACCCGTCCTCCGACCCCTGCTACCCGCTACCCGGCATTGCCCTCGGGCAAGGCGGAGATAAGGAGCATGCGCTCGATGGGGAGGCGTGCTCGTTCAAGGATGTGCTGGGGTAGCTCGATGCGGGGATGGAGGTTTTGCATGCAGGCGAGGAGCTTCTCGAGGGTGTTCATCTTCATGAAGCGGCACTCGTTGCAGCGGCAGTTCTCGGTGGGGGCGGGGATGAAGAGCTTGCCGGGGCATTCCTTGTGGAGTCGATGCAACATGCCGGCCTCGGTGGCGATGATGATGGCCGGGGCCGGGGACTTCCGGCACCACGAGACCATCTTCTCGGTGGAGCAGACCTCGTCGGCGAGCATGCGGACGGCGCGGGTGCACTCGGGGTGGGCGACGAGGGGTGCGCCGGGGTGTTCCTGGCGGATGCGGGTGATGGCGGCATGGGTCCACTCGACGTGGACGTAGCAGTTGCCCTTCCAAAGGGTCATAGGGCGTCCGGTTTGCTCGGTCACCCACGCGCCGAGGTTTTCGTCGGGGACGAAGAGAAGGTCCCGGTCCTTGGGGGAATGGCGGACGATCTTGGCGGCATTGCCGGAGGTACAGATGACGTCGGAGAGGGCCTTCACCTCGGCGGAGCAGTTGATGTACGCGATGGTGTGGAAGTTCGGGTTGGTGTCCTGGAGGGCCTTCAGCTTGGGCGCGGGGCAACTGGCCTCGAGCGAGCATCCGGCGTCGGCGTCGGGGAGGACGACGACCTTGCCGGGGTTCAGGATCTTGGCGGTCTCGGCCATGAAGTGGACGCCGCAGAAGACGATGACGTCGGCCTGGGTCTGGGCGGCCTGCTGGGAGAGGCCGAGGGAGTCGCCGACGAAGTCCGCCACGTCCTGGATTTCGGGGATTTGGTAGTTGTGGGCGAGGATGACGGCGTTGAGGCGCTTCTTGAGGGCGAGGATGTCCCGGACGATGGGATCCGAGGCGATGGCGATGTCAGGCGAGAGCGTCATGGGTGGGACGGTATGGCGGGCGGGGCGAGGGCTCAACCGCGTTCCCCGGGTCGGGAAGCGGGGGGCGGGGAGCGAGGGGCGGGGAGCGGGGAGCGAGGACGTGCTCGGTCCGCGCGCACTGGTAGGCGGATCCATCCCCCACGGCTCTGGGACACACACGTTGCCAAAAGGTCACCGGGTTCCGGCTTTTCGGCGGGGGCTGCGCCGGGATAGCCTCTGGGTGCAGGGGATGAACACGCGGCGAGGATTCTTGAGGTCGTTGGCGGTGGGGGGAGGCGGGACGATGGCGGCGGCGGCCGCCGTGCCGGGGCCCTCGCGTCGCAGGGCACGGGCGTTGCCGGGCGGGATCCCGCGGCACGTGATTCACATGGTGGCGGACGGGATGGGGTCCGGGATCGTGGCGTGCGCGAACCATTTCTCGCACCTGACGCGGCATCGGGAGCTGACGTGGCTGGGGTTGGTGCGTCGGCCGGGGACGGTGTATGCGCTGATGGACGTGCGGTCGCAGGACTCGTTGGTGACGGATTCGTCGGCGTCGGCGTCGGCGTGGGGAAGCGGGGTGCGGATTCCGAACGGGAAGGTGAACCAGAGCAGCACGGGCGGGCGTTTGGTGACGTTGTACGAGCTGCTGGGGGCGGCGGGCTGGAAGCGGGGGTTGGTGACGACGACGGAGGTGACGCACGCGACGCCGGCCGGGTTTGCGGCATGTGTGAAGAGCCGGAACGACGGCGAGGACATTGCGTTGCAGTACGTGGAGCGTGGGATCGAGGTGATGCTGGGCGGCGGAAGGAAGCATTTCGACGGGAAGGCGCGAAAGGACAAGCGGGACCTGAAGGCGGAGTTCGCGCGGAAGGGCGGCGCGGTGTTGATGACGCCGTCGGACCTGGCCTCGGCGACGCGGGACCGGGCGTTGCTGGGGTTGTTCAGCGACGGGCACCTTCCGTACGTGGTGGACCTGGAAGGCGGCCTGACGAAGGTGGACCCGGTGCCGTCGTTGGCGTCGATGACGCGGGCGGCGTTGGGCCGGTTGGCGGGGTCGGAGCGCTTCGTGTTGCAGGTGGAGGGCGGGCGGGTGGACATGGGCTGCCACAACGACGACGCGGCGGCGGCGATCCGAGAGATGGTGGCATTCGACGAGGCGATCGACGTGTGCCTGGAGTTCCGCGAGGAGCATCCGGACACGCTGGTGGTGATCACGACGGACCATGCAACGGGCAATCCGGGCTTGAACGGCATGGGGGACAACTACCAGAAGAGCAACGCGCACTTCCGGAACCTGTTGTCGGTGCGGCAATCGGTGCCGGAGATTGCGAAGCGGCTGCTGCTGGCGGAGTCGCCCAAGGACTACGAGCGGCGGTTGTTTGAGTCCACGGGCTACGTGATGTCGGCGCGTCGCCGCGAGCTGCTGGAGCCATACCTGAAGAAGAAGGGGTACGCGTTGTACGACGCGATGGCGTCGGACGTGGCGGCGTTGGGGCAGGTGCTGGCGAACCACACGGGGATTGGGTTCACGAGCACGTCGCACACGTCGGATTTTGTGCCGTTGCTGGCGATGGGGCCGGGGGCGGAGTCGTTCCGGGGATTCCTGGCAAACACGGAGGTATTCGAGCGCTACGTGGGGTTTGCCGGGGTGGATTTTCGGAATCGCCAGGAGCCGTTGGTGGCGGGGTACGAGACGGATCCGGGATCGTTGGAGCAGGTTTTGGAATACGGGTGGGCGTAGCCGGGTAGAGACCGTCTGAAGGTCCCCTGCGCGCGGTGGAGGCGAACGCGTGGCCGACTGAAGGCGGGACTCCAAACGCTGATCCGACGCCCTCCCTTCTGCAGGCCGCGTGTGCTCACGCACTGGCACCGAGGCCAGGGCTTCGATGCGCTGGGTCGGGGGGCCGGCGCATACAGCCGGTTCTAGGCTCAGCCGTCCGCCTGGGCTTGGGCCACGAGTCCCTGGGCGACGCGCAGGACGGTGGCGCGGCGGTTTTCGGCAAGCTGGCGCAGGAGGCCGAGGCGTTCGAGGAAGTTGGGCGGGTCGGCGACGATGCCTTGGGACGATTCGCCGTCGTAGCATTCGGCGAGGAGGCCCAGCAGGGCCTTGAGGGTGACGGCGTCGGAGTCGGCGGCGAGGGTCCAGCGATGGTCGTGGCAGGAGGCGTTCCACCAGGTGCGGACCTGGCAACCGGCGACGCGGCAGGCGTCGGTCCGCACGGTGTCGGGCAGGGGCGGCTTGCTACGGGCGCGCTCGACGACCCATTGCAACCGTTGCTGGGGATCGTTCAAGGCCTCCAAGGACGACACGATGCGTTGGCGGCGCGAGGGGGTGTCCTCGGTGTGCGACGGAAGGTCCACGGTGACGGGCGGGGATGGGCAGCAAAAAGGCCCGGCTGATGGGCCGGGCCTGATGGTGAGAAGGGTGCGCCCGAGGGCGCGGCCCGCATTACTTGGCCTTGATGGAGGAGACGGTCAGCCACTTCTTGCCGTCCTTGTCGGAGACGGAGCCGGAGGCCTCGACGGACTTGGTGGCACCGCAGATTTCCTTGTGGAACTTGTCGGAAGCCTCGCCCTTGAGGTAGTAGGTGGTCTTGGTGCCGCCCTCGGTGACCTCGAGGACGTTCTGGCACTTGTCGGCGGCCTTGAGGGCGCACTTGGCGCACTTGCCTTCGCCGTGGAGGGTGACGTCCTTGGCGAGGGCGGAGCCCGCGAAACCGAGGGCAGCGACGATGGAGAGAATGAGGTGCTTCTTCATGTTTATCCTGACTTGATGTTCGGGGCATGATGCCCCGGTCATGGGGGTTCGCAAGGAGCGATTTCTTGGGTGGGACGCGCTGGTGCTGGCGGGGGGTGCCTCGCGGCGCATGGGGCGGGACAAGGCGTCGTTGCGGGTGGAGGGGATCCCGTTGCTGGACCTTCAGTTGCGACGGGCGCGCGCGGCGGGCGCGGGCGGGCTTTGGGTGGCGTGCGGGGTGGGCGGACCGACGTGCGAGGCCGGGGTGGAGGGGGTGCGTTGGTTGACGGATCCGGCGCCGGATTGCGGGCCGTGGCCGGGGTTGGTGTCGGCGCTGCGCACCAGCGGGGCGGGGTTGTTGATGGTGTTGGCGGTGGACCTGCCGGCGCTGACGCCCGGGTTCCTGGGCCGGTTGATCGAGGCAGCGGGCCCCGGGATGGGATGCGTGCCGGAATCCCGGCATGGGATCGAGCCGCTGTGCGCGGCGTATCCGGTGGCCGAGGCGCTCCGGGAGGCGAGGGAGATCGAGGCAGGCGGCGATCCGTCGCCGCGCGCCTTGGCCCTGCGAGGAATCGAGGCGGGATGGATGCGCGCGCTGCCCTTGTCAGCCGACGACGAGCGATGCCTGGTGAACTGGAATCGACCCGGGGACTGGGAACCCGGGACGGACGCGCCTGCGAGCCGCCCGTGTTAGACGGGACGGCTCCGTTGGGGTCGCCGTTGGGGCGGAAGCGGGCGCGCCATCACGGACCACCGGATGGAACCGTACGAGCCAAGAGCTTGACCTGGCTCTACGCGCCAAAGGGCTTGGCGAAGAGGGCGTCGATGGGCTTCCCGTGGCCATCGCGGGTGACGTAGAAGGGGCGCTGCTCGATCTCGTAGGCGAGGTTGGGCGGGATGCCGAGGGCGCGGTAGATGGAGGCGTGCAGGTCCTCGATGACGACGCGGTCCTTGAGGGTCTTGCAGGGGCGTTCGTCAGCCGTGACGCCGTGGATATGGCCGCGCTTCACGCCACCGCCGAAGAGCAGGACGCAGCCGGCGTCGGTGAAGTGTCGGTGCATGCCGTAGTGCGTCATGGACTCGATGCGTTCGGGCACGGGCACCTGGTCCTGGATGGGCTTGTCCGGCTTGCCCTCCTGCATCATGTCGCGGCTGAACTCGGAGGCGAGGACGACGAGGGTGCGGTCGAGGAGGCCGCGTTCCTCGAGGTCGAGGACGAGCTGGGCGATGGCGCCGTTGATGGCGCGCTTCATTTGCACGAGCTTCTCGTGCCCGTGCTCGTGCGTGTCCCAGTTGAGGAACGGGATGTACTCGGTGGTGACCTCGACGTAGCGGGCGCCGGCCTCGACGAGGCGACGCGCCAGGAGGCATCCCAGGCCAAACCGCTGGACGTTGGCCTTCTCGTAGCTGCCCTCGCGCGTGAAGTCGCCCGTGAGCCGCCGCGAGAAGTCCCATCCGCCGGGGGCGTACTTCGCGACCGTCTCGGGCTTTTCCAAGGTGAGGTCAAAGGCCTTGGCGGAGGGCGACGCGAGGAGCCGGTGCGCGTTGTCCATGGAACGCACGAGCGACTCGCGCTGGGCGGAGCTGCCCAACTGGCCCACGGGCGACGCCTCCAGCATGCGCCGGTAGAAGGCGTCGCGGTTGGCAAAACGTCCCGGCGTCATGCCCTTGGCCGGGGCGACCACGTCCTTGGCGGCGTCCGGGAACGGCACGTTGAACGGACCGTACTCGCTTCCCAGGAACCCCGCCGTGGTGAACGCCTTCAGTTCCTCGCCCTCGCCGCCGTCGAACCGTTGCCCGATGTTGATGAACGCCGGCATCGCCGGGTCCCGCGGCCCGAGCGTCCGCGCGATGAACGCCCCCAGGTGCGGGCACGCCACGGTCTGTGGCGGCGCGTAGCCCGTGTGCCAGTGGAACTGGTGCCGCGAATGCAGGATGAAGCCCAGGTCGCCCGCCGTGTAGCTGCGGATCAACGTCCCCCGGTCCATCACCTTCCCCACCCGCTCCAACCCCTCGCTGAAGCGCACGCCGTCCACCGATGTCGGCACCGACGGGAACGTCGAGAGCACCCGTCGCGGGTCCATCCCCTTCTCGAAGGGCACGTAGGCCTTGGGGTCAAACGTCTCCGTCGCCGCCATGCCGCCGCCCATCCACAGGACGATCACGGAGTCGGCGGTGGCGGACAGCCGCTTGAACGGCTCCGACGCCGCCAACCGCGACGGCCCCGCCGCCAGCGCCCCGAGCGTTGCCGCGCCCAGGCCGCGAACGAACTCCCGTCTCGTGTAATCCATGGTCTTCATGCGTCGTGTTTCCATTCCTTCCCTCGTTCCCAACTTTTCCAAGGCGAAATTCCCGTGGCCATGATCCCGCCGGCCGTCACCGGATGAACTGGAACTCCGGCAACATGGCCATGCTCCAGAGGTAATCCTCGACGGCCTCCGGGGTGGGGCTCTTGCCGAGCAACTCCTCGGACAACGCCCGTTCCGTGCGGGTGGGCGGCCGGACCAACGCCCGTCCGAACACGTGCTCGGCCAGGGCACGGCCGTTCGTGCCTTGGGCGACGAGGCGCTCGGCCCCCTTCTTGAGCAACCGCGCCAGCGTGTCGCCGTTGGTCAGCTCCAGCGCCTGCAAGGTCGTCGCCTGCGAGGGACGCACCGTGGTGATCTGCTCGCGGTTGGGCCTGCCCAGGGCCATCAGCAAGGGGTCGGCGGAAACCAATGCCGCGCGGGCCTGCCCCACGACCGGCGCGCCCTCCACGCGCCGTGCGATGCCGGCCGGCAAGGACCACGGCCCCATGCCCTCCGGCCCCAGCACGGACGCCGCCTTCCAGCCATCCCCGTCCCATCCGCCGGGCCTGTCCGTGCGCGCCTCCCAGCGGCCGTCGGTGGCGACGTCATGGATGACGGCGGCGGCGGGAGGCTCCTTGCTGCCGTCCTTGCGCGGGCCGGGGGCGTTTCCCGCAGCCATGCGAATCCGCGCGTAGGCGAGGACGCCGGCCGGGTTTGGGCCGTCGCCGCCATTGATGGCCTCGATGCCGATCACGTTGGTGCCGGCGCGCCAGCCGTCCTTGAGGTGATACACGCCGGGCTGGGACCAGTCGCCGGCGTCGGTGCCCTGGATGCGCTTGCCATTGAGGAAGACACGGGCGGCGTTGTCCGCGTGGACGTGCACGACGGCCTCGGACGGAACCGTGGGAAGGACGACGACGCGCCGCAGCCAGTTCGTGCCGGGCGGGACGCCGGAGGCCCCGTGCGCGGCCGACCAGATCCAAAAGGCGTCGGGCAACGGCGAGCCACCCTGCTTGCCGGCCGCGGCGGGCGCGCCCGGGGCGGCGGGCGCTTGGGCGAGCAACGGGGCGAGGTCGCCCTCGGGCCGCTCGAACCACTCGCCCGTCACGAGGCCCAGCGTGTCCCGGAACTGCTCCGCCGTGAGCCGACGCAGCATCGGGCCGTGGAACACGTAGCGTTCGCCGGCCTTGGGCGGCTCATCCACCGAGGGCAACGCATAGGCGCGGCTGGTGACGATGAGGCCGATGGTTCGCTGCAGGTCCCATCCATGGGCGACGAGGTCCTCCGCGAGCCAGTCGAGGGTGTCGGCGTCCCACGCCGGGTTCTGCATGACGTCGAGGGGCTCGACGAGTCCGCGGCCGATCAGGCGGGCCCAGAGGCGATTGACGATGGTGCGGGAGAGGCGGCCGTTGGAGGGCTGGGTGATGATGCGGGCGACCTGTTCGAGCCGGTTGCTGCGCGGGGCGGCGGCATCGACGGAGCCGAGCTCGGGGAAGAGGAAGCGCAAGGCGGCGACCTTCCCGGTGGGCTTGTCGCACTGGACCATGGGCAGGGGCCCGTCCGCATAGATGCCGGCGAGGCCGTAGCAGTCGCTCAACTGCCAGTCGTCGATGAAGGAGTCATGGCAGGAGGCGCACTTGAGGTTCACGCCCATGAAGACCTGGGCGACGTTCTGGGCGGCCTGCATGGGGGGCGTCATGGAGGCGTTGACGACGCCGCGCCACACGATGCCCTTGGTGAAGCCCTCGGCCTCCGGCCGCGGGTTGACCAGCTCGCGCACGAACTGGTCGTAGGGCTTGTTGTCGCGCAGGGCGGCGTAGAGCCACTTGTGGATGGGCTTGCGCCCGCCGTCGATGTAGCCGGTGCCCTTGTAGTCGTTTCGGAGGAGGTCGTTCCAGAACGTGAGCCAGTGCTGCGCGTAGCGTTGGCGGTCGGACAAGAGCCGTTCCACGAGGCGCTCGCGACGCTTGCCGGCCGGGTCCTTTTGGAAGCGCGCCCATTCCTCCTCCGTGGGGGGCACGCCCACGAGGTCATAGAAGACGCGCCGGGCGTAGGTGCGGTCGTCCACGGCGGAGCCCAGCTTCACGTTCTCGCGTCGCGCGTAGGCGGCCAGCCAATGGTCGAGGGGGTTTCCGTGGACGCCCTTGGGCAACGCGACGGTGCGCGGGACGAGGTTGTTCGCGGGGATGCGCCCGAAGCTTTTGTCCTGGGGCCAGGCCACCCCTTGGTCAATCCACGCCCGGAGCACGCCCACTTGCTCGGCTGTTAGCCGGGTGCCCTTCTGCGGCATGACGTCGTCGGGGTCGGTCCCGGCGACGAGGTGGACGAGGCGACTTTCGGAGGACTTGCCGGGGACGATGGCGACGCCGGAGTCGGCGGGGGCGAGGGCGGACGCGCGGTCGTCCATGCGCCATCCGCCCTTGGACTTGCCGCGGCCGTGGCACTTGATGCAGCTCGACTCGAGGATGGGCTGCACGTCGCGGGTGAAATCGACGATGCGATCCGAGGGCTTGGGGAGCCGCGCGATGGCGTCGGCGGAGGGCCCGGCGGCGCGGGCCGTGATGGCCGCGAGGGCGCAGGCCAGCAGCCATGTTCGCACGGGGAAACCAAGGGAAAACGCCATGCCCTTAGCTATCCACAGGCCCATGCCCATGCGAGCCGAAAGTCGCGGGGGAGCGGGCGGCGAGGCGCGGGGAGCGGGGAGCAGGGTCTTTTGTTGTGGAGGGGCTAGGAGGCCGAAACGGGCAGTTTTCGATTG
>CAYSGH010000105.1:0-13414 GCA_964430505.1 uncultured Akkermansia sp. | reverse complement strand
TTGGAGGCGAGGGTCGGAATCGAACCGACGAATGCAGCTTTTGCAGAGCCGTGCCTTACCACTTGGCTACCCCGCCGCGTTAGCGACGCGGGGAGTGTCTGGCCGTCATGCGTTGCGGGGCAAGGATGAATTCAAGCCCCTGCGCCTCGGGAACGTCGCCGTCTCCACGAACACGCGGAGGCAACGCCTGCAAGCAGGATGCATGTGACCTGGATGACCGGGACCTGGAGCGGGTAGTCCACGCAGGCATGAACCAAAAGGCCAACCCCGCCTAGCCAAAGGAACATGAGCGGGGCGCTGGCAGCTTGGATCGTGTTGCGGCTTGCTGCCATGGCAGGAACCAGGGCAAGGCACCCGAGCACGACCCCCAAACCCACCCAACCCATGCCCCCGCGGACCTCCAAGGGGTCGTCATGAACAAACTCCGGGTTGGGATAGATCACATGGCGATGCAGCTCCCCGTAGGTCCGAAACGCCTCCGCTCCCCAACCCCAGGTGGGCAGGCGGTCAGCCAAGGGGCGGGCATACGCGTAGATCGAAGTGCGGCCGCTCATCGTCTCGTCCACGAACGCATTCTCGAAGCGCTTTCGCAGGAAGTCGCCTTGCGCAAACCACCCCAAAACCAATGCCAAGACCATTCCGCCTGCCAAGGTCCCGCGGAGCTTCCAGCTCGTCACCGAAATGGCGGCGAGGAAAACCACCAGCACCATCTGCACCAACGCGATGGCGATGGCCATGCGACTGGCGGCGGTGAAGATCGCCGCGACCATCAACCCGGCACAGACCAAGAGGAATGACTCCGACCCGCCCTGCTGCGTCCTCCCTTCGCGCAATGAATGGATGGATTCAGACCGTTGGCTTGCGATCCACGATCCGACGAGCAACGGCCAGATGAGATTGAAGTACTGCCCGGCGTTGGCTCGATAGGGGAACGACCCAAACATCTGGGTAAACGGCGTGTCCTTGAGGGGCATGAGCCAGAGGAGGTCCTTGGCCTTGTCCAGCCGATGCACGATGCCCACCAAGGCCATGGTGGCGCCGCTCAGCGCCAGCGCCCACACGAGCCAGCGCAGCCGCCTCGGCATGCGGGGTCGGGAGCCCTCGTCTCCTGAGCCGCGTCCGGAACCACCCTGAAGGATCCAGTCGCGCATGGCCCAGAACACGGCGACGAGGCCGATGTAGCGCAGCAACGCGGAGGACGTGGCGTCGCGGTCGAAGGTGGTGGGCCATCCGGGCCGGGCTTCGCGATAGGTCCATTCGAGGCCGTCGGGCAGGCGTGTGACGACGGCGGAATAGTTCCAGACGCTGACGGCGACCTGCGCGATCAGCGCGAAGGAGAGAAGGGCCATGAGCAAGCCGGGCAAGTGGGAAATCCAGCGGCGACTCCGTGTCTGGAGGTTGGGGTCGTCGTCGTGTGGGCGGGTGATCCACTTGGCGACGAGCAGGAGCCCGGAGAGCCAGCAGGAGCCCACCAGCAGGTGGGTCAGCCAAGGGACGTGGGTGTTCGCGGCCCACGGCGCGTAGGCGGCGATGAAGAGCAGCACGGCTCCGGAGGCCAGGTCGAGGCGGTCGTGCCATTCGCCGGACAGGCTGCTTCCACGTCGTGATCCCATTGGGTGGAGAGGGTGCCCCAGCCGTGGATGGGTTGTCAGGGCCGCAATTCATCCGGGGTTTATTGGTTCGTGGGTTGGTGGACTGCGGACGCCCAAGCTCCCGCATCGACATGCGGTGCGGGGGCGGCATCCTGCGGCCGAAGCGATATGAACCGTCGATGGCTGCACGTTGGGATGGTGGGATGGTGGGCGTGGTGGGCATGGGTCGGCCTGTCGATAGCGGCGGCTGCGGAGCCTGTCGCCAAGGCCTCGGCCGACGACGGGTCGCGGTTCTTTGGGTTGACCAACCTTTGGGAGATTCACCTGACCTTGGATGCCAAGGCGTGGGGCCAGATGCAGTCGGGCGGCGGCCCGAGGCGTGGCATGGGAGGGGGACGGCCGGGGTTGGTGGAGGGGGTGTTGCGGGGGTTCCTTGGGGGAGGAGGGCGTCGGCGCGAGGCCGGGGCTGGCGAAGCGGGCGGGGCAGGCCCGGCGACGGTGGACGACTCGGGCTATCCGTGGGGCGTGGGCAAGGTGGAGGTGCAAGGCGAGGCGTTTACGAACGTGTGGGTGCGGTTCAAGGGGGTGAGCTCGATGGTACGTGCGCCGAACGCGTTCAAGCGGCCATTCCGGGTGGACCTGGAGCGTGGGGCGACGAACCGGCGGTTCATGGGGGTGCCGGAGTTCGTGTTGAACAACAACGTGAACGACGCGACGCAGATGCGGGAGGTGTTGGCGTATGACGCGTTCCGGCGGGCGGGCCTGCCGGCGCCGAGGACGGCGTTTGCGCGGGTGTACCTGACGATCCCGGGCCGGCTGACGCGGCAGCACCTGGGGTTGTACACGGTGGTGGAGCCGGTGGACCGGGCGTTCTTGAGGAGCCGGTTCCAGACGGACCGGGGCTTGTTGCTGAAGCCCGACATGATGCGGGGCCTGGCGTACCTGGGGGACGAGTGGGAGATGTACGTGGAGCGTTACCAGCCGAAGGGCAAGGTGGACCCGGCGGACGCGGGGCGCTTCATGGAGTGGGTGCGGACGTTGCGGATGGCGGCTCCGGACGAGCTGGCGGAGGAGTGGCCGCGGCGGCTGGACCCGGCGGCATTTGCGCGCTTCGTGGGGCTGAATGCGATCTTGGCGAACGTGGACTCGTTCATTGGCAACGGGCACAACTACTACCTGTTCCAGCCGTCCGGAGATGGGCGCCTGTCCTTCATCCCATGGGACCTCAACGAGGCGTTTGGCATGCATCCCGTGTCGGGGCCGTCGGGCGACCAGATGGTGACGTCGGTGATCCGGCCGAACGCGGACCCGAACAACCTCGTGGAGCGGTTCCTGGCGACGCCGTCGATGAACCGGCTGTACCGGGCGGAGCTGGCGCGGTTGCTGGACGAGGTGTTTCAACCGCGACGGCTGGCGGCGGACATCGACCGGATTGCGGCGGTGACGCAGCCGGTGGTGACGGTGGAGTCGCGTCGGGCGCGCGAGGACTTTGAGCGGACGGTGCTTCGGACGCGCGCGCCGGACTCGGGGGACGTGTCGCAGCCGCGGCAGGACATGGAGGCGGTGTTCGTGCGGGAGGGTTACGAGCCGTGGGGATTCCCGGATGCGGTGTTCATCGACAACATGCCGTTGAAGGATTGGATCGAGGGCCGGGCGCGGCATGTGCGGGAGCAGTTGGAGGGGAAGGTGGTGGGGACGCGGCCCCGCCCGAGGCTTTGAGGGGAGCGGGAGGCGGGGGCGGGGGAAGGGGGAAGGGGGAAGCGGGGAGCGGGGCGAGGAGTGGGAAGGGAGGGCACCGGGCTGACACCTGCGGGTTTGGGATGCACGGCGGGGTGGTGCGAGGAGAAGGCGTTCCTTGCCAATCGGGAGCAGGGTCTTCCAGCATGGGCCATGGCGGAGCGGGAACTTCTGAACGGGCTGGACGGGGAGTTTTACCTTGGGGTGGAGGCGTTCTTCGGGGCGAACCGGCGGGTGGCGTTGACGTATGACGACGTGACGCTGGCGACGTTGCACTCGGGGGTGTTGCCGCGGGAGACGCAGTTGGACACGCGCTTGGCGGAGGGGCTGGAGCTGCACGTGCCGCTGGTGTCGGCGGACATGGACACGGTGACGGAGTCGGGGATGGCCATTGCGATGGCGTTGAACGGCGGGATGGGGTTGATCCACTACAACATGCCGGAGCGGGACCAGCTTCGGGAGGTGTCGCGGGTGAAGAACCACGTGCATGGATTGATCCAGGACCCGATCAAGGTGGGGCCGGAGCAGTTGATTGGGGACGTGCTGGCGATGATCGAGGAACGGCGGTTCTCGTTTGCGACGTTCCCGGTGGTGGACGGGGTCGGACGGCTGCTGGGATTGTTGCCAGGGCACGTGGTGAAGCCTCGGTACGCCAAGCGGAAGGTGGCGGAGGCGCTGACGCCGAGGGCGCAGGTGCGGACGATCGACGTGTCGGAGCTGCAACCGGACCCGATCGGGCGGGCGGATCGTTTCTTCACGGACAACCCCGGGATTCACAAGTTGCTGGTGGTGGACCGGGAGGACCGGCTGAAGGGGTTGTTCACGCTGAGCGACATCGAGCGGATCACGCTGGAGCGTGGGGCGCAGTTGAAGCCGGCGCGCGACGGGAAGTTCCGGCTGCTGTGCGGCGCGGCGGTGTCCACGCCGCGGCTGCCGGGGGGCGGGCTGGACCGGGATCGGATTGCGCAGCATGTGGGCGGGTTGGTGGAGCGCGGTCTGGATGCGGTGGCGATCTCGACGGCGCACGGCCACAGCGAGGGCGTGGGCGAAGCGGTGCGGTTGGTGCGCGGGTTGCATCCGCAGTTGCCGATCATTGCGGGCAACGTGACGAGCGGCGCGGGCGTGGAGTTCCTGGCGGAGGCGGGTGCCAACGTGGTCAAGGTGGGGCAGGGGCCAGGCTCGATTTGCACGACGCGCGTGGTGGCGGGGGTGGGGATTCCCCAGTTGACGGCGTTGTACGTGGCGACGCGCGCGGCCCGGGCGAAGGGGGTCACGGTGCTGGCCGATGGCGGCATCACGAAGTCCGGCGACATCGTGAAGGCGTTGACGATGGCGGACGCAGTGGTGTGCGGCGGGTTGTTTGCCGGGTGCGCGGAGGCTCCGGGCCAGATCATGGAGATCAACGGGAAGCTCTTTAAGCAGTACCGCGGCATGGGCAGCCATGCGGCGATGAAGGCGGGGTCGGCCGCCCGATACGGGCATGCCCTGGACACGACCCGCAAGGCGGCGGCGGAGGGCGTGGAGGCGCTAAAGGAGGTGGCGGGTTCCGTGGATGCCGTGGTGGCGCAGTTGGTGGGCGGGATCCAGTCCGGGATGGGCTACCTCGGCGCGCGCAACCTTGCGGAGCACCGGGAGCGGGCGCGGTTCATCCGCGTGAGCGCAGCGGGGCAACGCGAGGCCGCGCCGCACGACGTGATCGAGGTCAAGGCGGCGCCAGGGTCCCGGTAAGGGTGGGTCGCCGGGGCGGGTCGGCGGGGCGAAACGGGGCACCCTGTCTGGGTGCGTCCACCGCGCCAGGAGTGGGTTACTCCGTCGTGCGCCCGTTCGCGCGGACGTGCTCCTGGATCTCGCCGAGGAACTCGTCGCCATACACGCGCAGCTTGGTCTCGCCGACGCCGGGCACGGCCAGCAGGTCGCGCTCGGTCGTGGGGTAGTCCCGTGCCATGTGACGCAGGGACACGTCCCCAAAGACGATGTAGGGCGGGACGCCCTGCTCGTCGGCGAGGCGCTTGCGGAGGCGCCGGAGCTTCTCGAAGAGGACCTCGTCGCAGGCGATGGAGCCGGAAGGCGTGGAGGAGCGAGGCACGGAGGCCTTGGGCGTTTCGCGGGGCTTGGTGAGCCTCACGGTTCGGCGCTCGCGCAAGGCGGCCAATCCCTCGGCGGTGAGGGACACGGTGGGCATTTGTCCAGGCGCTTGTTGGAGCAGCCCCAGGCGAACGAGCTCGCGCCCGATGGCCCCCCATTCGTTGCGGCCCATTTCCTTGCCGATGCCGAAGGTGCTGAGCGTGTGGTGCTGCCAACGCAGGACGCCCTCGGCCTCGGACCCGGTGAGGATGGCGACGAGATGGTTGAGGCCGACGTCGAAGCCGCTTTTCTGGCGCACGCGGTAGGCGCAGCTCAGGAACTTCTGGGCGTGCACGGTTCCGTCGTAGTCTTCCCTGGGGCTGAGGCAGTTGTCGCATGCGCCGCAGCCACCGGGCGGGAACGTCTCCCCGAAGTAACCCAGGAGGGACACGCGTCGGCATCCGGCGGACTCGGCGTAATGCACCATCTGCCGGAGCTGCGCCGACGCCACGGCGCGCTCGTTTTCGTCGGTCTTCTCGTCAATGAAGGCGATCTGCTTCGCGACGTCGCCGGGGCTGAAGTAGAGGATGCACTCGGAGGGAAGGCCGTCGCGTCCCGCGCGCCCCGTCTCCTGGTAATAGCCCTCGATGTTCTTGGGGAGGTCGTGGTGCAGGACGAAGCGGACGTTCGGCTTGTTGATGCCCATGCCGAAGGCAATCGTCGCGCACATCACTTGCACCTCGTCGCGGAGGAAACGTTCCTGGTTTGCGGCGCGGGTTTCCGGGGTGAGTCCCGCGTGGTAGGGGAGGGCCTTCACGCCCTCCTTGACCAGCCGCTCGGCCAGCGCCTCGGTGGCGTTGCGGCTGGCGCAATACACGATGCCGGCCTCGCCCTTGCGGGCACGCGCGAGTCGGGCGATGCGATCGGCGGTCTGACCCTTGGCCTCGATGCGGTAGGTGAGGTTGGGGCGGTTGAAGGACGCCACGTAGGTGGCGGGGTCGCGCAAGTGAAGCTGGCGGACGATGTCCTCGCGGACCCGCTGGGTGGCCGTCGCGGTCAAGGCGAGGAACGGGACCGTTGGGAACCTTTCCCGCAACTGGCTCAGTTGGCGGTACTCGGGCCGGAAGTCGTGCCCCCACTCGCTGATGCAATGGGCCTCGTCCACGGCGACGGCCCCGAGCTGCCAGCGGGCGAGCTCCTCCAGCATGGTGCCGGCGAACAGGCGTTCCGGCGCCACGTACAGCAGCCGGATTTCGCCGCGGTGCAGTCGGCGCCACGCCTCCCGACGCGCCGCGTCGTCGAGGGACGAGTTCAGGCATGCGGCCCCCACGCCGTTGGCGCGCAGCGCGTCCACCTGGTCCTTCATGAGGGCGATCAACGGCGAGATCACCACGGTGAGGCCCGGGCGCCGCAGCGCGGGCAACTGGAAGCACAGGGATTTGCCGCCGCCCGTGGGCAACAATGCGAACACGTCGCGTCCCGCCAGCGAGTCTTGGATGATCTCGCGCTGCAACGGGCGGAAGGCGTGGTAGCCGAACACGCGGCGCAACGTTCCCTCCAGCGGCTCCGCCGCATCGACCACGGGCAACGGCGGCACGGGCAACGACGACGGGCCGGCCGCGTCGCCCGTTCCGGGCTCCGCGTCCGCCGCCTCGAACAACCGATCCCACTCGTCGCTCACGTGGGTTCATTCAAGCGACGTCGCGTCCCGGGGGCCAGCCTTCACGGGGACGCTGGACGGGAGCATGGAGTGGCGGCTGGGGACGTTCGCGGTCCCAGCGTTTGGGATCCACGGCGGGTTGGGGAACGCCGCCCACCTTGGGATGCGCCGGACGTGCGCTGGTCCGGAAGGGGCGGGACATGACGGGGCGTGGGGAACCTTCTTGCCTTGCGGCTTGGCGGTGGGGCAGGAAGGCATCCGTGGCGTGGCACGACTTCGACGTGGCGATTGTGGGGGGCGGCTTTGCGGGTTCGTTGCTGGCGATGGTGGCGCGGCGGATGGGCAAGTCGGTGCTGTTGGTCGAGCGCGAGCGGCACCCGCGGTTTGTGATTGGGGAATCCTCGACGCCGCTGGCCAATCTGTTGATGGAGGAGATCGCGGTGCGCCACGACCTGCCCCGCCTGCTTCCGTTGTGCAAGTGGGGCGCGTGGCAGGCGGCGTACCCGGACATCGCGTGTGGCCTGAAGCGGGGCTTCTCGTTCTACCACCACGGCGAGGGCGGAATCCCTTGGGTGCATGATGACGCGCGGTCCCGGGAACTGATGGTCGCGGCGAGCCCGACCGATGCCATTGCGGACACGCACTGGTACCGGCCGGACTTCGATGCCTTCCTGTTTCGTGAGGCGGCGGCGTTGGGGGTGGAGGCCTTGGAGGGGACGGTTCTGGGGCCGCCGGAGTTTGGCCCGGCCGGGGTGCGATTGCAGGGGCGTGCGCCGTCGGGAACCGTGCGTGCCCGGGCACGATGGCTCTTCGACGCGACGGGGCCGCGGGGCTACTTGCATCGGGCGCTGGGGTTGGGGGAGGTGCAGCCCCCGGGCTATCCGGCGACGGAGGCGGTGTATGGGCACTTTACGGGCGTCGAGCGGTGGGAGTCGGTGCGTCCGCCGGTGGGCGAGGTTCCGTTTCCGCCGGATGACGCGGCGTTGCATCACGTGTTTGGGGATGGATGGGGTTGGGTGTTGCGATTCAACAACGGGGTCACGAGCGCGGGGTTTGCGCGGCGTGCGGGGCGGGGGATGGAGGCGAGCGCGGAGGCGGAATGGGGTGCTTGGCTGCGTCGATGCCCGGAGGTGGAGCGATGCTTTGCGGGGGCGCGCGCGGTGCGGCCGGTGACGCGGCTGCCGAGGGTGTCGTTTCGGACGGAGCGCGCGGCGGGGCCGGGTTGGTTGATGCTCCCGATTGCGGCGGGGTTCGTGGACCCGCTGTTGTCGATGGGGTTCCCGCTGACGTTGCTGGGGGTACTGCGGATCGGGGAGGCGCTGGGCCGGGGAGGGGAGCTGGAACTTGGGCGGATGGGGGAGGAGACGTTGGCGGACCTGGATGCGGCGTTTGGGTTGGTGGGGGCGTTGTATCGGGCGATGCCGGACTTCGACGTGTTCCGGGAGCTGCTGTTGATGTACTTCACGGCGGCGATTTGGTCGGAGACGGCGCGGCGGCTGGGCAAGGCCGAGAAGGCTCCGGGGTTCCTGCTGCGTGGCGAGCCCCTGTTCGCGGCGGGGATGCGCGGGGCGATGGAGGCGGCGATCCCTGGGAACGCGGCGGGGATCCGGGAGCGGGTGCGGGAGACGATTCGCCCGTTCGACCTTGGCGATTTGCTGGATGATGGGCGACGGCACCGGCACGGGTGCGAGCTGGGGCCGTTGATCGCAAACGCAGGGAAGATGGGAGCCACGCAGGCGGAGATGCGGGAGATGCTGGCTCGGTCGTTGGGGGAGGCGGCTGTTGGACCGCGGAGAGGGACGAGCGCTGAGCTGAGTCCGTCAAGGTGACAAAGGGATTGACGGATGCTTTGCGGTGGAGTGGCATCCGGCGCAATCCCAAGTGAGTGCTTCGATGCCTGTCGCCATGGGGAAATGTCCCGATTGCGGTCTCTGTGGCTGGGGCCAGGACCTGCGCAAAACCCAATTCCATGAAGAATGATCGCTTCCTTCCAGGCCTGACGGCCGCCCTCCAGCTGCTTTGGGCGACTGTGCCTGTGGCTGTTGTGGCCCAAAACCCGGGGGTGGTCTCCGACGGCAGCGACGGGGCGTTGGCGACGGTGTTTGCCGACACGTTGGACATGTCCAGCATGGCACCGGATGGCGTGTTCCATTTCACGACGATCCACGTCAAGCCGGGCACCACCTTGAACTTCAAGCGGAACGCCCTGAACACGCCCGTGTTCCTCGCGGCAACCGGGGACATCCTGATCGAGGGCACGATCCTCGTGAGCGGCAGGGATTTTTTCCCGGATGACGGCCCGGGCCCGGGCGGTGGAGAGGGTGGGTTGGTGGACGGGGACATCACGCCCTTCGCGGGTGGCGGCCCGTCTGGGGGATCGCCGGGCGCCCCCCCGGACATGGTTGCGCGTCCATGGATGGGCAACGCGGGAGGGGGAGGCGGAATGGCAACTCCAGGTCAGATGGCGACGAATCGTACCGGTCCGTTGCCTGGCGCCGGGGGCGCGGCCCTAGCGCGGCCCGTGTTGGTGCCTGGCGTTTCCGGCGGGGGTGGATCGGGCGGGGGCGGCGGCAGCGGCGGCTTTTATCTCGATGCCTTGGGCAATCCCGTGGTGTTGCCGGGCGGGCGGGGTGGTGCCAGCGGCGGTGCCTTGCACTTGTCCACGCCCGGTCGCATCACCATCAAGGGCGGCGTGATCTTGGCGAACGGCGGCCATGCAGAGCCGGGATATGGCAATGGGCTGTCGGATAGCATGGGTCCGGGCGGTGGGGGTTCCGGCGGGAACGTTGAGGTGCGTGCGGGGATCTTGGAGCTGTTGGACGCTACCATCGAGGCAAGGGGTGGCTACGGGGGGGCCTACTTTGCCGAGCCGTACGCCTTGAACCCTTTCCTGTACACCACCGGAGCCACGGGGGGGCGCGGCTACCTCGATGTCGTGGCCAACTGGGTCACTGTGACGCCGGGGACGCGGATCGATGCGGTTCATAACGTCGCGCGTCCCACGTTTCGCGACGTGTCGCTGCGGGCTGCCAACCTCGTGGTCAGCGTGTCGGGCGGGCGTCCCCATGGGCTGTTGCAGGTGCTGTCCTCCCCAACCGTCGCCACGAACCTCGCGAGCTGGATCCCCTGGTCCACGAACTACTTTGATGCGAACGGGAACTGCGTCTTCACGAACGCACCCGCGGCCGGTGAGGCCCAGCGCTTCTTCATCCTGCGGTCTCGTTGATGACGCGGGCGACCGGATGAGCGAAGGCGTCGGGCACCCCCCCGATCTCGCCATGCCCGGTGCGTGGCAGGGCAGGTTCGGGCGCGACGGCCACGGGGTGGTATGGGTAGGGTCAATCCATGCAGTTGGGACAAGCGAACCGTGGTCGCCGTGGGCCTGCGTCTTGGGGCACATGGCTGAGCGCGGTTGGGATCGCGTGGTGGTGGGTGTCGATGGTCGTTGGGCGCGCGGCAGTGCCGGAACCCGGCCCGGTCCCGGGCGATGTTCGCTCCCGGCTGGGGTTGTCGCCGCGCCATGCGCAGGCGTTGATGTTCGGAAACTTCCCGATCGTAGGCTCCACGAACGTCTCGCGCCCGGCGTTGCGCGAGGCGGCGTGGATCGTCGGGCAGATGGTGTCGCATCGGCCGGGTCTTCTGGACGCGATGGCATCGAACAAGGTCCGGCTGGTGGTGATGGCGTGGAACGAGTTCACGACGGACGTGCCGGAGCATGCGGGGTTGCAGCCGAAGGTTTACTGGGATCGACGCGCGCGGGGCCTTGGGGCAACGCCGGAGGTTCCCGCCGTGAGCTGCGGCGAGGAGAACCTGCTGGGGCACCCGGGCGACCCCTATGCCACGGAGAACATCCTGGTCCATGAGTTTGCCCATGCCATCCATGAGACCGGGATGAACGCGTTGGACCGCACCTTTGAGGGCCGGCTGCGCGAGGCGTTTCGGGACGCGACGAACGCGGGCTTGTGGAAGGGAACCTACGCGGCGGTGAACCATCACGAGTACTGGGCGGAGGCGACGCAGTCGTGGTTCGACAACAACCGGTCGAACGACTCGTTGCACAACCACGTGGACACGCGTGCGGAGTTGCTGGCCTACGACCCGGCCGTGGCGGCGCTGTGCCGCGAGGTGTATGGCGATGGGCCCTGGCGCTACACGAAGCCCGCCGCCCGTTCCGAGTTGGGAAGGGCGCACCTGGACGGGTGGGACCCGGCCCGCCTGCCGCGCTTCACGTGGCGTCCCGAGCCCGTTGGGGAACGGCCGCGGGTGTCCATCCAGACGGCGCTGGGGGACATCGAGGTGGAACTGGACGCGTCGCGGGCGCCGCTGACGTCCTCCAACTTCGTGCGATACGTCCACGAGGGGTTCTATAGCGACGGACTGTTCTTCCGGACGGTGCGTGCCGACAACCAGCCCACGAACGACGTCCGCATCGCGGTCTTGCAGGCCCAGGCCAACCCCAAGCGCGAGGGCGAGGCCTTCCCGCCCGTTCGGCTCGAGCGGACGCGGGACACGGGCCTGCGGCATCGCGACGGGACGTTGTCGATGGCGAGCGAGGGGCCCGACACGGCCACGCATCACTTCTTCATCTGCGTGGGCGACCAGCCGGAGCTGGACTTCGGAGGGAAACGCAACCCGGACGGGCAGGGGTTCGCGGCGTTTGGGCGCGTGGTGAAGGGGATGGAACTGGTCCGGCGCATCCACGCGATGCCGGCGGACGGGCAGTCCTTGAAGTCGCCGGTGCGGATCCAGCGGGCGATACGGGTGGAGTAGGCCGCCCGCTGTTCCGGCAAGCGGCGTGAGGCCGGAGCGGGATCCCTTCCCGCCGGCCTGCGAGGGCAGCGCCGGCGGGACGCAGGCCCGGGTCAGGGCTTGGCGGGCCGGATGACGAAGCGGTGCGTCTGCGGCTTGTTGAGGTCGGCGATCTTGCCCTCGGCCTCGGCGATGGCGGCGTCGAGGCGCTTGAGCTCCGCGTCGCGGCGGGACTCAATCTCGGGACCGTTGGCCCAGCCGGGGAAGCGATGGAGCTGGACGTCACGCCAACGGGCGAAGAAGCGGTCGTTCTTGGCGAAGATGGCTGCGAGGACCTCGCGGGCCTGGCGGGTAATGGGCCCGGCGGCGTTGGAATAGTTCCAGCCCTTGGCGAGCGTTGCGGCGTCCACCTTGCCCACGGGTTGGTCGTCGATGAGCACCTCGTACGGGCCCTCGGGCAGGCCGGAAACCACCAGCATGAGGCGGCTCAGGTCGTCGAGGACGGGGGCGCGGCGGAGGGCGTCCTCGGCGCGGGCATCGATGGGCATAGGAAGGCAACCGTCGCGGCGGTCAAAGGAAAGGGAGGCGCCGTCCACCGTGAGGCCGGTGACCTGGCTGTTGACGGCCTTCACGGACTTGCTGGCGACGTCGATCTCGGCGGAGGCGACGAACGGGGTGGCTCCGAGGCCCTTGAGGACGGCCCATGCCATGAGGGTTTGGCCGGAGGGACCGGGGTGGACGGCGTCGCCGCCGCCGATGAAGGCCTTGGGGTCCGAGGCGCGCGCCTCCAGCATGAGCTTCATGAAGGGTGCGAACTGGTCCACGTAGCCGCTGCCGGTGGCCCGGGCGACCTCCCCGAGGCCGTCGGAGAAGCGTCGCAAGGAAAGGTTGCGGTCGTCCTGGTCGGGGTCGGTCCGGCGCTCCTCGATGGGTTGCGGGGTGAGGAAGGTAACGCGCGCGCCGTTCTTGCCGAGCACGGCGGCGATCTCGGACTGGCTGTTGGTGTAGGCGCGGAAGATGTCGGGGCGGAACTTTTGGTAGGAGTGGTCGTTCATCCCGAACTTGACGGTGACGAAGGTGGGCTTGAGGGGGAGGACGTCGCGGTCCAGGCCCTTCTGGACGGCGTCGGCGACGCGGCGGGCGAGGTCGGCTCCCTCGGAGCGGAACAACTGGCCCTCGTCGGGGTGGGCGCGTTGGCGGAGCCAGGAGGTGTCGCCGCCCCAGCCGACGTTGCGAAAGTTCAGGCGCCAGCCGGGGTGGCGGGTGGTGGCGTAGGCCTCGACGTAGGTGGTGTAGAGCCGTTGCTCGGTGATGCTGTCGCCGAGGAAGACGACGCGGTCGCCGTTGCGGATCTGGAACTCGGCGCGTGCGGAACCGAGTCCGAGGGTGGCCGCGAGGACGCAGGCCAAGGCGGGGAAGTGCTTCATGGAATGGGGAGATGGAACCGTGCGCGAGGCCGGGGAGGAAGGCCGAAGTGTCTTGGGATTCTTTGGGCGGTGCATCCCGAAGCCGTGAGCCTAGAAATGGCCGTTGGGCAGTCTGTAGGCCGCGTGCCCCCACGCGGCGATGGCGATGCCGCATGCCCGGTGCGCCGGGTCAGGGGACCCGGCCT
>CAYSGH010000104.1:0-13610 GCA_964430505.1 uncultured Akkermansia sp. | reverse complement strand
GGACGGAAAGGGAGTAATTCCGGCCAGGGCCGAGGTTGGGGACGACACCGGTGCGCACGCGGACGCCGGTGCCGGTCTCGAGGAACACGATGGCGTTGGTGCTGTTGAAGGGATCGCCCATCTCGGTGCGCACCATGCCGCGGACGATGTGGGGCGGCGCGGGCGGGAAGGCGTGTGCGAGGGAGAACCCAAGGGCCAGCAAGACGACGGCCACCGTGGCCGCGCGTCGAGGGGATGCTGGCCCTTGGGAAAGAGGTGAGGCAGGCGCCCCTGCCTGTGCCGAAATGGGGGAAGGATTCATCTTAGAAACGAGGTTGGAGGGACGTTGCAACGAGCGGATAGGGCCTCCCATCAGGGCGGATGGGCTCATGGACAGGAATCCGAGGGCTCAGCCTGCGAGTGAGGTCGTGGTGGGCTCGATTCGGCTGTAGGCCGGGTCCCCTGACCCGGCGCACCGGGCATGCGGCATCGCCGCCGCCGCGTGAGGGCACGCGGCCTACAGACGGGGCAACGGGCGTTTCCAGGTTCATGGATTTGAGATCAGTTGCCCGAGTAGGAGTAGGTGACGAAGTGGAGCTGGATGTCCGTGACCGACTGGATGAAGCGGTCGATGCCCTCGTTGGGGTTGTTGAGGAGGTTGCGTCCCGGGATGACGAGCTTCCACTTGCTGTTCCAAGCCGAGCGTCCGACGAGGCGGTTGTTGGTGAACTGCGAGCGCAGGAGCGAGCCGCTGCCGCCGTAGAGCGACGGGCTGAACAAGGCCGGGTTGGACACGGGCCGGAACGACTGGTGCTTGCGCACCGCGAACATGGCCTCGGTGAGGGAGTCGGCGGACTGCTGGATGTTCTGGCCGGAAAAGCCGGAGCCACCGACGTCGAAGGGCATGGGGATGGCCACGTCCTCGACGGACCAGCTCCGGATCTGGCTGGAGTCCCCGAGGGGCGGGCTGCGCATGGAATCCACGCCCACGGGGATCAGGTACACGTAGGGCGTGGCGGACAGGGCGAGCGGGTCGAGGAACCACGACCCCGGGTCGCCGGGTGACGTCCCTCCACCGCTGCCGCCGTTGGCCGAGGGATCGCTCATGCCCCGGTACCCGACCAAGGCGGCGCCCACGCCGAAGATCTTGGTCGCGAACGAGGCGGGGTTGAAGAAGTGGTCGCCGGCCGCCAGTTCGCGGCCGAACACGTTGAACCCATTGGCCACCGTCGTCTCGAACGTGAGCACGATGCCCGGCACGGGCAGCCCGCTCCCGTCGTCGATCTGCATGCAGTGACGGCGGATGTCCGGGTCGTCGAGGACGTTCCGCACCCGCGAGCCCTGCAACGCGTCCTTCCAGTTCGAGTCGCCGTCCGACGTCGGCAGGATGCGGAGGCCCTCGGTACGGAAGGAGACGGTGGTGCCGTAGGCGTCGGGGTTGTTGAAGCCCAGGCGGCCGCGAAGGACGTCCCAGTCGGCCTTCATCTCGGCGAGGATGGAGGACAGGCCGGGATCGCCCATGTTGCTGCCGCCGAACTGGGGCTCGCCGTTGCGCACGACGCCCAGGGCACGTGCATCGACGATGCGACGGCGGAAGTCCTTGCCCTGCTTCGTGCCGAGCAAGCCGGTCTCGTAGTCATAGGCGTTCGCGGCGAGGAGCGAGTAGCGGGCCGCCATGTCGAACAAGGTCTTGTAGCGCTCCAGCTTCTCGTCGCGGAACAGGCGGAACGCCGCGTCGCGGGTGCGGTAGCCCTGCACCACCTGCGCCGAGCGTTGGCGGAACGACAGGCGCTCGTCCTGGATGCGGTCGCCCTCGGCGCGGAGCGCCTCGTACTTGCGAAGGACGTCGTCGTACTCGCGCAGCCGGTTGTTGATGGCGAAGAAGTGATCCTCGAGGCCATCGATGGCGAGGGCGAGCTCCACGAGCGCCGCGCGTTCCTCGGCGGCCATCTCCTTGTCGGCCATCGCAAACTCCGTCCACATGCGGGTGGTGGCCGTGGCGGCCTCGAAGGACTTGAGCAGGGCCAGGCGGACGCCGGAGGCGGACCGGAGGCCGAACCGCACCGTGGCGCCGGCCAGCTTGAAGGCGGCGCGGATGGGCGAGGTGACGTCGCCGCCGGCCGCGAGGCCGACGATGACGGAGACCGGCACGGCCTCCTCGGCGCCCTCCGACGCCTCCTTGGCCGCCTCCTCGGCCATGCCCGCGAACTCGTCGTACACCTCGCCCATCGCCGAGGCCCACTGGAGGATGTCGTCGGCGACGTTCAGCCCGAGGTTGGATTCCCGGATCTCCTTGGCGAGGGCGACGGATGCCTTGTGCATGACGACGGCCGACCGCAGTTCTTGCTGGGCGCCCTCGGCGTCGCGCAGCGACGAAAGGATGTTGTTGTGCGTGCGGACGAGGTCGGAGATCGATTGCTGGATCTTGCCTGGGGACCGGCGGCGGCCGGTCCAGGACTCGGGCTTGCTGAAGAAGCCATGGGGCCCCCAGTTGAACTCAAAGTAGTCCTTGTCGAGGTTCAACATGTTGACCGTGCGCAGCTTCTCATGGTCCCACTCGGCGGCGGTGACCCAATCCTGGAGGGGCTGCTGAAGGCTGATATTCATCGTGCTGTCCTCGTCCAGCTCGATGGTGTCGCCAAATGTGGACTCGGGGACGTCGATGTAGGTGAAGTGCACGAGGTCGGGGCCGGTGTAGCCCTGAGCCCAGGTCTTGCCGGGGCCGATGTCCTCCGGGTAGGGCGTGCCGTAAATGTCGATGAGGGCGCTGCGATAGGCCGCCTCCTGGCGGGCCACGGCGGCGCGGGTCTCGGCCAGCGAATCCTCCTCGGACCGCATCAGGCGGGTGACGTCCTTGGCGTCGTCGAAGGCCGACACCGCGTTGTTCAGGGCCAACTTGGATCGCTCGAACACCTGCTCGAAGTGGGTGCCCGCCTTGCTGCCCACCACGGCGTTGGGATCCAGGTCGAAGGCGATGCCATCCTCGGGGAGGCCGAGCGGGCTCAGCGCATTCTCGGCGTTGTCGAGGGACGACTGGACGGCCCGACCGAGGGTGGAGATCTCGGAGAGCTCGGGGACGGTGGTGCGGTCCACCTTCTCGATGCCCTCGCGGTCCACGCGGTCGAGGACGGGGACGATGGCATTGCCGACGATCCAGTTCAGGTAGGCGCCGTGGGCCGCGCGGTTGGCCCAGTGGTCCACGCCCCAGTAGCGGATGGTGGCGTTGGTGCCGGCGGGGGTCGTGTAGCGGTCCACGGCGTTGGTGCGGGCGGCGGCCAGGTGCTCCCAGCCCTGCGCGCCGGGGTTGTAGGCCTCGCGCCAGGTGAGGTCCACGACCTGCTGGCCCACGCGGGCGATGGCGGCGGCGGACGCGGCGAACTTGCGTTCATCCTGGTAGTCCACGGCCACGGGCGTTCCGAGCACGTTGACGGCCTCGGTGCGTGGAACCCAGTCGAAGTTGGCGTTCAACAGGAGCGAGTAATAGCCCTTGATGGCGGTGAGGTAGTGGCCGTAGGCGTCGCCATGACCCTGCGGATACATGATGGATGCGTCGGCCGCGTTGATGACGCCGTCGGGTGACTTGTTGGGGTCCTCCTGCACGTTGTAGTTCAGCGCGTAGATGACCTCGCCGGAGTTGATGCCGCGGGTGTAGTTCCAGACAAGGCGGTTGTACACGGGCGCCACCTGGACGCCCGGCATCTGGAAGTTGTCGCGGCCGCGGAGCAACGCGAGCTCCTCCTGGGCAAGCGTGGCGACCTGGCCCTTGAAGGCGAACAGCGAGGTGGCGACGTCGCCGTACGTGCGGTCCTTGGTCCCGATGCCGATGGTCGGGTTCGCCGCGTCCGCCCAGGCCTCGCCGCCGAGGAGCATGTAGAGGTCGTTGAGGTAGCCGGCCGCGAGGAGCAAGGCGTCGTTGGCCGGCCCGTAGTTGAACCCGGCCTCGATGCTGAGCTGGCGCCCGCGCCGCAGCACGGTCTCGTAGATCTCGATCAGGCCGTAGTTGTTGATCGTGTCGAGGTTCAGCGCCACGTCGCCCTCCCATCGCCGGCCCGCCTGCGTGAGCATGCTGACGTCCGTGTTGACGGCGTTGTTGTAGAGGTCCTTGAGGCGCTGGCCGAAGGGATTGATGCCGGCGAGCACGCGCTTGATCCAGCCCTCGGCCAGGCGCGGCTCGGTCCAGCCGGACCACTGTTCCGCGAGCGGGTGACCGGGGTCCTTGGGGCGGTAGCGCATGACGACGTAGTTGTCCGTCAGCGCCTGGATGCCCGCGCCGCCGAGCGTCTTCTTGAAGAGACCGGGGCCTTGGTCGAGGGCGAGGTAGCCCGACATGGTGTCGTCGGGCACGGGCGCCTGGCCGTTGACGGGCGCGGCGATCTTCCACTCGTACTCGAACTCGTCGGCGCGCCCCGCGAGGTCGGCCGTGTGCTGGAGGCTGACCATCTCGCTCAGCGGGTTCTCCGCGGCCAGGACCTTGATCTCGCCGCGGTAGAGCGAGCCGCCCACCTTGAACACGTGCACGGCCACGGGGTCGCCGGGGTTGGTGAACGCCCAGCCGTTGCCCTCGATCAGCGTGACGTATCCTGAGCCGGGGCCCGTGGCGCTGATGGCGTATGAGTCCGCCGCCGTGTCGTCGCTGCTGACCTCCGCGAGGTCCTCCACGCCCACGGACACCGTCTGGTCGGGATCGGGGATGTAGCTGCCCGGGACGTCGGGGTTCTCGACGAAGGTCTCCACGTCGGTGGCAAGCGCCTGGACGAGGGCATCCCACTTGGCCTTGTCGGCGTCGCTGGCCGGGCAGAGGCCGAGGACCGCCTGGTGGTCGGAGCCGCGCAGGACGTTGAGCAGCGTGTAGTTCTCGCCCAGCGCCTCCTCCACGTACTGGCCCTTCAACACCAAGCTGCCCTTCGCGCCGCGGTTCGGCTCGAAGTACACGCGCTTCCCGAGGTGCGGCGGGAGGCCGGGGAAGAAGTAGGCGCCGCGGAAGTACTCGGCGCGAATGCCCCCCGGGAGCTTGTCCAGCTTGGCCGCATCGAGGTCGGAGACCTTCATGCGGGTGGCGTCATGCAGCACCGCGGACGGCACGGGCGCCGAGATGTCGGCCGCCACGGACTGCTGGTAGAGCATGCGGGCGGTGCGCATGTCGCGGACGCCCGGCAGGTTGAACGCCGGCTTGGTGAGCGTGGCCCCGAACGGCAGCGTCGCCAGGGGCTTGCTGGAGTCCTTCGGGTCGCGCACCGGCCACACGGGGCGATACACGATCTCCAGGGACGCCGTGTCCTTGGAGGCGGGGTCGCCCACGTACTCGCCCGTGTCCGGGTCGATGGGGCGAAGGTAGGGCACGATGGAACCGGCGGGCGGCGCGTTGGTGATGCCCGGCCAGTCGAAGCTCGCCTCGGTGCGGTAATAGAACCGCATGGTGAAGCTGTTCGACGGGCTGGGCGACGCGGCGAGGAAGGGCGGGCGGTTGGCGAAGCCGACCACGGACCCGGTGTACTCGTTGGTGGACTGGATCACGGCCGGCCCTTGGGTGATCGCAGTCGCGACCGTGCCCGTCTGCGTCAGGTCGAGGCTATTGCCACTGACATCGGCCAGCGCGTCGGCCCCGGTGGCGCCGAAGGAGTAGGCGGCGACGAGGCCGGTCGTGGGCCCGGCGATCGAGCCGATGGCCATGGACGCCTGGATCTCGCCCTGCGTGCGGGCGACGTTCCACACCCGCACCTCGCCGAGGACACCGTCCAAGAGGGCATCCGGCCAGTTGCTCTTGCCCAGGTAGGCCTTGCTTCGGGTGATCGACCCGGGCAGGGCCGACGCCGTGCCGGAGGCGACCAACTGACCGTTCACGTAGAGCCGCGCCGATCGGTCGGCCCCGATGACGCCGGCCACGTGGGTCCATGTCTTGAGCGGGATAGCCGTCGGGGCGGTGAGGTTCAGGACTGCACTGCCGCCCACATACACGTGCATGGCGGGCCTCCCGCTATATCCCGCGCTGGCGGCCAGGAGGATGTTGTCGCTGGCGGGCCCGTTGCCGATGTCCGCGATGCGTTGCCACAGCGCGTGGGACCGGGGGTACACCCAACCCTCGATCGTGGTGGCCCCGCCGAGGGTCGCGATGGCGGGCATGGCGAAGCTGGCCGAGCCGCCCACGCTGAGGGCGAGGTTGTTGGTCACGCGCGACCCGTCATAGAGGTCGGCGACCACCAACGCGAGGGTGTGGGAGGTTCCGACGTGCGACGGCAGGGGCTTGCCGAGCAAGCTCAGGCCCTCGGCGCGCAGCCATGCCGGGGCGTTGGACGGAAGGATCAGGGTCAGGTGCTCGTCCTGGCGCGACGCATGGACGGTGTAGGCGAACTCCTCGCCCGCGATGGCCCGGGCGGCGGGCAACGGGCCAAACGTGCCGTTGGTGGTGCTGTACGCGCCTGCCTGCAACGCGGGGATGCCCGCATGGGGCCCGCGGTACACCCACCGCTCCTGCTTCCGGTCCTGCCAGGTGAACGTGGAATAATGGCCGAAGGGCCCGTCCGCCGAGTCGTTGTCCCAGCCTCCGGGCAGGTCGGCGCCGTCGTGCGGGACCTCGACGTTGTAGTTCACGGCATACATCCCCTCGCCCTCGACCGGCTTGCGGAGGAAGCCGAGGGGCGGCGGCGGCTGCAGCATCTGGCCGGCCGACGTGATGTAGTCGAAGACGATGCCGTCCTCGGGCTTCTCGCGGAGGACGTGGAAGACGGACATGGCGGGACGCCCGTCGGTGGCCTTGTAGGAGACGAGGACGAACGGCTCGGAGGACGGGTTGTCGCCAGTGGTGATGTTGAGGTCGTCGCGGGTGGCGAAAGCCGAGCCGCCGGACATGACGGCGTGCTCCTCGTTGGGGTTGTAGCCGGGGAGCACGGGCTGGTTCTGGAAGTAGATGCGGCCGGCGGCTTCCTCCCGGGAGAGGGTTCCCGCGCCCAGCTTGCTGGCGAGGACGATCTCGCGCGGCTCGGCGGGCCACTGGAGGTCGTAGCGGGCGATGAAGGCGGGCCAATGGATGGCGGGCATCCCGAGCCAGGGGCTCCCCGCGTTGTAGCCGGCGCTGGGGTTGTTGGTCCGGAACCACCAGACCTCGAGGGTGGAACGGCCCGGCAGCACGTTCACCGGGATGATCGCGCCCTGGGCAGCCGCCGCGAAGCCGGCCGCGAGCGGATCGATGTAGGCGTCGGGCTGGAACAGGTCGCCCTCGGGGACGTTCACGTGCCCGGCCACGTGTAGGCCGGAGCCGCCCTGATCGTCGTAGGGCGGGCGGATGCGTTCGCCGACGACGGCGGTGCCTTGAAAGACGCGGGGTGCCACGAGGACGTTGGCCCAGAGGTTGGTGCCGGGCGCGTCGGGGAGGACCGGGGCCTTGGGCTCGGAGGTGTAGGGGGGCACGACGGGCTCGGGACCGACGGGGGTGACGGACCAGGCCTGGTAGGCGGCAATGGCCACGAGGTAGTCCTGGTACGCCTTCAGCTGGGCCTGGTACTCGGCCTGGAGCCGGGCCACCTCCTCGGCGTGCTCGGCGACGAGGGCGTCGTAGTTCACGTGGTTGGACACCGAAGTCAGGTTGGTGGCGACAGACCCGGCGAACGTGCTGTCGCGGAGGGCGGAGTCGAGCCAGGAGAAGACGCGCTCGAAGGCGACCTGGTCGTTGACGGTGAAGCGCAGGAGGGCGCGGTGCGCGGGATGGTCGGCGTCCAGGCGCGTGTAGAACTTGGCGTCCGGCGTGACCTTGGCCCGGGGCACGTCGAGGGGATCTTGGTAGGTGATGATGGGGACGTTGCGCTGGGAGAGCTGCACGGCGGTCAGCAAGGCGTCTGAGTCGGTGAACGCCTCGGGGCGGATGTAGTGGCTGTAGCGGGATTCGTCAGTGGGCCAGCCGAGGCGGTAGCGCCCGAGGAGCTTGGGCCAGAGGATTCCCTCGACGCCGGACTCAAGCCAGTGGACGAGGCAGTCGTTGGGCCGTTCGGTGCCCCGGGTGGCGTAGAGCTGCGGCACGGTGCTGCCGGGCGCGAAGTGCTTGTAGGTAAAGGGCTCGTCGGACGCGGCCGCGATCTCCTCGGGCATGAGCCCGGAAAGGGACGCGCCGCCGGGGGGCACGACGCGCTCGCCGAGGTCGCAGTCCACGTCCTGGGGCGAGGGCTGCTTGACCACATCCACCACCTCGAAGCCAAGGGGCACGCGGGTCTCGCCATCGGAGCGCAGGTCGCCGAGGAACTCGACGAAGACGCGGCCCTCGTAGTTGTAGGCAAACATGAAGCCCTGGGACTGGTCGTACCACAGGGTGCGCAGCTCCTGGAGGGAGCTGCCCGAGTTGCCCTCGCTGGGGCTGGTGAAGCCCGGGCCGCGGAACTCCGCGTCCACGGTGCGCGGGAAGTTGGAGTTATAGACGATGTTGACGGCGCCGACCTTGGCCGAGGGGATGACGACGGGCTTGCCCAGGGAGCGGAACTCACGCTCGGTCCAGTAGATGGTGCGGGGGGCCTTGGCGGCGCTGCCGGAGACGAGAAGGGGCTGGGTGTAGAGGAGATAGGTGTTGGCGCCGTCGCGGACGGAGGCAGGGCCGCCGCCGGGGTTGGCGTAGCCAGCGGGGAAGTTGGCGGCCGAGTAGGCGGCGGCCTTCTTCCACGTGATCTGGATGGGTCCCGGCTGGATGGCATAGACCCGCCGGGCATGGGGGCTCCAGTAGTAGCCCGCGTTGACGTGGTGGCTGGTCGTATGGGGCTCCGGCAGCCAATAGGAGAACCGGATGGCCGTGATGTCCCGCCCCTGCTCGTCCACGGAGGGGGGCTCGATCACGCTGCCGAAGGACAAGGAGGCCGGCTTGCTGAGGTAGGGCATGCCCACCCGTAGGGAGCGGAACGCCAACACGACGTTCGTGCCCACCGGGGCGTTGGGGAGCTGCATCTGCGAGAAGGCCTGGGCAACCGTGTTGGTTCCCGTGAGGAGCAGGGAGTCCCTCCGGACGCGCCAGTCCGCCGCGTTCGCCCCGCCACCAAACACCACCCCAGCCTGGAATTGGCCCGGCGTCGCGGGGTTCTGCGATCCCGAGCCATTGGGCTCCAGAAGGCTGGGCGCCCGCCCATCCGAGCCTGCGGGCGAGCCTGCCTGGCCGGACAATGGGACGCCACCGAGGGGCAACCGGTTGTAGCGGATGCCGTCCTGCCTCATCTCGACGGGCAGCGACACGGACGCCCGGGCCGGGGCCATGGAGGCTCCGGCCAGCGTCAGCAGCATCAGGAGGGCGAGGGTGATGGGATGGGATTTCATGCGGGCCATGGTGAGCGTACGAAGGCTTCGGGGATGCGGGCAGTTGCGTGGAGCATTCATTCGACGCGCATGATGAAGGCCAGGGCGTGGAAGGGGGGGAGGGTCGCATGGGGACGGTCCCCACCCGAGGACGCCGAGATGGTCGCAGGGAATGTCAGCCGATGCTCGTGGTTGCCGTTGATCGAGGTTGTGTTGGTCTTCACATAGGACCCGATGGTCCAGTCGGGTCGCGAAGAACCCCAGGCCTGGAAGACGGGACCAGGTGCCTTGTAGCCGGAGATGTAGGAATGGCTGTGCGTGCCTTCGGTCGAGGTCGCGGTCCATGGCGCCGCATAGACATGGAGATGCGCGGGTATTTCGGCGATGGCCAACCTGTGCGCCTCGGCACCCCCGGCCAGCCCCGCCGTCCTCGCCGTCAATCCCTGACCCTGGCCCGCGCCCAGGATCAAGCGGCCGCGGAGATCCGGGGTCTGAAGTCCGTTCGCAATGCGTCCGTCACACGGCACCCAACCCCTCGGAGGCACGTTGCCGGACCACATCGCCACGGAGCCGATGGGGGCGACGCCCAGCGCATCGACGAGGTTGGCGCTGAGGGACCCAGCCACCGTGACGTCGCCCGCGAACCGGGCGCTCGCGGCCTTGATCGAACCCGCGACCTCCAGGGCCTCCTGGGGCTGGGCATTGAGAATGCCCACCTTGGACGCTGACGATGACAGGACGGTACCCCCGGCTCCATTGACCAGCTTCTCGGTGGTTCGGGCGTGCCTGGCGAGCATGGCGGAAGGGGCGCTCATCAGCCGGGTCCGAGGTCGCACCGCCACGTCGCCGCCACCGGTGCCGGCGCCCAGCAAGGTCAGCTCCACGTAGCGATCGGATGCCGTGCTGGAGAGGAAGAGGGAGGACAGGGGCGGGCGGGGCTCGCCAACGCGGCTGGTGCCCTCGCCGAGGAGGACGGCGAACATGCCGCCCTGGATGGACACCGTGTGCTGCTCGGACCAAAGAAGCGTGCCGCCGGTGTAGGCGTCGAACACCCGGAACACGGCGGGGAGGTTGGTGGCCGAGTTCTCGCCAAGCACCTTGCCGGAGCCATCGATGGCCATGCCTTGGAACGCCATGAGGTCCGGGGGCTGGGGCGCCGACTGCGCGAGTAACCTGGAGAACGAGGCTGCGGCCGCCAGCAAGGCGAGCGCTCGGCCAGGAACATGATTCCAAATGGAGGGTTTCATGGTGTTGCGAAGGAGGGCGTTCAACGAACGCGCATGACGTAGGCCAGCACGTAGAAGGGGGGCATGTTGGGATGGGGCTGGCCGCCTCCAGCGGCCGTCGTCGGGGACTCGGGGATGTCCACCACGTGCGTGTGGCCGCCAGACCGGGACGCCTGGTTCTTCACCAGCCCGATGCCCATCAACCCGGGCCAGTGGTATTCCTGCCACCAGACGGAGGGCGGGCCGGAGTGCCTGTTGTTCTCGGAGACATACGAATGGTCGTGCGCACCCGCCGGGAGGGTGAACGAGAGGAATTCCTCAGGGACCGAATGGGAGTGAGCGGGAAGCTCTGCGGCCGTCAGTGTGTGGAGTTCCGACCCGCCCCGGTCGCCCATCCGCCGCTCCGTCAAGCCCCGGCCCTGCCCGACGCCCAGGACGAACCGGCCTCGAAGGTCTGGCGTCTGCACGCCGTTCAAGGACTGCCCATTGCACAACGCCCAGTCGTCCGGAACCGCCTCGCCCGACCACAGGATGATCGTCCCCACGGGGACCGTTCCCAACCCGTCCCAAGCGTCGGCCGTCACCGTGCCACCCGCCTCGAGCGCCCCCGACACTTCAAGTCCCGTGGCGACGACGGCGCCCTGCACGTCGAGGGTGGCGTTCGGCGACTTGGTGTTGATGCCCACGCGCGAACCGACGATCGACAACGCCGAGGCGTTGGATCCGAACAAGAGGGTGTCCGCAGTGTTGGCGTGCCTCGCATGGTAGGCAAAGGGACCAGAAAGCAACCGGACGCGAGGAACCACCGGGTGATCCGACCCGCCCGGCCCGATGCCTTTGATGGTCGCCTCCACATGCCGCTCGGAGGCGGATGGCGACCAGAAGATCGAGGAGAGGGAAGGCCTCGGCTCGCTGCCCACGGCACCCCCAGCCCCCAACTCCACCCCGAAGTGCCCGCCGTCGATCGTCACCGTTTGTTGCTCCGACCAGAGCAGCGCCCCGGCCGAGGCGGCGTCGTAGATGCGAAAGATGACGTCGAAGTTGGCGGGTGTGGGAGAGCCAAGGCCCACGCCGTCGGCGTCCGCGAGGAAGCCCTGGTACGGGAGGCTCTCCGGAGGCGGCGTTACCTGCGCCATGGCGAGGCCCGCGACCGCAAGGGTGGAGGCAAGCCGCGTCAGCCAACGCATGCCAAGGTGGGCTCGGATGGCTCGGAGGCTGGTCATCAGAAGAAGGGTCATGGTTCGGTTCTCGGTTCAGGGTTTCCTGAGCAGCGGGATGTCGGAGACGCGACGCAGGTTGAAGGTGCCGGCAACCTGAAAGGTCCGGGTGTCCTGCATGCCGCCCGACCGGGCAAGGCCCTTCAGGACCACCGTTTCGAAGTAGATCCCGCGCATGGATTGCCGGGACCCGAGCTCAAATACGTTGGGCGACTGCGGCAGCACCCGGAGGCGGATCGTGCGCTGGATGGTGTAGGATTCCATGCCGACGGGAAGCTGTGCCTTGAACGTGACGTCCCGCCCATCGTGGTCGGGATGGTAGGTGTGCAGGAAGGGATTGGCCGCGTGGTCGTCGAACGATAGATCCAGCGTCGCGACCAAGTTCGTGTCCTGGCCGAGACGCCCGGAGAGGGGCCAGGTCTTGTTGTCCTGAGTCCAGGGCAACAGGCTACTGCTGATGCGGCGGGCCCTGGCCATTTGGGTGGCGTCCAACAGCGACTCGCTCGTCGTCACCACCACGTTGCTGGAGGCATCCACGCCATAGTAGGCCCTCTGCATGAGCACCGTGTTCCCCGACGCACCGGGGTTGTGCAGGATCAGGCGGACCAAGAACGGCCTTTGGACGTTGGCGCGGGGCAAGTCCTCGGGCGCGGACAGGCCCTCGGGCGCGGACAGGCCCGTGCCGTCAGTAGGAGCCCCATCCACCGGCACGGCCGTGGCGGCGGACCGAGCCACCGCGGGCAGGTAGGACGCCACGTTCGAAACCTCCGCGTCGCCCACCCACAACCCGGCCGTGGATGCCACCTGAGCCGACACGGGCAGGTCCACGCGGGAGAACCCGAGCGAGTCCCGAAGCTGGAGAACGGCCGCCGCGAGCGATCCCTCGGCCCAGGGCATCTCGGAGCGATTGAGCCCGAGGACCACCTCCACGTCCGACCCCACCTGCCCTTGCGGGGCGAGGGTGATCGACCGGTCCTCGCCCACCGTAACGTTGGTGTAGGCGTAGGCGAGCGTCGCCTTGTCGAGGGCGCCCCGGAGCTGGAGGGGAGGCACGCCCGCGATCGAGATCTGGCCGGACGGTGGCGTCTCCGAGTCCACCAAGGCGAGGGTGACCGTGAGGTTGGACGCCGTGAGGTTGCGCAGCCGGAAGCTGGAGGCGTTCAGGTTCTCCCCGAAGTGCACCCCGGAGGCCCCGGACATCTCGAGCTCGAACGGGGTGAAGTACCGGTTGAAGAGCGTGCCGGACCGGATCCAGTAGGCCTGTCCACGGTTCACCCTGTGGGTCCGGAAGGCCTGCAACCGCGCGGGATTCGTGGCCCCAAGATCGGCGCCTCGGTAATGGAACACCTCGGCGTTCAACTGCAGCGCGGGTGCCTGCGCCATGAAGGTTTCCCACGTCGGCGGGTCGTTGGGAACGGTGGGAAACCCAATGAAGTTCAAGCCGGTCGTCGTCCAATCGTAGGAAGGCGGCACGGGCTTCCCTTGGATGTTCCACGAGTAGGCCTCCGTCGCCGTCGCCACGCGGACGAGATAGGCTTGGTTCGGAACCAGTCGCTGCAGGGTGCTGGATCCCGACGAGCGCACCCAGTACCGCCATTGGCCGGAGTCCGGCAGCGGGGCCTGCGGCGACGTCACGAACTGCACCGTCGAGACCGGAGGCGCCCACAGCCACACTTGGTCGATCGGGTTGCCAGAATCCGCCGACAAGAGGGTGTCGAGGTCCGTGTGCGACGCGTCCACGTGCAGGTACACGGCGTTCCAGCCGGCCTTCAGCGACAGGGTCTGCGTGACCCACTGCGCGCGGGCGGGGAGGGCCAGCAGCAGGAGGAGGAGGGCCATGGACGGCATGGACCCGATGGACCCGATGGGCCTGATGGACTTCATGGACGGGAGGAGCTTCATGGCGATGGGGGGCGCTGCGTTGCCG
>CAYSGH010000103.1:0-13614 GCA_964430505.1 uncultured Akkermansia sp. | reverse complement strand
GTCGCGCTCGACCGTGCGAAGGGAGGGCCGTCCCGAGGCATGCGTTCCCGCCCCGCGATCCCCGCGCCGCGGAGACCGTCCTTCCACGCACCGACCCCAGGCTCACCCATGACCCATGGAGGCCGCCTCGCTTCCATGAAGTCCGGAGCCCCGGGCCCGGGGCCCGTCAGCCGGCCGCGAGCGGCTCCGAAACCCGCTTCACGGACCGTGCGAGGCCGGTGGCCTCATCGACGTCCACCACGACTCCCTGGAGGAGCACTCGGCCCTTGGCGACCTCGAAGCGCTGGGGCATCTGGGTGAGGAAGCGGCGCACCACGGGCTCCACCTCCCGTCCGAGGACGGAGTCATGGGGGCCGGTGAAGCCCGCGTCGGTGAGGTACGCGGTGCCGCCGGGCAACACCCATTCGTCCGCCGTCTGCACGTGCGTGTGCGTCCCCACCACCAGGCTGGCCGTCCCGTCCACCATGCGCCCAAACGCAATCTTCTCGGACGTGGCCTCCCCGTGGAAATCGACGAGGACCACCCGCGCCTGCTCGCGGAGGCGCGCGATGGCGTCGCGCCCGCACACGAACGGGTTTTCGAGGGGTGGCATGAAGGTGCGTCCTTGGAGGTTGAGGACGCCCACGGGCGGGCCGCCCGGCCGCGCGTGCACCACCCATCCGTTGCCGGGGACGCCGGCGGGATAGTTCAGCGGCCGCAGGATCCGCGGATCGGATGCCATCAGCGCGGGCGTCTCCTTCTGGTCCCATGCGTGGTCGCCGGTGGTGAGGACATCGACGCCGGCCTCGAACAAGTCGCGCGCCGTCGAGGCGGTGATGCCGTTGCCACCGGCCGAGTTCTCGCCGTTCGCCACGACGAAACCGATGCCTTCCCTTTGGACGATCCCGGGCAACAGCTCGCGCACGGCACGCCGGCCCGGCTCGCCCACCACGTCCCCGACAAACAAGACCTTCATCGCCATCAATCCGCGCAAGGGAGGGCCGGGATTCAAGCGCGGAGTCTCGCCGGGGCGTCGTCGGGGCACGCCACCCGCCCCGGGGGAGCGGCGGCTACGCCGGCGTCTTGTCCGTGTCGAAGGCCTCGTCGCCGGGCGCCGCCGTCCCCCCGGGGAGGCCTTGGATGGGCTCGCCGCCGAGGCGCCGCATCTTGAGGTACAGGAAGGCGGGCACCAGCACGACCAACGGGAGGATCACGACGCTCGCGGCCACCGCGCCCTCGGCGAGGGTGACGCGGATCCGTTCGTCGCCCACGCCCTCGGCCATGCGCCCCAGCCCCGTCATGGACTCGAACAGCTTCGGCAGGAACACCTGGAGGCCCACGGCCGCCGCGATGGCCCAGCGGCCGCGGCGGCCCAGGTCGCGCGAGCGCCGGAGCGCGGCGCGCCCGCCCAGGCCCTCGACCAACACGATGGGGGCCCACAGCGCGTCGCGCGCCCACAGGACAAACCCGGGCACGATGAGGCAGGCAAACCCCACGATCACGCGGACGTACGACAGGAGCGCGGTCCTGAGGAAGGCACGCCAGCGGGACCGCAGGACGCCCCAGGTGCCGGCCAAGGTGGGGACCCGGAACGGCTCCAGCTCCTGCTGCACCACCAGCACCGCCGCCCAGCCGCCGAGCGTCATGCCCGAAAACACGCCCACGATGCCCTTCAAGCCACCGATGCCCGCCGCCAACGTGGCGTGGGCCCCGTCCCCCAGGGCCGGCCGCGCCCAGGCCACCCCGGCCGCGGCCAGGCCGAGTGCCAGCAGCGGCAGGTGCGCCACCAGCGACATCCGCAGCAGCAGCGGGAAGTGCTCGACGTAGAAGGCTGTGGCGCGCCGGAACAGGAAGCCGAACCCCTGCGCGTTGGCCTCCAGGCCGTCGGCGAACGCCATGGCCGTTGCCGGGCGGCACGCGGGGTCCTTGCTCAGCGCCGCCATCACGACGCGCGCCACGCCGGACGGCACCTTGCGGCAACGTCGGCGCAGGTCCCCGGGCGTGGCGTCACGATGCCCGGCCATGACCGACGCGGCGTCGCCCGTGAACGGGAGATCGCCGCACAGCATCTGGTAGGCGATGACGCCGAGGCTGTAGATGTCCGAGCGGCCGTCGAGGGCGAGGCCGCGGCATTGTTCCGGTGACATGTACCACGGCGTGCCGAGGACGGCCCCGGCATGGGTGAGGTGGGCGGGTGCGTCCCGCTGGGCGTTCCCTGGGGCCGCAACAGACTCGCCGTTCCCTGCCCCGGCGGGCGGCCCGTTGCCATCGCCTTCGCCATCGCCGGGCCCGTCGCCGTCGGCCGCGTCGCCGAGCTTGGCGATCCCGAAGTCGAGGACCTTGGCGCGGTGGCCGCCGAGGCTGTTGGGCTCGAGCCAGATGTTGTCGGGCTTGAGGTCCCGGTGGACGACGCCGCGGCGATGGGCCGCATGGACGGCGGCGCACACCTGCCGGAGGATGTCGATGGCCTGGCCCAGTGGCATCCGCGACCCCCGGGCCATGACACGCCCGAGGGGGAGGCCTTCGAGGTATTCCATCACGAGGTACGCCACGTCGCCGTCCTCCGACGGGGCGACGCCAAAGTCCGTGACGTCCACGATGTTGGGGTGACGCAGCCGGCCGGCCGCGCGCGCCTCGCGGCGGAAGCGGGCGAGGAAGCGCGCCTCCCGCATGAACTGCGGGGCGATGAGCTTCACGGCCACGCGCCGCCCGGTGCCGAGGTGCACGGCCTCGTGCACGGAGCCCATGCCGCCCGCGCCGAGGCGTCGGCCGAGTCGATACTTTCCCTCGAGAACCCGTCCCTCGACGGGCGGGGCCTCGGGCGAGGGGTCCTCGTCGATGGGGGTGACGAGGAGCGTGCGGCGATGCGGCCCGGGGCCGCCGGGGCCGTCGTGGCTCAAGGCGCGATGGGCTTGGGCTGCGCCGCGAGCCACTCGGCCTCGGTGACCTTCTTGTCCACGTGGGTGAACACGAACACGCCCTTCTTGTTGCCCACGAGGACGTCGGGCTTGCCGTCGCCGTTGAAGTCGCGGGCCTTGACCTCGGTGCCGGTGCCGGAGTTGTCGTCGATCACGCGGGGCACCCAGTCCACGGCGCCCTCCTTGCCGCGCTGGAGCTGGAACCAGACGACGTAGGGGGTGGCGTTGGGCTCGGGGTCGCCCCCGGGGCCGTGCGCCCAGAAGCGCTTGCCCGTCACGATGTCCTTGAGGCCGTCGCCGTCCATGTCCACGAGGTCGATGGCGTGCAACTGGGAGAAGTGCATGCCATAGCGGTTCTCCGTGGGGAGCTTGTTCATGAAGATGTGCTCCTTGAAGCGGATGGCGTCGCCCTCGCGGACGTGCTCGTACCAGGCGAGGCCGTAGCCGTGGCCTGCGAGGCTGGTGATGACGTCGTTCTTGCCGTCGCCGTTGACGTCATAGGCGTACATCTGGGCGCCGCCGACTCCGAACGCCTGGGGATGGAAGGCCCACTCGGGGTCGCCGACGAGGGACTTGGGCTGCTCCCACCATCCGTCCTTCTCGAGGAGGTCCATGCGGCCGTCGCCGTTGACGTCGCCCACGCCCAGGCCGTGGGTGAACTTGTGGTAGTTCTTGTTGGGCGTGACGGGGTGCCACGTGAAGGGAGCGGTGGGATTGGCTCGGTTGGGCTCGGCCCAGCCATAGCGGCCCTTGGAGGAACACACGATCTCCGGGCGCCCGTCGCCGTTGATGTCCGTGAACGCTGGCGACTCGTTGTCCGTCACGTCGATGGCCACGTGCCGCTTCCAATGCCCGCCGGCGCCCTTGGGGTTCTCGAACCACCACGACTCCGCCCCGGGGAAGCCGAGGATCAGGATGTCGGCCCAGCCGTCGCCGTTGAAGTCGTGGCTGTGGGCGAAGAAGTTGTCCGAGTACTCGTTCTCGCTGCCGAGCCCGCCCTTGTAGCCCGCGAACTCGACGGGCGCGCCGTTCTTGGTGCTGCGCGAACGCCGCGTGGCGGGGGCGTACTCGTGGCGGGTCGTGAACGACGGCCCCTCGTACCAAAACGGGCCGGAGACGACGTCCATCTTGCCGTCCTTGTTGAAGTCGCCGAACGCCGCGCCCTCGGCCCAGAACTCGTCGGTGAGCTGCTGGCGCTGGAACGTGTGCAGCACCCAGCCGCCGTGCCCGGCGGGCTTGGGCGCCGCCTCCGCGTCCAGCGCCATCGCCGCCGCCATGCCCAGCCACGCCATTGCCTTCCAACCACGGGATTTCATGCCGCCCTTGTCTCCCAGTCGTCCCCCGCCGGTCAAGGCCGCAGGCGGGCCGGCCGAGGCGCGCCCGGCGTCATGGGGACCCGCGCGTCGCGGCGGCGCGCAACCGTCGCCGCACCGCAAGGTCCCGGGCCAACCCCAGGGCCTCGATCATGCTCGAGGGATGGGCCACGCCCTTCCACGCGATGTCGTGGGCCGTGCCATGGTCCGGCGACGTGCGCGGCCACGGGAGGCCCACCGTCCAGTTCACGCCGTTGTCGAACGCCACGAGCTTCAACGGGGCCAGCCCTTGGTCGTGGTACTGCGCCACCACGGCGTCGTAGGCCCCCCGCAGGGCCCGGTGAAACAACGTGTCGGCGGCGAAGGGGCCCTCCACGTCGAGCCCCATGGCACGACACCGCGCGATGGCGGGCGCGATCACGCGGGACTCCTCGTCGCCCAGAAGGCCGTCCTCGCCCGCGTGGGGATTCAGCCCGCACACGCCAACGCGCCGCCGGGGCAACCCCAGTTGGAGGCACGCCTCCGAAGCCATCTCGATGGCGGCCAGCACGGCGTCGGCGGTGAGGGCGTCGGCCACGCGGGACAAGGGAAGGTGGGTGGTTGCCAGCACGACGCGCAGCCATCGGCCCGCGTCGTCGCGGCCCAGCAACATCATGGCGAAGCGCCGGACCCCGGCGAGCGCGGCGAGGTGCTCCGTCTGGCCGGTGAAGCCCGGATGCCCGGCGCGGGCCACGGAGGCCTTGGACAGGGGGGCGGTCACGAGGCCGTCCAGCACGCCATCGATGCAGGCCCGCGCGCCGGCGTCCAGCCACGCCAACGCCGCCGCCCCCACCCTGCGATCCGAGGGGGCCAGGTCGGCCGGCAACGCCACGCCGGCATCCGCCAGCGCCACGCGCCCCGCCCAGGCACGGCCGCCATCCCATGCCGGTGGATCCGGATCCAGCCCCGCCATCGTCGCCGCCCGCGCCCACGCCCGTCGGCAACCGAACACCACGAACCGCGTCGGGTCCGCGCCCGGCAACGCCGCCACGGCGCGCGCGGCCACCTCGGGGCCGACGCCCGTGACGTCGCCCAGCGCGATGGCCAGGGCGACGGCCGGGGCGACGGCCGGATCTGGCGCGGGCACGGACACCTAGAAGTAGCGGATGAAGGCCTTCTTGCGCAGGCGGCCGTACCACGCCTTCTGGAGCCGTTCCGCCTCCTCCTGCTTGAGCTCGCGCTCGATCTCCAGGCGGACCTCGGTCAGGGGCCGCACTTGGGCGGGCTTCCGCTCCTCGACCTTGAGGATGAAGCACGAGCCGTCGAACTCGATGACGTCGCTCGTCTGGCCTGCGTCCAGCTTGAACACGGCGGACTGCAGCTCGGCCCGGAGCGTCTTCTCCTTGGCATCCACCCAGCCGCGGTCGCCGGCCTTGTAGGTGCGCGCGTCGTCGGACACTTCCGCCGCCACCTTGGCGAAGTCCTCCCCCTTCTGGATCCGGGCCATGGCGGCGTCCGCGATCCGGCGTGCCTCGCCCCGCGCATGGCGGGAGGCGTCCACGACGATCATGCGCAGCTTGGCGCGGTCGCCCACGCGATAGCGTTCCTGGGAGGCGTTGTAGCGCTGCTCGATGCGGCGCGGGGAGATCATGATCTCGCCGGAGACCTTCGAGCGGTTCATCACATAGACGATGAACGCCTCCCGCTCCTCCTGGCGGAACGCCTCGAACGTGCGGCCCGAGTCACGGAGCATCTTCGTCAGGGTCAGGCGGTCGCCGAACTCGCGCTTGATGTTGTCCTTGATGAAGCCGTCGATGGTCGTCTCCGGGTACTTGCGCGTTCCCTTCTCGTAGTCGTCCAGCACGAGGCGGCGGTCGATGGCCTGCTCGAGGATGTCGCGCTGCACCTTCATCGACTCGCGGTTGAATTCCTCCTGCGTGCGCGCCCGGCGGGCGATCTGCTCCATGGGCCGGCGCGCGCGGCGATAGACGTCCTCCATCGTGATCACCGAGGCGTTCACCTGCGCCATGATCCCGTTGATCAGCGCCTCCTGGCCCTTGGCGCCCGGCAGGATCGGCTGGGCCAGGCACGCCACGCCCGCCGCCCATCCCATTGCCAACGTCATCGCGCCCCGAACCCACTCACGCCCGTTCCGATTCATGGGCCGGGATGCTATGGAGTCCGCCCCCGGGCCGCAACAGGCGGCATGGGGCCCGATGGAGCGGTGCCGCGCCCACCTTCCATGGCCCGCATGCGCCCGCCCGGCACGATCACCGCGCCAAGGCCTCGTCCAGGTTGAGGAGGGTGCTGGCCACCAAGGCCAGCGCGGCGCGCCCGGCGCTTCCGCCCAGCTTGGCGGCCTCGTCCGGCATCGCCTCGTACCGCGACCGCGCCTCGTCATGGAGCCGCGCCAGGACCGTCACCGTCGCCGGGCGCGGCTCCGTGCCCAGCACGCGCCTCAACGCCCAGCGGATGCGGGCATCCGTCTTGTCCCCGGCCTCCTCCATCCGTCCCGCCAACGCCACGGCCGCCTCCATGTACACCGGGTCGTTCAACGTCACCAACGCCTGCAACGGCGTGCTCGTCGCCACGCGCCGCGCCGTGCACAGCTCCCGGCTCGACGCGTCAAACGTCACGAACGACGGATAGGGGCTCGTGCGACGCCAGTACGTGTAGATGCCGCGGCGATGCCGGTCCGGCCCCTTGGCTTCCACCCATTGGGACGCGTTGTACACGACCTGCCAGACGCCCTCCGGCTGTGGCGGCATCACCGGCGGCCCGCCCACCTTCGTGCTCAGCAACCCCGCCGCCGCCAGCGCCTGGTCCCGCACCATCTCCGCCGTCAGCCGCGTCCGGGGGCCGCGGGCCAGCAGGCGGTTGCGCGGGTCCCGCGCCATCAACGCGGGCGTCGCCCGATGGTCCTGGCGGTACGTCGCCGACAACACCATCTCGCGCAGCAGCCGCTTCACGCTCCACCCCAGCTCGCCCTGGAACCGCAGCGCCAGATGGTCCAGCAGCTCCGGGTGCGACGGCGGCAATCCGGACGATCCCATGTCCTCGACGGTCTCGACGATCCCCGTGCCGAACAACTCGGCCCACAGCCGGTTGACGTGCACGCGCGCCGTCAGCGGGTTGTCCGGGCTGGCCAGCCAGCGCGCCGCCGCAAGGCGGTTGGGCTCCCCGGGTGGCAGCGGCGGGAAACCCGTGGGCGCGCCCGGCTCCACCACCTGGTCCTTCGCCAGGAAGTTGCCCCGGACGAACAACCGCGTCTCGCGCCGCGCCGCCGCCGGGCGTTCCCGCATGACCAACGTGCTCGCCGATGGGATCGACTCGCGTTGCTTGCGCGCCTCCGCGAGGCGGGCCTGCGTCGCCGCCCGCTCCGGCGATTGCACCAGGGCCGTCCAGGCCGCGTCCGACGACGCCGACACCTTGAAGTGATGGACGATGGAGCCCTTGGTCTCCGCGTCGAAGATCTCGTGCTTGAGGTGCAGACGGAGCGTGTCGCCCGGTGCCACCCGCACGGGCTCCTTGGGGACGAACACCAGCCAGCGCGGCCCGAACAACTTCGGGAACGCGCCGCCGCCGGCCCAGCCCGGCCGAAGGCTCTCCTCGGGGTCATACGGCCCGGCGAGGTCCGGCGCATACGCGGCGGCGAACTCCACCACCTGCACGCCCGTGGGGATGGGCCTTGCATCCCGCTTCTTGGGCGCGGCCTTGCCCGCCTTCTTGGCCTCGGCCTCCAGCCGCGCGTCCTCCTCCGCCATGGCCCGGTTCGCCGCCTTCACCGTCTCCGCCTCCACCCTCGCGGCCGCCATGCGCGCCGGGTTCTCCACCTCCATCCACAGGTGCCCCACGACCGCGCCGTGCTCGGGCAGCTTCTTGGGGTCGGCGTTGCGCGGCAGGATGTCGAGGCGCAGCGCCGTGAACGCCGTCTCCGGCCCGAGGGTCATGACAAAGGTCGCGCCGTTCGGCACCGTGCCGTCCACGCGCACCTCGTGCCCGTCCACTTGGAACGTCGCCGACTTCGGCCCCTGGATGGAGGCCGGCGGCAGGGGCCGCCACGCATCCCGCGCCACCAGCGGCAGCGCCGCGTCGTTGAGCTTCGCGCGCAGCTCCGCCGCCTCCCGGTCCAGCGCCTCCGCCTCCGCGCGCCGCCCCGGTTCGTGCGGCACGCGCAGCCGGGGGAAGTCGTCGGACATGTCCGCGTCCTCCGTCGAGTTCCACATCGCCAGGAACCGGTAGTAATCCTCGTGCGGGAAGGCGTCGTAGGGATGCGCGTGGCATTGGACGCACCCGAAGGTGGTCCCCTGCCAGACGGTCCACGTCGTGTTGACGCGGTCGATGACGGCCGCGAGCCGGTACTCCTCGTCGTCCGTGCCGCCCTCGGTGTTGGTCTGCGTGTGGCGGTGGAACCCGGTGGCCACGCGGTCGTCGATGGTCGCGCCCGGCAACAGGTCGCCCGCAAGGCAGCGCACCGTGAAGTCGTCGTAGCGCATGTCCTCGTTCAACGCGCGCACCAGCCAGTCGCGCCAGGGCCACACCTCGCGCCCGTTGTCCTTCTCGTAGCCTTGCGTGTCCGCGTAGCGCGCCAGGTCCATCCACATCGCCGCCCAGCGCTCGCCGTAGGCCGGCGACGCCAGCAACCGGTCCACCGCCTGCTCCGGCGTCTCCTCCCCCTTTTCCAGCCGCCGCACCTCCTCCTCCGTGGGCGGCAGGCCCGTCAGGTCGAAGGTGGCGCGCCGGAGCCACTGCGCGGGCGGGGCCGGTCGCGAGGGCTTCAGCTTCTCCGCCTCCAGCCGCGCCAGCACGAAGCGGTCGAGGGGCGACCGCACCCAACGGGCGTCCTTCACGGCCGGCAGCGGGCGCGGCTCCGGCCGGACGAACATGGGGTGCGCACCCCAGCGGGCCCCCTGCTCGATCCACCGCCCGAGCGTCGCCACCTCGGCCGGGGACAACCCCTTGCCGTCGCCATGTTCCTTCGGCGGCATGTGGTCGTCGTCCGAGGGCGGCACGGTGATGCGTCGGTACAACTCGGACGCGGCAGGCTTCCCGGGCACCACGGTGGGTCGCCCGGACTTGCCGGACGCGAGGGCCTTCTCGCGTTGGATGAAGGACACGCCGCCGGCCTGCTTCACGCCGCCGTGGCACGCGGTGCAGTGCTGGTTGAGGATGGGGCGGACGTCGCGGTTGAAGCCCAGGGTCGGCCCCGGGCCCGCCGGGGCGGCCGTCGCTATCCATGCCGCCGCAGCGGCCGTCGCGGCCGCGATCCGAACGCGCCTCCCGTTCATGCCAGCACCCCCTTCACCACCTCGGAGGGCTTCGTCACGTTGGTCACCCGCTGCTCCAACCCCTGGAACGGGAACGTCAATCGCCGGTGATCAAACCCCAGCAGGTGCAGCATCGTCGCCTTCAGGTCGTGCACGCTGACCTTGTCCACGACCGCCTGGTAGCCCAGCTCGTCGGTCTCGCCGTACGTGCCCGGCCGCACGCCGCCGCCGGCCATCCACATCGTGAACGCCCCCGGGTTGTGGTCGCGCCCGGCCATGGCCATCTCGTTGCCGCCGCGGTTCTCCCGCATCGACGTGCGCCCGAACTCCCCGCCCCACACCACCAGCGTGTCCTCCAGCATCCCGCGGGCCTTCAGGTCCGCCAGCAAGGCCGCCATGGGACGATCCACCTCGAGGCACTGCTGCTTGAAGCCCCCGTGCAACGCCTCGCGCTCGTTCGCCCCGTGGGAGTCCCAGCCCCAATGAAACAACTGGATGTAGCGCACCCCGCGCTCCGCCAGGCGCCGCGCCAGCAGGCAGTTGTTCGCGAACGATTCCTCGCCCGGCCGCGCGCCGTACGCCTCCCGCGCCCGCTCGGGCTCGCGGCCGATGTCGAACGCCTCGCTCGCGCTCGTCTGCATCCGGAACGCCGTCTCGTATTGGGCGATCCGCGTGAGCGTCTCGGGATCCCCCGCCTCCGCGTGCGCGCGGCGGTTGATGTCGTCCAGCGCGTCCAGCGACAGCCGACGGAGGTCGCGCGTCACGCCCGGCGGGTTGGCCAGGTACAGCACGGGCTCGCCCTTGCTCCGGCACTGCACCCCTTGGTACACGCTCGGCAGGAAGCCAGAGCCCCAGCACGACTTGCCCGAGTCCGGCGTCTTGCCGCCGCTCAGCAGCACGATGAAGCCCGGAAGGTCCTGCGTCTCGGACCCCAGCCCGTAGCCCACCCACGAGCCCATCGACGGGTACCCCGGCACCGCGAAGCCCGTGTGCATCGCAAGCTGGGCGGGCGCGTGGTTGAACTGGTCCGTGTGGAGGCTCTTGATGAAGCACACGTCGTCCACCACCCCCGCGAAGTGCGGCAGCCGATCGCTTACCCACGCGCCCGTGCGGCCATGCCGCGCGAACGGGAACTGCGGCCCCAAGAGCTTGGGGATTCCCTGGATGAACGCGAAGCGCTTGCCTTCCAGGAACGACTGCGGGCACGCCTGGCCGTCGTGTCGCGCGAGGTCCGGCTTGTAGTCGAACAACTCCAGTTGGCTGGGTGCTCCCGCCATGTGCAGGAAGATCACCCGCTTGGCACGCCCCGCGAAGTGCGGCGCCACCGCCGCCATCGGGCGCGCCGGGTCCCGTCGCGCCGCCCCGCCGCCCGCCGCGGCCGCCAGCCCTTGCCCCGCCAGCCACAACGCCCCAAGCCCGGTCGTGCAATCCCGCAGGAAATGCCGACGCGTCGCCGCCTGGTGACGCGCCACCCATGCCTCGTTCAGCAGGTTCATGCCCCCAAACAACGCAAGTCGCCGCCCCGCCGCGAGCCTTTTCTCCCGAATCCCGCCCGCCCCCGAATCCCGCGGCGCCCGGCGCATCCCGATAGACAAATCCCGCGCCCGGCGGCGTCCTCCTCCCGAACGCGCATGATGCCGCTGGAACAGATCCTCGAGGAGCACGGAGACGCCGTGTTCTCGTTCCTGCTCCAGCTCTCCCGCTCCGAGCCCGACGCCCGGGACGTGTTCCAGGACCTGTGGCGGCGGCTCGTGGAGAACCCGTCGTCGCTCGCTTCCGCCCGGGATCCCCGCGCCTTCCTCCTCCATGCCGCGCGCAACCAGTTCATCGACCACGCCCGCCGTCGCGACGCCCGCAGCCGCGCCCACGACCGCCTCCACCAGCACGACGAGGCGGCCGGCCTCTTCCAACCGAGCCACGACCCCGACGAGGCCGCCTTTCGTAACGCCCTCGACGCCGCCCTCGGCCAGCTCCCCGAGGACCAGCGCGCCGTCGTCCACCTCAAGCTCTGGGAAGGCCTGACCTTCGAGAGCATCGCCCGGCTCCTCGACCTGTCCCCCAACACCGCCGCCAGCCGCTACCGCTACGGTGTGGACAAGCTTCGTGCGTTCCTTCGCCCCCTCTACGACGAGATCCACGCCCCATGACCCCCCATCGCCAACCCCAGCTCGAAGACCGGCTCGCCCAGGTTCCACGCCGCGGGCTTCCGTCGGACCTCCGCGCGGCCTGCCTCGCCCAGGCCCGGTCGGAGACGGCTCACCCCACGGCCCCGGCCGCGCCCGAGCCGCGTCGGCGCACGTCCCCATGGTTCGCCTGGCTGTGGCCCCATCCCGCCGCATGGGCCGGCCTCGCCGCCGCATGGTGCGCCATCCTCGCCCTGCGCGGCCTCGCGCCCGTCCCGATCAACATCCTCGCCGCCACCGGCCCCTCCACGCCGCTGGTCCTCGATCCCGACGCCACCCGCCAACTCGTCCTCCAACGCGAGGCCCGCGAGGAATCCCTGCGCCCCCTCCTTCCGCCCGCCCCTCTCGACATCGACCGCCCACGCAACCCCACCCCTCCGTCCACCAACCGCATCGCCTGAACCCTCGTCTCCCATGAAGAAGTTCCTTCGCATCTCCGGCTTCGTCCTCGCCGCCCTCGCGACGTTGGTGGCCCTCGGCTACGCCATCGAGAACTGGCGCGGCGCACGCGCATGGTCCGCCGAGCAGGCCCGCATCCGCACCAGCGGCGAGCCCCTCGTCTGGCCCGACCTCGTTCCGCCGCCGCCCCCGCCCGAGCGCAACGTTGCCGCCGTGCCGCTCTTCGAGGGCCTGTTCGCCTACGAGCCCGTCCGGGACGTCCGCGGCCCGAACCGCCGCCTGTGGAAGGGCGGCCCGGTCCTGACGCGACTGTCCCAGACCTTCCTGCTGCCCAATCCGCCCGAGTCCGCCCCGCCGAAGGAGGCCAGCCCCAACCCGGCCCTCGACCTCGCGTCCACGCTGGCCCAGCTCCAGAACGGCACCAACTACCCCTCGATCACGCCGTCCGGGAAGCCGGCCCAGGACATCCTTCGGCTCCTGGAGTCCCGGAAGGATGCCTTCGACCAACTCCGCCTCGCCGCCGCGCGCCCCGAGTGCCGGTTTGGCATCCGCTACGACGACAACTTCGAGGCCCTGCTTCCGCACCTTGCCGTGCTCAAGGGTGCGGCCCTGCACCTCCGCATCCGCTCCGCCGCCCTCCTCGCCACCGGCGACCGCGCCGCCGCCGCCGACGACGTCCTCCTGATCCTGCGCCTGGGCGACGTCGCCGGGTCGGACCCGATCCTCATCAGCATGTTGGTGCGCATCGCCATCCATTCCATCGCCGCGTCCGCCGTCTGGGAGGGCTGGCAACAGGACCTGTGGAAGCCCGAGGACTACCAACGGTTCCAGGCCGCCGTCGTGGCGTTCAACCCGCGGGACGCCCTCGTCGATGCCCTGCGGTCCGAGCGGCTCTTCAGCACCGGCCTCATCGACCTCCTCAAGGACGAACCCGCCCGATACATCGCCGCCTTCGGCAACGGCGAGGAGGCGCCGGTGCCCGTGGCCCTCCGGGTCGCGCCGGGTGGATGGCTCCGGTTCAACCAAGCCGCCCTCTCGCGTTGCCTCGACGGCCTCGCGCAGCAGGCCCGCGCCACCCCGGCTGGGGGCGCGCTCTCGTCCATCCCGGGTCCCTCTGTCATGAAGGACCTGGGTCCCATGCCCTACACCTTCATGGCCCGGATGCTCGTCCCGGCCGTGTCCCGGGCCTTCGCCAAGGCGGACCGTTCCCGGGCCAACATCCACCTCGTCACCACCGTGTGCGCCCTCGAACGGTTCCGCGCCGACCACGGCGGCAAGCTTCCCGAATCGTTGGCCGCCCTGGCCCCCGAGTACCTCGCCAACGTGCCCATCGATCCCATGAGCGGGACGAGCCTCGTGTATCAACCCGCCGCCGACGGATCGTTCCGGCTCTACAGCGTCGGTGCCAACGCCCGCGACGACGGCGGGGCGGGCGCCAGCAAGGGCAACACCGAGCCCCTGGACTGGGCATGGCCCCCGCGAACGGCCTCCGGGGATTCGCACCGCTTTTGATCCTGAAATCGGCAGTCAAAGAGGGTGCCAAAACGAGGAAACGCCCTTCCCATCGGGTCGGATG
>CAYSGH010000102.1:0-13625 GCA_964430505.1 uncultured Akkermansia sp. | reverse complement strand
AGGCCGCCATGCAGCAACTCCTCACCGGCCAAACCCGCCTCCCCGGCTTCCACGGGGAGTGGGAGGTGAAGCGGCTAGGAGATGTGCTCAAGGTGCGCCACGGCAAAAATCAGCATGGCATCGAGGCGCCAGATGGGGAGTTTCCGATTCTCGCTTCCGGGGGGGAGATTGGCCGAACCAACACGTCACTTTACGACAAGCCATCTGTTTTGATTGGCCGGAAAGGCACGATTGATTCACCGCAGTACGCTGCTACGCCATTCTGGACGGTGGACACGCTGTTCTTCACAGAAATCTTGGCTGCCGCTGACGCCAAGTTTGTTTTCTACAAGTTCACGATGATTCCGTGGCGCAGCTACAATGAGGCGTCCGGCGTGCCGAGCCTCAACGCCAAGACGATTGAGAACATCGAGGTGCATTTTCCTCACACGAAAGCCGAACAAACCGCCATCGCCGAGGTGCTGACGGCGATGGACGTGGAGCTGGCGGGATTGGAGCAGCGGCGGGAGAAGACCCGAGCCCTCAAGCAGGCCATGATGCAGGAGCTTCTGACGGGCAGGACGCGGCTGGCATGAGCACCCCGGCGATCACATACCATGTGGATGAAGCCGGGGACGGCGTGCTGTTTGGGCCGATGGGCCGGGACCGCAAGCTCTTCGATGTGGGCGTCAAAAAGCCGTTGGATAGAGGTTTCACTGGCCCAAAAACCCGAAACACACGGCATGGAGCCGAATTTTGTCCAACGGCGCAGACACGCTCCCAAGGAGGGAGGTCAAAGTCAACCGACGGCCCATCCAGCAACCCGATGCGCCCGCTTCCGTCGCCGATCCAGTGCGAGGCGACACGCCTCGTGAATCCGCATTGACTGAGCTTTCTTCCGCCCAATCAGAACACCCCATGAATCGAATCGCGATCGAAGCCAAACGGGATTTCTTGGAACGACTGTCGGGTGCCGCCCCCATCAAGGCGGTCGCGGAGCTGATATGGAATGGTCTGGACGCCCAAGCAGGACACGTATCGGTACGCCTCGAACGGAACCCCCTCGACGGCGTGGAGACCATTCGGGTCACAGACACCGGCCTCGGGATCAACCATGACCATGTGCAGGAACTGTTCGGGGGCTTGGGAGATTCGTGGAAACGGCGAAGCGGCCGCCTTCATGGACGAGCCTTGCACGGGAAGAACGGCCAGGGGCGGTTCAAGGCGTTTGCACTGGGAAACCGGGTCGAGTGGAACACGGTGTACGAATCCTCGAATGGCCGGATGCGTTACCAGGTGTTGGGCCGAAGCGAGGCACTGACTGATTTGGAGTACTCCGACCCGGTACCGGCGGCAGGCGAACCGACCGGGACCGAAGTCGTGGTCACAGGTATTCAGAAGAGCCTGGGGGCGCTGCAGCGGGACAATGCGCGTCTGGAACTGGCAAAGCTCTTCGCCGCGTACCTGAGCCAGTATCCGGACATCCGCCTCGACTACGAGGGCGTGCGTGTGGATCCGGCCGAGCTGCAGTCGTCACGCAAGGACATCTTGCTCGACGAGATCACGTTGGCCAACGGTCGGGTGATCCAGGTCGCCGTGAGCATTATCGAATGGCAGATGAAGGCGGAGCGTGTGCTGCATCTGTGCGATGCCCAAGGGGTTTCGCTACACGAGACCGATCTGGCGAAGGTCCGCGCGCCCGGGTTCGAGTTCACAGCTTATGTGAAGTGCGATCATTTCCGCGACCTTGACCAGGCGGGAATGCTTGCACTGGACGAGCTTCACCCGGACGTGACGAAGATCGTGCAGAGTGCGAGACAGGCGGTGAAAACCCACTTTCGCCGGCGCCTCAGTGAACGACAAAGCCAGACGGTCGAGCGTTGGAAGCGGGAACAGATTTACCCGTTCGAATCCAAGGAATCGCTGAGCCCCGTTGAAGAGGCGGAGAGACAGGTATTCGACATCATGGCCGTGAACGTGGAGTCGTATCTCCCGGCGTTCGAGGAAGCCGACCAGAAGTCCAAACGGTTCATGTTTCGCTTGCTGGCACAGGCGGTTCAGGAAAGCCCGAACTCGGTACAACGCATCATCACCGAGATGCTGAACCTGAAGAAGGAAGAGCAAGAGGCGCTGTCGGACCTCTTGGAGGTCACCTCGCTGTCGAACATCATCAGCTCCGCTAAGACGGTCGCCAATCGCCTCGATTTCCTGGTCGCCTTGGAGAACCTCATCTTCGACAAGGAAACCAAGAAGAAGCTCCTTGAACGCGACCAGCTCCACAAAATCTTGGAGAACGAAGCGTGGATCTTCGACGAGGAGTTCACCTTGTCTGGCAGCGAGATGACTTTGGAGGAGGTCCTGCAAATCCACCTCAACGACCTGCGAGGCCCCGAAGACCCTGAGCCCGTGGAGCGCGAAGGCGGCCAGCAAGGTCGGGTGGACCTGATGTTCAGTCGGACGATAACGCCCCGACACGACGAGCGGGACCATCTGGTCGTCGAGCTCAAGCGCCCCTCTCAACCGATCAACTCGAAGGTCTTGAGCCAGATCAAGAGCTACGCGTGTGCCGTGGCCAAAGATCCGCGCTTCCTCAAGGCGAAGACCCGCTGGCGGTTCATCGTAGTCTCCAATTCCATGGACGATATCGCCCGCAGAGAGGCGAACCAGAGGGACCGTCGACCGGGGCTTGTCCTCGATGAAGGCGATCTGAACATCCAAGTCTGGGCCTTCGAGTGGACGGAGATCATCGCCAAGGCGAAAGCGCGGTTGCAGTTCGTCAATGAATCCCTGCGCTATGAGGCCGGCCGTGAGAGTTCGAGGGCGTATCTGGAGAAGACACACGCGAAGTTCATCCCCGAGGTCGAGCCGCCGGACGACATCAAAGCGCAGAATCCGCTGCCGCAAGACGGAGCATCGGCAGATGTCACATGAGCATCGTCGGCCCTGCACAACGTGAGCCGCAGGACGGGGGCGTCGCGCGCTGTCACGCGGGGCTGGGCTGTCGCAATCTCGGCAATCAGAATTCCCGCGCCTTCCAACAAGGCATGATCCAGGAACTCCTCACCGGAAGGACCCGGTTGCTGTGAACGGCCCGACACGGGTAGCGTGGCCTCGGCAGAATCTGACCATGAGCGAACACGACGAAGCGATCCAAAGGCTGGAAGACCCGTTCCCCCCGATGTCGGGCATCGCTTTTGTGGACGCGCGGGCCAGGGTGCTGGCTTCGGGGCAAAGCGTGCTGCAATCCGAAGGCGGAGCCATCTACCGCGTCTTTCCTGACGGAAGGAAGGAATGGGTGAAGCAGATCGAACCCCCGACCTACGGCGTGTCCGGCACCATTTTCATCCTCCGGTGAGTGCCACGACCCCGAGGATGCGGAGGTTCGCCGGGCCGAACGGATCGGGCAAAAGCACGCTAAAGTCGCATCGGCCGGGGAACCTGTTGGGCCTCTGCATGAACCCGGCCGAGATCACCGACGGGTCGAGGCTGGAGTTGAAGTCCCGCGTCATCCCGGCGTGGTTCCGTCGGACGGTTCTGGAGAACTTCCATCCACCGGTCCCATGACCCCCACCGTCCGGACCGAACGCGCGACGCAGGACCGGGTGATTGCCCTGTTTCGGGATGAGCTGGGCTATCGGTTCCTGGGGAGCCGGAGCGACCGGGACAACAGCAACGTCGAGGAGGACCTGTTGACGGCCCATCTCGTGCGTGCGGGCTACGGGCCGGAGCACATCAGCCGGGCAATCCATCGGCTTCGCACCGAGGCCAGCCACGCCCATCGAAGCCTCTACGAGAACAACCGGGCGGTGTACTCGCTGCTGCGCTACGGGGTGCCGGTGAAGTTGGAGGCTGGGAAGGCCACGGAGACGGTCTGGCTGATCGACTGGCGCCGGCCGGAGGCCAATGACTTCGTGTTGGTGGAGGAGGTCACGCTGCGGGGAGACCACGAGCGTCGGCCGGACCTGGTGCTGTACGTGAATGGCATCGCGGTGGGGGTGATGGAGCTGAAGAACGCGGCGACGGACGTGGGGGTGGCCGTGGGGCAGTTGCTGTCGAACCAGGACAAGCGGTTCCACGAGTGGTTCTTCACGACGGCGCAGATCCTGTTCGCGGGGAATGACTCCGAGGGGCTGCGCTACGGGACCATTGGCACGGAGCGGAAGTACTACCTGAAGTGGAAGGAGGACGAGTCGGACAACAGCCGGTTCAAGCTCGACAAGTACCTGCTGCGGATGTGCCGCAAGGATCGGCTGATCGAGCTGATGCGGGACTTTGTGTTGTTCGACGGGGGCATCAAGAAGCTGCCGCGCGCGCAGCAGTATTTCGGGGTGAAGGCGGCGCAGGCGCGGTTGATGGCGCAACAGGGCGGCATCCTGTGGCACACCCAGGGGAGCGGGAAGAGCATCGTGATGGTGCTGTTGGCGCGTTGGATCCTGGAGAACCTGCCCCATGCCCGCGTGTTGATCCTGACCGACCGGGACGAGCTGGACGGGCAGATTGAGCAGGTGTTCAGGGACGCGGGCGAACGCATCCATCGCACGAGCAGCGGGGCGGACCTGATGGCGCAACTGGGCCAGCCGATGCCCCGGCTCCTGTGCTCGTTGGTGCACAAGTTCGGGCACCGGGGCGTGACCCACTTCGACGCCTTCATCGAGGAGCTGAGCCAGCAGCCGAGCCCGGCGGTGGGGCAGTTGTTCGTGTTCGTGGACGAATGCCACCGGACGCAGGGCGGCAAGCTGCATCGGACGATGAAGGCGTTGCTGCCGGGGGCGGTGTTCATTGGGTTCACGGGCACGCCCTTGCTCAAGGAGGACCGGGCGACGAGCCGGGAGGTCTTTGGCGACTACATCCACACGTACAAGTTCGACGAGGCGGTGGAGGACGAGGTGGTGCTGGACCTGGTGTACGAGGCCCGGGACATCGAGCAGACGCTGGGTTCGCAGGACAAGATCGACGCGTGGTTTGCCGCCAAGACCCGGGGGCTCAACGACTGGCAAAAGGCGGCGTTGCAGGAGCAATGGGGCACGATGCAAAAGGTGCTCAGCTCCCGGTCGCGGATGGAGCGGGTGGTGAGCGACATCGTGTTCGACTTTGGCGTCAAGCCGCGCCTGTCCAGCGAGCGGGGCAACGCGATGCTGGTCGCCTCCAGCATCCACGAGGCGTGCCGATACTTTGAACTGTTCCAGAAGACGGTCTTCAAGGGCCGTTGCGCGGTCATCACGTCCTACAACCCGCAGGCGCAGGACGTGACCCGGGAGGAGACGGGCGCGAACACGGAAACCGACCGCCAGTTCCTGCACCGCACCTACACCGAGCTGCTGGAGGACGTGGATGCCAAGCCCGGCATGACCAAGACCGAGACCTACGAGGAAGAGGCGAAGCGGCGCTTCATCAAGGAGCCGGCCCGGCTCCGGCTGCTGATCGTCGTGGACAAGCTGCTCACCGGCTTCGATGCGCCCAGTTGCACGTACCTCTACATCGACAAGTCCATGCAGGACCACGGGTTGTTCCAGGCCATTTGCCGCACGAACCGGCTGGACGGGGATGACAAGGACTTTGGCTACATCGTGGACTACAAGGACCTGTTCCGGAAGGTCCAGGGGGCACTCGCGGTGTACACGTCAGAACTGGACGACAGCTCGGGCGGGTCGAGCCCCGAGGTCCTGTTGCAAGACCGCCTCAAGACGGGGCGCGAGCGGCTGGACGATGCGTTGGAGGCCATCAGCCTGCTGTGCGAGCCGGTCCAACCGCCCCAGGACGACCTCGCCTTCATCCATTACTTCTGCGGCAACACCGAGGTGGCGACGGACCTCCAGGAACGGGAGCCGCTGCGCGTGACCCTGTACAAGGCGGTGGCCGCGTTGGTGCGAGCCTACGCCAACATCGCCGACGACCTGACCCGGGCGGGCTATCCCGAGGCTCGGATCGAGGACATCCGCAAGGAGGTGAACGGCTATGTCAGGCTTCGGGAGGTGATCCGCCATGCCAGCGGCGAGTCCATCGACCTCAAGGCCTACGAGGCGGACATGCGCCATCTGATCGACACCTACATCGAGGCCGACGAGCCCCGGAGGATTTCGAGCTTCGGGGAGGTGGGGCTGCTGGAGTTGTTGGCGCGAGGCGGGGTGACCGACGCGGTGGGATCCTTGCCCGAGGGCATCCGGGGCGACCGGCGGGCGGTGTCTGAGACGATCGCCAACAACGTTCGCAGCAAGATTCTTCGGGAGCACCTCAACGACCCGGCCTTCTACGACAGCATGTCGGCCTTGCTGGGGCAGATCCTCGCGGACCTCCGGGCGGCTCGCATGGACTACGAGACCTTCCTGCGACGCATGGCAGACCTGGCCAAGTCGGTGCATGCCGGAGCTTCGGACGACACCCCGGCGCAACTGGACACCCCGGGCAAGCGGGCGTTGTTCTCAAACTTGAGGGCGGCCATGGCCGACTCGGGGCCTGCGCGGGTTGCGGACGACAGCAACCCCTACCGCGTTGCAAATGTCGCCTTGGAGATGGCGTTGCGGTTGGACGCTGCGGTGAAGCGGCAACGCCCCAACGCGTGGCGGGGCGTGCTTGCAAAGGAACAGGTCATCAAGGCGGCCCTCTTCCACGAGCTTCAGGACGAGGCCGCCGTGGAGCGGCTCTTCCCCGTGGTGAAGGCCCAGCCCGAATACTGATGCGCAGTGTCCTCCAAGTGGGCGGTGTCGCCGTGGAGGTGCTGCACAAGGACATCCGCAACGTCCACCTCAGCGTCCATCCGCCGACGGGCCGCGTGACCTTGGCCGCCCCGGCACGGCTGGGCCTGGAGACCCTGCGTGCCTTTGCCATCTCCAAGCTGGGCTGGATCCGACGGCAGCAACGCAAGCTTCGCGAACAGGAGCGGGAGACGCCCCGGGAGTTCCTGGAGCGCGAGAGCCATTATGCGTGGGGCCGGCGGCGGCTGTTGAAGCTCGTCGAGGAGGAGGGGGCTCCGTTGGTGGAGCTGGCAGCGGGGCGGCTGATCCTGCGCATCCGACCGGGCACGGGCCTCGCCGCCAAGCGGGCGTTGCTGGATGGCTGGTACCGTGCGCAGGTCAAGGCGGCGCTCCCGGCGTTGGTGTCGAGGTGGGAGCCCATCCTCGGGGTGAAGGTGGAGCGATGCTTCGTCCAACGGATGAAGACCCAGTGGGGCAGTTGCCATCCGGAAGCCCGCAGCATTCGGCTGAACACGGACCTGGCGAAGAAGCCGCCGGAATGCCTCGAGTACATCGTGGTCCACGAGATGGTCCACTTGCTGGAACCGACCCACAACGAGCGGTTCCAAGCGTTGATGGACCGTTTCCTACCGACGTGGGCCTCGCGCCGAGACGCCCTGAATCGGTTGCCCGTCCGACACGAGACCTGGAGCTATTGAGCGACGACGCAGGCCGACGGGTCGCACCCGTCCGATGGCGGTCCGCCTCCGTCATGCCCTTTGCGGTGGGTGAGGTGACGCCTCTTGGGGGAGCAGGAGTTGGCGTGAGGAGGCCTCAGCGGAGCACGGTCGTGCGTTCCTGGATCCACCGGAGGTCGCGGCTGTTGGGGACCTGGAGGTTGTGGTCGATGCGTTGGCCGAGGGTGGCCTTGCGGAAGGTGCGGGCGTCGAGCCAGCGATGGGCCTCGGCGTGGCCGTCGGCGAAGCCCACGACGCCGCCGTTGTTGTGGTGGATGGCGGGGAGGTGGAAGAACTGGTCGCCGCCGTTGCCAGGCATGAGGACGATGAAGGCGGGGGTGCAGAGGCTCTGCGGGGAGAGGTCCTGGGTTAGGAAGGTCGTGGCGGCGCTGACAAGGTCGCCGGTCTTCTTGAAGACGCGGTACCGGGGGGAGAGGCGGGACTGCATGTCGGCGTTGGGGCCGAGGTACAGGTTCATGGAATAGCTGCGGACCAGGGGCACGGGACGGCCGCGGGCGACGAGGTGCGTGGTGCGGTCGCCCGGGCACTTGTAGGTGTCCTTGGAGGGGATGTAGGGGGCGAAGGCGGCGTGGCGGCGGTCGGTCAGGAAGGCGGCGTTGGTGAAGGTGGCTGCGAAGTTGTGGTAGCCGCCAAGGACCCAGAGCTTGGGGCCGCCGACGGCGGCGGAGTCCACCTCGCCGTTGGTGACGAGGGCCTCGTTGTTGTCGGTGGCGTAAAGGACGCCGGCGAGGCCGATCTGGCGTTGGTTGTTGAGGCACTTGGCGCGGAGGGCCTGGGCCTTCGCGCCGGCCAGGGCAGGCAGCAACAGGCCGGCGAGGATGGCGATGATCGCGATCACGACCAGCAGCTCGATGAGCGTGAATCCCCGGGGGCGGGCGTTTTCGACAGGGCGGGGGCGCATGGTGGAAGTGCGCCACAAGACGGGAGGGCGCGCACCGAAAAACAGGGGCATGGCGGGGAGCGGGGGGCGGGGAGCGAGGGGCGAGGGGCGAGCTGCGAGCGGCGAGCGGCGAGCGGCGAGGGGCGGCGCGGCGGCGCGGCGGCGCGGGCATTCTGATTCGACGCTCGCCTTGGCGGTTCCATGCGTGAGAACCTGTCACCATGAATCGCCCTTCTTCACTGGCTTGGATGGCCTGCTGGGCCTGCGTCGTGTTCCTCGGCCTCGCGCCCCGCGTGATGGCGGAGCATCGCGCGACGTTCCTGGGCAACCCGGCGACGCGGTTTGCGGACCCGTTGGTGGCCCCGGACGACCTGCGATGGAGGTTTCGGGACCCGGCGTTGCGCCGGGACATCGAGGAGGTGCTGCGCCAATGGGGTTGGAAGGGTCGGCTGGATGACCTGTTCAAGGCGGCCGAGTCGGCGCCGATCGTCGAGCGGGAGATTGCGATCGGGGAACGGTTGCCGTTCATGTCCACGCGCGAGAAGGGGCGGCCCATTTGCCTGGTGGACGTGGTGTGGGCGGGGAAGAAGCCGGCGCCGGCGTATGCGTTTGAGTTTGCGTCGGCGGGGCGCCGGTACCGGTGCCTGACTCCCAAGGCGTGCTCGAACTTCCTCGTGATCGATCTTGGCAAGGAGCCAGCGGCGGCGCTGGAACTGGCGTGCAGCGCCCCGGCGACGTCGATCCTGCGTCGGCCCATCCGGGTGTGCCTCACCCTTCGCAACACGGGGGACGGCCCGGAGCCCCAGGCTTCGCTGCGGTTTCCGGTCCCGTCGGGGTTGACGCCCTCGGAGATCACGGCGGAGGGCGTGCAGGGCGCGGACGGGGTCATCGTGTGGCCCGAGGCGGCGCTGGAGCCGGGCGGCACGCGCGAGGCCTGCGTCGTGTTCCAGCCAAGTCGGCTGGGAACGTTTGCCTTCGCGCCGGAGTCGCGTCGGGGGTCGGCGGCAGGGCCTCGGTCCTCGTGCGCGACGGAGGTGCGGGGCTTGTCGGCGATCCTGCTGGAGGTCGTGGATGTGGAGGACCCGGTGGAGGTGGGGCAGGAGGTGGAGTACGTCATCCGGCTGATGAACCAAGGCTCGGCCGCCGAGACGTCGGTGCGCCTCACGTGCACGTTGCCGGGAAGCCAAGAGCTGGTGTCGGCGGAGGGAACCACGCCCATTCGGATGAGCGATGGGGCGTTGAGGACGGAGGCGATTGCGACGTTGGCCCCGAAGGCTTCGGCGGAGTGGAAGGTGCGGGTGAAGGCGACGCGCGAGGACGATGCGCGGCTGGTGGTGGAGCTGACGAGCGACCAGTCCGGTCAACCGATCCGCGAGACGGAGTCCACGCGGCAGTACTGAGCCGCCATCACTTCCCTCCCAACTGAATCGGCCCACCTGAGGGACCCGGTGGTGCCGCCGCTTGCATGAATCCGGGACCGGTACAGGGTCGCGGGACATGTTGAGTCGCGCGTTGTTCATTTTTGGGACGGGCTTTTGCGTGGGCGTGGGCCCGGGCGTGCTGGGGCAGGGGACGGCCCCTGGGCAGCCGGTGGCGCCCGTCCCGCCGGTCGATCGGCAGGCGAGGGCGTTTGGCCCGCCGACGCAGCCGGGATACACGGCGGTGATGGAAGCCTCGGGCACGTACGTGCCGGGTTCGTCGATGCGGCTGGGGGCGACGGGCCTTGGGGACGTGGGGACGTGGCAGAGCCGGTTCCAATACACGGGCACCTTTGTGACGGGCGGGCCGGTGAACTGGTCTCTGGGGGCGGAGCTGGAGCGATTTGGGTTTGACCGCGAGGACGGCACGGGGTTGCCGACGATGCTGGGGTCGTTCGCGGTGCCGATGGGAGTGAACTGGAGGATGGCGCCGAAGTGGAGCTTGCTGGCCGAGGTGAGCCCGGGGTTGTACACGGATTTCCGGGACATTGGCGGGACGGACTTCAACGCGCCGATTCTCGCCGGTGTCTCGTATGCGGTGAACCAGGACTTGCTCGTGCTGCTGCAGGTTTCGGCGGATTTCCGACGGGACATTCCCGTGGTGGGCGGCCCGGGGATCCGGTGGCGATTCAAGCCGGAGTGGACGTTGTCGTTGCTGTTGCCCCGGCCGCGGGTTGAGTACCGGCCGTCGGCGGCGTGGATGTTCTACGTGGGCGGCGAGCTGGCGGGCGGCGCCTTTCGGTTGGCGGAGGATCATGGGACGCGGCGCGGGGACTCGCGGCTCGACGACGTGAGCATGACGTACCGGGAAATCCGCGCGGGCGCGGGAGCGTTGTGGGACATCGGGGGCGGGTGGCGGGCGGAGGCGGCGGGCGGCTGGGTGATCGACCGGCGGTTCGTGGTGGACGAGCACCGCCTCACGTGGAACGGCGACGGGGCTCCGTATCTCCGGTTGCAGTTGAGCTACCGTTACTGAGGCGTTGGGGAGGTTCGATAGACTGCGCTGAGGGAGCACGCCGATGCCCAACTCGACCAATCGCCCCGGGGAGACCGCGGAGGGCCGTCGGCTTGCGGAGGACGGAGCGCGCGCGGCGAACTGGAAGCGCTGGGGGCCGTACCTGGCCGAGCGCCAGTGGTCCACGGTGCGTGAGGACTACTCGGCCACGGGCGAGTGCTGGGATTACCTGCCGCACGACCACGCCCGGAGCCGGGCCTATCGGTGGGGCGAGGACGGGCTGCTGGGGTTCACGGACCGGCAATGCCGCCTGTGCTTCGCGGTGGCGTTGTGGAACGGGCGGGACCCGATCCTGAAGGAGCGGTTGTTTGGCCTGACGAACGCGGAGGGCAACCGGGGCGAGGACGTGAAGGAGGAGTGGTTCTACCTCGAATCCACGCCCACGCACTCGTATGCGCGGGCGTTGTACAAGTATCCGCAGGCGGAGTTCCCGTATGCGCGGCTGGTGGAGGAGAACCGCCGGAGGTCGCGGCTGGAGCCGGAGTTCGAGCTGGCGGACGCCGGGGTGTTCGACGAGGGGCGCTACTTCGACGTGGAGGTGCGCTATGCGAAGCAATCGCCCGAGGACGTCCTGGTGCGGGTGCTGGTGACGAACCGCGGCCCGGAGGCGGCGACGCTCGACGTGCTGCCCACGTTCTGGTTTCGCAACACGTGGTCCTGGGATTGCACGCACGAGGGCTGCGAGCCCCGGCCGCGCATCCGGGCGGACGGCACGGATGCGGCCTGGGCGGAGCACCGGACGCTGGGTCGATACCTGCTGGAGTTCGGGCCGTCGCCGGGCGGGGGGCACGGGCCGTTGTGGTTCACGGAGAACGACACGAACCAGGAGCGATTGTTTGGCGCGCCCAGCGCGACGCCGTTCGTGAAGGACGCCTTCCACCGTCGCCTGATCGGCGGGGAGGAAGGGGCGGTGAACCCGTCGGGGGTGGGAACCAAGGCGTGCGCGTGGCATCGGCTCACCGTGGGTCCGGGCGAGACGCAGGTCGTGGAGGTGCGCTGGGTGGCGGAGCCGGAGTCGCGGCTGCGGTGGCGGGCGAGCCCGTTGAGGCCGGGCTCGACGGAGCAGGTGTTCGAGCAACGCGCGCGGGAGTCGGCGTCGCATCACGAGGCGTTGCTGGACCTGGGGATGACGCCGGAGGAGCGGGTGGTGGCGGAGCAGGCGTGCGCCGGGTTGCTGTGGGGCAAGCAGTTCTACCATTACGTGGTCGAGGACTGGCTCGTGGGCGACCCCGGGCATCCGCCGCCGCCGGCGGCCCGCCTGCACGGCCGCAACGCGGAGTGGCGCCATGTGCATGCGCGCGACGTGATCTCGATGCCGGACAAGTGGGAGTACCCGTGGTTTGCGGCCTGGGACACGGCGTTCCACATGATCCCGTTCGCGATGCTCGACGGGGACTTCGCGAAGTCCCAGCTCTCGCTGATGCTGCGCGAGTGGTACATGCACCCGAACGGGCAGATCCCGGCGTATGAGTTCGCGTTTGGCGACGTGAACCCTCCGGTGCACGCGTGGGCCGCGTGGCGCGTGTACAAGCTGACGGCCCCCAAGGGACGTCGCGACCGCGACTTCCTGGAGTCCGTGTTCCAGAAGCTCCTGCTCAACTTCACGTGGTGGGTGAACCGCAAGGACGCGGCGGGCAAGAACCTGTTCAGCGGCGGGTTCCTGGGGCTGGACAACATCGGCGTGTTCGACCGCTCGAAGCCGCTGCCGGGGGGCGGCACGTTGCAGCAGGCGGACGGGACGGCCTGGATGGCGTTCTACTCGCTGACGATGCTGGCGATGGCGCTGGAGCTGGCGCACGACGGCCAGCGGGTGCGCCCGGCCTACGAGGACATGGCCAGCAAGTTCCTGGAGCACTTCGTGCAGATTGCGGAGGCCATGAACACGCTGGGTGGCACGGGGCTCTGGGACGAGGAGGACGGGTTTTACCATGACCAACTGGAGATGGACGGCCGCCGGATCCCATTGCGGACGCGTTCCATGGTGGGCCTCCTTCCGCTCATCGCCGTGGAGGTGCTGGACGAGGACCTGATCGTGCGCCTGCCGGGGTTCCGGAAGCGGCTGGGTTGGTTCGTGTCCAACAAGCACGGCCTCGACCGCGGCATCGCCCTGGGACGGTCCAACTCGCGCAAGAAGCTGCTCCTGGCCATCCCCACCCGCGACCGCCTGCGGCGCGTGTTGCGATACCTGCTCGACGAGTCCGAGTTCCTGTCGCCGTTTGGCATCCGGTCGTTGTCGCGGTTCCACGAGAAGAACCCGTTCGTGTTCGAGTGCGACGGCTCGGTGCATCGCGTGGACTACGTGCCGGGCGAGTCCACGACGTACCTGTTCGGGGGCAACTCCAACTGGCGCGGCCCCGTGTGGTTCCCGGTGAACTACCTGATCGGCGAGGCGCTGGAGCGGTACCACCACTTCTACGGCGACGAGTTCACGGTGGAATGCCCGACGGGCTCGGGCCGGTTCATGACGCTTCGGGAGGCGGCGCTGGAAATCGAGCGGCGGCTGGCGTCGTTGTTCCTACCCGGCCCGGATGGCCGCCGACCGGCGATGTCCGGGCATCCCGTGTTCAGCGAGGACCCGAACTGGCGCGGGTTGGTCCAGTTCCACGAGTACTTCCATGCCGAGACCGGGCGTGGCTGCGGCGCGAATCACCAGACGGGCTGGACGGCCTTGGTCCTGCGTTACCTGGGCGACGTGGCGCGGCGGCGGCATGGCGGGTGAGACGCGCCGGGCCCTTGGGCTTGCTGTAGGACGCGTGCCCTCACGCGGCGCCGGCGATGCCGCATGCCCGGTGCGCCGGGTCAGGGGACCCGGCCTACGTGCGTGTGTGATACTGATGAGACTAA
>CAYSGH010000101.1:0-13838 GCA_964430505.1 uncultured Akkermansia sp. | reverse complement strand
CAAGTTCCTCGGACCAGAACGGCGCGGTCTCGATCGCGACGACATTGCCCTGGAACTCCGGCAATGACGCTGGCGCCGCCATGGCCACGCGAAACGCCTTGGTATGCTCGTTGGCGTTCAGGCCGTCCACGCCCAGCACGCCGATGACGACCGGCATCCTCGGCGCGCCGAGATCCCTCCGCACGTCGCGAATAAGGTCGGCGAGCCACTCGCCGTATCTCGTGTAGTCCCGCACCTTCTGGCCCGGCTTGGGTGGGTAGGTGTCGCTGGACACCAGATCGTTGAAGCCCTGCAACCACACGAACCCGGCAATCTCGTAACCCTCGTTGGCATCATACGCGGGGCAGACACGCTTCGGATCCGCGAGCACCCTTTTCACGTGCGCCACCATCTCCCGGTAGAACACGCCGGTGGCCGCCTCGGTCTTGGTCTTGCGCTCCGGCTTTTCCGCCCAACGCTTCGCCTCCTCCGGGGGCGGAAGGTACGGCCCCGCGCTCGGCGGACGGAAATCCGTGTGCAGACTGCGCCCGCCCCACGCCGTCTTGATCAGCAGGATCGGCTCGCCCAACCGCTTGGCCATGGTGATGCCGAAGGTGAATTCCGGGCCGATCTTGTTCTCCGGGGCGCCGAATCCCGCCGTCAACCGACCCGTCTTCTCCGTCAGGTCGGAGTATGCATCGCCGAGGCAGCCGATCGAGGAGATCCACACGTTCTCGAGCACGCGTGGCTTGCCGTCCTCTCCGCGCATCTCCTTGAGCAAGGGCACCGTCGCGGGATCGTCGCCGATGTAATCGAACGTCTCCACCCGCGCGTGGCCCTGCATGTTGGACTGGCCTGCAAGGATGAAGACCTTGAGGGGCTTGGCTTGGAGGTGGGTCGCGAGGCCCAGGAAGCACCCAAGGACAAGGAGACGGCCGAAGGCTTGCATGACGGCGAGGACCCTGTCGCCTCCCCCCGCGTCTGTCCACCTCCCGTCACAACGGCTTCACGCCGGTCACCTCAAACCCGATCTCCTCGTCGGCCAGCATGGCGGACATGTCATAATAGGCTTCCGTCGGGTGCCCGAGCACGGGATCGAACTGGATCTGCATCACGACGGGGTGTTGCGCCAATCGGCCCAGAAGCCAATCGAACAGACCCTCGATCGTGTGATACGTCCACCGATCACGAGGCACCGCCTCACCGGTGCTCACGCGCGTCACCCCGGCGATCACCCCGTCCCGCACCTCGACCCGAACCAGGTCCGTCATGTCGGGATGGCAGTTGCAGTTCTTCCAACGGAACTGGAACTCATAGCTCGTCAGCGCCTCGGCCCGCCACCGGTTGCGCGCAGCCGCCCACTCCGTCCTCAGTTCCTCCCAGTCGAACGGCGTCGAACGGAAATACTCCGCCCCGAGCATGGCCCCACGGAGCGTGACCGACAGGGACGGCCCCTGCGCCGGTGCGGTTACTATCCTCGTTTCCCAGTGCACCAGATCGGTCGAACTCTCGATCCGATAACGGCGGTCCCAGTCGGTGGTGAGGTTCAGGCGCAGTTCATAGTCCGCGCCCCGCTGCACTAGGGTCTGAATCTCCGCGCTCTGCTGGGCCAGCGCGCCCGGCGACAGCGCGAGCCAACCCCACCCGAGAAGCGCTCCCCGCAGCCCGGGCGTCAGGGCGGAGATCTTCCAACGAGTCGGCGATGCGGGCTGCGAAACTGGGGTTCTCATGCAATATCCGACGTGATTCGTCCCGCCCGAACCCTCCGTGTCCATGCGATTCTCGGCCAACGATCGGGCTTGAGGCACTGCCCGGATCGCGCAGACTCGGAGCCAGTCGCTGGCGAACCACGCGCGAGCCCCGTGCACCTGCAGCCGGTGCGGGCCGACGGACCAGCCCGGCGCGCCACCAGGACCTTCTTCAACGCATCATGCCAAGCCGACTCTCCTGGCTCCTGCCAAGCCTCCTCGCCGCCTTCCTCCTGTCGGCACCGCCGGGCGCCTTCGATGCGTCGCACGCGGCCGAGCCCGCCGCCCCGAAACCACCACGCCCCAGGCTCCAGATCCTCAACGGCAGCCAGCAACACCTCGACCTCTTCTGGCTCAAGTCCGACACCGAGCGCGAACCCAGGGGATCGATCGAACCCGGCAGGAACACGATCCTCACCACCACCCTGGGACACCGGTTCGCCTTGGTCGGCCGCGAGGACCGGTCCGAGAGGATCGTTACCAGCCTCGTGCCGGTGCAGGCGGTCCGGTTTGGACCGCCCGACAAGGACGGCGTGCCGGCCTTCTACACCCAGCGCGTCGAGGCGCACGGCTACCCCATCGTCGCCTCCGCCCGGGTGAACCCCTACGCGCTCAAGGAGGCAGCGTATCTCGTGGACCGGATGCTCGCGAAGCGCCCCGACGTCCGCGACGCGATGATCCGGAGCGGTTCGCGGCTTTGCATCCTCGCGTGGGATGAGTTCACCACCGACCAACCGGAGTTCGCGTGGCTGGGCAAGGGACGGGTGCCGGAGCAACCGACGCTGTCGGGACGCGAGTACTGGGATTCGCGGGCGCGCGGCCTGGGCGGCAGCGAGACCGACCCGTTCTGCTCCTGCGGCGAGGAGAACCTCCTGTGCTATCCCGGGGATCCCTACTCGACGGAGAACATCCTCATCCACGAGTTCGCCCACAACATGCACCTGCGCGGGCTGCTCAACGTGGACCCGACCTTCGACTCCCGCCTGAAGGCCACCTACGACGCCGCGATGAAGGCCGGCCTGTGGAAGGGCAAGTACGCGTCGGTGAACCATCACGAGTACTTTGCCGAGGGCGTGCAGTCGTGGTTCGACAACAACCGCGAGAACGACCACGACCACAACCACGTCAACACGCGCGACGAGTTGATCGAGTACGACCCCGGCCTCGCCGCGATGTGCCGTGAGGTCTTCGGCGACACCGTCCTGAAGTACACCAAGCCCCAGACCCGCGTGACCGGCCACCTGGACGGCTGGGATCCGGCCACCTCGCCCAAGTTCGAGTGGCCCGACCGGCTGAAGCAGGCCAAGGACCGGATCCGCGCGGCGGCGCAGGCCCGTTCCGAGGCCGCCAACGGCGACAGCCGGATCGAGACCCGGATCGTGGCCGGCTGGAAGGTCCACATCCGACGCGACCTGCTGGCGAAGGAGCCCGAGGCCACGCGTCGCGCGTTGGAACTGCTCGAGGCCCAGCTCGCCGAGATCGTCCGGGCCGTGCCCGCCGCCGCGGTCGAACGGTTGAAGGAGGTTCCCCTCCACTTCTCCCCTGCCTACCCCGGGAGGAGATCCGGCGCCGAGTATCACCCGGACGCCGGCTGGCTGCGGAGCAACGGCCGCGATCCGGCCATGGCGCGCGCGGTGGAGTTCTCCGGCGTCGCCGACTTCGAGGCCGAGACGCGGCGGATGCCGAACTTCGTCCTGCACGAGCTGGCCCACGGCTATCACCACCGCACGCTCCCGGCCGGATTTGACAACCCAGAGGTCAAGGCCGCCTACGACCGCGCCAAGGCGGGCGGCGGCTACGATCGCGTCGAGCGCTCCTTCGGCGAGGGCAACGGCCGGCCCAACACCTTCGAGCGCGCCTATGCCCTGACCAGCCCGATGGAATACTTCGCCGAGGCGACCGAGGCGTACTTCGCCCGCAACGACTTCTTCCCCTTCACCCGGGACCAGCTGAAGGCCCACGACCCCGGGATGTTCGAGCTGGTCGGAAAACTGTGGGGCGTGGCCGAAACCAAATGAAATCCCTCCTTCTCCTCCTTCCCCTCTGCGCGGTCGTTCTCGCGCATCCCGTGCCGGAGAGCCCGCTGTGGCTCACCTATCCCGGCGGCAACGGCCCAGGGAAGGGCCGTCACATCGTCCTGATTGCCGCCGACCAAGAGTACCGCAGCGAGCAGTCCATGCCCATGATGGCGCGGATCCTCAGCACGCATCATGGCTTCGACTGCACCGTCCTCTTCGGAGTGAACGAGCGCGGCGAAGTGGACCCAACCCTCCCCGTGTATCCCGAAAAGGGGAAGGAGGCGGAGTTCAAGGAACATCACATCCCCGGCACCGAGCACCTTGCCTCCGCCGACCTCGTCCTCTTCTTCACCCGCCTGCTCACGCTGCCGAAGACGGAACAGGAGCACATCGTGAAGTACGTGGATTCGGGAAAACCGATCATCGCCCTGCGAACCGCGAACCACGGGTTCCGCACCGCGCTTCCCTACAGGATCAACGGCCGGCAGGTTCGCTGGGGCGAGGACGTGCTGGGCGGGACCTTCCTGGAACACCATGGCCAGTGGCAGGCGGACTCCACGCGTGGCCGGATCGTCGAGGAACAGAGAAGCCACCCCGTCCTCATGGGCGTCACCGACATCTGGGGCAACTCGGATGTGTATCGCACGTATGCCAAGGGCGCGGCCCTGCCACCGGGCTGCACGGCGCTTGTCTGGGGGCAGCCGCTCATGGGCCGCAAGCCCGAGGACCCGCCCAACAACCAACTCGAACCCCTTCCCGTGGCCTGGGTGAAGAGCTGGCAGACCAGCGGCGGCCGGGCCGCGCGTGTCTTCCATTGCACCATGGGAAGCGGCGTCGACCTGCAGAGTTCTGGCCTTCGGCGGTTGATCATCAACGCCGCGTACTGGGGCATGGGCATGGAAACCGCCATCACCCCGGGTCACAGCGTGGAGATCGTCGGCGAGTACAAACCGCTCGGCAGCGGCTTCAACTACCCGAAGCTGGGTGTCGTCCCGAAACCGGTAGCCGCGTACCGATGACGTCGGGCTCCATCCCGGCAGAACAACGCCTGAAGCCAACCCTCTCCCACCTGCTGCTGCCCCGGATGCTGAGAAGTCCAGCCATTCGGGCCAGTCCCGGACCATGGACATGGGGTGGACGAGTGGACCGAATGGACTCGATTCGGGGCGACTCCTCCTTCCGCTCGCCGCTCCCCGCTTCGCTTGCCGCTGCTTTCAGGTTGAAGGGACGGTTGCGGGCGTGCTGAGTTGGGGGTCATGGCTGATGCGGCGGCAACAAGCGCGGGACGTCAACGGCTGACATCGCTCGATGCCCTGAGGGGCTTCGACATGTTCTGGATCATGGGGGCCGACGCGTTGGGCGGGGCGGCGGCGGCGATGACGGAGGGGCAGAACGGGCTGGCACGGCATGTGGCGGAGCACCTGGAGCACGTCGCTTGGGAGGGGTTCCGTTTCTATGACCTGATCTTCCCGTTGTTCGTGTTCATCGCGGGGGTGTCGTTGGTGTACTCGCTGGACCGGACGGTGGAGCGGCACGGGCGGGGCTGGGCGCTGGGACGGCTGGTGCTGCGGGCGATGGCGTTGTACGTGCTGGGGGTCCTGTACTACGGCGGCGTTGGGGAGGGTTGGGACCAGGTGCGATGGATGGGGGTGCTGCAGCGGATTGCGATTTCATACCTGGGGGCGGGGCTGTGCTACCTGGTGCTCGGGCTCAGGGGTTCCTTGGCCGCGTTGGTGGCGCTGCTCGTGGGGTACTGGGCGGCGATGATGTTCGTGCCGGTGCCGGGCGTGGGCGCGGGCAACCTTGCGGAGGGCAAGAACCTGGCGAACTGGATCGACAGCCAATGGTTGCCGGGACGCAAGTGGGACGGGGACCACGACCCGGAAGGATTGCTGAGCAACCTGCCGGCGATGGGCACGTGCCTGCTGGGGGTGTTCGCAGGGTGGTGGATGCGGCGGCCCGAGGGCGGGCGCGGTCCCGGCAAGACGGCGGGTTTGATCGTGGCCGGGGTGTTGCTACTGGGGCTGGGCTGGGGCTGGGCCTGGCATTTCCCGGTGATCAAGAAGCTGTGGACGTCGTCGTACGTGCTGGTGGCCGGGGGGTGGAGCTGCCTGTTGCTGGCGGCCTTCCATTGGGTCGTGGACGTGCGCGGCTGGACGGCATGGTGCCGTCCCTTCGTGTGGGTGGGGTTGAACCCCATCGCGGTGTACCTGTCGGGCCAGTTGGTCAACTACGACACGTTGGCGCGGCGGTTGGTGGGCGGGCCGGTGCAGGCGTTGCTGGATGGATGGATGCCCCACCTCGGCGGATTGGTGGTGGGACTGGTGGGCATCGGGCTGGGCTTCCTGCTGGCCTGGGGCATGAACCGCCACAAGGTGTACGTGAGGCTTTGACATGACGAACCCTGGAAACGCGGCGCCGACGGGCGCGGGCACGATGGAAGGCGCAACGTCCGGCGGCGGCGCCTCCGGTGGGGGCGGGCGGTTGCTCTCCCTCGATGTCCTGCGCGGCTTCGACATGTTCTGGATCGTGGGGGGCGGGGCATTGGTGTCCGCGCTCAGCCGCGCTCGCCCGGGCTCCGTCATCGGCAAGGTCCGGGAGCAACTCACCCACGTGGAATGGGACGGGTTCCGGTTCTACGACCTCATCTTCCCGCTGTTCGTGTTCATCGCGGGGGTGTCGGCCGTGTTTTCGTTGAGCAAGGCCAAGGCGTCGGGGGGCGTGGGCCAGGCGATGGCGCGGGTGCTGTCGCGCGGGTTGCTCTTGTTCGCCCTGGGCGTGTTTTACAGCGGCGGGATCAAGGATGGATGGGAGGGAGTGCGTTGGCTGGGGGTGCTGCAACGGATCGCGCTGGCGTACACCGGGGCGGGCTTGCTGTATCTCATGTTGCCGGCGCGGGTGCTGGCGGGGGCATGGGTGGGCATCCTGCTGGCGTACTGGGGGGTGGTGCAGGGGTTGCCGGTCAAGGACATCCGGCTGGACCGCAAGCCGATGCAGGAACTGATGGAGCGCACGGGCCAGACGAACGCCATGGCGTTGTATGACTCCGTGTCCGAGACCGTGCGCGGCCGGGCAGAGCCGGGATACAATTTCGTGAACCACTTCGACTTCCGGTTCCTGCCGGGCCGGTTGTACGACGGCTACTGGGATCCGGAGGGCATCCTGAGCACCATCCCGGCGGTGGCAACGTGCCTGCTGGGGGTGTTTGCGGGGCTGTGGTTGCGGCGCGAGGACGTGTCGCCGGGGGCGCGAAGCCGGTGGTTGGTGGTGGCGGGCCTGCTGTTGGTGTGTGCCGGGTTGGGCTGGGGGACGGTGTTCCCGGTGGTGAAGAAGCTGTGGACGTCGTCGTTCGTGTTGCTGGCGGGCGGATGGAGCCTCGTGCTGCTCGGGGTGTTCCACCAGGTGATCGACGTGTGGGGCCAGCGCTGGTGGTGCGGTCCGTTCCGGTGGATCGGCATGAACGCCCTCGCCATCTACATCGCGTCGAACCTTCTGGGGACGCGGGACGGGTGGCAGGGGATCGCGGCGCGGTTCGTGGGCGGGCCCGTGTCGGTATGGCTGGGCGATTACGGGCGTCCGGTCGTGGCGCTGACGGGCCTTGCGTTGATGGTGTTGTTCGCGCGGTTGCTCTATCGGCGCGGGGTGTTCCTGCGGTTGTAGGGCGGTGTGGACGGACGACGGGAACAGGGGAAGGGTGGGCCATGAGGACACGTCACGCAGGAATGGGAATGGGGTTGGCAATGGTGCGGGCGGCATGGGCGTTGGTTGCCGGGTGGTGCTTGTTGGGCAACGTTTCGCGCATGAGCGCGGAAGGAACCAACACGACGACTTCGGCCCAGGCCACTTTGGAAAAGGCCACGTTGGGCGGCGGATGCTTCTGGTGCCTGGAGGCGGTCTTCGAGCGGTTGCCCGGCGTCACGAACGTGGTCAGTGGCTACACGGGCGGGAACGTGGACAAGCCCACCTACCGACAGGTCTGCAACGGGACCACGGGCCACGCGGAGGTCGTGCAGATCGAGTTCAACCCCGCCGTCATTTCCTACGAGAAGATCCTCGACGTGTTCTGGCAGTACCATGATCCCACGACGCTCAACCGCCAGGGACCGGACACGGGGACGCAGTATCGCTCGGCGATCTTCTTTCACTCGCCCGAGCAACGGGCGGCGGCGGAGCAGTCCAAGGACCGAGCGAACACGGCGCTGTTTGGCGGCGGCATCGTGACCGAGATCGTGCCGTTGCGGCAGTTCTTCGTCGCGGAGGACTATCACCAGGACTACTTCCGCAAGCACCCGGAGCAGCCGTATTGCCAGGTCATGATCGTGCCCAAGCTGCTCAAGCTGGAGAAGCAGATGAAGGCCGTCGGCGCCGCCAGCCCCAAGCCTTGATGCGCAGCGTTTCATGGGCTGCAGGACTTCACCCTGGGGCACCCGGTGGCACCGGGGGCATCACGGTTTTCGTCATGCCAATGCCTCCCGCATCCGCGATCGGCTGAACTTCTCGCGGGCTCCGGACGTTCCACGGATGGCTTCGCGCTTCCGGCCGTGTTGCGTTCAGGCACACGTGCCGATGCCCCTTCTGGGTCCTTCGACACGATCGGTGGAAACCTTCCCGAAGGCATCAGGCTGCATCTGAGCCGACGCGTCGGGGCACGACGGCTGGATCTCATGGCGGCAGCTCGGGCCCAAACTTGGAGTCTGGGCGCTCTCCCTCCCAACTGCCGTGCCGAGCGGGGATGTCCGGCTCGGGTGATGCACTCCCGAATGCTCGGTGGGCTAGCCGTTGGACGGTTGCTGCCTGGCGTGGGCGACGGCCAGCAGGTGGTCGGGGGCGGTCTCGATTTGGCTAGCGAGCGAGTGGGGCAGGGGCACGGCGGCCATGTGCCCATCGGGGTGCTTGGCGACGCAGGCAACGATCAGGCGGCCGACGGCGACTTCCTCGCGGGGGCCGGGCTCGATGCGGGCCATGCGGACTTGATAGGCGATGGAGCGGGTGCGCTTCTCCGTGACGAGCAGGTGCAGCTCGACGAGGTCCTCGAAGCGCAGCGGGCGGCGGTAGTCGCAGGAGGCATGGACGCGGGGGAAGCCGATGGGCGGCTGCATCCCGGGCATCACGACAGAGTGGCCAAGCGAACGGAGGAACGCGTGCTCCACCACCTCCATGTAGCGAAAGAACTGGGTGAAGTGGACGATCCCGGCCATGTCGGTCTCGTGGAACTCGACGAGGCGGGTGGTCTTGAACTCGAAGGCCACGGCGGGCGCGGGCTAGGAGGCAGGGGCGGCGGGCTGCCGACGCGGGCGGAGGAGGATGACCTTCTTGTCCGAGCCCTCCACCTCGACGGAGTGGGTCTCGATGTCCGGGTCGTCCTTGAGGGCCTGGTGGACGATGCGCCGGTCGTAGGCGTTCATGGGCTCGAGCTCGATGACGTCGCCCCAGCGACGGACCTTCTCGGCACCCTCCTTGGCGCGCTTGACGAGTTGCTCGCGCGCCTGCCGGCGGTAGCCACCGACGTCCAGGACGATGCGCGGGGTGGATTCGTCGCCGCGGTGGACGATGCGGTTCAGGAGGTATTGGAGGTCGCCGAGCGTTGCGCCTTGGCGGCCGATGAGGCGGCCGGGGTCGTCGGTCTTGACGTCGAGCATGAGTTGTCCCTCGAAGTCGATTTCCTCGACCTGGGCGTCTTGGAAGCCGAGGCGCTGGAGCATCTCGAGGAGCATTTCCTTCGGTGGGAGCACGTGGGGGTTCGCTTCGGGGTTCATGGAGAGGGGGCGCGGGGCCGGGGTGGGTGGGTGACGTTGCGGTGGCTTGCGTTCGCGGTGGCCTCAGTGACGGCGTCCATGGCGCGGCCCCGCGGGCGCGGGCGTTGCCGGGACGTTGGACTTGGTGAGCTTTGTCTGGAGGATGCTGAGCAAGTTCTGGACGGTCCAGTACAGGGTGAGGCCGGCGGAATAATTGTAGAAGAGGGCGAGGAACATGAGGGGCATCCAGCGCATGAGGCGTTGCTGGACGGGGTCCATCTGGGGGGAGGGCGGCGTGAGGTGGGTCTGCCAGAGGGCGGTGCCGACGTAGAACAACGGCATCAGGTTCAGGGGCAGGCCCAGGCCGGGAACGCCCAGCAACGGGATGAAGCCCAGGCCTGGGATCACAAACAAGGTGTCCGCCGCCGAAAGGTCCGGGCACCAGAAGAACGACGCCCCGCGCAGCTCGATGGCGGAGCGGAGCATGGTGAAGAAGCCGAAGAACACCGGGATTTGGACGAGGATGGGCAGGCAGCCGGAGACGGGGTTGTAGCCGCTCTCGCGCATGAACTGCATGGTCTTCTCGTTCAGCTTGCGCGGGTCGTCCTTGTACTTGTTGCGGATTTCCTGGAGCTGCGGCCCCAGCTCGGCCATGCGCTTCATGGAGCGGGTGCTGACCGCCGTGAGCGGCCAGAACGCGGCCTTGATCAACAGGGTGATGAGCACGATGCACCAGCCATACGGGACGCGGAGGGCGGAGTGCAGGAAGTTCATGCCCAGCAAGAGGGGCTTCGCGAAGAACCCGAAGAATCCGTACCCCAGCGTCTGGTCGAAGGCAGGCTGCAGCCGGGACAGGACAAAGTACTCCTTGGGACCGGCATAGACGGTGAAGCGGTGCTCGAGCGTCTTCCCGGGCTCGAGGTTGGACGCGCCGAAGCGCACATGCGTCGAGACGGCGGTCGGGGCACGCACCTGCTCCGGGTCCGCCGCGAGGCTGGCGGGCTCGGGCCCGGCCAACGAGGCGCGGCGGGCGACAAAGGCCTTGGCGGGGCGGTCCGGCAGGGTGATCAGCGTGAAGAACTGGTTCTGGACGGAGGCCCACACGACGGGTTCCTCCTCCTGCCGGTATTCCTCGCGGGGGCTGCTCATCATGCAGAACAGACCCGGCGTGGGGACCCAGCCCAACGTTTGCACGGCCTTGCTGCCGTTGAAGGTGTCCACGGCCAGCACCTCGCCCTTGTCGAGACGGTTTAAGGGCGTCGCCGACCCCGTGGACCATTCGATGTCGGGAAGCGCCAGGACCCCGGAGGATCGGTTCTCGATGCGGACGAGGGCGTGGAGGAGGTGGTCGTTGGTGGTCAGGCGGTATTCGCGCACGAGGAACAGGCCGTTGCCCACGTTCTTCTCGGCGCGGACACCCCGGTCGATGGCGGTCAGCGCGTAGGATCCGTCCCCTTCCACGGCCGACGCGCCGTTCCAGCCCAGCAGGGGCGGGAGCGAGTCATGGTTCAGGATGACCGGGCCATTGCTTCGCCCCTTGGCATGGCGTCCGGTCAGGGCGAGGTGCCCGGGCAGTTCGACGTGCTTGATGCCACCGCCCCGCGACGTGAAGACCCAGCGGGCCGAGGCGTTCCTGAGAACCAGAGTTTCCTCGGGGCCCGCCGGAGCGGCGGAGGGCGCGGCGGGCAGCGGTTGGACCCCCTGCAGCGTGGGCGGCGTGATGGCGCCCGACGGGGCATTGGTGGGCGTCACGCGCGGGGCGGCGTTGGTCCCGGCCCCGGGCGGGCGGGATGCCGCGGGGAACAACCAGCGCGCAAGCGGTTGCAGGCCCAGAAGCAGGCCAAAGGCGACGACGAGGATGGCGATGCCCTTGCGGTCCATGAGGAAAAAGTTCGTGGAAAAAATGGAGGGTTAGCCGACGGCGCCGCCCGGGACGGGATCGTGGCCGCCGGCCGACCATGGATGGCAACGGCAGACGCGGCGTGCGGCCAGCCACGAGCCATGCCGGGCTCCGTGGCAGCGAATGGCGAGGAGGGCGTACTCGGAGCAGGTCGGGGTGAATCGGCAGCACGGGCCGCCGAGCAAGGCGTTCTTGGCGGGTGACAGCGTCCAGCGGTAGGCCCCCAGGAGGAACAGCAGGATGCTCTGGATCTTCCCCATGCGCATGGGTCGTTATGCGGGCAGCAACCGCGCGCGGCGAAGCCCGCCCGCAATGTCCGCCGACACCCGGGTGGCGTCCGCATCCCGCATGGATTGGCGGGCGATGAGGACCACCCATGCCGGGCGCGCCAAGGAAGGGCGCAAGGCACGAAATGCCTCGCGCATGCGTCGGCGTGCGCGGTTGCGAATGACGGCACCGCCGAGGGCCTTGGTCGTGATGACGCCCAGCAGCGGGACGGAACCGGCTTCCGGCCCGTCCTGGAGTTCCAGCCAGTTCAGGACAACGGTCCCGGAGGTTAGCCGCCGACCGTGTTCGCGAACGCGGAGGAAATCCCGCCGGTGAACCAGCCGGGACGTCTTGGGCAGGCCGCGCCCGATCGGGCCAGGCTGCCCCGATGCGGGGTCCGGGGCCATCCGGGGCCTTGGGATGGAATCAAACCGGCGTCAGGCGACGGCGGCCGACGCGGCGGCGGTTGTTGATGATGCCGCGACCGCTCTTGCTTGCCATCCGGGAACGAAAGCCATGCTGGCGGACACGACGAATCTTCGAGGGCTGATACTGGCGCTTCATACAAAAACTGGGTCCGCGAGGGTCGCGGAGCGGCGGAGACTATCAATCGACCCCCTTGCGTCAACCGTGTTCCCCGGTTGGCTCCCGTTCATTTTTTTTCGCCGCATCGCCTTCGCGGTTCCTCCCGGCCAACGGCCCCAGCCAGCATGGCGCCCACGCATGAAGATCACGCGCATCCTCGCCCATCGTGTGGAATTGCCCCTCCACGAGACGACGTACAAGTGGTCCGGGGGCAAGTCGGTCACCGTCTTTGACAGCACGGTGGTGTGCGTCGAGACGGACGCCGGCGTCGTGGGGTGGGGCGAGGTGTGTCCGTTGGGACCCTTTTATCTCCCCGCCTACGCCGAGGGCGTTCGCTCCGGGATCCGGGAGCTGGGGCCGGGCCTGCTGGGGCTCGATCCGACGGAGCTGGGCGTTCTCAACACGCGCATGGACGCCTGCCTGAAGGGGCACCCCCACGTGAAGTCGGGAATCGACATGGCGTGCTGGGACATCCTGGGGAAGGTGGCCGGCCTACCCGTCTGCACGCTCATGGGCGGGCGCTTCGGCGAGGCCGTCCGCCTCTACCGCGCCATTTCCCAGGAGGAGCCCGAAGCGATGGCGCGCCGCGTCGCCCAGTATCGCGCGGAGGGCTACTCGCGCTTCCAACTCAAGGTCGGCGGCGAGCCCGACACGGACATCGAGCGCATCCGCGCGGTGCGTTCGGTGCTGCGGGCGTCGGACCGCCTGGTGGCGGACGCCAACACGGGGTGGACGCAGCACGAGGCGGTGCGCGTGGCGCGGGCGGTCCGGGACCTCGACGTGTACATCGAGCAGCCGTGCCTGACCTACGAGGAATGCCTCGCCGTGCGGCGCTCGTGTGGCATGCCCTTTGTCCTCGACGAGAACATCGACGGCATCGACGTGCTGCTCCGGGCGCGGGCGGACCTGGCGATGGACGTGGTGAACCTCAAGATCAGCAAGCTGGGCGGGCTGACCCGGACAAGGCAGGCCCGCGACCTGTGCGCCAGCATGGGCATCGCCATGACGCTCGAGGACTCCTGGGGCGGGGACATCGTGACCGCGGCCATCGCCCACCTCGCGCACAGCACGCCCGAGCCGCTGCGCTTCACCAGCACGGACTTCAACAGCTATGTGACGGTCTCCCTTGCCGAGGGCGCACCGCGCCGCGTGGACGGGTTCATGCGTGCCTCGTCGGGGCCGGGGCTGGGGATCGAGCCCCGGTGGGAGGTGCTCGGGCCGGCGGTGCTGGTGGTGGAGTGATGGGTGGACGATTAGGGAAAACGAGCCCGCCAAGCTGACCAGCCGCCCGGGCCTGGCGAAGCCCCGTGACGTGGGCCTGACGGAACCGTTGGCACGCCGCGCCGGGGCTTCACCCGTGGGCGCGCGGGTTTCCTCCTTGGCCATTGAGGCGTTCCTGCAAGTCCGTGGGGTCTGCGCCGTCTCCCACGGGTGGTGCCGGGAAACGCCGGAGACTTTGCGTGCCTCGGCGCCCGTGGCGTCGTCGGGACCGCAGATGGAATGGGGGATGCGAGGTAGGGACGGGTTGAGGGGGATGGCGGAAAAGCCTGTAGAAGCTGGCTCCAGAGGTAGGACTCGAACCTACAACCACACGGTTAACAGCCGC
>CAYSGH010000100.1:12532-14125 GCA_964430505.1 uncultured Akkermansia sp. | reverse complement strand
GCACCGGGCATGCGGCATCGCCATCGCCGCGTGAGGGCACGCGGCCTACAGACGGCCCAACCGCCGTTTCTCGGTTCTATCCACCGCGTGCGGGCACCCGTCCTCCAGAGCCGCCCCGCGACGTCATCGCGCGCGATTGCGCAGGAGGACGAGGGAAGGCCCCTGCTTTTCCCATTGTTCCTTGAGCTTCGCGGGAACCGCCGTGGGCATTCGCACCAACGAGCCCAGCACGATGTCGTCGTCGCCGTCCCCATCCACGTCCCCGGCGTCCATCGCCAGCCAACGGCCGGCCACCGATTGCCGGAACGTCGCCGCACGGAAGTCCCAGCGCCCCTTCCCGCCCACGTTCTCGAACAACAAAAACCCCTCGCGCGGCGACCGCTCGTAGTCCGGGAAGAACGACGTCGCCGCGAGGTCCATGTCGCCGTCCATGTCCAGGTCGCGCGCCACGACGCGGTAGGCGCCGTGCATGGGCCCGAACCACGCCTCCTCGACCCGCGTCCCGGCGCGGTTGAGGTACACCCGCAGCCCGTGGTGCGCGCGCGGCGGGGACGTGGGGAAGTCCGCGTTGTCCCCGTTCGCCACCACCACGTCCGGCCATCCGTCCGCGTCCACGTCGGCCACGTCCATCCCGCTGTGCCCCCAGCTCGGGGGCTTCTGGAACAACGTGCGCCGCACGAAGCCGCCGCGCCCGTCCCCCTCGAACAACAGGAGGCTCTCCGTCCACTGCGCGACCAGCACCAAGAGGTCCGGCTTGCCGTCGCGGTTGAAGTCCACGGGCTCGCAGCGGACGGCCCCCGGCTTGTCCAGCAGCACATGCTCCTCCCACCGGTCGTTCCCCTTGCCCTCCCACCACGAGAAGCGCCCGAGGAAGTTCCCATAGGCGCACAGCGCGAAGTCGCCGCGCCCGTCGCCGTTGAGGTCCGCCAACCGCAGGTCCGCCAGGCGCGGCAACCCCGATGCCACGTCGAGCCGGTCCTGGGTGCCGTCCGGCCTGCGGCGCATGCGGACCACCTGCCCGCGCGGCTCCTCCCTCGGGAAGAAGTGCCCGATGCACGCGACCCAGTCGTCCGCGCCATCCACCGCCACCGCCACGGGGATGTTGCCGATGCGAACGCCCTCGCGGACGTCGAGCGCGGGCCCCAGGACGTTGTACCCCTGGAAGCCCACGTCCCCGAGGAACACGCGACGGCCCTTGGGGTCGATGCGCGCGAGGGTGGTGAGCGGCGGATCATGGCGCTCCTTCAACGCCACCACGTCGAACCCCGTCAGCTCGACGCGGACGCGCGCGGGGTCGTTGGTGCTGGAGAGGGATTCCGGCGCGTTGTCCACGAACCACGACGCGGCGAGGTCGAACTGGGCGCGCGTCATGAGGGGGCGTTCCGGGAACGCCTTGCCCGCCTTCAAGACGTCGATGTCCTGGAAGCCCGCTTCCGTCGTGGGCGGCTCCAGGCCCACCATGACGCGCATCTTGGGCAGCAGCTCGTTCGTCCACGTCGCCCGGTCGAGGTGGCGTGGGTCGGGCAACGCGTGGCAGGCCACGCAATGGGTCGCCGCCGCCAAGCGCGCGGCCGGCGTGCCCTGCTGCAAGCC
>CAYSGH010000100.1:0-12432 GCA_964430505.1 uncultured Akkermansia sp. | reverse complement strand
AAGGGCCCGCACGATGGTTCCAAGCACCGCCCCTCGCTGGATCGCTGCCTTCATGGGTCCGCCCACGCCGGGAACCCGCGCGAACGTCAGGCGCGCCGCGCGGGACGACGGGCGGCGGGCTTGGACGCCTTTGAGGCCTTCGACGCCTTGGTGCCCTGGGACGCCTTCGCGGCAGCGCCCGCCTTGCGCTTCGCCGCCGCCTTCTTGCGCGGGCTGCGGCCCTTGAACGTCAGCTCGGAGATGCCGGACTTGTCGAGCTCGCCCAGGCCGCTGGCGACCATGCGGCGATACTGCGCCAGGGTGGCCTCCGCCAGGGGCAGCCGCAGGCCGGACTTCTTGCCGAGGGCGAGGGCGATCCCGCTGTCCTTCGCCGCATGGGCGGCGCTGAAGAAGCACGAATGGTCGCGGTTCTGCATGTCCTCGCCGTCGGTCACCAGGACGCGCGACGCGGCGCCCGTCTGGGAAAACACCTCGCGCACCAGCGCCAGGTCGAGCCCCAGCGCATGGGCGAGGCCCAGGCCCTCGGCGAGGCCCGCCGTGTTGATGTTCATGACCATGTTGACCAGGGCCTTCACCTGAGCGGCCCGGCCCGTCGCGCCGATGTGCCGCAGCAGCTTGCCGCCGTCGGACAACGCCTCCAGCAACGGGCGCACGCATTCGAGGACCGAGTCCGGCCCGCCCACCATGAGGTACAACGTCCCGTTGCGGGCCTGGTTGATGCTGGAAGCCATGCAGGCCTCGAGCGTCGCCGCGCCCGCCTTGATGGCGCGCTTCTCCACCTCCACGTGCGTCGCCGGGCTCAGCGTGGCGCAGTTCACGAACACGCGCCCCTGCGCGCCGGACAGCAACGAGTCGCCCTTGCGCGCGAAGATGCGGTCCATCGCCGCGTCGTCCGTCACCACGGTGAACACGACGTCGGCGCCCGCCGTGACGCCGGCGAGCGTGCCCGGGGCCGTCGCGCCCAGCTCCCGCGCCAGCTCCTCCGCCACGCCCGGCCGCGCGTCATGCACCACCGAGACGTGGAACCCGCTGTCCTTCAGGCGACGGGCCATGTTGGCCCCCATTCGGCCGAGGCCGACCAATCCAATTCGTGCAGTCATGGGAATGTGTTGTTGCGCGAAATGGGAACGGATCGGACGTGGAAAGGGAAGCCGTGAGACGGGCCCCGCGCGTGGAGGCTGGGTGCCGGGGAAGATCCACTGGTCGTTCGCCGTGCCTCCGTCCGAGTCAACCTCCCCGCCCTCCATGGATGCTGGATTCGCGCCTCTCACGAAAACTCGGTGGACTCAGGGAGCAATCGACCCGCTCCCCGCCTCTCGCTGCCCGTTCCCCGCCCCACGCGTCTTCGAGGCTTGCGCCCGGCACGCGGTTCGGGTTCCTAGGGCGGCGTGTCCGAGACTCCCCCGAAGATGGCGCCCACGCGCCTGGGCCAGTGGCTTGCCCGTGCGCCGTCGCCCGTGTTCGTTGGCTTCGCCGTGCTGACGGCCTTTGCCACGTACTTTGCCATGTACGCCTTCCGGAAGCCGTTCGCGGCCGCGCGCTTCGACGGGGAGATGCTCGTGGACGCCCAGTGGATGCTGTGGGGCAAGGCCATGGCGCTGAAGCTCGAGCTGAAGACGGCGCTCGTGATCAGCCAGGTGCTGGGCTACTGCACGTCCAAGTACCTCGGGATCAAGGTCTGCTCCGAGCTCACCCCCGCACGTCGCGCCGTCGCGCTCCTCGTCCTCGTCGGGATCGCCCAGGCCGCCCTCGTCCTGTACGCCGTCCTCCCCGGCGGATGGAAGGCCCCCGCCATCTTCCTCAACGGCCTTCCCCTGGGCATGGTCTGGGGTCTCGTCGTCGGGTATCTCGAAGGGCGGCGGACCTCGGAGATCCTCCTGGCCGGCCTGAGCCTCTCCTTCATCGTCGCCAGCGGCATCACCAAGGACTTCGGGCGCGCCCTCATGGCCGGCACCGTCGCCGACCTCTGGTCTGCCGTCCCCGCCCTGGGCCCCGCGATCGCCCAAGCCATGGGCAAGGTGGGCGAGTCGTGGATGCCCGCCGTGGCCGGGTTCCATTTCCTGCCCGTGTTTGCCCTGTCCGTGTGGCTCCTCAAGCAGTTGCCACCGCCCTCCGCCGCCGACCGCGTCGAGCGCGTCCAGCGCGAGCCCATGGGCCGCGCGCAGCGCATCGCGTTCCTGCGCGAGTTCGGCCTCGGCCTCGGCCTGTTGTGCCTGGCGTACTTCTTCCTGACCGCGTACCGCGACTACCGCGACAACTACCAGGTCGAGCTCTTCGACGGGCTCGGGTACGCCTACGCCAGCAACAAGACCATCATCAGCCGCGCCGAGACGCTCGTCATGCTCGGCGTCATGGCCATCCTCGCGCTGCTCAACCTGGTGAAGGAGAACCGCCGCGGGCTCATGGCCGCCTTGGGAGTCATGACGTCCGGCCTCCTCCTCCTCGGCGGCGCCACCCTCCTCCACGGCGCCGGCCTCATCAGCGGCTTCTGGTGGATGACCCTCACCGGCCTCGGCTCCTACCTGGCCTACGTCCCCTACGGCTCGGTCCTCTTTGACCGCCTCATGGCCTCCACCTCCGTCGCCGGCACCGCCGTGTTCGCCATCTACCTCGCCGACTCCATCGGCTACACCGGGTCCGTCGGTGTGCAGCTCTACAAGGACCTCGTGGCCCACGGCCAATCCCGGCTCGGGTTCTTCGTGGGGTTCACCTGGTTCATGTGCGTCGTGGGCGCCGTCTGCCTTGTTGCCAGCGCCCTCTACTTCTGGCGGAAGACGTCCCCGGCAAACCGAGGCGGAGGCGCAGGCCCCGTGGCGCAGCCGTCCTGATGGCGGGGCAGTCCCTTGCCCTCATGTCCGTCCCGACGTCGCCGGAATCGGCGAGACGCGCGCGCGAACTTTCGCTTGAATCAGACCCGGTGAGCGCACGGTTCAACAACAGGGCCTTCGCAGGGCATGTCCTTTGGCCCAGCGTCCCGACATGGGACCCACGCCGCCTCCGGTTCGTCCTCCACGCCATGGGTCTCCTCCTGCTGTTGGCGCCGTGCGCGGTTCACGTCGCCGCCGCCCCCTCGAATGTCGTCGCTCGCGCCGTCACGCCCGTTTCCCCGGGGCAAGTGGGCTTCAAGGGCATGTCCCCGTCGGAGACAGGCCTGGCCTTCACCAACACGATGGGCGGAGACCTCTACCTCACCAACGCCGTCGCCCACAACGGCGCGGGGGTCGCCGTCGGCGACGTCGATGGCGACGGCTGGGCGGATGTCTATCTCTGCAATCTCGAAGGGCCCAACCAACTGTTCCGCAACCAGGGCGCGTGGCGCTTCGAGCCCATCAACCAGCCCGCCATCGCCTGCGCCGACCAACGCTCCACCGCCGCCGCCCTCGTGGACGTCGATGGCGACCGCGACCTCGACCTCCTCGTCAATGGCATCGGCGTGGGCACCCGCCTCTTCCTCAACGACGGCGCCGGGCGCTTCTCCGAGTCGCCGGATTCCGGACTGTCCCGCACCGCCTCCGCCACCTCGATGGCGCTCGCGGACATCGACGGCGACGGCGACCTCGACCTTTACTGCACCCACTTCATCGACGTGATGCGCCTCGCGGACCCGTCCACGCGGTTCGCGCTCACGCGGAAGGGCGATGGATGGGAGGTCAGCAAGATCAACGGCGAGTCCACCCGCTCCGCCAAGTGGAAGGGACGCTTCGAGGCGACGCCGGACGGCAAGGTGCGCGAGCTTCCCGAATACCACGGCTTCTACCGCAACGAGGGCCAAGGCCGCTTCAAGGCCATCGAGCACGAGCCCGGCACCTTTGCGGACGCGGCCGGCAACCCGATCCCGCCCTATCGCGACTGGGGTCTCGCCGTGATGTTCCGCGACATCAACGGCGACGGCCTGCCCGACCTCTACGTCTGCAACGACAACACCTCGCCGGACCGCATCTGGATCAACCAAGGTGGCGCACGTTTCCGGGAGCTGGAAGGACCGCGGCTGCGCCACACCAGCCGCTCCGCCATGGGCGTGGACTTCGCGGACGTGGACCGCGACGGGCGCGACGACTTCTTCGTGGTGGACATGCTGGCGCGCGAGCACCGGTTCCGCATGACCCAGCTCGTCCGCGACCGCCCGTCGCGCGCCGAGACCGAGCTGCCCGAGGCGCGCCCGCAGTTCAATCGCAACACCCTCTTCCTGGGGCAGCCCGGCGGCTACTTCGCCGAGGTCGCCTGGATGGCCGGCCTCGCCGCGTCGGACTGGACGTGGTCCACCCTCTTTCTCGACGTGGACCTCGACGGGTTCGAGGACCTGCTGCTCACGAATGGCTTCGAGTTCGACGTGATGGACCAGGACAGCCACAACGAGATCAAGGAGGGGCGGCGCCTCACCGATGCCCAGCTCAAGCGCTCGATGCAAATGCATCCCCGGTGGCGCACCCGCAACGTCGCGTTCCGCAACGCCGGCTCCGCGCGCTTCGAGCCCGCGCCCGCCTGGGGCTTCGACCTCCAGGGCATCTCCTACGGCATGGCGGCCGGCGACCTCGACAACGACGGCGACCTCGACCTCGTGGTCAACAACCTCAACGCACCCGCGTCCATCCATCAGAACACCGGCACCGCCCCGCGCGTCGCCGTTCGACTCCGCGGACGCGCCCCCAACTCCGCCGGCATCGGAGCCCGGATCTCCCTGGTCTCGCCCGGCCTCACCCAGTCCCAGGAGGTCATCGCCGGCGGCCGTTACCTCTCCTCCGACGACCCCGTCCGCGTCTTCGCCTTCCATCCCACGCGCGACGCCGGGGCACGCATCTCCATCCGATGGCGCTCCGGCCGCGAGTCCGTCGTCGAGGGCGTCGAGCCCAATCGGATCTACGAGGTCGCCGAGCCCGAGGGGCCGCCGCCCACGCCCGCGCCGACCGCTCCGGCCACGACGGCCCCCGCTCGTTTCGAGGACGTCTCCGCCGCGCTCAACCACGTCCACGTGGACGAGGACTTCGATGACTGGGCCCTGCAACCCACCCTGCCCCGCCGCCTCAGCCGGCTCGGGCCCGGGCTCGCATGGTTCGACGTCGATGGCGACGGATGGGAGGACCTCCTGGTGGCGGGCGGCCGCGACGGTTCGTTGGGCGTCCTTCGCAACCAGCAGGGCCGCGCGTGGTCCGCCGCAACCAACGCCCCCAAGGCCACCGGCGACCAGTCCGCCGTCCTGGGCTGGCACGACGGCCTCGGATCACGCGCCATCCTCGTGTCCCTCTCCAACGCGGAGTCACCGCCTGGCACCGCTTCCCAGCTCGAGGTCTATCCCGCCGCCGATCCCGCTCGCCCCGCCTCGATCCCGTTGGGCAACCACGCGCCCGGACCCATGGTGACCACCGACGTCGATGGCGACGGCGACCTCGACCTGTGGGTCGGAGGACGCACCCGGGCGGGTCGGTATCCGGAGGCCGTCCCGTCCCAATGGTGGCTCAACGAGGGCGGCCGACTCGTGGCGGATCCAGCGCGCAGCGCGGCCTTCGCCACGATGGGCATGGCCGTCGGCGCCTGCGCCGTGGACCTCGACCGCGACGGCGACCCCGACCTCGTCGTGGCCTGCGACTGGGGCCCCGTCCGCATCTTCATCAATGGAGGAGCCACCTTCCGTGACGCCACGGAGGCGTGGGGCTTGTCCGGCAAGACCGGCCTATGGACCGGCGTGGCCACGGGTGACTTCAACGGCGACGGCCTCCCCGACCTCGTCTGCGGCAACTGGGGGCGCAACAGCCAATACGAGCTCTACGCGCCCACGGACCTTCGGTTGTTCCATGGCGACTGGTCCGGCGACGGCGTGATCCAGGTCCTGGAAGCCTGGCGCGGTGGATCCGACTGGTGGCCCGTGCACGATCGCACGTGGTTGTCGCTCGGCATTCCCAGGGTGGCGTCCGAGTTCAAGACCCATGCGGACTTCGCGAGGGCCAACGTTCCCGCCATCCTCCGGCAACTCGGCGCCACCAACGCGGCGTGGGTGGGCGCGTCCGAGTTGTCGTCCGTGGTCCTCCTGAACCGGGGCTCCACCTTCGACGCCATCCCCTTGCCAGCGGAAGCCCAGCGGGCGCCCGTGTTTTCCGTCTGCGTGGGCGACCTCGACGGCGACGGCATCCAGGACCTGTTCTGCTCGCAGAACTTCTTCGGGACGGCCTCGGATCTCACCCGTGAGGACGGCGGGTTTGGGTTGGCGTTGCAAGGCCGGGGCGACGGCACCTTCGTGGCATGGGATGCGGAGGCTGCCGGGGTCCGCATCCTCGGCGAGCAACGCGGGGCCGCGCTGGCCGACTTCGACCACGACGGCCGCCTCGACATTGCCGTCGCCCAGAACCGGGGGGCCACCCACCTCTTCCGCAACCGGTCGGCGACGCCCGGCCTGCGCGTCGCGTTGAAGGGCGGCGCGGGCAACCCCGAGGGCGTGGGGGCCGAGCTGCGCCTGGAAGATGCCCAAGGACGCCTCGGGCCGATGCAAACCGTGGGCGCGGGAAGCGGGTATGGGTCCCAGGACGCGGGCGTGCGGGTCGTGACGTCCGCCCACAAAGCGGTTGCCCTCCGGGTTCGTTGGCCAAAATCTCGGGAGGTGCGCCTCCCATTGAATCCCACCGACCGCTCGGTGGAGGTCCCGATACCTGCCGCGCCATGAAGAGCCTTTTTCAACGCATGTGGGTCGTGGGCATGTCCACCCTGCTCATCTTGTTGGGGGGGTGCGGCAAGGAACCCGCTGCGGCTCCCCCAGCGGCCCCGACGGTCACGCTGGTGCCGCTCACCAACATGGTCCGGATCCCCGCCGGGACGTTCCAACGCATCCGCTTCCCGGTGACGTTGACGCGCGACTTTTGGATGGGTCGCTACGAGGTCACCCAAGCCGAGTTCCAGCGCGTCATGGGCACCAATCCCAGCCACTTCGCGGGCCTGAGCAACCATCCGGTGGAGAAGGTCTCCTTTGTCACGGCCAGCAACTATTGCGCGCGCATCACCGCCATCGAGCGCGAGCAAGGACGCCTGCCCGCCACCCACGAGTACCGCCTGCCCACGGAGGCCGAGTGGGAATACGCCTGCCGCGCCGGCAACACCAACCGCTTCCACTTCGGGCACGAGGTCGAGGCGGGCGACGCCTACGCGTGGACCGCCGAGAACTGCGACGCCACCACCCACCCCGTTGGCCTCAAGAAGCCCAACGACTGGGGCCTCCATGACATGCACGGCAACGTCTGGGAATGGTGCTCGGACTGGTTCGAGCCCTACCCGCCCAAGGCCCTCGTGGATCCCACCGGCCCGCCCAGCACCGGCACCAACAAGTACAAGGTGTTCAAGGGCGGCGGATGGAACCAGGACCTCGTCTATGGCGGCGCATCCAGCCGCTTCATGATGCCCCCCGCCAGCGGCATCCACTTCGTCGGCTTCCGCGTCGTCCTCGCCCCGAGATAGGAACGTCAGCCCCGGGTCTCGTCCACGATGCGACGGACGATCGAGCGGGTGCTGCTGTCGGGTCGAAACCCGGCCAGTCTTTCCAGCTTCCGGAGGTCGGGCCGACGACGGGGCATGTCCTGGAATCCCGCCTTGAAGGCCTGGTCGTAGGGCAGCAGCTCGATCTGCGAGCGGGACTGGCATTCCTCAATGACGACGCGCGCGAGGTCGAGGATCGAGGTCTCGTCGTCGTTGCCGACATTCACCACCTGTCCGTTGGCGGCGGGCGCGCGATGCAACCGCAGGAGCGCCTCCACGGTGTCGGCCACGTGGCACAGGCAGCGGGTCTGGCGCCCGTCGCCGTGAACGCGGAGCGGCTGGCCCGCGCGGGCGGCCTCGATGAAGCGTGGCAACACCATGCCCCAACGCCCCGTTTGGCGTGGGCCAACGGTGTTGAAGAGCCGGGTGATCACGACGGGCAACCCATGCTCGGCGTGGCAGGCCAGCACGAGGAACTCATCGAGCAGCTTGCTGCTGGCGTAGCTCCAGCGGGAAAGGTGCGGCGGCCCGATCAGCAGGTCGTCCTCCTCCGAGAACCAGGGCTTGTCGCTCCGCCCATAGACCTCGGAGGTTGACGTGAACACCACGGGCGTCAGCGACGGAACCGCCGCGTCCAGGATGGCCTGGGTCTCCCGGAGGTTGGTCTCGATGCAACGGCGCGGTTGCGACACGACCAACTCGACGCCCACGGTGGCGGCGAGGTGGAACACGGCGCGCGCACCCGCCACGTCGCGCGACAGGTCCGGGTGCCGGGACACGGAGGACTCGACGACGGACAGGCCAGGATGGTCCCGGAACGCGGCCAGGTTGGACCACTGGCCGGTGCTGACGTCGTCGATGACTCGGACAGGGTTCCCTTCCTTCAGGAGACGCTCGACGAGGTGGGAGCCGATGAAGCCCGCGCCGCCCGTGACGATGAAGGGCCTGGTGTCCATGGAGGTTGGGATGGGGGCTGCTCACCGGGGAACAAAACGCCCGCCGACGTCGGTTGCGTGCGGCGGGCGGCCGTGACGTGGCCCGGGCTGCCTTGCAGGGGGGGCCCGCGTTAGAGGCGCTTGATGGACACGTTGCGGAACGACACGGGATCGTTGTGGCCGGCAAACCCGAAGTGGCCGGTGGCCCGGTCCTTGCCCGGGTGCGGGCTGTTGGCCATGAAGTCCTTCACGGTGGACAGGTCGGCGTCGAGGATGCGCGTCCCGTTCAGCTCCACCTGGATCCGGGAGCCCTTCACCGTGACCTCCTGGAAGTTCCACGTGCCCGCCGGGCGTTGGTACCCACGGGCGGCCGCCGCCATGCCGTAGGCGGACCCGTGGACCTGGCGCGGGTCGAGCTTGGACTTGGTGACCTGCTCGTAGTTCTCGTCGAGCACCTGCAGCTCGCACATGCCGGCATACGCCGTGTCGCCTTGGCCCGGATAGCGGATGGCCAGGCCGTTGTTGCCGCCCGGCGGCAGCATGAACTCAAGCCGAGCGGAGAAGTCACCGTACTGCTCCTTCGTGTAGATCGTGCCGCCCTTGTGCGCCTTGCAGCGGACGGCCCCGTCCACCACCTCGTAGTTGTCCAGCGGCCCGGACCATCCGTCGAGGTTCTTGCCGTTGAAGATCGGCGTGAACCCCGCGTTCGACTTGGACGCCAGGATGCGCGTGGCCTCCTCGGCCCCGATCTCGCGCACGAAGACGTTGCGCCAGCGGATCTCCCCGCCGTGTGTCTGCAGCCGGATCGGGCCCGTGGCGGGCACCGGCGTCTTGCGGTCGTAGTAGTTCTCGAGCAGGGCGTGATCGACGACCATCTGGCCGTTCAGCCAGACCGACACCCGCGCGCCCACCATCAGGATGCGGAACTGGTTCCATTGGCCGAAGGGCTTGTCCGCGAGGACCAGCGGGTCCTTGCCGGGCGCACCCGGCGAGTTGTTCCAAAGCCCGCCGGAACCCTTGCCGCGCCCGAGGTTCTGCGGGTCGGGCTCCGTCGAGTCCCAGATCTGCACCTGCGGCACGCCGCGCAGGTAGATGCCGGAGTCCGCGCGGGGCACCGTCTTGTATTCCACCAGCAACTCGAAGTCGCCGTAGGGCTTCGCGGTCGAGGCGTACGCTCCGAAGCCGTCGTTCACCAGCTCGCCGTTCTCCGCGTACCAGTGCGGCTTGCCCGTCTTCGGGTTCACCTCGGTCATCGACGCCGTCCACTTCCCCAGCAGCTTCTCGCGTTCCTCCTCCGACATCGACATCAGCTTGCGATAGTCATGCGTGTCGCCTCCCACCCACCCCGTGAGGTCGGTGCCGTTGAACAACGCGGTGAATCCGGCCGGCGGCTGGTCCGCGCCGGCACCGTTGAGGCTGACGCAGCCCGTGGACCCAAGGAGAAGCGCGGCGCAGGCCGTCGTGGCCCACATCCACGCACGACGCGAGAACAATTGGTTCATGGCGAAACCTTGCGGCGGGCACGCCAACGGGGTCAATGCCGGACGCGCGCCGGATCCGCTACATCAAGCCCTGGTACGCCAGCCACAGCCCGCGGAAGTACTGCATCACCCGCACCGGGTCCGGGCTCTCCGGTATCTCCGCCAACGTGTAGCCCCGGTAGCCCGACTCGATCAGCCGTTGGAAGAGTCGGCGAAACGGGTACTCCGACAGGAACAGGTCGCGCAGGTGAACCTCCACGATCCGGTCGCGCACGAGGTCGAAGTTCGCGTCGAAGCCCGCGCCCTCCAGGTCGGTTTGGTTGGAGTTCCAGCAGGCGCCCACGGCCTTGTGGCCCGCCTCGTCGAGGATGCGCCGGATGCGGGGCAACGACGCCGTTTGGTTCCCATGCACCTCCAGCCGGATGACCAGCCCCAGGCCCGCCGCCACCTCGCCCAGCTCCCGCAAGGACCGCCCAATCTGCGCCAGCGTCACCTCCTCGGGCACGCCCTTGGGCAGGTCGTTCGGGCGCACCTTGATCCCGGAGGCGCCCACGTCATGCGCCAGTTGCAGGTAGGCCTTCGTCGCCTCGATGTCGCGCCGCAGCCGCGCCTGGTCCGGCGTGTGGTAATCAAAGGCCGACCCCAGCGAGAACAGCTCCACGGTCGAGTCCGCAAATCGCCGGCGCACGTCGGCGCGCTCGGACGCGGTCAGGGAAACCTCCACGCCATGCTTGTGGGTCGTGCGCAGCTCGACGCCGTCAAAGCGCGCCTTGCGGCAATTGGCGATCACGGTGGGAACGTCCCAGTCCTTCGCCAGGTTGTAGGTCACCAGACCCAGCTTCATCTGGCTGGGCTTGGCAAACCCGTCCCGGGCCCCGGGCGGTGCGTTGTCCGCCGCACGCGCGGGAGGGGTGGAGGTGGCGACGGCAACGACCGGGAGGGTGCCAAGACTGGAGGCGAGGAAGGAGCGGCGCGTGGTCTTCATGGGATGTTGAAATCCGTCAACGTGCTACAACAGGGAGTAGGCGATCCAAGAGAAGGCAAAGCCCGCCACGCCCACCAGCGTCTCGCACACGGTCCACGTGCGCAGCGTCTGGCCCACCGTCAGGCCCAGGCATTCCTTCACCATCCAGAACCCCGCGTCGTTCAGGTGCGACAGGAACAGCGATCCGCAGCCGATCGCCACCACGACCAGCGCCATGTGGTTGGCGTCCAGCACCACGCCCTGCGTGCGCAGGTACTCGGGGATCAGGAGCGCGGCCGTCGTGATCGCGACCGTCGCGGATCCCGTGGCCACGCGGATGAAGCAGGAAATCACCCACCCAAACACCAGGGGCGACATCTTGAACGCCGCGCCGAAGTGCCCAATCGCCTCCGCCACGCCGCTGTCCCGCAACACCCGCGCAAACCCGCCGCCGCCGCCGATCACCACCAGCGTCATGCCAATGGACGCCACCGCCCCCTCCGTGAAGCGCAGCACCTGCGGCGACGAATACCCGCACCGCAATCCCAGCGTCCATCCCCCCAGCAACACGGCCGCCACCAGCGCGATCGTCGGGTTCCCCACGAAGGACAGCGTCTCGCGCACGTGGTTCCCCGGTGGATACAGCAGCTCGCCCGCCGTCGCCACGAGCATCAGCAACACCGGCAGCATCAACGTGAACACCGTCACGCCAAACCCCGGCAGCGAACGCCCCGGCTCCAGGCTCCGCGTCCGGTCCGGCGCGGGCGGCGCCTCCGCCATTACCCGTCCCACGATGAACCGCGCATACAACGGCCCCGCCACCGCCGCCGTCGGCAACCCAATCACGAACCCCCACGCCAGCACCAACCCCATGCTGACCCCCAGCTTGTCCGCCGCCAGCGCCGGGCCCGGGTGCGGCGGCATCACCCCGTGCATCACCGAGAGGCACGCCAGCAACGGCAGGAACAACAACAGGAACGGCTGCCGCGTCTGGTGCGTCAGCGTCAACAGGATCGGCGCCAGCAACACCAACCCCACCGCAAACCACGTCGTCAGCCCGATCGTCAGCGCCAACGCCATCAGGCAAAGCTGGATCCGCGACGGTCCAAACACCTCGATGAAGCGCTTCGCCAGCACCTCCGCCCCGCCCGACTCCGCCAGCAACCGCCCCAGCATCGTCCCCAGCGCCACCATCGCCGTCACGCCCCCCAGCGCCGAGCCCACGCCGTCCGAGAACGACTTCACCACCCCCAGCATCGAGTACCGAGGAATCGCCCCGCCCGACGCCGCCTTCAGCACCGCCCCGGTCGCGTCCCTGGCCGGGACGTCCAGCCAGAAGACCGCGCCCGACCCCACCACCAGCGCCGCGCACGCCAGCGCGATGAAGGCGTTCACCTTGAGCCGGGTCACCAGCAACACCAACGCGCCAATGGCCGAAATGGCCAGGCCCACAAGCTTCCAGTCGGACGGGGACATGGGAATGCCCCAAAGGCTCGCACGGCCCATGCCCCCGTGGGAAGCCAAGCGTGCACGGATCTCATTTCAGCCTAGAAACGGCCGTTGGGCAGTCTGTAGGCCGCGTGCCCTCACGCGGCGA
>CAYSGH010000099.1:0-14208 GCA_964430505.1 uncultured Akkermansia sp. | reverse complement strand
GAGGCATCGCCGCCGCCGCGTGAGGGCACGCGGCCTACAGACGGACCCACTGCCGTTTCTAGGTTCAAGGGCGCCCGCCCACCGCGACGTGGTCGCAAGGGGAATCCATGCGCATCGGCGGCATCCATCGATGGAACGGCATCCTCGCGAGCGATTCCCGGGCCGGGCCGGCTCACGCCATCAAGGCCGGGATGAGCTCGCCGTGGATGTCCGTCAGGCGGTAGTCACGTCCCTCGAAACGGTAGGTGAGGCGCTTGTGCTCGATGCCGAGCAGGTGGAGCAGCGTGGCGTGCAGGTCGTGCACGCTCACCGGGTCGCGCACGATGTTGTACCCGAAGTCGTCGGTCTCGCCGATGACCACGCCCGGCTTGATGCCGCCGCCGGCGAACCACATGGAATAGCACCGGGGGTGATGGTCGCGCCCGAAGCTGTTCTTGGAGATGTCGCCCTGGCTGTAGGCGGTGCGTCCGAACTCGCCGCCCCAGATGACGAGGGTTTCGTCCAACATGCCGCGTTGCTCCAGGTCGCGGATGAGCGCCGCGCTGGGCTTGTCCGTCTGCCCGGCCTGGTTGCGGATGCCGTCGGGAAGCCCGCCGTGGTGGTCCCAGTCGCGGTGACACAACTGGATGAAGCGGACGCCGCGCTCGGCCAGGCGACGTGCGAGGAGGCAGTTGTTGGCGAACGAGGGCTTCCCAGGGGCCGCGCCGTACATCTCCAGGACCTCCTTGGGCTCCTTCGAGATGTCCATCAGGTCCGGCACGCTCGCCTGCATCCGGAACGCCAGCTCGTAGTTGTCGATGTGGGTGGCGATGTCGGGGTCGGCCAGGCGGCCCAGTTGCCGTTGGTTGAGAGCCTGCATCGCGTCGATGAGCCGTCGCCGCGCCGGGCGGTCCAGGCCGGGCGGGTCGGACACGTAGAGGACGGGGTCGCCTTGGTTGCGGAACTGCACGCCCTGGAAGTTGCCGGGGAGGAACCCGTTGCCCCAGTAGCGGGCCTGCAAGGGTTGGCCGCCGCCACCGCTCGTCAGCACCACAAAGGCGGGCAAGTTCTCGTTCTCGCTCCCGAGCCCGTAGGCGATCCATGCACCCATCGTGGGCCGACCCGGCTGTTGGTGGCCGGTTCCGAAGAACGTCACGGCGGGGTCATGGTTGATGGGCTCGGTGAACATGGAGCGGACCAACGCCACGCGGTCGATGATGTCGCCGGTGTGGGACATCACCTCGCTGAGCTCGGTGCCGTTCTTGCCAAAGCGCTTGAAGGCGAACGGGGAGCCCACGCAGAGGAGCTGCTTCTGGCCCGCCGTCATGCCCGTGATGCGCTGGCCGCGCCGCACCGACGGCGGGAGTTCCGTGCCCGTAAGGTCCTTCAGCTTGGGCTTGGGATCGAACAGGTCGAGGTGCGACGGCGCGCCGGACTGGAAGAGGTAGATGACGCGCTTGGCCTTGGGCGGGACATGGAGCTTGTCGAGGACGCCCGGGATGCCGGGCCGGGCCCCGGCCGCGACGGCGCGGCGCTCGGGGTTGAGGAGCGTGGCGAGCGCGATGGCACCGAGGCCGGTGGTGCTCCGGGTGAGGAAGGCGCGGCGGGAGGCGATGCGTTCGAGGTCGGGCAGGAGGTTCATGGCTAGCGGGTGATGGCCTCGTTGAGGTTGAGGAGGACGTTGGCCACGGCCGTCATGGCGGCGAGGCCCGGCGCGGGGATGTCCTGGGGAACCGCGCTCTCGCCCACGCCGAGGAACGCCTTGGCGGCGGCGGGATCCTTTTCAAACCGGGCCAGTTCGCTCGCGTAAGTCGCGCGCAGCACGGCCAGCTCCTCGGCGGCAGGCACGCGGCCCAGCACGTGCCGGAACGCCCGCACGAGCCGTCGCTCGGGGTCGGCCGGCGCTTCCCTCCATGCCCGCGCCGCCAGAGCCCGCGCCGCCTCGACGTACACGGGGTCGTTCATCAGGACGAGCGACTGCAACGGCGTCTGCGTGCGTTGGCGGAGGAAGGTGCACACCTCGCGGTTCGGGGCGTCGAACGTCGCAAAGGACGGGTAGTGCGCCGAGCGTCGCCAGAAGACGTACATGCCGCGCCGATACAGCTTCTCGCCCTTGTCCTGCTCATACCGGGAGTCCGTGCCATCCCAGATGCCAGGCGGCTGGTACGGCTTCACGGACGGACCGCCGATACGGCGGTCGAGCAACCCGGACACGGCCAAGGCATTGTCGCGGACGAACTCGGCGTCGAGCCGCAGCCTGGGGCCACGGGCCATCCATCGGTTGTAGCGGTCCCTGGCCAGCAAGGCCTCCGAGGTGGCGGCGGACTGCCGGTACGTGGCCGACGTCACGATCATGCGCACCAACTCCTTCACGTCCCACGCGCCCACCGGCCGCGGCTTGCCCTTGCGCGAACCGTCGGACACGGGGCCGCCGTCCCGGAACTGGACCGCGAGCCAGTCGAGCATCTCCGGGTGGCTCGGCCAGTCGCCTTGTGAACCGAAGTCGTTCAACGTCTTCACGAGCCCCGCGCCCAGGAACAACGACCAGAACCGGTTCACCGTCACCCGGGCCATGAGCGGGTGCGACGGATCGACGAGCCAGCGCGCCAGGCCGAGGCGGTTGGCGGGCTCGCCCTTGGGAAGGGGTGGAAGGAACGCGGGCACGCCCGCCGACACCTTCTCGCCCCGGGTGCGGAAGTCGCCCCGCACCAGCACGAACGTGTCCCGGGGCTGTTCCATTTCCTCCATGACCAGCGTGGTGGGGATCGCTCCGAAGGCCTCGTCCTTGAGGCGCCGCGCCTTCGCGAGGGCGGCCTCGGAGCGCAGCAAGTCCACGGCGAACACCTCGCGGTAGAACCGGCGCAGGTCCTCCTGTTCCTCGCCGGAGCGCTTGCCGCCGGTCTTGGCGATGATGGGCAGGAAGCCCTGCAATGCCTCGCGGCGCGCCTCGTCGTCATCGAGGACGCGGTCCCACCACACCCAACGGTCCACGCGGCCCGCAAGGAAGGCCTCGTTCGCACGGGAACCCAGTCGCAGCGGCTGCGAGGTGCCGACATCGCCCTTCAATCCGTCCCGTTCCACGTCCACGTCGCGCCGCCGACCGTCCACCCACACGCGAAGCCCGGCGGCCTTGCCGGAGCCGTCGTGCGTGACCAGGACGTGGTGCCAACGGTCGGCCGCGAAGGCCTCCTTCGTGCGAACCTTCAGCGCATCCTCCGGCCACGCCGAGGCCAGGTGCACCTGCACCTTGTTGTCCGAGATGAAGACGTCGGCCCCCTTGTAGCCGGGGCCGGGCTCCATCCGGCTCCACACGGCCCCGGAGGACTTCCAACGCACCCACACACTGGAGGAAAACGCGTTGGTGCGATGAAGCGGGGGCAGGCCGTCCCACTCGGCGGACGCCTTGCCATCCACCACCAAGGCACGCCCCACGGTGCCGACCTCGAAGCTCAGGGCATTCGTCCCGGCCCATCGGCCCGTGACCCTCTGGCCACGCACCATGGCGTCCAGGGAGTCGTCCAGGTCGATGCGCGCCACGACGCGGTCCCGGGCCGGCTCCTCGGGCGGACGGCCGTTGGTTTCGCGTTCGAACTTCTCCTGCGTCTCGCCCAGCTCGTTCTGGCGGTCGTTCAACGTTTTCTCGGCGTCGCGCAGGCGGAACTCCGCCTCGACGAGCCGAACGGCCTGCTCCGGCGACGGCACGGGGAGGCGCGGCGGCGGGTTGTCGCTCCGGATGCGATCGAGGCCCTTCTCCGGCACGTTGTGGAAGAAGGCGTAGAGGCGGTAGAACTCCTTGGTGCCGATGGGGTCGTACTTGTGGTCGTGGCACTCGGCGCAGCCGACGGTCATGCCGAGCCAGACGGACCCGAGGGTGCTGACGCGATCCACGACGTACTTGTTGAGGTATTCGTCGGGGTCGGCGCCGCCCTCGTCGTTGGTCATGTTGTTGCGCACGAAGCCGGTGGCGACGCGCTGGGACTGGGTGGGGTTGGGGAGCAGGTCGCCGGCCAACTGCTCCACGGTGAACGCGTCGAACGGTTGGTTCTTGTTGAACGCCTGGATCACCCAGTCGCGCCACAGCCACATGAACCGCACGCCGTCAAAGTGGTAGCCGCTCGTGTCCGCAAAGCGCGCCAGGTCCAGCCAATGCGCCGCCATGCGCTCGCCGTACTGGGGTCGGTCGAGCAGCCGATCCACCAACTTCCCGTAGGCGTCCGCCGAGCCGTCCGCGAGGAAGCCGTCCACCTCCTCGATCGTGGGGGGCAGGCCCGTGAGGTCGAGGGTGACGCGCCGGATGAGGGTGGCCTTGTCGGCCTCGGGCGCCGGCTTGAGCCCCTCGCGCTCGATGCGCGAGAGGACGAACCGATCCAGCTCGTTGCGGGGCCACCGGGCGTCCTTCACCGCCGGAAGGGCCGGGCGTTCCGGCGGGACGAACGACCAGTGCGCCGACCACGCCGCACCGGACTCGACCCAACGGCGCAGGAGGGCGACTTGGGATGGATTCAGCGGCTTGCCCGTCTCCGGCGGCGGCATGACCTCGTCCGGGTCCTTGGACTCCACCCGCTCCACCAACGAGCTGGACTTGGCATCCCCGGCCACCACCGCGTGGCGCCCCGACTTCAACGCCTTGAAGGCTTCCTCCTTCGAGTCGAGCCGCAACCCTGCCTTGCGCTTGCCCTCGTCGGGGCCGTGGCACGTGTAGCAGTGCTCCGACAAGAGGGGCCGGATGTCGCGGTTGAAATCAATGGGGGTGGAGGCCTCGACGACGGCGGCCTTGCCTGGCGCGGCCAAGGCTTGGCCAAGGCCGAGTGCCCAAAACAACGCCATGGACGCGCCAACGCCCAACCATCCTGCTTGCCTTCGGGGAAACATGCGCTGTGGCAAGACTGCCCACGCCCGCCCCGTCATTCAACGCCGGTTCCAAGGAAAACAAGGCCGGCTCCCCGTCGAGATCTCCCGTTGGAAAGTCACGGCGGAATGCGTGTCGTCAGGACCGGATGGCCGCCGCCATGTCGGCCAGCATCGACGGCACCTTCTTCCATGGATCGTCGGGCATTTCATACTCGAGGACGAACCATCCTTGGTACCCGGCCTCACGGAGGAGGCGGACCACGCGGGGCAGGTCCGTGGGGACGGGTTGCTTGGATCCGCGCGGGCGCATGAGGCCCTTGTACTGGACGTTGACGGCATGGGGCGCGCAACGGGCGAGGTCGGCGTACGGATCGGCGGTGTTGAAGTTGCCAATGTCGAGGTTGATGCCCACCCACGGGCTCCGGACGGCGCGCACGATCTCGAGGAGGTCGGCGGACTCGCTGACGATGCCGCCGTGGTTCTCGACGCCGAGGAAGATGCCGTGGCGGCCGGCCAGCTCGCCGGCTTCCTCGAGCGCCTCGATCGTCCGGCGCTTGGCATCCGCCATGGAGGAGCCCCGGGCGTCCCCGGCAAACACCCGGATGTGGGGAGCGCCCAACTCGGCGGCGCGCTGGATCCAGGTCCGAACCGACGCCATCTCGCGGTCCCGCTCGGGCCCGGACGGCAGGGTGAAGGTGTTGCCCACCGCCGTGCCGCTCACGCTCACGCCCGAGAGGAACGCGTGTCGGCGGACGCGTGCGAGGTAGTCGGCGGGAAGCGGGTTGGGAAAGTAGTAGCTCGTGAGCTCGGCTCCCTCGCAGCCGTGGCGCGCGCAGTAGTCGATGAAGCGGAACATGTCCATGGACGCGGGCGACCCGTCCTTGCCGGGCGCGAACTGGCTCCCGAACGAATAGGCGGCCAGCGACAACCGAAGGCGGGGCGGGCCGCTCCGGAGGAAGGGGTCGCCCGCCACGAGGGCAGCCGAACATGCCATGCCGACGCCCAGGAAGGCACGGCGCGAGACCAATCGGGGGTTCATGGGCGGCATGCTAGGGAACTCCCGCGCCCATGGGAACGCCGGAGACGCCCGGCACCCACCACAACCCCAGCCGAACCCACAACGGGGTCGTGACAAATGCCAACGCCGACGTTGCCACAACCACGCGCACCGACGTCAGGACGTCGCCGCCATGGTGCCGGGCCATCACGATGGGGAAGACGGCGGCGGGCATGGCCGCCTGCACGACCAGCACCCGCTTCAACTCCACCGAAACCGGGAGCCACCGGGCCAGCAGCAACAGCAACGCCGGCGCGACGCCGCAGCGCGCGGCGCAGGCCGCCAGCATCACGCGCTTGCCGCCAAAGCCCCGCCACGAGGGCGTGGTCTCCGACAGGGTCGCGCCGATCAACACCAGTCCCAGGGGAAAGCAGCAGGCCCCCAGCATCTGCACCGCCGAGCTCGCAAACCTGGGCAAGGCCACGCCGGACAGGTTCAATGCCACGCCCGCCGCCACCGCCACCAGGGGCGGGTTGAGCAACCGCCGCCATTCCCGCCAGTTCGCGTGCCCCAACGTCACCAGCCCCAGCGTCCACAGGGCCACGTCCACGCCGAGGTTGTGCAGGAACAAAACCCCGGTCGTCTCGCGTGGGAAGAGCAGGGTCACCAAGGGCAATGGCGCATACCCGTAGTTCTGGAAGCCCGTCGTCGCGGAAAACGTCCGGGCCTCGGCCGACGCCAGGCCCGGTCCCTTGCCAAACACCCAACGGGCGGCCCACCGCGCCGCGACCAGGCCCACGCAAATCCCCGCAAACCCCGCCAAGGGGGGAACCCAGACGTTGCCTGGCCTCCGAAGGGCCTCGTTCCCGAGCACGTGGTCCAGGATCAGGCACGGCGCGAGGACGTTCACCACCACCCTCAGGAGCGACTCGTCGGCCTCGTGCGTCAGCCACTCCACCCGTCGCAGCCATGCGCCCACGCCCACCAGCACGTACGTGGGCAACACCGCGGAAAAAACGGTCCAAATGTCGATCATTCACCGGCCATGCCAACACGGCCGGAGCGAGGGTGTGCGGGCCGACGGCCGTTGGCGATTCCTTTGCCATCCCGCCACGCCGCGTTCAAGGACGCGCCATCAACGGCCGCGCCAGGTGCCCCGCCAGCAACTCGAACTCCACGTCCTGCAACCGTCGAAGGAACACGGCCACCGGGTCGTCCGCCGCCCGGCGAGACACCGACTCGCACGCCGCCACGAGCTCCATCGTGTCCACCGTGCCCGACATGGCCAGCCGCTCCGCCACCCCGACCGCCGCGCCGTCCTTGGGAAGGGATTCGAGCCGCGCAGCCAGTTGACGGTACACAGGATGCTCCCCCGCCTGCCGATACCAGTAGTTGGCGTTCCAGTAGTCCGGCTCCCGTCGATGGACCCATGCGTGCACCAGCGATCCGTCCGGGTCCGTCATGTCCTGCACCTTGTCGTGGGCCTCGTTGTGATGGTCATGGTAAAGGAGACATGCGGCCAACAACCGATCCTCCCCTCCCGGCTCGTCCCACATCCACGGGCAGGCGCGACGGACCCGGGCCTCCACCTCGACGGCCGACAGCGTGCCCGGTCGGCCCCTCTGGCAGAGGTCCGGCGGCTCCGTCGTGCGAATGCTGTCCCAAAGTGCCGTCATGGTCGGCGCGCTTGCTGTGTTCAACATGGGGAACTGCAGCAGGCTTTCCACGAACACCCCCTGCGTCAAACAGGACTTTGGGCGAGGACGCACCTCTCCCCAACGGTCTCCGAAAGACCATGGCGTCCTTCCCGTCCATCCCGTCTGTCCCGTCCACGACGTCCATCACCCCGCCCCCCAGCAACCCCACGCTTGCCCGCCCGCCCGTTCACCGCCCACCTTGCCCCGCCGTGAATCGCATCCGCCTCCTGCCCGACCACGTCGCCAACCAGATCGCGGCCGGCGAGGTCGTCGAGCGCCCCGCCTCCGTCGTCAAGGAGCTCGTCGAGAACGCCATCGACGCCCGCCCGTCCCGCATCGCCGTCGAGATTGCGGCCGGCGGCCGCAGCCTGATTCGCGTGTCCGACGACGGCGTGGGGATGAGCCGCGACGACGCGTTGCTCTGCCTGGAGCGCCACGCCACGTCCAAAATCCAAAGGGCCGAGGACCTGTCCTCCATCACCACCATGGGCTTTCGAGGAGAGGCCCTTCCTTCCATCGCCAGCATCAGCCGATTCCACCTGGTGACGCGGGAACACGACAACGCGAACGGCGAGGCCACGTCCATCCTCGTCCAAGGCGGCAAGATCACCGAGGTCCACGCGGCCGCGAATCCGCCCGGAACCTCCGTCGAGGTCCGGTCCCTGTTCTTCAACCTGCCCGCGCGACGGAAGTTCCTGCGCTCCGAGGAGACCGAGCGCGCGCACATCCAACATTACCTCACCCTCGCCGCGCTGGCCCATCCCGGCGTGGGATTCACCTTCACCAACGAGGGGCGCCTGGTCTGGGAGCTGCCACCACATCCTGCCGCCTCCACCACGGAACGTCTCGAGGCCCTGCGCGAACGCCTCCGCATCCTCCACGGCGGGCCCTCCCAATGGCTTGTCATCGACTTTGAGTCGCGGTTGGAGGCCACCCCGGACCCGGATGCGCCCGCCATCCTCCAGGAGGATTCGCACAGCCACTTCCACCTCTGGGGCCTCGTCGGCGCACCCGGCGTCTCGCGCTCCACCCGCGACGAGCAACACCTGTTCGTCAACCGCCGCCCCGTCGAGAACCGCGGCCTCAACCACGCGTTGGTCGAGGGCTACCACACCTCCCTCATGAAGGGCCGCTACCCCGTCTGCTGCCTCTTCCTCGACATCGACCCCGCCGCCGTGGACGTGAACATCCACCCCGCCAAGCGCGAGGTGAAGTTCCGCGAGGAAGGCCCGGTCCGACGCCTCGTGGCCAAGGCCGTCCGCCAAGCCCTCGAGGCCCATGCGCGCACCGGCCTCGCCGCCCATGCCGTCGCGCCCACGCCCCCCACGGCACCCACCCTGCCCCTGCCATCCCGGCCCAGCGTCGCGCCCCCAGCCCTCGTTCCCCCTCCATCCGGCGGATCGGGCGGATCCGCTTCCCCCTTCCCCCTGCCCGCCTCGCCCCTGCCCGCCTCGCCCCTTCCGCCCTCGGCCCTTCCCGCCTCGCCGCCTCCCCCTTCGGCCCTCCCGCCCTCCCCCCTCCTGTCCATCCCGCTCCGCCTCGTGGGCGTCATCGGGCGCCTGTATGTCGTGCTGGAGTCCGACCGCGGCCTCGTGCTCCTCGACCAACACGCCGCCCACGAGCGCATCCTGTTCGAGCAAATGCTCCACCGGATGGAGGCGGACCCGTCCGCCCCTTCCCAGCGCCTGCTGCTGCCCGAGACCGTCGAGTTGTCGGCACGGGACGCCGACTTCCTGCGCCGCAACCTCGAGGCCATGTTGCGTCTTGGCGTGGGGCTTCGGGAGTTCGGCGAACGGACGTTCCTGTTGGACTCGCTGCCGCCATTCGTGAAGGCCAAGGACCCGCGCCGGTTCACCATCGACCTCGTGGATGCCCTCAAGGCGGCGGGCGCCGGCGTGAACACCCTGCGGCTCGGGGAGGAGATGATTGCGAAGACCGTTTGTCGCCACGCGGTGAAGGCCAACGACCCGCTGGCCGGGCCCGAGCTGGAGCAACTGGTGGCGGACCTGCGCCGTTGCACCATGCCGTACACGTGTCCGCATGGGCGCCCCACCCTCATCGAGCTGGGATGGCGTGACCTCGAGCGCCGCTTTGGGCGCGCCCAATAGGGATAAAACGCCTTCCAAATCGACCGCCGCTTGGTATTCGTCACCCCATGCGCGGACTCCCTCCTCGATGCCTGTCCATCGGCCTTGCCGCGATCGCAGGCGCCCTGCTGCATGCACCCCGTCTGGCCTCGCAGTCCCAGCCCGGGATCGCGGCCCCCGCGTCGGCAGCCTCGCGTCCTGAACCGCTCCGCTTCGACGCGAGGGAGAAGACCGTCAACGTCCCCTCCGGCCAGTTCGAGGCGGTCTTCAGCTTTGCCGTCACCAACGTCTCGCCCACCAACGTCACCATCGGCTCCGTCCACACGTCCTGCGGCTGCACGGCCGCCCGCCTGCCGTCCTCCCCGTGGATTCTCGCTCCCGGCCAAGGCGGCGAGATTGGCGCCACCATGAACCTCACGGGCAAGTTCGGCACCGTGATCAAGACCGTCACCGTCATCTCCGACGCCGGATCCTTCCCGCTCGTGGTGCGCGCCGCCATGGCCGACGACGCCTACGAGCAACTCCAACGCAACGCCAACCGCTCCCGCAACCTCCAGGTCGCCGCCGCCGACCGGCAGGCCGTCTTTCGCAATGATTGCGCGCGCTGCCACGTGGAACCCACGCGGGGCAAGGCCGGCAAGGATCTCTATGCCGCCGCCTGCGGCATCTGCCATGACTCGCCCCACCGCGCTTCCATGGTCCCAGCCCTGCGCGGCCGTCCCGCCACCTACCCCGCCGTGTATTGGAACCAGTGGATCCTCCACGGCAAGGAAGGCTCGCTCATGCCCGCATTCTCCCAAGCCAAGGGCGGGCCGCTGACCCCAGAACAGTGCGACTCCCTCACCGCCTACCTCACCGGCGACTTCACCAAGGAACCCGCCCCCGGCCACACCAACCCTCCCCCGGCCGTTCGCTCCGTCGCCACCCCGCCCTCCTCCGCCATCAAGTAATCTGGCCCCTTCCCCACTCCCCATTCCCCATTCCCCGCTCGCCGCTCCCCGCTCGCCCCTCGCCACCCCCCGCATTCCCTTGATCACCTCCCCTTCCCCCGCGCGCGCCCTTCAGGCCGCCACCGCCGCCGCCCTCGCGGCCGGGCGCCTCATGCGCGCCAACCTCTCCCGCCCCAAGAAGGTCAACGAGGTCACCCTCCACGACATCAAGCTCGACCTCGACGTCCGGTGCCAGCGGCTCATCACCCGTTCCCTCGCCAAGGCCTTCCCCTCCATCCCCGTCCTCGGCGAGGAGGGCATCGATCCCGTCGCCGATTCCTCCCCCTTCCGCTGGGTGGTGGACCCCATCGACGGCACCGTGAACTTCGCTCGGGGCATTCCCCACGCCTGCGTGAGCATCGCCCTCCAGCAAGCCACGCCGTCCGGGCACACCACCGTGGCAGGCGTCGTCCATGACCCGTTCATGAACGAGACGTGGACCGCCACCGCCACGGGACCGGCACGTCGGAACGGCCGCGTCATCCACGTGAGCCAGCGCGGGCGGCTTGCGGACGCCGTGGTGTCCGTAGGCTTTGCGAAGAACAGCCAGTCACTGGAGCAACTCCTGCCCCTGTTCGCCGCCTTGACGCCCAAGGTCTGCAAGCTGCGCCTGATGGGCTCCGCCGCGCTCGCCCTGGCTTACGTCGCCGACGGCCGGTTTGACGCCTACGTCGAGGGCGGCATCCGCCTGTGGGACGTCGCCGCCGGGGGCCTGGTCATCCAACGCGCAGGGGGCCTCTTCGAGATCCAGCCCATCGGCCCCGGCCACCGCTACTCGCTCGTCTGCAACAACGGCCTCCTCGACCGCCCCCTGCGCCGCGTCATCCGTTCTGCATCCACCAAGCGCCTCCCACCATGAATCGCCCCGTCCATCCGAAAGGCCGCGCGTCCGGCCGCCCCAGCCCCGTCAACCCTTCCCTCGCCTTGGGCCTCATGCTGGGACTCCTCGCCCGCGGCCACGCCGGCACCATCGTCCAGTTCCGCACCCCCGTCGGCGACATCGAGGCCGAGTGCTACGATGCCTCAAAGCCCGTCACCACGACCAACTTCCTCCGGTACGTCGCCGACGGAGCCTACAACGGCATGTTCTTCCACCGGTCCGTCCCCGACTTTGTCATCCAGGGCGGCGGCTACCGCGTCGCCAACCGCGGGGCCACCAACGAATTCGTCCAGCGCATCCCGTCGCGCGCCCCCATCACCAACGAGTTCAAGGTCGGGCCCTTCCTCTCCAACGTCGCCGGCACCCTCGCCATGGCGAAGACGTCGGACCCCAACTCCGCCACGTCCGAGTTCTTCTTCAACCTCAAGGACAACGCCTCTCTCGACTCCACCAGCAATTCCGGCGGATTCACCGTCTTCGCGCGCGTCGTCCGAGGGGCCGAGACCTTCGTGAGGCTGAACTCCTACCAGTACTATCCCGTCACCACGAATTTCCCAGACACCGTCACCAACCGGATCGTCAACGTGGGCGCGCCCTTCGGGGAGTTGCCCGTCACCCGCCTCGGCTTCACCGCATCCGGCGGACGGACGGTGCTCCTGCCCGACCTCGTGTACTGCGACGTCACGCTCCTCGGCGTCCGTGTCTCACGCACCGACGCCGGGGCCGCCCAGGTCCAATGGAACCCCGTCGCCAACCGCACCAACATCGTCGAATACACCGACGTCTTCCCGCCCCAATGGCAAACGCTGCGGGCGGTGCCTCCCTCGGAGTTGCCCGCCACCGTCTATGGCGGCAACGGCGTGCCCGCAGACGGCGCTCCGCTCAACCTCCCGTCCATCACCGTGGCCGATGGCCCGGACGCACCGGCCGACCGGTTCTATCGCGTCCGCGCCACGTACTGATCCCATGGGGTGAACGCCGCGACGCCCAGCAACCCCGGCCGCTCCGTGCCCTTCATCATCGCGATGGAGGCCTGCGAGCGGTTCTCGTTCTACGGGATGGTCTCCATCCTGATGCTGCACCTGAAGAACACGCTCGGCATGGGCGAGGGGCCCGCCAAGGAAGCGCTGCACCTCTTCAAGACGGGCGTTTACTTCCTGCCCTTGCTGGGGGGATTCCTCGCCGACCGTTGGCTCGGCCGGTACCGCACCATCCTGGGGCTCTCCGTCTTCTATTGCCTCGGTCACGCCTGGATCGCCATCACCGATGCGTCGCGCGACGGACTCCTCGTCGGGCTGGGCCTCATCGCCCTCGGCGCGGGCGGCATCAAGCCATGCGTTTCCGCCTTCGTGGGCGACCAGTTCCCGCCCGGCCCCAAGGAACGCCTCGCCCGCGTCTATGGCCTCTTCTACGCATCGATCAACTTCGGGGCCTTCTTCGGATTCGCGCTGGTGCCGTGGATTCGGGACCACCACGGGCATCGCTGGGCCTTTGGGATCCCGGGGTTGTTCATGGGCATCGCCGCCATCGTCTTTTGGCTGGGGTCCCGCCATTACGTGCGCCTCCCCGTCACCCCCGACGCCACGCCCCCGCTCGATGCGACGCCCGCCGACGGCCAAGGCTGGAGGGCCGTGGCCAAGCTGGCCCTGGTGTTGTCGCCCGTGCCCGTGTTCTGGGCCTTGTACGACCAAATCAACACGAGCTGGGTCGTGCAGGGCGAGCGGATGAGGCCCTTCGACCTGCTGGGCTACCGCGTGGATGCCGAACGGATGCAATCGGTGTCCGCGCTGCTCGTCCTGGCATGGGTGCCCGTCCTGACGCTCGTCGTGTACCCGTGGATGGCGCGTCGCGGGCGGTCATGGTCTCCCTTGGCTCGGATGCAGGCCGGGTTCGGTTTTGCGGCGGTGTCCTTCGTGATCTGCGCAGGGCTCCAGCGACGCATCGAGGCGGGCGAGACGCTCGGGCTCGGGTGGCAGCTCCTTCCCTACACGGTGCTGGAGTTGGGTGAGGTCCTCGTGAGTGCCACCGGGCTTGAGTTCGCCTACGGCCATTCCCCGGCGCGCCATCGCGGGCTCGTGATGAGCCTGTGGCTCCTGTGCACCGCCCTGGGCAACTTCCTCGTGGCCGCCCTCACGCGGCTCAACACGACGGTCGTCCAGGCCTCGGGCTCCACGGAATTCTTGCTCTACGCGACCCTCATGCTGGTCGCCACCGTGGTCTTTGCCCTCCTGGCGCGTGGCTTGTTCCAGACGGCCGACCCCGTCGTTCCAAGCCGTCCGGGCAGACCCGGCTGAAGCCACGCAAGCACGTGCCCGACGGGGCTGGAACACCCGCCTCCTGCGGCAAGGATCGCCGGGCCTCGCGTCCTGGCGAAAACCCGGCTCCGATGGTGTCCCCGGCCTGGGTTTGCCCTCGCAGACCTCGTCTCGTCGCAGGGGCCAACCCAGCTGGTGGCCTGCGGACCAAAGAAACGCCGCCCATTCCCGAGGGAACAAGCGGCGTTTCAACCCAAACAACCCTAACCTTGTCCAGACCACCCAGTCCGGACACCCAATGCTTAGCTAATGTCGTGCCAAACATCCCGCCGGCACCCGGACGAATCATCCTAGAAACGGCAGTTGGGCAGTCTGTAGGCCGCGTGCCCTCACGCGGCGATGGCGATGCCGCATGCCTGGTGCGCCGGGTCAGGGGACCCGGCCTACCGCCGCGTCGAGCCCACCACGACCTC
>CAYSGH010000098.1:7569-14331 GCA_964430505.1 uncultured Akkermansia sp. | reverse complement strand
CACCGCCGCGTGAGGGCACGCGGCCTACAGACGGACCCACTGCCGTTTCTAGGATCAACGTCCATGTTGGCCCTCAACTCCGCGTGAGACGATGGCCCAGTCGCCGGGAGTCCTTCGGGAGGGTGCGGAGGCCTTACAGCGGTGGGATGCGCCGCGTGAGGGCCTGCGGCGCAAGGCTGGGGGCGGGGGCGCGGCGCGAAGGGTTGAACACGGTGGTTGGCCCCTTTGGGGAGTGGCGATACGGTGCCGTCCATGCGGACGCCGTACAGCGTGGCGGATTTCTTTGCCGGGGAGATGAACGAGGCCCGGTTGTCCGTGTGGGCCGACCAACTCCGCGCGCGCCTGCCCGCGCCCTCGGTGGAGCTGGGGGTGGTCTTCCTCTCGCCGCGCTGGGCCGCGCGCGCGGCGGACGTCCTGGACATCCTTCGGGTCCATGCGCGCATTCCCCGGCTGGTGGGTTGCTCGGCGCATGGGGCGATCGCCAACGGGCGCGAACACGAGGAGATGGATGGCCTGGTGCTGGCGTTGCATCACATGCCAGGGGCCAGCATCGAGGTGGCGCACCTCCCGGCCGATGGGCTGCCGGGCGAGGACGAGCCCGGGCGATGGCCGTCCTTGCCCGGTCCCTGCCGGGGGGCGCTGGCGTTTGCCGACCCGTTCCAGACGCACAACGACGGATGGCTGTCCGCATGGAACCGTGACTTCCCGTCGGTGCCGGTCGTCGGCGGGCTGGCGTCGGGCCTGGGCACCACGGACGCGTGCCAGCTTTACGTGGATGGCGACGTGCACGACGACGGCGTGGTGCTGGTGATGGTGGGCGGGGCGTTCTCGGTCGTGCCCATGGTGTCGCAGGGCTGCACGCCCATTGGGGACCCTTGGACGATCACGCGGGCGGAGCGGAACGTCATCTTCGGCATCGCGAACCGGCCGGCGTACTCGGTGTTGGTGGACACGTTCAACGCGTTGTCCGAGGAGGACCGGCAACGGGCGCAGAACAACCTCATGGTGGGCTTTGCCAGCGCCGAGGACCGTCCGGAGCACGGTGCGGGCGACTTCCTGGTGCGCAACCTCCTCGGGGTGGACCCGCGCCACGGCGCGCTGGCCGTGGGGGCGGTGGCGCGCCCGGGGCAGACGTTGCAGTTCCAGCGGCGGGACGCGGAGGCGGCGTCGGCGGACCTGGCGCGCTGCCTGGAACGGACGCGCGTCCAGTTGGCCGGGCGCAGGCCCGTGGGGGGCGTGCTGTTCTCGTGCTGCGGCCGGGGCCAGGGGTTGTTTGGGAAGCCGGACCACGACGCGACGCTCATCCAGGAGCACCTCGGCCCGCTGCCGCTCACGGGCTTGCTGGCCAACGGCGAGATCGGGCCGGTCGGGTCTTCCTCTCATCTCCACGGCTACACCGCATCCCTCGCCCTCCTTGTCCGCGACTAACCTCATGTCCCTCGAACCCGTCATCCCCGCCGTTGCGTTGCCCGAGTCCTTGGTCGTGCGCCCGGACATCATGCAGCGGCTCGACTTCGCCGCGTTGTTCGGGAACGGGCACCCGGTGGAGCTGGAACTCGGGGCGGGGGACGGATCCTTCCTGCTCCGTCATGCGGCCGCGCATCCGGAGGTGAACTTCATCGGCGTCGAGCGCCTGCTGGGAAGGCTGCGCAAGATCGACCGCAAGGGCCGTCGGCTGTGCCTGGCGAACCTGCGCGCGATCCGGCTGGAGGCGGCCTACCTGCTGGAATGGATGATTCCGGCGGCGTCCCTGTCGGCCATCCACGTGTACTTCCCGGACCCATGGCCGAAGCGCCGGCATTGGAAGCGGCGGCTCGTGAACCTGCGGTTCACGGAGCTGGCGGCGCGGGCGCTCGTTCCTGGCGGTCGCTTCTATGTGCGCACCGACGACGCCTCGTACTTCCAGCAGATGACCGAGGTGGGCAACGCGCAGGCGGGATTCAGCGCGGTGGCGGAGCCGCCCGACCTTCTGGCCGTCACCACCGACTTCGAGGCGGACTTCAACCGGGACGGCATCCCCACGCTGCACGCCGCATGGGAGCGAAACCTCGCGGAGCCCACCACGGTCAAGAGGGAGGAACTCATGAGCGACGCGCCTGCCTGGGATGGACGGGATGGACCAGATGGACTTCATGGACCTCATGGACCGGATGCACCGGACGTGCGGGCTGCCTAGAACATGGACTCCAGCCTCCAGCGTCATCGTGGTCCTCGGGTGAACCGGTTTCCGGCGGGGATGCGGTGGTGGGTCATCGCGTGGGCTTGGATGGCGAGTCTTGCCGCCATGACCAGCGCCAGGTCCGCGACCTTGGACGAGGCCCGGGCGGCGCTTCGGCTGGGGAAGCATTCGGACGTCATCGAGGCCGCCCGCGCGGCGTTGTCCGGCAAGGACGGGGCGTCGGAGGATTGGACGTTGATCCAGGCCCAGGCGTTGATGGACACGGGTCGGTATCCCGAGGCGCGCGACCTGTTGACCAACGCCGTGGCCGAGGTGCGGCGCAGTGTCCGGCTGCGTTGGATGGGGCGAACGGCCGCGCTTGCGGCGGGTGACACCAACTCGGCCGCCGCCCTCGTGGAGGACATCCGCGTCCTCATCAACGCGCAGGCGGCCGACCTGCGCGAGCCCCGCGCCCGCGTGGCCCTCGCCGAGGCCGCCTTCTTCCTTGGGGCGGACCCGAAGGTCGTCCTGGAGAAGCTGCTGCAGCCGCTGCGCCAGTCCGACCCCGGCCTGGCGGAGCTGCACCTCGCGCGCGGCAACATCGCCCTGGAGAAGCATGATGCCGCGCTCGCGGCGCAGGCGTTCCAGGAAGGCGTGCAGAAGCAGCCCGACGACCCGGACCTCCACCACGGCCTCGCCCGCGCGCACCTGGACGGCGACCGCTCCGTCCTCGTGGAGTCGCTCGAGAACGCGCTTCGGATCAACGAGCGGCACGTCCCTTCGCTCCTGTTGCTGGTGGACTACCAGATCGATGCCGAGGACTACGCGGAGGCCGCCAAGAACCTCGACCTGGTGGACAAGGTCAACCCCGTGCATCCGGAGGCGTGGGCGTACCGGGCGGTGCTCGCGCACCTGCGCAACGACGCCCAGGCCGAGGGGGACGCCCGCTCCAAGGCGCTCCAGCACTGGCCCACCAACCCGCGCGTCGATCACCTCATCGGCCTCAAGCTGTCCCGCAAGTACCGCTTCGCCGAGGGCGCGGCCCGGCAACGCCAGGCGCTGGCCTTCGCGCCGGATTATCTGCCCGCCAAGTCCGCGCTGGCATCCGACCTCTTGCGCCTGGGCGAGGAGGAGGAGGGCTGGAAGCTGGCCCATGAGGTTCACCGCGACGACGCCTACGACGTGGCGGCGTTCAACCTGGTGACGTTGCACGACTCGCTGGGCCGCTATTCGCGGCTGACCAACGAGCACTTCGTCGTGCGCATCGCGTCCCAGGAGGCGGCCATCTACGGCCAGAAGGTGCTGGAGCTGCTCACGCGCGCGCGGGCGACGTTGGCCGCCAAGTATGGGGTGGAACCCGTGTCGCCCACGTACGTCGAGGTGTTCGCGGAGCAGAAGGACTTTGGGGTGCGCACCTTTGGCATCCCGGACAACCCGGGGTTCCTGGGGGTGTGCTTCGGGCGGGTCATCACCGCGAACGGCCCCGCCGCCACGCGCGGGCGCGACTCCAACTGGGAGGCGGTGCTCTGGCACGAGTTCACGCATGTCGTGACGCTGCAGGCCACGGCCAACCGCATGCCCCGCTGGCTTTCGGAGGGCATCTCGGTGCACGAGGAGCTGCAGGCGAACCCCTCGTGGGGCCAACGCTTCAACCCGCGGTACCGAAGCATGATCGTGGGCGACGACCTCGTGCCCGTCTCCAAGCTCTCCGGGGCCTTCCTGGCGCCCAAGTCGCCCTTCCACCTCCAGTTCGCCTACTTCCAGTCCGCGCTCGTGGTGGACTATATCCTCGCGACGAAGGGCAACGAGGCGCTGCGCGCGGTCCTGCGCGACCTCCGCGACGGGACGCCCATCAACGACGCGCTGGCCCGCCACGTCGCGCCCATCCCGGACCTGGAGAAGGGGTTCAAGGAGTTCGCGGTCAACCGCGCCCAGGGCGTTGCGCCGGACCTGGACTGGACCAAGCCCCCGGCGGCCAAGCCGGGCGAGCCGCCGCCGCCGCCGGTGGCGGAGTGGGGCAAGGACAAGCCCAGGAACTTCTACGTGCTGGACAACGCGGCGCGCCGGGCGGTGGCGGCCAAGGATTGGGAGGCGGCGTTGAAGCCCCTGCGCACGCTGGTCGAATCGTTCCCGGAACATGCGGGGGCGGACTCGGCGTACCCGCTGCTGGCTCGGGTGCATCGCCAGTTGGGGCAGACGAACGAGGAGCTGCGCGTGCTGGTGTCGATGGCGGAGCGGGACCACGAGGCACCGGACGCCTACCTGCGGCTGATGGAGCTGTCGGCGTCGTCGCGCGACTGGCCGGAGGTGCTGCGCAACGCGCGGCGGTTCCTGGCGGTCAACCCCTTGGTGCCCGCTCCGTATCGGTTGATGGCGCAGGCGGCCGAGCAGACGGGCGACCGCGACGCGGCGCTCCAGGCGTTCCAGACGTTGCTCCTGCTGGATCCCCCGAACCCGGCGGACGCGCATTACCAGGTGGCGCGGCTGTTGCGGGACAAGGACCCGGCGGGCGCGCGGCGGCACGTGCTCCAGGCGCTGGAGGAAGCGCCGCGCCATCGCAAGGCGCTGCAACTGCTGCTGGACCTCCAGCCCAAGGAGGCGCGGGGCGGTTCGGGCAAGGAGGCCAGCCCATGACCTCGGCATCCATGGTCCGTTGGGTTCGGGTTCTCTTGCTGGGTGCGGCGTCCCTCGTCATCGCGGCGAGGGCGTTCCCCCAGGGCCGCGCACCGGGGGCCATCGGTGGCGGCGAGTTGGTCGTGCCCGAGCACGTGACGAGCCCGCGCGAGGTCGAGACGCGCACGGGGGACATGGCGTTCTGGACCAACCCGCCGGCGTTCAAGAGGGAGTTGTTCACCTTCGCGCGCGTTCGCTACGACAAGAACTTCTACGCCCAGCGCAACCGCCGCACGGGCGGCTGGACGACGGACCTGCCGGACTCGGACATCAACCTGTCGTATCGGCTGCAACAGATGACGTCCATCCGGGTGGAGGCGGACGGCCGGATCATCCGCCTGACCGACCCCGCGCTGGCGGGCTACCCGTTCCTGTTCCTGTCGGCACCCGGCGCGCTCGACGTCACGGAGGACGAGGCACGGGCGTTGCGACAGCACCTGCTCAACGGCGGCTTCTTGCTCATGGACGACTTCTGGGGCGAGGCGGAGTGGGAGCAGTGCGCGGAGGCGATGGCGAAGGTGTTTCCGGAGAGGAAGTTCGCGGAGCTGCCCCTGACGCACCCGTTGTACCACGGCGTGTTCGAGATCAAGGCCAAGCACCAGAACGCGAACGTTCGGATGGGGACGGACTCTCAGTTCACGGGCGTCACGTGGGAGCGGCCCGACGCCCAGGAGGTGCATCACCGTGCGATCACGGACGACTCGGGGCGCGTCATGGTGCTGGCGTTGCACAACACGGACACGGCGGACGGCTGGGAGCGCGAGAACGACAACGACTACTACTTCCACAACTTCTCGGAGAAGATCGCCTTCCCGCTTGGGGTGAACATCATCCACTACGTCATGACCCACTAGCGCCGTGCGCACGACACCCGCCAGCATCGCCCTCGTCGTCCTTGCCCTTGCCCTTGGGGGCATGGCGTGGGCGCAGTCGCGGGGCCCGCGCGGTTGGCGACGGGGCACGGAGTCCTACATCCCGGCCGACGCCCGGACGGCGCGCGAGGTGCCCAGTCACTCGACGGAGACGCCCACGTGGACGAACCCGCCCGCGTTCGCCTCCGACACGTTCACCTTCACGCGGCTCCAGTACTCGCAGGGGTGGGGCAGGGGATCCGGCTGGTCCACGGACCTGCCGGACTCGGACCTGAACCTGTCGTATCGGCTGCAACAGATGACGTCGGTGCGGGTGGATCCCAACGGGCGGTTCCTTCGGGTGACGGACGCGGACATGCCGGGGCACCCGTTCCTGTACATCGTGGAGCCGGGCGGTCTGTCGTTGGACGACAACGAGGTCGTTGCGATGCGGGGTTACTTGGTCAACGGGGGGTTCCTGTTGCTGGACGACTTCTGGGGCGAGGACGCGTGGAGCAACGCGGAGGAGGTGCTGGAGCGGGTGTTGCCCGGGCGCCGGTTCGTGGAGCTGCCCTTGTCCCATCCGTTGTACCACGGCGTGTTCGAGATCGGGGCCAAGGGCCAGATCCCGAACTACCGCCTGGGCATCCAGAGCGAGTTCGACCCCGAGGGCCGCACGTGGGAGACGCCGGACTCCACGGTCGTGCATCACCGGGCCATCCTGGACGAGCAGGGCCGGATCATGGTCCTCGCCACCCACAACACGGACAACGGGGACGGATGGGAGCGCGAGGGCGAGACCGACTACTTCTTCCACAACTTCTCGGAGAAGATCGCCTACCCGCTCGGCATCAACATCATCTACTACGCGATGACCCACTAAGGCACCCACCGCGCTTTCACGCATCCCTACCCTCCCATCCCATGTTGCCACCGCCCTTGCCGCCCCAGCCTCCCGCCGAACCCGCCCAGCCGGCTGTCACCTCCCATCCCACGGCCGCCGCGCAGGGGGCCGCCGCCTTCGAGGAACCGGCGGCCGCCGCCGCGTCGGCGGGGCCGGGCGTGGCCTCCGGGCCGCCG
>CAYSGH010000098.1:0-7469 GCA_964430505.1 uncultured Akkermansia sp. | reverse complement strand
CCTTGCCGCCCGCTGCTCCGTTGCCGCCGCCGCCGCCCGCATTGCCGCCGGAGGTCCTCGCGCATCAAAAGCTCATGGCGGCCCGGCCGCGCATCGAGGCGGAGCTGGGCAAGGTGATCGTGGGCCAGTCCGACGTGATCGAGCAGATCCTGATCGCGCTGTTTGCGGGGGGGCATTGCTTGATCACCGGGGCTCCGGGCCTTGCCAAGACGCTCCTGGTCAAGTCCATCGCCCGCGTCTTCGACCTGGGCTTCCAGCGGATCCAGTTCACGCCGGACCTGATGCCCGCCGACATCACGGGCACGGAGATCCTCCAGACGGATGGGACGACGCGGCGCATGGAGTTCGTGCCGGGGCCGATCTTCACGAACCTGCTGCTGGCGGATGAAATCAACCGGACGCCGCCGAAGACGCAGGCGGCGTTGCTGGAGGCGATGCAGGAGCACCAGGTGACGGCGGCGGGCCGGCGCCACGGGTTGCCGCGGCCGTTCTTCGTGCTGGCCACGCAGAACCCGATCGAGATGGAGGGCACGTATCCGTTGCCCGAGGCGCAGTTGGACCGGTTCCTGTTCAACGTTGTCGTCGATTACCTCCCGGAGGCCGACGAGGTCCGGGTCATCCAACGGACGACGGGCGCGCCGCCCGAGCCCATCGAGCCGTTGTTCAACGGCGAGGATGTGCTGGCGTTCCATGCGTTGGTGCGGCAGGTGCCGGTGTCGGAGGACTTGGTGCGGCATGCGGTGCGGTTGGCGGCGGCGACGCGGCCGCGGCGCCAGGGGACGCCGGACTTCATCAACGAGTCCGTGACGTGGGGGGCGGGGACGCGGGCACCGCAATGCCTCGTGCTGGGCGCGAAGGCGAGGGCGCTGCTGCGCGGGCGGGCGCACGTGACGCTGGAGGACCTGCACGAGCTGGCGGTGCCCGTCCTTCGCCATCGCGTGTTGCTCAACTACCGGGCCGAGGCCGACGGCCTCCGCATCGACGACCTCATCCGGCGGCTCGTCGAGTCCGTGGATGCCCCGGCGGCGTAGTTGTTTGCAACGCCACCCATGAACCCCGCCGCCATCGACGCACGCGCCCTCATGGCCATCCGCAGCCTGGAGCTGCGGGCGCGCGCCGTCGTCGAGGGCTTCTGGACGGGCATCCACCGGTCGCCGTACCACGGCTTCTCCGTGGAGTTCACGGAGTACCGCCAATACGCGCCGGGGGACGACCCGCGCCACATCGACTGGCGGGTCGTGGCGCGGTCGGACCGCACCTACATCAAGAAGTTCGAGGACGAGACCAACCTGCGTTGCCACCTGGTCCTCGACCGGAGCCGCTCGATGGAGTTCGGGACGACGGGCCACACGAAGGCGGCGTATGCGGCGACGTTCGCGGCCACGCTGGCGCTGTTCCTCCAGCAGCAGGGCGACGCCGTCGGGCTCCTGTCCTTCGACGACGTCGTGCGCGAGTTCATCCCCGCACGCAACCGGCCGGGGCACCTGAGCCACCTGTTGCAGGCGATCGAGCAGCCGGTGCCGGGCCGCGCCACGAACCTGGGCGTCGCCATCGAGCGCGCGGCGCACCTGCTGCGGAAGCGGGGGATGGTGGTGCTGATCTCCGACTTCCTCGCGCCCGTGCCCGAGCTGGAGCGGCCCTTGTCCCACCTGGCGGCGCTGGGGCATGACATCGCCGCCGTCCAGTTCCTGGACCCGGCCGAGCTGACGTTGTCCTTCAAGCAGGCGGCGAACTTCGTCGATCTCGAGTCGGGCGGATCGTTGCACGTGGACCCGGACGCCGCGCGGGCCGGGTACCAGCAACGGCTTCGGGAGCACCAGGAGTCGTTGCGGGCGCTCTTTGGGCGCGTCGGCGCCACGTGGCATCCGTTGGCCACGGACGCGCCGCTGGGGCCCGTGCTCCAGGACTTCGTCCAGGCCCGCCAACGCCGCGGCCGCGCGTCCGCGCGCCGGGCACAACCCGCGTCGCCGCGATGAACTTCCTGGCTCCACTCTTCCTGATGGGGGCGGCGGCGATCGCGGCCCCGATCCTGTTCCACCTGATCCGGCGCACGACGCGGGAGGTGGTGGCGTTTCCGTCGCTGCGGTTCCTGCAGGCGTCGCCGCCGCGCATCACGCGGCGCAGCCGGCTGGAGAACCTGGTGCTCCTCGCGCTGCGTTGCCTGGCGTTGGCGCTCGTCGCGCTGGCGTTCGCGCGCCCCTATCTCCAGCGGCCCACGCCCCCGGCGAACCCCGACGGCACGGCGTCGCGCACGCTGGTCTTGATCGACACCTCCGCGTCGATGCGTCGCTCGGGCCTGTGGGCCGAGGCGGTGGGCAAGGCCGCTGCGCAGGTCCGCACCGCCGGCCCCAACGACCAGGTTTCCATCGTCGCCTTCGACCGCGCGCCGCGCACGGTGCTTTCGTTTGGCCAATGGATTGAAACGCCGGCCAACGGCCGCGTTGCCGTGGCGTTGGACGCGCTGGGGAAGCTGTCCCCCTCGTGGTTCGCCACCGCGTTGGGGCCGGCGCTGGTTCGCGCGGCCGACGAGATCAACGAGGGCGACACGCCCCCGGGCTCCATGCGGCGTCGCATCGTCCTTGTGTCCGACATGCAGGAGGGCGCGCGCCTGGACCCGCTCCAGTCGTTTGAATGGCCCCGGAACGTGGAGGTGCTCACCGACCCCGTCCGGCCGTCGCGCGCGGGGAATGCGGGCCTCCAATGGTTGCCGGATCCGCCGGACGCCGACCGCGCCGCCGAGCCCACGGTGCGGGTGCGCGTGGTCAACAGCCCGGATGCGCGCGGCGAGCGGTACAAGGTGGCGTGGGCCGCGCAGGATGCCGGGCCGTTCCTGACGACGCCGCTCGACGTGTACGTCCCGCCCGGGCAATCGCGCGTGGTGACGCTGGGGTCGCCCACGAACTCGCCGGACGCCGACCGCATCGTGCTGACGGGCGACGACGAGCCCTTTGACAATGTGGTGCATGTCCTGCCGCCGCAGCCCGTGGAGGTCCGGGTGGCGTACATCGGGGCGGACGCCCAGGGCGAGGCGCGCGAGCCGCTTTTCTTCCTGCGACGCGCGTTGCCGGAGTCGCGTCGCCAGACGGCGAAGGTGGTGGCGTTCGCTCCGGCGTCGGCACCCTCGGCGGAGGCGGTGGGGGCGGCGCGGTTGGTGGTGGTGACGGCGGCGGTGCCGGACGCGACGGCGGATGCGTTGCGGGCGGCGGCGGAGAAGGGCGGGACGGTCGTGTTCGCGCCCGGGAACGCGGCGGCGGGCCCCACGTTGTCGCGGTTGGTGGGCCGGGCGGGCCTTGGGCTTTCGGAGGAACGGCCGCCGAGCCATGCGTTGCTGGCCGCGCTCGACTTCCGCCACCCGTTGCTGGCCCCGTTCAACGACCCGCGCTTCTCGGACTTCACGCGCATCCATTGGTGGCGCTACCGCCGGGTGTCCGGCGAGCTGCCGCCAACGTCCAAGGTGGTGGCGCGATTCGACACCGGGGACCCCGCGTGGATTGACTTCCCCATGGGTCGCGGCCGGGTGGTGTTCCTGGCGTCGTCGTGGTCGGTGGCGGACAGCCAGTTCGCGTTGTCGTCGAAGTTCATCCCGTGGTTGTTTGGGCTGTTGGACCTGGCCGGGGCGGGCCTGGAGGTGGCGGCGCATCCGCGCGTGGGGGACGCGCTGGCGTTGCCGGAGGGGAGGACGTCGCCGTTGGCGGTCCGGCAGCCGGACGGCGTGGTGGTGCAGGTGGGGCCGGAGGTTGCGCGTTGGGAGGTGACGATGCCCGGGACGTATCGCGTGGGGGACACGGTGCGCGTGGGCGTGAACATGGACCCTGCGGAGGGCCGCACGGCGCCGTTGCCACCGGATCGGCTGGAGTCCGTGGGCGTGCGCATGGACGCTGCGGTGTCGTCGCAGGCGGCCGAGGTGACGCGGCCCAAGGGCGTGCCGCCGGCCGCCGAGGCGGAGGGGCGGCAGAAGTGGTGGCGCTGGCTGATCGTGGGCGCGTTGGCCGTCTTGGTCCTTGAGTCGTTGGTGGCGGGCATCCAGGCCCGTCGCCGGCCATCCGCGTCCGATCTCACTTCTGCCTCGGCTTCCCCTTCGGAGCCCAACCCCACTCCCGTCGCCGCATGAAACATCCGTTGATCCATTCCCTGCGTCCGGTCGCGCGACGCATCGCGCTGCGCCAGGCCTTCGGGCGGTGGGCGGGCCAGGCCGCCTTCGCGTCGATGCTGGCGCTGCCGGCGTTGATCCTCGGGGCCATGGTTGGGCTGGACCGTGGCTGGACGATCGGGTTGTACCTGGTGGTCCTTGGGAATCTTGCGTTCCTCCAGTTCATCAAGGCGTGGACGGCCGACCCGGACTTGGTGGCGGCGGCGCGGGCCGTGGAGGCCGCGAATCCGACGCTGAACTCCGTGATCGTGACCGCAGCGGAGCAACGGCCCGGGCCCGACGGACGGTTCAACCTGCTGCAAGCGCTGTTGCTGGACGACGCCATGGCGAAGGCTCGCCGCGCGCGATGGGAGGGGGCGGTCCCATGGCATTCGATGTTGAAGGGACACCTTTGGCCTTCCCTGGTGTGCGTGGCCTTCACCGTGGCGTTGTTCGTGGTGCCCTTGCAGAAGGTCGGGCAAGTGGCCAAGGCCAAGGGGGCATCGGCGGCGGCGGCGGCCGCGAACACGAAGCCGCTGGAGGTGTCGCCGGGCGACGTCGAGCTGGAGCAGGGGTCCTCGCTGGTGGTGTTGGCACGGTTCAACCGGCTTCCCAAGGATGCCCGGCTGGTGGTGCTGGTGCCCGGGCAACCGGAGCGCCGCGTCGCGATGGTGCGCAACCTCGCCGACCCCGTCTTCGGCGGGACGGTCCCGAACCTGACGAACTCGTTCGCGTATCGCGTGGAGTCGGACGTGGCGACCTCGCCGGACTACAAGGTGACCGTGTTCCAGTACCCGGAGCTGGAGCGTTCGGTGGCCGACATCGAGTACCCGGCCTACACGGGCAAGGCTCCGAGGCATGTGGAGGACACGCGTCGGGTCACGGCGGTGGAGGGATCGCGGTTGGCGTTGTCGTTGCAGCTCACCAAGCCGGTGACGAACGCCGTGCTCGTCTCGCGTTCGTCCAACGCGGCGTCGCTGCGGCTGGTCGTCTCCAGCAACCAGCCGCTGGCAAGCCTTCCCGCGATGGTCCTCGGCCTCACGAACGGCGCGACGTACGACCTGCACTTGGCGGATGCGGACGGCCGGACGAACCGCGTGCGGACGCCGTTCACGCTGGAGGTGCCGCCCAACCGGCCGCCCGAGCTGCGCCTTGCGTTGCCACGCGGCGACATCCGGCCCTCGGCCCTCGAGGAGGTCAGCTTCTCGGGGACGGTTTCGGACGACTTCGGGGTGCTGGCGTTTGGCATGGGCCTCATCCGGGCGGGCGGCGAGCCCGAGCTGACGTCGTTGGGCACCAACGTCGCGGCCATCCTCAAGCAACCGTTCGCCCACCAGGTCCGGCTCGAGGAGCTGCAAGCCAAGCCCGACGACGTCTTCGGGTGGTTTCTCTGGGCCGACGACATCGGCCCCGACGGCGAGGTGCGGCGCACCAACGGCGACATCTTCTTCGGGGAGGTGCGGCCGTTCGAGCAGGTGTTTCGCGAGGGCGATGGCTCGGCGTCCGAGTCTGGCGAGTCGCAGGGCGAGCAGGAGTCGGGCAACCCGGCGGTGAAGCTGGCGCAGTTGCAGAAGCAGATCATCACCGCGACGTGGAGGCTCCAGGGGCGAAAGCCGGCCCCCAAGCCGCGCACGTCGCGCTTTGACCCCGCGATCTTCCAGCGCGCTCAGTTCCACGCCCAGCCTGCGCGCACGCTCGGGCAGCTCATCGAGCCCCCCGCGCCCAAGGCGAGGGCCAAGCCCAAGGCGGGCACCCCTGCCGCCTCGTTCGAGGACGACCTCAAGACCATCCGCGAGGCCGCCTCGGACGCGCTGGAACAGGCCCGGGCCATGGCCGAGAACCTGCCGGACCCCGCGAAGGCCGCCGTCGCCAGCGATGCCATTGCCGAGATGGAGCGTTCCATTGAGCTGCTCGACAAGGCCGCCAAGGATCCATCGGCCCTCAAGGACGCCCTCGCCGCGCAGCAGTCCGCGTATCAGAAGCTTCTCCAGCTTTCGCCGCGCGAGTCGCAGGTGAACCGCCAGAAGAGCCGGTCCCAGTCCCAGTCGTCGCAGTCCTCGCCGGACCAGCAGCAGATCGACGAGCTGGACCTGGAGCAGGCCGAGGATCGTTACGAGAAGGCGCGGCAGGCGCAGTCGCCCCAGGACGCGGAGCGACGCGAGCAGTCGCAGATCCTCAACCGGCTCAAGGAGCTGGCCCAGCGGCAGGAGGAGATGAACCAGCGTCTGAAGGAGCTGCAGACGGCGCTCCAGGCGGCCAACGACAAGGACCAGGAGGAGCTGCGACGCGAGCTCAAGCGGCTCCAGGACGAGCAACGCCAGAACCTCGCCGACGCCGACGAGCTCCAGCAGCGGATGCAGCGTCCCGAGAACCAGGAGCGGGGTGCCCAGTCCAACGCCCAGCAACGGCTCGACCAGGCCCGCGAACGGATGCAGCAGGCGGCGGAGGCGACCAGCAAGGGAGAGGTGTCCCAGGCCCTCGCGGCGGGGGCCCGCGCCCAGCAGGAGCTGAAGGACCTGCGCGAGGACCTCCGCAAGCAGAATGCCCGCGAGCTCGACGAGGCCGCCCGCCAGCTCCGCGCCGAGGCCCGGGACCTTGCCCGCGACCAGGAGCAGCTCCGTCGCGACCTGTCGTCCCAGCGCGCCAGCAAGCCCCAGGAAGGCCCGCCCAGCCTCGCCTCCACCAACAACGCCGTCTCTCCCACACAGGCCCTGAACGAGCGCATGGCAAGAAACCGCGAGCGCCTCACCAACGTCGTGCAGCGCGCCACGCAGCTCTCGCAGCAGGCCGAGGGCGCCGAGCCCGGCCTTGCTCGCCAGCTCGAGGAGTCGGTCCGCGACTTCGCATTGTCCGAGACCACGGACCTCAAGCAGATGCGCGAGCAGCTCATCCGCGAGGGCCGCATGTCCAACCGCCTGTACCAGCGGATGCAGGACACGGCCAACTCCGACGCCAAGTCCCTGGACATGGCGCGCGACTTCCTGAACCAAGGCATGGATGCCTCCGCCCGCGAGGCTGCGTCCCGCTCCGCGCGCAACCTGGACCGCCTCCGGCAGGGCATCGAGAAGGCGGCGGCATCGGTGGTGGGGGATGACACGGAAGCCCTGCGCATCGCGCAGCAGCAGCTCGACAGCGCCGCCGCCGCCGTGGAGGCGGAGCTGGCGCAGGCAGAGCCTCAGGAGGGCAAGGGGGAGGGGCAGGATAGGGCGGAGGGTGCGGAGGGGTCTGATAGGGCGGATAGGCCGAATAGGCCTAATGGGCCTAATGAGCCGGGCGGGCGCGAGGTAGCCGCCAACCAAGGGCCTACGCCTGGCACGCCCACGCCTGGCACGCCCACGCC
>CAYSGH010000097.1:0-14877 GCA_964430505.1 uncultured Akkermansia sp. | reverse complement strand
TGGTGGTGGTCCGGAGCCGGCGGACGGAGAAGCGCACGGGGAAGAGCACCGAGGAAACACGCTACGACGTCAGCAGTCTGGATCCTGATGATCTCAGCCCGGCCGGCTGGCATGGATGGATCCGGGGGCATTGGGCGGGAGTGGAGAACCGGAACCATTGGCGGAGGGATGCGTTGTTCGGGGAGGATCGCTCCCGAAGCCGGAACACCCGCCTGCTGACCCATCTCGCGCTGCCCAGCAATAAGCTGCCGCGGCTGTTGCCCAGATCCTTCCCGGGAGCATCGGCTCCCGCCATTCGGGAAAGGCTTCAGTTCAATCCAGCTCTCGCCCTCGATGCTCTCGACTCGTGACCCATCAAAAAAAAGACCCTGGCCGTGACCGCGCCCCGGCACGCCATACCAATCTGGGCCATCCCAACGGCACCACTTCTCGCGACGGAGAAAACCAATTCATCGGTGATGGCGTGACGCAACGGAGCGGCATCCTGACGGAAACCGGTCCTATCGCCGGCGAGCCCGGTGCACGGCCGACGCAACTACGCGGCCCGCCGTCCATCACCAGGGTCAAAAGGCTCGCGAGGAACAACGACATCGTGACGGCGCCGTCCACGGCGGCAGACCCGCTGCCCGCCGGAGCCGTGAGCGCGAGCACCAAAGCGCGGTCGGGCGGGCGAGAATGGCGTGCGAAACGCACCCCCAACGCGCAGCGGCATCAACGGGGGCAACCGGCCGCTCAACGGACAGTCCCACGCAACATTCCGATACCCATCGCCAGTCGCCGCTGAACGAATCGCCACTTGCGCGGAATGGTCGGCCCTCTGCCGCGTTGGCAGCCGTCGCAGGCACGAAACTTGCCGGCGGCCGCACGCGCGAGCCGAGGAGATGGCCCTCGGCTGGCGGGGGGACTTTCATCCTTTCTTCCCCGCATCGGAAAAAGCCTTTGACAGAAAGAGACTGTCTTCCGTAGAACTCTCCGCTCATTTGCGAGTTGCCATTGTCGGAGAGACGGATTCCAGCAGGAGACTGTGGAATCCCGAATTTTGTCGTCGAAAGGCGGCACCCACCCGATGAAGGCAGGTGCGGGTGAGGCCCACGTAGCTCAGTTGGTAGAGCACGTCCTTGGTAAGGACGAGGTCACCGGTTCAAGCCCGGTCGTGGGCTCCACCGGCGGGCATGGCGGCTCGGCACGTGAATGGATTCAGTTTGAGCGCAAGCAGAAATCGTTAACCAGGTAGTCACATGGCCAAGGAAAACTTCCAGAGGACGAAGCCGCACATGAACGTCGGCACCATCGGGCACGTCGATCACGGCAAGTCCACGCTGACCGCCGCGATCGTTGCCGTGCAGAATCGCAAGGGCCTCGCCCCGGCAATCTCGTACTCCGACATCACCAAGGGAGGCACGGTACGCGACGACACCAAGACGGTGACCATCGCCGTCTCGCACGTTGAATACGAGAGCCCACTCCGACACTATGCGCACGTGGATTGCCCGGGCCATGCCGATTATGTGAAGAACATGATCACGGGTGCGGCCCAGATGGATGGGGCTATCCTCGTGGTTTCCGCCGCAGACGGCCCGATGCCCCAGACCCGCGAGCACATCCTGTTGGCCCGCCAAGTGGGTGTCCCTTCCATTGTTGTCTTCCTTAACAAGGTAGACTTGGCTGACGCGGAACTGCTCGAGATGATCGAGTTGGAAATTCGTGACCTCCTGAACAAGTACGGCTTCCCCGGCGACAAGACGCCCATCGTTCGCGGCTCCGCTACGGCGGCCTTGGCGGATAAACCGGAGGGCAATGCGGCTATCGCCAACCTGTTGGACGCATTGGATACCTTCATCCCCACCCCCGTTCGAGAGGTGGACAAGGACTTCCTCATGTGCATTGAGGATGTCTTCAACATTGAAGGTCGTGGAACGGTCGTGACCGGTCGAGTCGAGCGCGGCGTCCTGAACAAGATGGGAGAGGTTGAGATCGTCGGCCTGAAGGAAACACGCAAGACCGTCGCCACCGACATCGAGATGTTCCGTAAGCTTCTCGATAGCGCCCAACCTGGCGACAACGTCGGTATCCTTCTTCGCGGCGTCAAAAAGGAGGATGTTGAGCGAGGCATGGTTCTGGCAAAGCCCGGATCCATCAAGCCTCACACAAAGTTCAAGGCCGAGGTTTATGTCCTGACCAAGGACGAGGGCGGCCGTCACACTCCTTTCTTCAACAATTACCGCCCGCAATTCTACTTCCGCACCTCCGATGTCACCGGAACGGTCACCCTGCCCGAGGGTACCGAAATGGTTGTTCCGGGCGACAATGTTTCGGTCTCGATCGAATTGATCGCCCCGGTCGCCATGGAGAAGGGCCTCCGATTCGCCATCCGCGAGGGTGGACGGACGATTGGCGCGGGCCGCGTGGCTGAGGTGCTCACCTAGGCATCGGTCTTCGAGCGACGCAGCCGGGGACACGTTGCTGCATCCCCGGCTGCGGCGAAACATGGTGGCAGCAACCGACACGACAGGGCGTTAGCTCAATTGGTAGAGTAGCGGTCTCCAAAACCGTTGGTTGGGGGTTCGAGTCCCTCACGCCCTGCCAGCCTTACGGAGGGGTGGCAGAGTGGTCGAATGCGGCGGTCTTGAAAACCGCTGTGGATGCAAGTCCACCGGGGGTTCGAATCCCTCCCCCTCCGCCATAAAGACGTGAACAAAGAGTTTTACATCAAGCTTGCAATCTGGAGTGCGGTTGTTCTCGGGGCGTTCGGCCTCGCGTGGCGCGCGGGATGGATTGGCAAGGTGGCGACCTATCTTAATGAGACCCGCGAGGAGCTGGGTAAGTGCAATTGGCCAAGCCGAGACGAGCTTTGGAACTCCACCGTCTTGGTGTTCCTCGTGATCCTCGGACTGGGCCTCTTCACCGTTGGATCGGATTACGCGATCCTCAAGTTGGTGCGCTCCCTGCTCTAAGGAACGTCGTTGACGCCCATCCTTCGGGATGGCGTCCAGTCCCTTCAACAAGCTGAAACATGAAGCATCGATGGTACGCCCTCCATTGCTTGGCCGGACAAGAGCAAAAGGTACGGGACAGCATCCAGCGTCGGCTCAAGACCGACGAGATGGAGCCCTACATCCGCGAGGTGTTGGTGCCCATGGAAAAGGTCGTTGAGGTTCGCGGTGGCAAAAAGACGGTCACAAACCGTAAGCTGCACCCGGGCTATGTCTACATCGACATGGTCCTCCTCGACGACAACCTGCGGCCCTTGGAGAGGCCTTGGTACTTCATCAAGGACATCCAGGGTGTAATCGGCTTCGTGGGCGGCGAGCGACCGATGGAGGTCACCGAGGATGAGATTGCCACCATAAAGGCTCAGGTCCTCGACAGCGAGGACATTGAGAGGCCAAAGGTGGCCTTCGACCTGGGCGAGACGGTCAAAATCAACGATGGCCCGTTCCTCAATTTCAGCGGTGTCATCGAGGAAGTGGAACCCGAGAAGGGCAAGTTGAAGGTCACCGTGGACATCTTCGGCCGAAAGACGCCTGTGGAACTCGAGTATTGGCAGGTGGAGAAGGCCTAGTAGCATCGTTCTGCAACCAATCTAAAATCATCTGGTGCCCCGTGCGGGCCCCCAACCATCAAGCAAAGTTATGGCGAAGAAAAAGACAGGCGAGGTAAAGCTGCAAATTGCCGCAGGGCAGGCTAATCCTGCGCCGCCGGTCGGTCCGGCCCTAGGATCCCAAGGCATTAACATCATGGCGTTCTGCAAGGAGTTCAACGCCGCCACGAAGGACAAGGCTGGCTTGGTTATTCCCGTCATCATCAGCGTTTACCAAGACAAGTCTTTCACCTTCATCCTCAAGTCCCCCCCGGCATCCGTGCTCCTCAAGAAGGCCGCCGGCGTGGCTTCCGGGTCCAAGGTCCCGCACAAGGACAAGGTCGGGAAGGTGACACGGAAGCAGGTTCTCGAAATCGTGAAGCTCAAGGGTGCGGATCTCAACGCGAACAGCGAGGAGGCAGCCGTTCGCATGGTCTCCGGCACTGCCCGAAGCATGGGCATCGACGTCGTCGGCTGATTTCAATCGATTCCAGACATTCCAATCCAAACAACAAACCTGCGGGAGGATGGTTCCAAGCCATCCGCTAGAACCGCATCACTACATGCCAAGCAAGCGATACAAGAAGGCGGCGGGCCTTTTAACCCCCGACAAGACCTACGGACTCAAAGACGGCGTCGAGGTTCTCGGCCGTTTTCCGAGGGCCAAGTTCGTTGAAAGCATCGACCTGGCGTTTCAACTCGGCGTCGATCCCAAGCAGTCGGACCAAATGGTCCGCGGAACGGTGCCGCTGCCCCACGGCTCCGGCAAGGTGGTCCGGGTCCTCGTCTTCGCCAAGCCGGGCGCCGCCGCCGAGGCAGCCAAGGCGGCGGGTGCCGAGTTCGTTGGGTTCGACGACATGATCCGCAAGTGCAACGAGGGATGGTCGGACTTTGACGTAGCGATCGCCACGCCGGAGGCAATGACCGAGGTCCGAAAACTGGGCAAGGTGCTCGGCCCCCGCGGGTTGATGCCCAACCCCAAGACAGGAACGGTGACGGAGGACACGGCGAAGGCCGTCCGTGAAGTCAAGGCAGGTCGCGTCGAGTTCAAGATTGACAAGGCTGCCAACGTCCACGTTGCCATTGGCAAGGCAAGCTTCGCGCCCGAGCAGGTGATCGAGAATGCACGGGCCGTGATCGAAGCTGTGCAGAAGGCGCGCCCTTCGAGCGCAAAGGGCACGTTCGTCCGCTCCATTACGCTTTCCCTTACCATGAGCCCAGGGATTCGGCTCGACACTCGGGAGTTCGCCAACGCCTAACCAAGAATTGCCATGCGCGTCGAAAAAAAGTTCATATCTGCGGAGTACGTTGCACGTCTTTCGCAATCGCCCTTCTTCATCGTGGTTGATTACCGGGGTCTTTCGGTCGCCCAGTTCTCCGAGCTCCGAAGGCGCCTCCGGGGCGCGGGTGCCGAGGCCCACGTGGTCAAGAACACCCTGTTCCGAATCGCCGCGAGGGAGGCAGGGGTTGCAGACCTAGGCGACAGTCTTGCAGGCCAGGTCGCGGTGGTGAGCGGACAGAAGGACATTGCGTCCGCCGCGAAGGTCCTTAAGACGTACCAAGCCGAGTTCGAGAAGCCCAAGCTCCAATTCGCGTATCTTGGCTCCAAGGCCTTGAAGGCAGATGAGATCCGGGCCATCGCCGAGTTGCCGCCGCTTCCCGAGCTGCAAGCAAAATTGCTTGGCGTGCTCAAGGCTCCCGCCCAGAAGTTGGCAGCACTCATCAACACTCCGGGCAGCCAGGTGGCGCGCGTCATCAAGGCGAAGGCCGACAAGGCTTTGTCGGCCTGAATTCAACAATCTCTCCCTCCCCCCAAAAGGGGGGATGGGAATCACAAACAAAAGGTAAATCGTCGGTCCACGGGCGGTGGACCAATGCGGGGGACGCCCTCCTGCCGACGAGACGGAAAAAAGATACGTTATGGCAGACATCAATACACTGGTTGAGGAACTGAGCAAGCTGACCGTCCTCGAGGCCGCCGACTTGGTAAAGAAGCTGGAGGAGAAGTGGGGCGTGACGGCCGCCGCCCCGGTTGCCGTTGCTGCGGCTTCCGCCGCTGGCGGTGGTGCAGCCGCAGCTCCTGCGGCGGAGGTCAAGGACACGTTTGACGTGATCCTTGCTTCGGTCCCGGCGGACAAGAAGATTGGCGTCATCAAGGCAGTCCGCGAGGTCAAGGCCGGGCTGGGCTTGGCCGAAGCCAAGGCCTTGGTCGAGGGTGCGCCCAAGGCGGTGCTGGAGGGCGCCCCGAAGGCCGAGGCCGAGGCTGCGAAGAAGAAGCTTGAGGACGCCGGCGGAAAGGTGGAGCTTAAATAGCAGACTGGATCCGGGCCTGCCCTTGCTTGGCTCACCAGCCAAGCAAGGGCTTCCCATCTCAAACCTGTCACTTGGCAATCGAATATCCCGCGATACAATTCGTCCTTCCGGGTCATGAGGACCGTTTGACGAGTCCCGGCGCGCTGAAGTGAAAAATCGGACGCCGGAACCCGTCGCATTGTCGTTTTCACCGGACACAATCCCGTCGCATGGCGCGGGACAATTACTACGAGGTCGCAATGGCACATAAAAGCACCGAGCGCGTCAACTTCGGCAAAATCAAGGAAGTCATCGCCCCGCCGAACCTCATCGAAATCCAACTGGATTCCTACAAGGAGTTCCTGCAAGCCGACCTGTCGGCATCGAAGCGCCGCAACCTGGGATTGCAGGCGGTCTTCACGGAGGTCTTCCCCATCGAGTCTTACGATGGGAAGACGGTGCTGGACTTCCACAGCTACGACATTCAGCCGCCCAAGGTGGACTGGCTCGATTGTCTACGTGAGGGCCTCACGTTTGGAGCCCCGCTCTACGTGACGTTTCAGCTCAAGGAGGACGCGCGGGTCACCAAGGAGGAAAAAGTATTCATGGGGGAAATCCCCTTGATGACGCCGCAGGGCACTTTCGTGATCAATGGTGCCGAGCGCGTGATTGTAAGCCAGCTCCACCGATCCCCAGGCATCGCATTCGAGACGACCCAGCACCCGAATGGCCGGATGTTACACTCGTTTCGAATCATTCCAGACCGCGGATCCTGGTATGAGGCCCAGTTCGATACCAGCGACCTCCTGTATGTCTACCTGGACCGCAAGAAGCGCCGCAGGAAGTTCCTCACAACAACGTTTTTCCGCGCTTTGTTCACCTTGCCTGAGGCTCGCCTGCTGGCCTCTGACACCAAGGCCGACACGCAAAAGGTCGGCACCGACAGCGATATCCTGAACCTCTTTTATAGCATCAAGGAAATCCCTGTGAGGGAGGCGGAGAAGCTGGAGGACATCTCGAACAAGGTGTTGGTCGAGGATGCCGTTGACTTGGACAAGGGCTTGGTGGTGGCACGCGCCTTCGAGCCGCTGTCCAAGGCTGTGGTCCGCCAGATCGCAGAGCTGGGCGTTGCCAAGATCCGCGTTGTCGATACCTCCGTGGACGATGGCATCATCATCAAGTGCCTTAAGAAGGACCCAACAAAGAACGCAGAGGAGGCCCTCAAGGACATCTATCGCCGTCTGCGCCCGGGGGACCCTCCGACGGCCGCCAACGCGCGTGCACTGATCAAGCGGCTATTCTTTGATCCAAAGCGTTACGACCTCGGCCGCGTTGGTCGCTACAAGATCAACCAAAAGCTCGGTTTCAAGGATGACGGCGAGGATCGCATATTGCGGGGTCGTGACCTGCTGGAGGCAACCAAGTACCTGCTCAAGCTCAAGAAGGGCGAGGGCAGCCTCGACGACATAGACCATCTTGGCAGCCGACGCATCCGAACGGTCGGTGAGCTGCTCGCCAACCAGTGCCGCGTTGGCCTAGCGCGAACCGAGCGATTGGTGAAGGAGCGCATGACATTATTCGACCAGGCCATGGACACGATGACGCCACAAAAGCTCATCAACCCCAAGGCACTTTCCGCAGTGGTCCGTGACTTCTTCGGCCGGTCTCAGCTCAGTCAGTTCATGGACCAGATCAATCCTTTGGCCGAATTGACCCACAAGCGCCGGCTGTCGGCGCTCGGGCCGGGTGGATTGAGCCGTGATCGCGCCGGGTTTGAGGTGCGGGACGTGCACCCTTCCCATTATGGCAGGATTTGTCCGATCGAGACCCCGGAGGGTCCAAACATCGGACTCATTGCTTCGCTGGCCACCTATGCTCGGGTCAACGACTTTGGCTTCATCGAGACCCCCTATCGCAAGGTGGTGGGCGGCCGAGTCTCGGAGCAAATTGAGTATCTCACCGGGGATCGCGAGGAGGGATTCACGATTGCACAGGCCAACGCGCCCATCGACGAGCGAGGCAGGTTCACGACGGACCGGGTCACTTGCCGCAATAAGGGTGACTTCATCGACGTCGAGCCTGAGAAGGTGGACTACATGGACGTCTCGCCGAAGCAGTTGGTTTCCGTGGCGGCGGGCTTAATTCCGTTCTTGGAACACGACGATGCGAACCGTGCACTGATGGGCTCCAACATGCAGCGCCAAGGCGTTCCATTGTTGGTCACCGAGGCCCCCTTGGTTGCCACGGGACTTGAAGACCGCGTTGCTCGTGACTCCAGGGCCGTGATCGTAGCCGAAGACGTTGGAAAGGTCGCCTCCGTTAACGGCAGCCAAATCATCATCACGAAGGACGGCAAGCTTCCGGAGGGCAAGAAGAAGATGCGCCATTCCCCTGACGATGGCGTTTGGATCTATCCAGTTCGGAAATTCATGCGGTCGAACGCGGCAACCTGCATCAATCAAAAGATTCTGGTGGGCAAGGGTGACGTTGTGAAAAGGGGGCAGGTTCTTGCCGACGGGCCCTGCACGTCAGGTGGCGAGCTCGCCTTGGGCCGCAACGTGCTCGTAGCCTTCATGCCATGGAACGGCTATAACTTTGAGGATGCCATCCTCATCTCCGAGAAGATCGTCAAGGAAGACATCTTTACCTCCATCCATATCGACGAGTTCGAGGTGGTTGCCCGCGACACGAAGCTTGGGCCGGAGGAGATCACCCGGGACATCCCGAACCTCGGTGAGGAGGCCCTCAAGAACCTGGGCCTCGATGGAGTCATTCGCATTGGAGCCGAGGTCAAGCCGGGCGACATCCTCGTGGGCAAGATCACCCCAAAGTCGGAGACGGAGCTCGCCCCCGAGGAGCGACTGCTTCGCGCCATCTTCGGGGAAAAGGCGGCGGATGTTAAGGATACATCGTTGAAGGTGCCCTCGGGGACTTACGGCATCGTCATGGACGTCCGTGTGTCTTCGAAGTCCGAGGGCGGACGTCCCCCGAAGAAGGAGGCCCCGGCACCAAGCAAGGAGGCCCCAAAGAAGGCTCAAAAGGAAGTCGAGGATGGCTACAAGGAGAAGCGGGAGGAGCTGCTCGAGCAGCTGACCGAGGCTCTCTCCAACATCCTGCTCGGCGAGAAGATTCCCCTCGACGTCGTCAACAGCGAGACAGGCGAGATCATAATTCCCGCAAACCGGAAGATCACCAAGACTCTCCTGAAGAAGCTCGCAGGGGTCTATGATCGGATCGAGATCGACCCCTCGCCCATCAAGAACAAGATCAACGAGATCATCGGGCACTTTAAGAAGAAATTCGAGGACATGCAGGTCCAGCATGAGGAGGAGGTTGAAAGGATCGAGGCTGGCGAGGAGATGGACAGTGGCATCGTCAAGCAAGTCAAGGTGTACATCGCCTCCAAGCGCAAGTTGTCGGTCGGCGACAAGATGGCGGGTCGCCATGGCAACAAGGGCGTCGTTGCCCGCATCGTGCCTGAGGAGGACATGCCGTTCCTGCAAGATGGCACCCCGGTTGAGATCGTCCTAAATCCCCTTGGCGTGCCGTCGCGCATGAATGTGGGCCAGTTGCTCGAGACCCACCTTGGGTGGGCGTGCAAGCTGTTGGGGATTCGTATTGCCACCCCGGTGTTTGACGGGATTCGGGAGCAGAGGGTGCGTGGGTATCTCAAGGACGCCGGACTCCCCGAGCACGGCAAGGTCCACCTGTACGACGGCCGAACGGGCGAGGCATTCGACCAGGAGATCGTGGTAGGGTACATCTACATGATGAAGCTCGGTCACTTGGTGGCCGACAAGATTCATGCACGCGCTGTCGGCCCGTACTCTCTGGTTACGCAGCAACCGTTGGGCGGCAAGGCGCAGTACGGAGGTCAGCGCTTTGGGGAGATGGAGGTTTGGGCCATGGAGGCGTACGGCGCGGCCTACACATTGCAGGAGTTGCTCACCGTCAAGTCTGACGACGTCCAGGGACGAACCCGCATCTACGAAAGCATCGTCAAGGGCGACAACTCCCTGGAGGCGGGCATTCCTGAGTCCTTCAACGTTTTGGTGAAGGAGATGCAATCCCTCGGCCTCGACGTCAAGGTCGGCTATTCCAACCCCTCGGACGCTGCGCCTAGCGCGGCCTCGCTGCTGGCGTCCCTCTGACTTTCCGAATCAACGCTCGGTCCTGAAGAAAGAACCACAACATGCTGCCTTCCAAGGACGCTGCCCGCGAGTTGCTGGGCCTCGACAAGGTCAACCTTGTCGATCATGTCGCCATCCAAGTCGCCTCCCCGGAGATCATCCGATCTTGGTCCAAGGGCGAGGTGAAGAACCCCGAGACGATCAACTACCGGACGTTCAAGCCCGAGAAAGGCGGCTTGTTCTGCGAGCGAATCTTCGGCCCGGTGAAGGATTGGGAGTGCTCTTGCGGGAAGTACAAGCGGATCAAGCACAAGGGCGTAGTGTGTGACCGGTGCGGCGTAGAAGTCACCCTCGCACGTGTCAGGCGCGAGCGCATGGGTCACATCGAGTTGGCCGTCCCCGTTTCCCACATTTGGTTCTTCAAGTGCATGCCGTCGCGCATCGGCCTGATGCTGGACATGACGGCCCGCAACCTTGAGCGCGTGATCTACTACGAGGACTACCTTGTCATCGACCCTGGCAACACTCCGCTGCAGGCCAACCAACTGCTCTCCGAGCACGAGTATCGCGAGGCTCGACAAACCTATGGCACGGACGCTTTCGTCGCCAAGATGGGCGCCGAGGCCGTGCGCGATGCTTTGGCCCGGACCAACCTCCAAAAGACCATCGACGAGCTCCAGATAGCGATGACGGAGACCAAGTCGAAGCAGAATCGCAAGAAGTTCGCCAAGCGAATCAAGCTCTTTCAGGGTTTCGCGAAGTCGAACATGCGGCCCGAGTGGCTCATCCTCACCGTTCTTCCGGTGATCCCGCCCGACTTGCGCCCATTGGTTCCCCTTGAGGGCGGACGCTTCGCCACGTCGGACCTCAACGACCTATATCGGCGGGTGATCAACCGCAACAACCGGCTCAAGAACCTCCTCCAGCTCAAGACACCCGAGGTGATCATCCGCAACGAGAAGCGCATGTTGCAGGAGGCTGTGGACGCGTTGTTTGACAATGGCAGGCATGGTCGCGCGGTGACGGGCGCGGGCAACCGTGCGCTAAAGTCCCTTTCCGACATGCTCAAGGGCAAGTCGGGTCGGTTCCGTCAGAACCTCCTCGGCAAGCGCGTCGATTATTCCGGTCGCTCCGTCATTGTCATTGGGCCGGAGCTCAAGCTCAACCAATGCGGATTGCCCAAGAAGATGGCGCTTGTGCTGTTCGAGCCCTTCATTATCCGCCGTCTGAAGGAGTTGGGCTACGTCCACACCGTTCGCTCGGCCAAGAAGATGATTGAGCGCCAGTCACCCGAGGTCTGGGACATCCTCGAAGAGGTTACGAAGGGGCATCCTGTTCTCCTGAATCGTGCGCCGACGCTGCACCGGCTCTCCATCCAAGCCTTTGAGCCCGTGCTCATCGAAGGCGAGGCCATCCGCATTCACCCTCTTGTTTGCACGGCCTACAACGCAGACTTTGACGGAGATCAAATGGCCGTACACGTGCCATTGTCTGTCGAGGCACAGATGGAGGCTCGACTCTTGATGATGGCCCCGCTCAACATCTTTAGCCCTTCGAGTGGGAAGCCGATCATGACGCCAACCCAGGACATTACACTGGGGTGCTATTACCTCACCGCGGACCCGCGGAAGGCCAAGCGCGAGAAGGATCGCCTGATGCTGTTCGGCACGAAGCAGGAGGTCATCTTTGCCCACGACGACGGCGCGCTGCGTACCCACGACCGAATCCTCTTGTCCAACCCGGACCTTGGGCGCGAGACCCGCTACGGTGACCCTTCGTCGAAGCTGATCGAAACCACAGTCGGCCGGGTCCTGTTCTCCGAGATCTGGCCTGCGGAGCTTGGGTTCGTGAACCGGCCGGTTGGCAAGTCGATGCTCGGCGAGATCATCTTCAATTGCTACAAGGTCTGCGGCCATGAACGCACCGTGCTGACCCTCGACAAGCTGAAGGAAATCGGGTTTGCCGAGGCCACTCGCGCAGGCGTGTCGATCGGCATCGATGACATGATTATCCCCTCCGAGAAGGAGAAGGAGATCGAAAATGCTTTGCGCCAGATCGGCGAGGTGGAGAAGCAGCACAAGAAGGGCGTCATCACCAACCAAGAGCGCTATAACAAGGTCATCGACATCTGGACGCATTGCACCGACCAAATTGGCGCCGTGATGCTAAAGACCCTGCAGAACAACCAGGGCAAGAAGGAATACAACCCGGTACACTTGATGGTGGACTCGGGTGCTCGGGGCAACAAGGCGCAGGTCCGCCAGCTCGCTGGCCTTCGAGGTCTCATGGCGAAGCCGTCTGGCGAGATCATTGAGAAGCCTATTCTTTCGAGCTTCCGCGAGGGCCTGACGGTCTTGGAGTACTTCATTTCCACCCACGGTGCCCGCAAGGGCCTCGCAGACACCGCCCTGAAGACAGCCGACTCCGGCTACATGACGCGCAAGCTCGTGGATGCAGCCCAAGATGTCATTGTCCGTCAGGTGGATTGTGGAACATCCAACGGCATCTCTGTAGCCTCCATCTACGAGGGCGAGGAGGAGGTTGTTAAGATTGGCGAGCGCATTTTCGGCCGTTATTCGGCCGAGGATATCCATGACCCGGGGGACCTCAAGGTCCGGATCATCGGCGCCGGCGAGGAGTTTGACGAGGCCAAGTCCAAGGCCGTTGAGCGCGCCGGCATCGAGCGTGTTAAGATTCGCTCCGCACTGACCTGCGAGACCAAGCATGGCGTCTGCGCGAAGTGCTACGGGCGCAATCTGGCTACCGGCCGGTTGGTCAAGGCAGGCGAGGCCGTTGGCATCATCGCTGCCCAATCGATCGGCGAGCCTGGCACCCAGCTCACGATGCGTACATTCCACGTCGGTGGCGTCGCCTCGCAGACCTACAAGCAGCCGCAAATTAAGGCGAAGCACGACGGCATCGCCCGCTACAACGAGCTCCGAGTCGTCCAGCTCGAGGACGGCAACAACATCGTTCTCAACAAGAACGGCACGTTGTCCTTGTTCTCTCCGGACGGCAAGGAGCTCGAGACCCACCAGATTGTCATTGGTTCCGTCATCTCCGTCGCGGACGGCGGCCAAGTGGCCAAGGGCGACGTGTTTGTCGAATGGGACGCCTACAATGTTCCCGTCATCTCCGAGAAGGGCGGCCGTGTGAAGTTCCTCGACATCATCGAGGGTGTCACGATGAAGCAGGAGGTGGACGAGGCAACGGGCACGGAGGACATGGTAATTATCGAACACAAGGAGGACTTGCATCCGACGATCATCCTCGAGGACAGGAAGGGTGAGCCCATCGCCCAGTACCCGATTCCAGCCGGGGCGCACTTGGTGGTGAGCGAGGGCGACGAGATTGGGGCGGGTGCCTTGCTTGCCAAGACGCCGCGCAAGGCATCCAAGACCAAGGACATCACCGGTGGTCTACCCCGTGTCGCGGAATTGTTCGAGGCACGACGTCCCAAGGATGCCGCCGAAATCGCCAAGATTGATGGCGCTGTCGACTTCGGTCCCAGCGTTCGGGGCAAGCGATGCATCCTTGTGCGTGACCCGCAGACTGGCCAGGAGGAGGAGCATCTCATCCCCATCGGCAAGCACATCATCGTTTACAAGGGGGATTTTGTTAAGAAGGGCCAGCAACTGACGGACGGCCCGGTGGTACCACACGAAATCCTCGACGTCTGCGGCCCGCAGGAGTTGCAGGAGCACTTGGTCAATGAAATCCAGGAGGTCTATCGCCTCCAGGGCGTGACCATCAATGACAAGCACATCGAGGTAATCATCCGCCAGATGCTCAAGAAGGTGCGCATCAAGGAACCCGGCGACACCGTGTTCCTGTGGGGCGAGCAGATCGATAAGGTGGCCTTCGAAGACGAGAACGCTCGCGTTGAGAAGATTGGTGGCAAGGCTGCCGAGGGTGAGCCTGTCCTTCTTGGCATCACCAAGGCGTCCCTGGAAACGGAGTCCTTCCTCAGCGCGGCATCCTTCCAGGATACGACTCGCGTCCTTACGGAGGCCGCAACGATGGGCAAGAGCGACGCCCTTCGCGGCTTCAAGGAGAATGTCATCATGGGGCATATCATCCCAGCTGGAACCGGCTTCCAAGGGCACCGTGACATTGGTGTCAGTTGCCTTGGGGAGTCGGCGGTCGAGGAAACTAGCATGGACATCGTCGAGGCAGCCAACAAGGAGGGCAACGTCTCCTTGTCCGACCTCGCTGGCTAGTTGCCGGCCTCCGTGGCACGGGAAGGGGACGCCGAGAGGCGTCCCCTTCTTGTTATTTTGGTCCATGGCAAGTCTCCGGAGTCACGATTCCAGGAGCATTATGGGTATGGTTAGGCTGAAGGAGGCATCCGTCTTGCGGCCCGGTCGTGCGTCGGGACCGAAATGCGCAAGAATGTTTGGCTCTTAGGCGGCGTTTGTGGGCGGGCTGCGGGTTTCCTGTGACCGTCGCGCACTGCGGGCGCCAGTCTTCAGCCCTCGGCTGTGATCCGCCGCGCTTTGCGCCTCGCCGCCCTTCGATGCTGCAGCGCTGTGGCAAGTGAGTTCGGACGAACGGCCCCCGGCTCCTTTTTTGGGGTCGCCGTTCGGCTGTCGGCCTCATTCCCTAGTGCCGTGGACTGTGCCGATCTGAAATGCCGGTGTGGCGGCTTGTGCTTGGCAGCGTCTTCTTCCGATCCAGGCGCCAGTTTTGGTTCAGTGTGAAACGCCGCATCGTCGGTTGGGCCAACGGACTTTCCCCGGCGTGAGTGGTGTGGTTTGACCGCGAACTTCTCGTCGAGGCCCGGGGGGGGAAACTCTGTCCCCTGAACCCCCCGGGGTCTCTTGTTTTGAGGGGTCAAAAGTTGAGGGCATCGAGGGCGAGGGCTGGATGGGACTG
>CAYSGH010000096.1:4813-15060 GCA_964430505.1 uncultured Akkermansia sp. | reverse complement strand
GGGAGGGCCCTTTCCTCGTTTTGAAATCCTCTTCGACTGCCGTTTCTAGGTTCACCCTTCATCCTTCACCGACGCCGCCCCCCCGCCCCCCGCCCCCCGCTCCCCGCCCTTCCCCGCCAAGCCCGCCCTTGCCGAATCCACCGCACATCCGCAGCCTGCCCATCATGAACCGGCGCGGTGCCCGGATCCCTGGTGCGGGGGCGTTCACCTTGGTGGAACTCCTCATTGTCATCGCCATCATCGCCATCCTGGCGGCGATGCTCCTCCCCGCGCTGTCCACCGCCCGCAGGCGCGCCCTCGAAGCCTCCTGCAAGAACAACCAACGCCAGCTCAGCATCTCCCTTCACCTCTACGCCACCGACCACAACGACGCCCTGCCCCTCAACAACTACGTCTATGACGTGTCCAGCCTCACGCCCATCACCCAGTCCAACTCCTGGGCACCCGGCCTCGCCCCCTACGACCTCACCCCCGCCAAGCTCCGATCCTCCGTCCTCTTCCCCTACCTCCAGGGCGTCGCCACCTTCCGCTGCCCCGCCGACACCTCCCGCGTCCGCAGGCCCGACGACTCGGCCCTCCCCGGAGCCCCCCTTCGCACCCGCTCCTACAACCTCAGCCAGTCCATCTCCTGCGACGTCGCCCCCACCTTCAAGAGGCTGACCGACATCAACAACCCCGCCCCCGCCAACCTCTTCACCTTCATCGACACCCACGAGGACGCCATCCTCGACTCCGTCTTCGGCACGCCCACGCTCCAGTCACAGTACCGCGACCATTGGTTCGACATCCCCGCCAACCGCCACGGCCAGGCCGCCAACCTCGCCTTCGCCGACAGCCACGTCGAACGCTGGCGCTGGCGCTTCCCCAAGTCCGGCAGCCTCTTCTTCACCATCGCCCAACCCCCGGACGACCGCGCCGACCTGCGCCGCCTCCAAAACCACGTGAAGCCCGGCTTCCCCTGGGACTAACGCCCCTTCCCCCTTCCCCCTTCCCCCTTCCCGCCCTCCGCCCCCCCGTCACCCCCGCGCCAGCAGCGGATGGAGGACGTTCCCGTGCACGTCCGTCAGCCGGATGTCGCGCCCGCCAAACCGATACGTCAGCCGCGTATGGTCGATGCCCAGCAGGTGCAGGATCGTCGCGTGCAGGTCGTGCATCTCCAGCCGGTTCTCCACGGCCCGGTAGCCCCACTCGTCCGTCGCCCCGTACGCGAAGCCCGGCCGAACCCCGCCGCCCGCCATCCACACCGAGAAGCCATGCTCGTTGTGGTCGCGCCCATCCGACCCCTGCGCGAAGGGCGTCCGCCCGAACTCACCCGCCCACACCACCAACGTCTGGTCCAGCAAGCCCCTCTGCCGAAGGTCGCGCAGCAACGCCGCCGTGGGCTGGTCGATGGCGCGCGCGTTCATCCCGTGGTTGTGGGCGATGTTGCCATGCGCGTCCCAACGCTGGTACCCGTCCACCATCGGGATCGTCAGCTCCACGAACCGCACCCCGCGCTCCACGAGCCGCCGCGCGAGAAGACACTGCCGCGCATACGTGCGCGTGTGCGGGTTCGACGAGTCCAGCCCGTACATCCGCCGCGTCGCCTCGCCCTCGCCCTTCAGCTCCAGCAGGTCCGGCACCGACGCCTGCATGCGCGACGCCAGCTCGGCGTTGGCCAACGCGCCCTCCAAGGCTGCGTCCGTCCCCTCCGCCGCCATCGCCATCCGGTCCAGCCGCAGGGCCAGCCGCCGCTTTGCGTCCTGTACGCCCGGGATGGATTCGCGCGGCGCGATGTTGGCCAGCGGCGTGCCGCCGTGCGCGTGCAACATCGACGCCTGGCACGTCGCCGGAAGGAAGCCGTTCCCAAAACAGTCCATGCCGCCCGACGGAATCTGGCCGCCGTTCAGAACCACGTAGCCGGGCATGTCGAGGTTCTCCGAACCCAGCCCATACGCCACCCACGCGCCCATGCTCGGGCGCCCCTGCAACCCCAGGCCCGAGTGCAGGAAGTAGTTCGCGCTCGTGTGCTCCGGGAACGCCGACGTCATCGAACGCACCACGCAGAGCTCGTCCGCGCACTGCGCGATGTGCGGGAACAGGTCGCTCACCCACAGGCCGGACTCGCCCCGCTGGCGGAACTCCCACGGCGACTTGAAGACCGTCCCGATGCTCTCGAACTGCGTCTTCTCCAGCTTGCCCATCACCTCGCGCGGGTTCTTCCCATGATGCCGCGCGAGCATCGGCTTGTGGTCGAACGAGTCCACCTGCGACACGCCGCCCTCCATGTACAGGAAGATCACGTTGCGCGCCCGGCCCCGGGCGTGCGACGGCGACGGCGTCACCGTCGCCGACCCGGCTCCCAGCAGCGCGTGCGCCGCCACCATCCCAAACCCCGTCGCCGCCCGCCGCAGCAACGCGCGGCGCGACAACATCGGACATGGCAATCCCTGCATGGTTCTCATCGGATGTGAATGAACTCGCCGGTGGTCAGCAACGCATGGGCCATGTCCCGCCAGGCCTCCGCCTCGGGACGCCCGCCGCCCACGGCCCGAAGCTCGCTCAACGACTCCAGGCACGCGGCCCGTTCCTCCGGTCGCGGCGGACGGGCCAGTGCCCCCTCGTACAACCACGTCACCCGCGCGCCGTCGTCGGCCCCGGCCGTTTCCCGCAGCAATCGCTCCGACCAGCGCCCCGCCTGGTCGTGCACGAACGCATCGTTCATCATCGCCAACGACTGCGCCGGCACGTTGCTGCTGTTCCGCCGCCCCACCGTGCTGAACGGCGTCGGGTAATCGAACGCCACCAGGAGCTGCGGCAGGAAGTTGCGCCGGATCGACAGGTACACGCTCCGCCTCCCGTCCCCGTCCAACGGCCCGCTCGCCGGGCGCGCCCGCCCGTCCACGTGGTCCGGCAGGTGCACCATCACCGACCGCGCCGGGGCCCCGTGCTGCAAGCGCCCCGACACCGCCAGCAACGCGTCCCGGATCGCCTCCGCCTCCAGGCGGCGCACCGGCATCCGGTGCAGCCATTGGTTCTTCGGGTCCCGCTCCTCCGCCCTCGGGTCCGGGTTGCGCGACGACCTCCCGAACGCGTCCGTCAACACCAGCCGCCGCACCAGCGACTTCATCGACCACCGGTCCACGTGCACGAACTGCCACGCGAGATGGTCCAGCAGCTCCGGATGCGAGGGCGGCTCGCCCAGCTCGCCGAAGTTGTCCGGCGTGCCCACGATCCCCGCCCCGAACACGTGCTGCCACGCGCGGTTCACCGCCACGCGCGCCACCAACGGATGCGACGGGTCCGTCAGCCACCGCACCAGCTCCATCCGCCCGCTTCCCGCCTCGTTGCCCAGACGCACGTTGCCAAACACCACGGGAACCGCCCGCTCCACGGCCCCCGCCGTGCGCGTCGGCTTGCCGCGCACCAGCAGGTCCTCGTCCACGCCGTCCCCCTCCCACCACGCCACCGCCGTGCGGGATTCCCATGGCAACGACGCCGAAAGCTCGCGTTCCCGCGCCGCCAAGGCCTGGGCCGCGCCCGACGCCAACGCCGGCGCGCCCAGCCACGCCGCATGGGCGCGCGCCCATTCCACCAACGGCGCCAGCTCCGGCCGCGTCGCCAACCGATCCTCGCGCAACAGCCGGATCCCCTCCGCCAACGCGTCCGCCGTCGCCGCCGCCAACGCCTCGCGCGTCCCCTGCCCCGCCCCGGGCCGCCACGTCGCCCATGGCATCCCCGCCGGCGCGCCCGCCGCGTCCACCACCGCGAACACGTCCAACGGCGCGTCGCCGTCCGGGGCCACCTCGACATGCAGCCGATGACCCACATACGCGGACAGGTCGTGCGTCATCCAGCGCGGCTCCGGACCCGCGTCCAACCGCGCCACCAAGCCCCCGTGCAACGGCCCCGCAATCAACAGGTGCGAGTCCACCGCCGCATACACCCGCGCCTTGCCCCGGAACAGGTAGTGCACCTTGCCCGAAGCCAGCTTGAACGACGGCGTCCGCAACGTCCTCCCCGACCGTTCCGTCGCCGCCAGCGAGCCCGGGTCCGACTCGTTGCCCGCCGCCACGCGCATCGGGTCCCAGAAACGGTCGCGCCGCGAACCCCCATGGTCCGCGATCCGGTCGGTGCCCGGGAGGATGCGCCCGGCCTCGACCACGCCCGCGCCCATGCCGGGGCCATCGGTGCGCCACGGCGTCAGGCCCGGGCGCGTGAAGTCCGCCACGACGACCGACGGGGCCGACGGCGGCCACGACGCCGTTTCCACGGGCACGGCCTTGGCGTCGCCCCCGGCCACGACGGCCACGGCGGCGGCGTGCAGCGGATGCCTCGGGCTCTTCGCGGCCGTTGCCAGCTCGGCCTCCCATGCCTTCGCATGCGGCCCGTCGGCCAGGCGCCCGGACGTCAACGCGTCCCGAAGCCTTCCTGGGATTCCCTCCATGCCCTCCGCCAGCTCGCGGGCAATGGACCCGGACGCCTCCGCGCGCCACGTGGCCAGCCGCCGCGCCGCCTGCCCATGCACGAGGTCCGTCTCGAAGCGCACCTGCCGGTACGCCGCCCCGCGAATCACCCCGGCCATCGCGTAGTAGTCCCGCTGCCGGATCGGGTCGAACTTGTGGTCGTGGCACCGCGCGCACGCCACGGTCAGGCCCAGGAACGTCTTCGTCAGCACGTCGAGCTTGTTGTCCATCCGGTCGCACTCGTCCTGCCGAATGTCCACGGGGCTGTGAACCTCCTCGCCCAGGAACGCCCAGCCCGTGGCCAGGACCGACTCGTTCGCGCCATTCCCGGGCTGCGTGCGCGGCTCCAGCAGGTCGCCCGCGACGTGCTCCGCAACGATCCGGTCGTAGGGAACGTCCGCGTTGAACGCCCGCACCAGGTAATCCCGGTAATGCCAGGCGTTGGCGATCCGGTAGTCGTCCTCGTGCCCGCGCGTCTCCGCGTAGCGCACCAAGTCCAGCCAATGCCGCGCCCAACGCTCCCCGAACCCGGGCGACGCCAGCATCCGGTCCAGCGCGTTGCCGCGCCGGGTCGGCGATTCATCCGCGAGGAACGCCGCCATCGCATCGGGGCTCGGCGGCAGGCCGGTCACCACGAAGCTCGCCCGGCGCATCCACGTGCGGTCGTCCGCCGCCGGCGCCGGACGGACGCCCTCTTGCTCCAGCCGCCGGTGGATGAACCGGTCCAGGTCGGTCGAGCCCGGAGCCTCGGGAACCGACTGCCGCGCCGGGGCCTTCCAAAGCCACGGCCGCGCCCCGGCGGACGGCGCGGGCTTGGCCGCTGATTCCGCCGCCAGCAAGGCCGACGCCATGCACCACACGAGCCCGGCTTGAAGGAGGAATGCGCGCATACGGAAATCCGCGTGAGCGTGCCATCGCCTCCCCAACCTTGCAGCCATTTTGTCCGGGGTGGCCCCGTCCTCGACCCACTGGCCCGAAAAGGGGCCGCGTGCCCCGCGCGCCGCGCCGCCCTGGCGTTCCCGTCCGTGGTTCCGGGCACCCGAGCCACGCGGTCAGGCCGGGCATGCGGTGGCCACATCCTCGCGAACTGAATTCTTTTCGTCGGGACGGGCACCGGCGCACGCTCTCGACGTGTTCCCGTCACCCTGCGCGCTCACGTTGCTCGCCGCCCTTTCCGCTCCGTTGGCCCTCGCCGCCGCCGTCGTCGGCACGCCCCTGGGCTGGGGATCCTACTCCAATGGCGACACCCCGCCCTCCGCCACCAACCTCGTCGCCATCCAGGCGTCCGGCCAAGGCGTCGCCGGGCTGCGCGAGGATGGCACGGTGCTGACGTGGCCCGGCACCCCAACGCCCCCGCCCGGATTGAGCAACGTCGTCGAGTTGCTCGCGGGCGAGTACCTCTTCGCCGCCCGCAAGGCCGACGGCACCGTCGTCGTCTGGGGCGGGGACGGGCACGTGGCGGCCGACATCTTCCGCAACCCACCGCCCACCCTCACCAAGACCATCGCCCTTGCGGCGGGCTCCGATCACCTCGTCGCATGGACTCCGACGGGCGATCTTGTGGCGTGGGGGGCCAACTACCTCGGCGCGCTCGCCGTTCCCGGGCCGGCCCAACGCATCCGCGCCCTCGACGCGGGGCAGCAGTTCACCGTGTTCCTCGACGAGTCCGGGCGCCTGCGTGGCTGGGGCACCGACACCCTCGGCTGCCTGGCGTTCCCGGTGGGGTTCACCGACGGCGTCCAGGTCTCCGCCAGCCACTTCAACCACGCCTTGGCCCTCCGGTCCGACGGGCGCGTGTTCGCATGGGGCAACAACAGCCATGGCCAGGTCGCGCCCATCGGGACCACCTTCGCCAACTTCGTCCAGGTCGCGGCCGGCAGGCTCCACTCGGCCGCCCTGCGCGCCGACGGCTCCGTCCACGTCTGGGGAGGACGCGGCACGCGCGCCGCCGAACCCGCGCCGGCCGGCGTCCGGTTCAGCTTCATCACCGCCTCCGAGGCCACCATCGGCCTCACGCGCGCCCCGGTGCCCATCGCCCCATGGCAGAGCCTCCGGGTCTTCGCCGGGCGCCGGGTCACCCTCGAACGACCCGTCATCGGGTCCGAGCCATGGACCCTCCAATGGCTGCGCAACAACGAGCCCATCCCCGGCGCCACCAACGCCACCCTCACGCTCCCCAACCCCCAAAACGAGAACGTCGGCCTCTACACCGTCGCCGCCGCCAATGCCTTCGGCACCAACACCAGCCTCGCCCTCGAATTCAGCATCGATGCCAGCGCGCCCTTCATGGAGGTCCAGCCCTCGCACGTCGCCGTTCCGCCCGGCCAATCCGCCCGCCTCGTCGCACGCGCCGTGGGCACCGACCCCATCGCGTACCAGTGGTTCCATCGCGGCCAGCCCCTTCCCGGCCAAACCGGGCCGACCCTCGAGATCCCCAACGCCACCGCGTCCAACGACGGCCCGTACTACGTCGTCGCCACCAACGAGAACGGATCCGCCACCTCCGAGGTCGCGTTCCTCTCCACCGGCCGCCCCATCCTGACCGTGGAACCCTCCCACGCCGTCGCCTTGCCCGGACGGCCGGTGCGGTTGTCCGCGGCCATCACCACGCCCGAGCCCACCACCCTCCAGTGGTTCCGCAACCAACAGCCCCTTCCCGACGCCACCCAGCTCGACCTCGACCTCGGCCCCGCCCTGCCCGGCTTGAAGGCCGACTACCACCTCGTGGCCTCCAACGCGTCCGGCTCCGTCACCTCGCGCCTCGTCCACGTCCACGTCCGGACCCCGCCCGCGCCCGTGTCGCGTCCGCACCTGGCCGTGCATCCGTACCGCGGAGCCCTTCCCCATCCGCCCGAGTTCGACCGGGTCCTCGACGCCCGCATGATGCGGAACCCATGGCGCGGGACGTTCGGGATGGGCATCACCCCCGAGGGCAAGCTCGTGACGTGGACCGCCAACCCCAGCCTGCACGCGAGCCTCGCGCCGCCCGACGACCTCGGCCCCGTCTCCAGCCTGAGCCTGGGCGTGTTCCATGCGTTGGTCCGGGACGCGTCCGGCACGCTGCGCGGATGGCATTGGAACGAGGCGGAGAACTACGGCCAGTCCTTTCCCCCGGCCGAAGCCCTGGGCGCGTTCGACTTTGCCTCCGGCGACAAGTTCAGCATCGGGCTCCAGCCCGACGGCTCCGTCGTCCAATGGCCCATCCAAGGCTCCGCCTACCCGTCGCAACTCCGCCGGGCCGCATTGGTCTCCGTTCACCAATCCACCGTCATGGTCGCGCACGAGGACGGCACCCTGCTCCGCTGGGATCCCCAATACCTTCCGGTCCAGTCCAGCCCGTCCGTCGATGCCATCGCCATCTGGGCGGGCGCAGCGGGCGGGTTGGTGGTGCGTTCGGACGGCACCCTCGCCCTCCTCACGAGCGACGGCCTGACGCCCTTGCCCCCCTTGCCCGGGGGAGCCCGCGCCGTGGAGGCCGGTGGCAGCAACTCCGAGATGCTCGCGCTCGACGCCTCCGGACGCGTCTGGCAACGGCCATGGAACACCCAATCGGCATGGGGCGAATGGCTTCCGGGACTGGTCGGCGTCTCCCGTCTCGCCCCAGGCCAGGACGGCACCTACGCCCTCACCACGGCGCCCTTCTTTTCCATCCTCCCGAGCGCCCTCCAGGTCGCCGTCGGATCCGCCACCTCCCTCCTGGCCGAGGTGCGCAGCCCGTCCCCCGTCCGCCTCCAATGGCTGCGCGCGGGCCAGCCCATCCCCGGGGCCAACCAAGCCACCCTCGACATCCTGCAGGCGTCGTATGCCGACGACGCCGACTACGCCCTGGTCGCCGCCAATGACCTGCATTCCATCACCAGCGCCCCCGTGCACGTCGGCATCCTCGGCCCGCCCCTCCTCCTCGGGCCCGACCGCGTCGCCGTCGCGGCGGGCGACGACCTCGCCCTGCGACCCGAGTTCGTCGGCGTCGGCCCCTTCACCAACGCGTGGCGGCGCGACGCCGTCTTCCTGCCCGACGCCACGGGCCCGGGCCTCGTCATTCCCAACGCGCAGGCACGGCACGCCGGGGTGTATTACCTCGACTCCACCAACGCCTTCGGCGGATCGCGGGGCGGCCCCTACGTGGTGGCCGTGGTGCCGTCGGCCCCCCGGTGGACCCGCTCGCCCGTCGGGCGCGATCTTCCCGCAGGCGCGCGCCTCGTGCTCGCGGCGGACGCGCGCGGCAGCGAGCCCATCTCGTGGCAATGGTACCGCGACGACCAGCCCGTCCCGGGAGCCAACGGCCCCGTCCTCGTCCGTGACGCCGTCACGCCCGAGGACGCGGGCGAGTACGTCGTCCGCGCCGTCAACGCCCTGGGAACCATCGCCTCCACGCCGGCCCGCGTGGCCGTGAATCCCTCCGGCCCCCGCGTCCCCGAGACCGGCGCATGGCGCGTGGCCCGGGCCGGCGCACCCTTCGCATGGGCCCCGGACATTGCCGGGTCCGCCCCGTTGTCCATCCAATGGCGACGGAACGGAGATGTCATTGAGGGCGCCACCAACACGGTGCTGAGCTTCCCCGTGTTGTCCGAGACCCACGCGGGCTCGTACACGATCCATCTCTCCAACCCCCTCGGCCAGGCGGCCAGCGCGCCCATGGACCTCGTCGTCCGCCCCGGCACCCCCGCCGGAGCCGCCATCGCGTGGTCGATGGCGGGCCCTTCGGCCGAGATGGGCCTCGTCCGGGAACTCGCGCTGGGGCCCGGCTTCGCCCTCGGCTTGCGCACCAACGGGACCGTCGCCCTGTGGTCGCCCGCGCCGCAGCCCGCCTTGGCGCCGCCCGCCGACCTCGACCGCGTCGTGGCCATCGCGGCCGGCGAAACCTTTGGGCTGGCGCTGCGCGACGACGGGTCCGTCCGTGCCTGGGGCACCGCCGCCACCAATCCTTCGGTGCTCAAGGTCCCCGACAACCTCGGCCGCGTGGTCTCGATCGCGGCCGGTTACGCCCATGCCGTGGCGCTCATCGAGGACGGCACCGTGCGGGCCTGGGGCTCCATGTTCGCCGGATCCACCAACCCGCCCTCGTCCGTCACCGCCACGCCCGCCGTCGAGGTCGCGTCCGGCGGATACCAGGCAGGGGTTATCCGGCAGAACGGCACCGTGGCCACCTGGGGCGGCCTCGGCACCGGCTTCCCGCCGAGCTCCGCGATCAACGTCGTGTCCCTCGCCCTCGGCAAAGGCCACGGGATCGTCGCCCGGACCGACGGCCGCTTGGTCTCGTGGGGCCATCCCTTCGGCCCGTTAAACCCGCCAAACTCGGCCACCAACATCGTGCGCGTCGCGGCCGGGGCCTCCCACTCCCTCGTGCTGCGCGCCAATGGAACGGTGCTGGCGTGGGGCTCCAACCTGCGCGGCCAAACGAGCCCGCCCGTCGGGTTGTCCAACGTCGTGGCCGTCTTCGCCAACGGCGACCTGTCCGCCGCCATCACGCGCGCCCCGGGCCTCGTCCCCAACCCCGCAAGCCTCGTGCTCGAGTCGGATGCCACCCTCCGCCTCGGCGGACCCGTGGCCTCCGCGTCGCCCGCCGCCGTCCAATGGCTGCGCAATGGCGTCCCGTTGCCCGGGGCCACCAACGACGTCCTCGTGGCCCCCGCCCTCGACGGCTCCTACGTCCTGCGCGCCTCCAACGCTTGGCAAACCGTCCAGTCGGCCCCCACCGTCGTCCGCACCGTCGGCCCCATCGAATGGCGCTGGCACGAGCCCACGCCGGGCCAACGCGCCGTCCTCCTGCGCGCCCCCAGGGCCACCCAGGCGCGGTTCCTC
>CAYSGH010000096.1:0-4713 GCA_964430505.1 uncultured Akkermansia sp. | reverse complement strand
GCCGCGTTCAACCCGTTCGCCCGCCCACGAACGCCTCGAACCCGCCGCCCATCAACCGGGCCACGTCCCGCCGCATCTCCGACTCGGTCACCACCCACCCGCTGGCCGCCAACGCCTCGTACCGCGCCGCCAGCACCGGCACCAGTCTCTCCCGCGTGTGCCGCCACTTGTAGATGAGCTGGTCCAGCACCCGCGCGTCGCTGTGCTGCGGCGTGAAGCTCGTCCCCAACAGCTCCAGGCGCATCCGCGTGATCTCGTCGATCAACTGCGGCGTGTTCGTGAACCACCAGCACCCGAACAGGTGCAGGTTCGGGAACTTGCGCGCGAGCACCACCGCCTCGTGCTGCGCCTCCCGGCTAAGCAACGTCGCCAGGAAGCGATTGCCCGGGTTGCCCGCGCACAGGTTCTCCAGCGCGTCCAGGCGGCTCCGCCCCACGCCGTCGCCCGCCAATCGCAACGCCGGGTTCACGCCGCGCTTGACCCCCAGCATCAACGCGAACGCCTGCCCCGTCTCCCGCCCGTGCGGCAGCACCGCCTCCTGGATCAACCACGACGCGTCCGTGTCCGAGGGCCACGCGAAGTCCGGCGGCAACGACACCATGCAATACCGCGACTCAATCCGACGCGTCCAATCCCCCAGGAACCGGCGCACCTCGGACGCCGTCCTAGCCGACCGATCCGGCCCCACGTCGTAGCCCCAGGCCCGGAGCCGGGGCATCGCGCGCGGCCAGTCCAACAGCAATGGGTCGATGCGCAGCGCCGCCCGGAACCGCGGGTCGCGCTCGAACCCCTTCTCCCACACGGGCCGTTCCTCGTCGTCGAACGGCGAGTTCGTCATGCACACGGACCGCACCCCGGCGAGGGCCAGCACGCGTTCCAGATACGCGGCGGGCGGCTGCGCGGCGAACCATCGCCGCAACGACGGGAGGTCGTGCGCCCGGGGCTCGATCCCCAGCGCGTGCAGCACCGTCACCACCCCCCGGCAAGCCTCCGACACCGGCGAGTTCTCCACGAACAACGCCCGCCAAACCCAGTCGGCCTGCTCCGTCTTCGACGCGGCCCAGAACCGTTCCAGCGACACGTCCATCTGCCGGGACGCCTCGCTGACGAGGTAGTGGTACACGAGCAGGTCATCGATGCCCGACAGCAGCAGCGACCCGAACGCCGGGTCGTACAGGTGCGTGTGGATGTCATCGACCGGCGTGGAGGCGACGATGTCGGCAAGCGTGCTCACGGGCGGGGTCAGGGTTTCTTGATCAGAGTGAAGTAGTCGCGCACCTGGCCGCGGTCGCCCAGGTAGCGCACGTCCAGGCGCAGGCCGTCGAAGTCGAGCACCAACGAGCCCAGCTTGTTGAGGGAGACCCAGTTGGCCGGGTGGTTGAGCTTGCCGCCCGAGACCTGGCCGGACGCGCCCGCGCAGATGTACACCGCCCCCTGGTGCGGCACGTTGCCCGCCTCCTTCTTGTACGCGCCCTCGTGGTCGATGCGGCCGCTGCCGCGGTCGAGGATCATCGAGGGGGCCAGGTTGGTGGAATAGCCGTAGTGCCCGTTGAGCAGGAACGACCGCTCGTAGGAATGCGAATGCCCCGTGAGCACCAGGTCCACCCCGCCCGCCTCCAGGATCGGCAGGAGGTTCTCGCGCATTTCCACCAAACGCCCGGACGAGTCGGAAAGCTTGTCCGAGTCATGCGAGCCCTTCGTGTAGGGAGGGTGATGGAAGAAGGCCACCGTCCAGTCGCGCGAGTGGCCCGCCATGTCCGCCCGCAGCCACTCCGCCATCGCGCCGCCCTTGGCCCGGTCGCTGTCATGCGAGTCGAGGCACACGAAGTGGACGTTGGCGAAGTCGAACGAGTAGTAGGCCTCGGTGCCGGAAATCAGGCCGCCGCACTGGGCGCGGGAAGGAAGCGTGAAGATGTCGTAATAGACGCCCGACTGCGTCGAGGAATCCGCCGAGTAGGCGTCGTGGTTGCCCAGCGTGGGCCACACCGGCACGCGCCGCAGCAGGTCCGTGTAGATGTCGAACACGGCCCGTTGGTACTGGCGGTCCGTGCCGGTGGAATAGGCGTTGTCGCCCAGCATCAGCCACAGGTCGGCCGGCTGCCGCGCGTGCCACGTCTCGAACCCCTTGCGCACGTTCACCTGGTTCGTCGTCGCCGTCCCGGCGTCCCCCACCGCCCACACGCGCACCGGCTGCACCGTCCCGGGAACCGGGGCCGTGATGAAGGAAAACGCCTGCCCGGGCTCCGTCAGCCAACGGTTCGTCTCCGTCCCCACGGCGTAGTAGTACCGCATGTTGGGCTTCAGCCCGTCGATCTGCACCACGTGCTCCGTCAGGATGCCCTTGTGCGCGACGCGGTTCGTGGCGGACTCCGGCGACAACCCCCAGCGCAGGTAGCCCTTCGTCTCCCGGTCCGTCCGCCAGCGCACGACCATCGACTTGTGCGTGGGCAGTTGCAGGTACGGGCCGCGCGTTAGCTTCGCGGGCTGGGCGACCGCCGGGGCCATGCCCAAGGCCCACGCCGCAAGCCACCCCAGGAAGATCCGTCGTGCCGTCCTCACGGCCCAGAGGGTTTCCCGTTCGCCTTCCCACCCGCAAGCTTGGCCTCGATGGCCGCCCGCTGCTCCGTCGTGGCCACCGTGCGACGCTGGCGTTCCGGCAGCGCGTCGATGGCCGCCAACGCCTCGCCCCAGGCCTTCATGGCCTCCGCCGCCCGGCCCGCCTTCAGCAACACGTCGCCACGCCGTTCCAGCCATCGTTCCTTCCGCGCCGACTCCCTCGCCAACCCGTCCATCCGCCGCAGCGCCGCCTCCACTTGGCCCGACTGCTCCTCCAGGTCCAACGCCATCAAGTGCAGGCTCGGCACCGGACCCATCCGCTCGATCCCCTGGTCCAGGCCCGCCACCACCGCGTTCGTGTTCGGCTTGGGCAAGGCCAACTGCGCGCGCGCCCGGTCCAGGTACAACTCCGGCGCCGGCTCCACGTCCGACTTCAGGATCGAGTCCAGGTCCGACACCGCCGCCGCCGGCCGCCCGAGGCGCAGGTACACGCCCGCGCGCACCGACCGGATCACGGGTTGCCCGGGCTCCGCCAACGCGGCGACGTCGAGCAACTTCAACGCCTCCTCCAGCCGTCCTTGGTCGCGCGCCACCATCGCCAGGCGCACGCGCGCCGGCTGGAACCTCGGCTGGGCCGCCAGCGCCGCCTCCAGGTCCTGCCGCGCCACGTCCAGCTCCCCGTGCGCGCGCCACACCTCGGCGCGCTCCAGCAGGAGGCCCACGTCGCCCGGGCTCTTCGCAAGCTGCTGCGTCAACGAGAAGATCATCTCGAAGTCGTTGCCATGCGCCTCCACGCGGCCGCCCCCCGTCGCGACCACCACGCCCAGCACGCCCCACCAACCCATCGCGGCCGCCAACACCCCGGCCCACCGCACCATCCATCGCCTCGCCTTCATCCGTTCCTGCCTCCCCTAGACCGTGATCCGGCCCTCGAACACGAACGTGGCCGGCCCCTTCAACCGCACGTTCGCAAAACCCTCCCCCTGCCGGTCAAACGCCACCTGCAACCGGTCCCCGCCCTGCACCTGCACCCCCACCGGGCTCTCGAACCCATGCACCCGCGACGCCACCAACGCGCTCGCCGTCACCCCCGTCCCGCACGCCAGCGTCTCCCCCTCCACCCCGCGCTCGTACGTGCGCACCCGGATCCGGCCCGGGCCCAGCACCTGCGCGAAGTTCACGTTGGTCCCGCGCGGCTTGAAGTGCTCGTGGTAGCGAAGCGCCGCCCCGTGCTCCTGCACCATGGCCTGGTCCGCGTCCGGCACGAACACCACCGCGTGGGGCACGCCCGTGTTCACCGAGTGCACCTCCACCACGGCCCCGGCCACCGTCACCCGTTCCCCCATCCGGAGGTCCCGGGGCTCCGTCAATCCAATCGTCACCTCGTCCCCTTCGATCGTCGCGTGGATCACCCCCGCCAACGTCTCGAACGTCAACGTCGGCCGGTCCCAGCCCGTCACCCGCTGCACATACCGCGCGAAGCACCGCGCCCCGTTCCCGCACATCTCCGCGTCCGACCCATCCGAGTTGTAGAACGTCCACGCCCAGTCCGCGCGCCCGGATCCACAGGGCACGAGCAACATCAGGCCATCGGCCCCGATCCCGAACTGCCGATGGCACAACCGCGCCACCTGCTCTCGCGTCAATGCGATCCGCCCGTCCCGGTTGTCGAGCAGGATGAAGTCATTGCCCGCGCCGCTCATCTTCACAAACTCGAGGGTCATCGTGCCCCGAAGCGTATCGAGGCCCGCCCGCGCGACGCGAGCACCCATTCGGCGGGGAGCGAGCGGCGAGCGGCGAGCGGCGAGCGGCGAACAGGGACTTCCTGCGCGTTCGACGAGGCGACGCCTCCCCCGGCTAAAGCCGGGACTCCATGAAGCGCACAGACCACGAGCCCGGTGCAACCCGCAGGGTTGCCAGAATGGTGCCGGTGGTTGAGCGAAGCGACACCACCGGATCCCAACCCCACCCCCAAAAACCCCCCGCACCCCGGAGGGATGCCAGAACCCACCCCACCTCGGCACCCTCCACACCTGTCCAGGACCACCCCCTCGCCCGCCGCTTCCCGCTTCTGAAGCAACCCGGAGGGTTGCCAGAATGTTGCCGGTGGTTGAGCGAAGCGACACCACCGGACACCGTCCCCACCCCACAAAACCC
>CAYSGH010000095.1:0-15087 GCA_964430505.1 uncultured Akkermansia sp. | reverse complement strand
CCGATGAGAAGGGCGTTTACTCGTTTTGGCACCCTCATTGACTGCCGATTTCAGGATGAACAAGGCCCACTCACCGAAAACATCCAAGAACCAAAAAGCTGCCCCGGCGACCTGTCTTTCGCCGGCATTTCAGGCCGGCAGCAACCACCCCATTACAGAAGGGTGCCGATGCGCGCGGAGGTCGGGAGAACCCACCGTCTCAGCCACCTCGGCATCTGCGTGCATCTGCCCCAAGCCAGGGGGCGGTTGCGCCAAAAGTCCTGTTACCAGGAACGCCCGCCCTCCGGAGGTTTCGCCCCTTCCTCCACGCCTCCCTCCCGGCCCGGTCCTCAATCCATCACGGCCTCCACCTGCCAGGCCGTGCCGTCCCATGCGAGGCGCAGGCCATGACGGCCTTGCACGGTCACGTCCCATTCCACCCGTTGCCATGCCCGGACCGCCTCCCACCAACCGCCCGAGGCATGGACCGGGCCCACGGCGACCTGCACGCGGCCTTCCACCCACGCGCAACGCACCGCCCACGGCCGACCCGGGGCGTGCACCCGGGGTTCTTCCAACCCAGGCGTTGGCGTCGGAAATGGCACCACGGACGCGGGGGCTGGAACCGGAACAGGCGCGGGAACGGCCGGCGTCGTCCCGGGGCCCTCCGCCCCCGCCGGCGCCGGGGCCTTGCCCTGCGGACGAAACAGCGGGTCCAGCAACGCCGCCATGCCCGAGGCCGACAACACGCTGCCGCGGCCGGGCGTGCGTGGCTCGATGGGCGCGGTCGTCCGGCGTCCGTCCAACGGGTCCGTGGAACTCGCCGCCCCCGCGCGGCGACGCGGCGCACCCTCCACCGTGGCCGGCAACGGCGGGCGCAGGCGACGCACCGGCACCGGCCGCAGCCACTCCAGCACCCGTCGCCCCACGTCGGACGCGGCCGCCTCGAAGTCCGGCGGCACGATCCGGAACTGGTCCGGCCGATGCCCCTCGATGCGCACGGGTGATCCGACGCGGTCGGGCCCGACAAGCGCGGCGAGGCGGGCGAGGGTTTCCTGGAACTGGTGTGGGTCGCGCAGCGCGGACTCGAAGAGCCCGAACTGGTGTTGGTGCGGCCGGGCGGGCTCGGCATGGAGCCGGATGCCCGAGACGGCCGCCGGGGTGCGCAACCCCTCGAGATGCGTCGCCAGCATCCGGAACAACACCTCGGCCCGGTGCGTGGGCTGGGGCAGCCGCAGGCGCTGGTCCATGATGTCGCCCGACTCCAGCCGCAGGCGCAGCGCCAGCTCGCCGGCCGCGCGCCCCGCCCCTTCGAGCCGCTTCGACAGGGAATCCGCGAACCGTCGCAACAGGAACAACAACGGCTCCGCCATCTCCACCGGCGGGTCCAGCGGCGCCTCCTCGGCGAAGGTCTCGGGCAGCCGCTCGTGCCGCAGCGGCCGCGACGCCGCATGGGACGCGGCCGCCCACAACGCGAACGCCTCCAGCCCCAGTCGTTCCGCAAGCTCCCCTTGCCCCAGCCGCAGCAGGTCGCCCACGGAACGCACCCCCCATTGCTCCAGCATCCGCGCGGCATGGGGCGACGGTTCGAGCGTCGCCACCGGCAACGACGCCACGAAGGCTGCCGCCTCGCCCGGCGTCACCACGACGACCCGCGCATCATCGGCCGTTCCGGGGGCCATGGCCGCGTGGCGCGCCACCCCGGGCGTTGGCCCCAGTCCCACCCGCACCGCAAGGCCCAGGCCTGCCATCGCCTCCGCAAGCCGCCCACCCCAGCCCCTCAAGGCCTCCGGCGACGGCTCCGGACCGGGGTCGGACAACCCACGCATGTCGAGCGTCACGCATCCGGCGGCCGTCCATTCCAGGCCGGGCGAGAAGGCGTTGGCCGCCTGGACCATGGCGTCGCGCGCCGCGTCCTCGGCGGCGCCGGACCGATGCCGCACGACCACGCCGGGGCAACGCGCCAGCGCCTGCGGGGCCGTGAGCCCTTCCTCCACCCCGCTGGCGCGGGCGACGCCGTTGAGGGCGACGACGCGGGGGTTGGCCTGCGCCGGGTCCACGAGCGCGAACGGGCGGGCCGCCATGCCGGGCTCGTGCCGGAGCACGGCCTGCAACGGGAACGCATGGGCATGGACGACGGCAAACATGGTGGCCTCAGGCGACGCGCCCGGCGGCCCCGGGCTCCGACGCGTTGGATTCTTGTCGCAACAGGGCGAACCGGAGCCCGTTCAAGGCGGCCTCGGGCCCGACGGTGGCCTCGAGGGCGCCGGACGGGCGGGCCATGGACACGGACACGCGCGCGGCCGCGCCGCCCACGAGGGCGAGGGGGGTGATGACCAGGACCGTGGAGCCCTGGTGCTCCGCAAGGCGCGAGAACCGATGCCACACGCTGCCCGAGATGCGGCGGAGCTGGGCGACGGGGTTGAGCTTCAGGTCAATGACGACCACCGGGAGGTTGCGGTCGCGCAGGACGAGGTCGGCGGCCTTCAGCGCCTCGGCGGCGGAACGGCATCGCACCCACAGGAGCCGGGACAACACGGCGGGTTCCTCTGCGTCGATGTCGAGGCTGTCGGCCCCGTCGATCAAGGCCATGAAGCGCCCGGCGCGCGCGAGGCTGCGCAGGAAGGCGTGCAACACCTGGGCCGACCCGGACACCGGACCGTCGCCCACCAGCTCGGTGAGGTCGCCCCCGGCCAGGCCGCCGCCGAGGAGCGCGTCGAGGGGCGCGACGCCGGTGGGGACGACGGGGTTGCGAGGCCGCCCATGGATGCCCAGGCGCACGTTGGGCACGCGCGTCCGCAGCAGTTCCTCCAGACCCGAGATGCGGCTTTCTCCCATGGCTTGTGGCTCGTTTCTTCCCCGCCGGGCCGGTCACCGTACCGAGGCGCGTCCCGGATGGAATGGAAACCTTGCACAAGGGGTGGGACAACGGCGGTCCGACCCAGGGGACGGACTCTAGACACGGCCCTTGGGCGTCCTGCAGGCCGCGTGCCCTCACGCGGCGGCAGCGATGCCGCATGCCCGGTGCGCCGGGTCAGGGGACCCGGCCTACAGAACCGGATTCGCCCCTGGAAACGGTCTTTGACCGCCGTTTCCAGGCTCACTCGCCCCCTTACCGCCGTGCCACGAAGTCCCGGAACCACGCGGCCGGGTCGGGCGCCGCCCCGGCGTGCAGCACCGCCCCGAACCGCACCGTGAACGGCACGCCGGCCGGCACCTTCACCCGGCTCGTCTCGCCCTGCTTCATCGACGCCAGCCCGAACGGGTTCGCCACGAACACGCCGTAGTCCCGGTTGTGCCACATGGATGGGCGAAAGCCCGGGTTGTCCGCCATCAACGTGATGCCCGCCGGACGCCCCTCCACGGTGCCCGAGTAGTCGCACCAGTCCGCCGGCTGGCCCCACGTGTCGCGCGCCGTCTCCCGCCCGGCGCTGCTCCGGACCCGGCCCCCGGCCTTCTCCGTCAACGGCGTCGCCACCCGCGCCCCCAACCCCATCTCCTCCTGGTCCCCAAACCAAAACTCGCCCGCCTCCGACCGGAACGTGGCCGTCCAATCCACGCCCCATGCCGCGCCCTGGCCCACGACCCGGAAGGCATGCTCCGCGTCGCACACGTGCCGCCCGTCGGGCCCCGTCAACCGCGTCAGGGTCGCGAACGACACCCCGCCGTCCCGCGCCTCCGGCTCGCGCACGAACCGCACGTGCTCCATCCGGGCCTTGTTCCTCCAGAAGTCCGCGCCCGACAGGTCGCCGAACCCCAGCCACAAGCCGGGGTGCATCGTGTCGTGGTCCGTGGCATCGACTCCGGCCACGGGCGGATGCGTGCGCGACACGGGCGTGCCATCCGGCGCGCGGAGGTTTGCCCAATGCGGCCGGAGGATCTTGGGGTCCTCGAAGACGAAGTCGCCCAACGCCACCGTCCCGTGCCGCAGCCGAAGCCGGCCCGGGAGCTTCTCCACCGACGGCACGAACGCCTTCGTCGGGGCCGCCTTCTGCGCCAGCAGGTAGGCCACCACGTCCGCGACGTCCTGCGCGGTCAACATCGTGTCGAACGCCGGCATGGCCGAGCCCGGGGCCGTGCGCCGGCCCGTGATGCGCGTCTTCGCCACGACCTCGCGACGCCCGCCCGGCAACCCCAGCGCCACGCTCAGCCCGCTTTCCTCCAACAAGATCCCCGCCAGCTCGCCCTCCGCCGTCTCGACGGTCTCCATCCGGAAGCCCTCGGTCACCACCGCGCCCGGGTGCACCACCGACTCCGCCAAGTGGCGCGCCGTCGCGCGGCTGCCAATCCCGGCCAGGTCCGGCCCGAAGGCGTTGCCGCGTCCTTCGAGCCGATGGCACTGCACGCAGGCGGCGCCGCGCGGGTGCTGGAACAACCATTGGCCGCGCCGCACGTCGGCCGTCGCCAGCCGTTCCAGCGTGCCTTCCAGCGTGGTGGCGTTGGACGGCGGCGCGACGGGCAACGGCTCCACGGCCACCAGGTAATGGCCCTTGCCCCCCGCCTTGCCGTCGTCCGTGTTGCCTCCCAGCCGGACCGTGCCGCCCGGGAACTCGGCGGCAAACACGACGCACTCGAAGCCCTCGGCGCGGACGACGTTCGTCGTGCGCTGGAAGCCCCTCTGCAACCACGCCGGCACGTGCGGGCTCCGCGTGTCCAACGCCACGTGCACGCGCGCCGGGCGCACCAGCTCCATCTCCAGCCACCCGTCGCCCGTGCTGCCGTCGTCGTCGTTCGACGTCTGCACGAGGTCCGCGCCCGCAAGCGATCCCGTCACCTCGCGCAGCTTGTAGGCCCGGTCCACGTAGGCCGCCGTGCCCCGCTTGAAGCCCGTCGCCACGACGCGGGGCTCGCGACGTCCCTTCGACCGGACCTTGACCACCACCGACGGCGGCGGCGGCTCGACGGCCCCGTCCTTCGCGGCCACGCCCGACGCGTCCAGCGGACGCCCGCGCAATTCCAGCGACTCGCCCCCGCCCTCCGCCTTCCGGACCCACGACGACGCGATCCCGGCGACGCGTGGGTCGGCGTCCCGCACGAGGGCGCGGACCTCGGGCGCATGGAGCCGATGATCCTCCAGCAACGCCAGCAACGCGGCGCGCCGCACGGCCGGGCGTGCGTCCGTGAGCGCGCCGCGCAGGCGTTCCATGGGGGCCAGCAGGCGCAGCGCCTGCCATCCGGCATAGAAGGTCGTGGGGTCGGCCTCGCCCGCCACGAGGTCCACCAGCGCGGGCACCGCGGCCGTCACACGGGCCTCGCGCGCCGCCGCAATGCCCTCGAAGCGCAGCCGGGCCTCGCCGGACCGCAAGGCCTCCAGGACCTGCTTCGAGGCGACCTGTGCGTCGCCGCCGCGACGGGCGCGGAAGGCGAGGATGCGAAGGGCCTGGACGCGGAGATTCAGGGAACGGCCGGCGTCGGAGGCGAGCGCCGCGAAGCGTGCGGTGACCTCGGGGTCGTTGGGGGCCACGCGCCCGAGCGCCCACGCGGCCCAGGTTTCGCGGGCCTCGCCGGCGGGCTGGCGCAGCTCGCCCATCAGGAGGTCGCGCGTCTCCCGCGATCGTGTGGCACGTTGCACCAAGGCTTCCTGCGCGTCCGTGCGCCAGGCGGGGATGGCCGCGTCGAGCGCGGCGAGGAGCTGCTCGTCGGATTGGGCTCCGATGGGATGGGGCGGGCGCAGCGGTGAAGCCGCGCGGGCGTTGCTCGCGTTGGACGGGTTGGCGGCGCTGGCGGCCACGCGGAACACGCGGCCTTCGCTGGTCATCTGGCCGTCCTTGTATTCCGCGCCATACCCGGCGCTCCACCCGAGGATATAAAGGGCGCCGTCGGGACCGAAGGCGAGGTCGGTGGGCCTAAAGAGGGCGTTGCCGCCGGTGACGAAGGGTTCCCAGGTGCCGCCGGACGGACGAAGCAGCGCGCCGTCCCACGTGGGTCGCCACACGAAGGTGCCCTTGCGGAGCCAGTCGTTGACGAGGAAGACGCCGCGATGGCTGGCAGGGAAGGCCGGTGCGTTGGCGTGGACCACGCCGGTGTAGGAACCCTCGAACAACGGCCCGCTCACCGGCGCACTGGGCGCGTGCGGCGCGTCCGACCAATGCGCGCTCCACGGGTGGTTCCATCCGAAGTGCGCGCCCGGGAACGGCATGAAGACGCGGTCGCCGGACGTCTGGTCATTGTCCGTGACGAGTCCGTTGAAGCCGTCGTCGAAGGCCATGTCCCAGGGGTTGCGGCAGCCGCGCGAGACGATCTCGAGGCCGGAGCCATCGGGCTCGCAGCGGAGCACGCCGCCCTCGCGGCCCCAGTCGTCGTTGGGGTCATGGAAGGCGCGTTGATAGGTGTCCCGGGTGAACGTCTGGGGCGGGGGCAGGTCGGGCGTGCCCGGCGGGGCCGTGACGCCCCACAGGTCACGGAACGCCTTGGGCGCGACGCGCCCGGGCTGGGTGAGGCCCTTGGAGTTGCCCTTGGTCATGTAGAGGAGGCCGTCGGGCCCCCAGTTCAGCCCGTGCAACCCGTGCTCGAGGTTGCCCAGGTCCGTGTACAACCGGACGTACTGGTCCGCCACGTCGTCCCCGTCGAGGTCGCGCACCACGGTGAGGTCCGGGGCGTTGGCCACCCACAGGTCGCGCCCGCGCCAAGCGAGCCCCTGGATCGCGTTGAACCCCGTTGCGAACACCTTCGTCGTGTCGGCCGTGCCGTCGCCGTCGGTGTCGAGGACGAGCACCACGGAGTCGCCGGGGGTCTTGGGCGTCGGGTTGCGGTACTGGGGCCCCATGCCCACGCAGAGCCGGCCGCGGAGGTCGAAGGCCATGGAGCACGGCTGCCGCACCAACGGCTCCCGCGCATAGAAGGTCACCGAGAACCCGGGCGGCACGGCCGGCAGGGCGGCGCGGTCCGCGTTGGGGTCGTCAAAGGCGGCGCGCGCGGTGAGCGCGGCTGCAAGGCCTATGAGGCCCATGGGCCCCATAGAGTTCCCTCTTCTAGCATTCACGATGGAGGCTCTCACGGTTTCTTCCCTTCGAGATCGTGGCTGGAGGTGTCCGGCGCCCAGGCCACGGCCACGAGGCCCAGCAGGTACACCAGGCCGCACACGGCGCCCACCCGCGGGTAGGACCCGCCCATCGCGGCAAACAACATCCCCGCGCCCAGCACGCCCGCCGCCGTGGCGAACCGCCCCACGTTGTAGGCCAACCCGCTCCCCGCCGCCCGCACCCGCGTGGGAAACAGCTCCGGCAAGTACAACGGCAGCCACCCGAAGAACAACGTCGAGACAAACCCCTGCCCCAGCACCACCCACAGGAACCCGGGCCGCAACGGCTCCGTTCCCAGGAACATCACGAGGGTCAACGCCGTGGCGCCCGCGCTGATGAACGCGTACGCGCGCCGCCGGCCCATCGCCGCCGCCACCTGCGCGCCCACGAAGCTCCCCACGACCGCCCCGGTCGCCCAGGCGCCCTGCGTCAGCGCCTTGTAGCCCGGTTGGCCCGCCGCCGCGCCCACCTTGTCCGCCCATGGGATCATCCACTTGCTGGCCGCCCACGCCCCCACCATCGGGATCGACCCCAACAACATCCCCATCAACGTCCGCCGGAGGATGGGCGGCCGGAACAATTCCACCAATCCGGACCCCGCCGGCGCGCGCGTTGGCCGATGGCCGCCCGTGGCCTCCGGGCCGCCGCCTCGTGCCGCCAGCCACAGCGGCGACTCCGGCACCACCGTCAAGGCCGCCAAGCCCAGCAACGCCGGCACCCCCGCCAACTGGAACAACCAACGCCACGACCCCTCCGAGATCGGCCAGCCCCGCGCCACCTGCGAAAGCAGCAGGATGCCCGCGTTCAACGCCGCGCCCATCACGCCCGCGATGATCGGACGCGAGCGCCCCGGCCAACACTCCGCCGCCAACGCCACCGAGTTCGGCCACACGCCGCCCACGCCCAGCCCCACCAGGAACCGCAGCGCCAGCATCTCCTCCTGTGTCCGCACCCATGCGCCCAACCCGGCGAACACCGAGTAGAACAACACGCTCACCCCCAGCGCACGCGTCCGGCCGATCCGGTCGCCCAGGTTGCCCAGGAAGATGCCGCCGAGCGCCGCCCCGAGCATCAACGCCGCCGTGAACCGCGCGAACCACTCGCCGCCGAGCGCCGCCGTGTAGGACTTGCCCAGCAGGTCCTTGGACACCGACAACGACGCCACCGGCATCAGGCCCAGCTCGAACCCATCAAACAACAGCCCCGCCATCGCCACGCCCAGCACGGCCATCCGGCGCCACCCATGCAGGCTGTCCTGGGCGCTCATGGCGCGCCTCCCGGACGTGGGCCGTCCTTCAAGGGCCGCGGCCGCAGCACCTCCAGCACCACGCTGTTGTCCTGCTGGCCCAGGCCCAGGTCCTCGCCCCGCTCCATCAACTGCCGGTGCACGTCGGTCAGCGGCAGCCCCTGGCCCGCCGCGTGGGCGAGGCCCAGCAGGATGCGGATGTCCTTCAGGTGCTGCGACAACCGCGCCTGGGGCGTGAAGTCGCGCCGCACCATCTTGTCGCCCTTGGCGTCGATGGCCCGCGAGTACGCCATCGACTCCCGCAGCGCCGCGAGCGCGGCGGCGGGCGCCACCCCCTGCGACTCGGCAAACGCCAACCCTTCCGCCAAGGCCGCCCGGTTGAGCCCCAGCACCAGGTTCGTCACCAGCTTCATGCGCGACGCGCTGCCCGTCGCGCCGCAATGCAGCGCCCGGCCGCCCAGCGCCGCCCACAGGTCCGCGCACCGGTCAAAGTCCCCGCGCAGACCGCCCACCATCACCAAGGCCTCGCCCCGCAACGTCTGCTCGCTCGATCCCGAGATGGGCGCATCCAGGTACGTCACGCCCGCGCCTGCCAGCCGCGCCGCCAACGCCTCCACCTCCCTGGGGTCGCCCGTGGTGGTATCGATGACGGCCAACCCTGGCCGCGCCCCCGGCAGCATCGTCTCCAGCACCTCCGCCACGGCACCGCTGTCGTAGAGGCTGACGACGACGCGGTCCGACGCGGCCAGCGGGTTGTCCGTCCAGGTCGCGCCACGCGCGACGAGGGGCTGGGCCTTGATGGCCGTCCGGTTCCAGACGTGCACCCGCCAGCCCGCGTCCAGGAGCCGCGTGGCCATGGCGGTCCCCATCAGGCCAAGACCCAACATCGTCACCACGGGCGGTTGCGCGCGCGCTTGCATTCTCGGGAACACCGCAAGCTTGTGCATCCCTCCCGCCCCATGGCGACGCCAAAAGCCAGTCCCCGGACCCGCCGTCCCGCCGCGAGGAGTCCCAGCCCGCCGCCAAGAATCCGGTGCCCATCCCGCCGCGCTTCGGTACGATGACGCCATGGTTGGAGGGCGCGCTGCCGCAATTCTCCTGTGGGCCGTCGCTGCGGTCTGTGCCTCCGCGCAGGCCCTGCCGGATGCCCGCGCGGCGCTTGAGTCCATCGCGCCGCCCGCCACGCCCACGCCCACGCCCACGCCCCGTGCCCCCCTCAAGCCCGCGACGCCGGCGCGCCCGGCATCCACCAACCTCGCCATTCGCTGGGGCCGGAGGCCGGACTCCGTCGATGCCCGGGTGATCCGGCAGCCGTTGGCCAAGGTCCTTGCGGAGCTGGGCCGAGCGACCGGATGGAAGGTGTTCGTGGAACCCGGCGTCCAGGGGACCGTGACGTCCAGCTTCAAGGGCTTGAAGGCCAACGAGGCCCTCGACCGAATCCTGCATGGCTTCAACCACGCCCTCGTCACCTCGACCAACGGCACGCGGCGGCTCTTGGTCTTCGATTCGAACCCTTCCGGGGCCACCGCCGCCGTGGCGCCCTCCGACGACCTCCGCGTGGACAACGAGCTGGTGGCCCTCCTCAAGCCCGGCTCCGGCCTGTCCGCCGCCGACCTTGCGCGCCAGACCGGCGGCGAGGTGGCGGGCACGCTCGACGCCATCAACGCCGCCCGCCTGCGCTACCCCGACGCCGACGCCGCCAACGCCGCGCGCGACAAGCTCCAGGGCATCGAGGGCGTCTCCATCGAGGACAACCGCCGCTTCCTCAACACGGACTCCGCCGAGGCCGGCGACGCCGCCGCCAACCCAAGGCCCCTGCGCATCACCCCGGCCGCCACGGGCGACGGCAAGCTCGTCATCGGGCTCGTGGACACCGCCATCCAGGTCCTCGACCCCTCCCACGAGGCCTTCATCCTGTCGCGCGATTCCGTCGCGGGCACCGCCTCCCAGGACCCGTCCCTCGCCCATGGCACCACCATGTTCGCCAACCTGATGAAGTCCGCCGAGGCCACGGCGGGCAAGGCGGGCGCCGCGGTCAACTTCGGCGTCGTCTCCGTGGACATCTACGGGGCCAACGACAACACCACCGCCTTCGACGTCGCCCTGGGCATCCAGAAGGCCATCGAGCGCAAGGCCAACGTCATCAACCTCAGCCTGAGCGGCGACACCGACGCGCCCTACCTGCGCCAGATGATCTCGGCGTATCGGCAACAGGGCGTGCTCTTCCTCGCGGCGGCCGGCAACGAGCCCGTCGCGGACCCGCGCTTTCCCGCCGCCTACCCGGAGGTCATCGCCGTCTCCGCCGGGAACGCCCAGGGCCAGTTTGCCCCCTACGCCAACCACGGCTCCTTCGTGGACCTGGTGCTGCCGGGCTCCGGGATCGTCGCGTATCAAGGCGACCTGTGGCGCGTCAACGGCACCTCCACGGCCACCGCCTACGCCAGCGGCGCGGCCGGAGCCCTCTGGAACCCCTCCCTGGGCAGGCCCGCCAATCTCGAGCCCATCCTTCGCAAGCACTTCGGAATCGGCCCATGACCTCCCGCACCCCCCTCCACCACCTCCGCGCCGGCATCCTCGGCACCGGCTTCATCGGCCCCGTCCACATCGAGGCCCTTCGCCGCCTCGGCGTCCAGGTCACCGCCGTCTGCGGTTCCACCCCGTCCGCCCGCGCCACCGCCGACCAATGGGGCATCCCCGAGGTCTTCGGAAACCACGACCACGAGGCCCTCGTCCGCTCCCCGAACGTGGACGTCGTCCACGTCGCCTCCCCCAACAAGGTGCACGTGGAGCAGTCCCTCGCCGCCCTGCGGGCCGGCAAGCACGTGGTCTGCGAGAAGCCCATGGGCATGACCCCGCGCGAGACCGCCCGCGTGCTGGCCGCCCTGCGCCGCCCCGGCGCGCCCGTGTTCGCCGTCAACTACATGTGCCGCTTCTTCCCCGCCATCCTCCAGATGCGCGCCATGGTCCAGCGCGGCGACATCGGCAAGGTCATCCACGTCCAGGGCCACTTCTTCCAGGACTGGCTCCTCAAGGACACCGACTACAACTGGCGCATCCTCGCGTCCGAAGGCGGCCCCTTGCGCGCCGTGGGCGACATCGGGACGCACTGGATCGACGCCGTTTCCTTCATCCTCGGGGCGCGCGCCGAGGCTGTCATGGCCCACACCGAAACCTTCCACAAGGTGCGCCGCCGCCCCCGCGGCGAGGTCCAAACCTTCCGCCAGGAAGCCGCCCAGGACTGGATTCCCTACCGCGTCGATACCGAGGACTTCGGAAGCGTCCTGCTCCGCTTCGGCAAGGCCTCCCATGGGTTTGCCGACGCCGTCCATGCCAACGCCTCCGTCTCCCAGGTGGCCGCCGGATGGAAATGCTCCCTCTACGTCGGCCTCTACGGCACCACCGGGTCGTTGCAATGGGAGTTCCAAAACCCCAACGAGATCCGCGTCGGCCGACGCGACGCGCCCGACCAAATCCTGCAACGGGGGACGCCTGGCTTCGACGCGGACGTGGCCGGCTACACCGACACGCCGGGCGGCCATCCGGAGGGCTTCCCGGACAGCCACAAGATGCAGTACCGGGCCGTGTACGAGCACATCGCCTCCGGGCGCCGCACGCCGGCGCTCTTTGCCTCCGCCGACGACGGCCACCACGAGGTGCGCCTCTGCGAGGCCATCCTCAAGAGCAACCGCTCGCGGCGTTGGACGACCGTGTGACGGCAAACACCCCCACCACGCCTCGACACGCCACGTCCGCCCAAACCTCCTCCCCTCATCATGTCGGCCCATGGCCTGTCCCATCCGCGCCTTCGTGTCCTGGAAGCCCTGACGCGCGACCCCTCCAAGCGCGAGCGCCGCTCCACCGAGCTCCTCCGGGACCCGGAATCTCCCGGGTCGGCCGGCTGGGCCATGTACCTGCCGACGTGCTTCAACGACGCCCTCGACATCCGCAGGACCACCCGGATCGAGGACAAGGTGCCCGTGGAACGATGGACCCAAGGCTCCACCTTTGGCTTCCGGGCCGGCGACATCCTCTATGACACGCCGGAGGCCTACCAGGACTGGGCTGCCGCACGGCCACGCCTGCACGCCTGCATCCAGGTTCGCGACGCCACCCCCGTCACCCCCGCGCAACCCGGTGCACCCCGAAATCCGGGCCGGGTCGAGTTCGACCTGCTTCGCCCAGGCCCCAACGCCCCCCAACCGGTCCCCCCACTCTCCCTGACCCTCACCCAGGACGAGTTCGTGCGCGGCCTCATCACCGGCGAATGGAACCCGAACCCGGCGTGAAGGGTCCCCGCCGCCCGCTGCCCGCCGATGGAATGCCGGGCTTGAAAACCCGCCCAACCCCAAGACCCTGATCCCGTGGCAAGGCTCCAAGTGATCCATCGCACGCGCTACGGCTACGCATCGCCGGTGCGGGAGAGCTTCAACGAGGTCCGGCTCCGTCCCGTCTCCAACGAGCACCAACGCTGTGACGCGTTCATGCTCAAGGTGCTCCCCGCCGTGAACCTGCGGCATTACGACGACTTCTACGCCAACTGCGTCCACCACTTTGAGATCATACCCCCCCACGCCTCCCTCCTCATCGAGGCCACCAGCCGCGTCGAGACCAACGCCTCGAACCTCCTCGACCCATCCGCCACGCCCTTCCCCATGGACCGCATCCAGGAATGCGGACGCATCGAACGATGCTTCGACTACCTCCAGCCCAGCGACTATGTCGGCCTCAGCCCGGACCTCTGGCGCCTCGCCATCGACATCGCCGGCGACCAGCCCGACGCATGGCAGGCCGCCCAACGGCTCTCCCGCTGGATTCATTCCGAGTTCACCTACGCCCCCAAGGCCACCAACGCCTACACCCGCATGTCCGACGCCCTCCAACGCCGCACCGGCGTCTGCCAGGACTACGCCCACGTCCTCGTCGGCCTCTGCCGCTCCCTTCGCATCCCCGCGTTGTACGTGTCCGGCTACTTCTGGACCCCCGGAGCCGACGCCTCCCATGCATGGGCCGAGGTGTACCTTCCCGGCCTCGGCTGGCGCGCCCTCGACCCCACCCACGGAACCCAACCCGACGACCGCTACATCAAGGTCGCCGTCGGGCGCGACTACGCCGACGTCGCCCCCACGCGCGGCCATTACAAGGGCACCCAGGAACGCACCATCGACGTCCACGTCGAGATCAGCCCCAGCGAACCCTGACCCAACCACGCGAAGCCCAGCGTCGTCATGAACCACAACGGCTCCCATGCGGGCTTCGTTGCCCGCCCTGTTGAACCCCTCGCCGGGCCGCCGCCGCGGCGACGCCCCGGCCCAGGCCACGGCTTCCGCATCGGGTTGGCCATCGCCGGCCTCCTCGCCGCCGGGGGCACTGGCAGCCCGGCCACCAACGCCACGCCTCCCTCCCTGTCCCAGCCCGCCGTGGTGGAACCCACGGACATCCGCCGGGACGCCACCGTCCAGGCCGTCGAGAAGGTCATGCCCGCCGTCGTCAACATCTCCACGCGCATCCGTTCCAGCCGCCTCGACGACCCCGTGGAACAATGGTTGTCCGACTTCTTCGGCTACCGCCGGCGACCCACCCTCAAGGAGTACAGCCGCGGCTCCGGCGTCGTCATCGATCCCGAGGGCTACGTCCTCACCAACGTCCACGTCGTCCAGGACGTCGATGACATCCACGTTCAGTTCGCGGACACCGGAGAGACCCTCGAGGCCGAGCGCATCGCCTTGTCCGCCGCCAAGGACGTCGCCCTCCTGCGCATCCGGGGCGCCGCCGGGCGCCGCTTCAAGTCGGTCAAGCTCGCCCGCGAGGACGACCTCCTCCTCGGCGAGACCGTCATCGCCCTCGGCAATCCCTTCGGCCTCGGCGGCTCCGTCAGCCGCGGCATCCTCAGCTCCAAGTCGCGCCGCGCCACCGGATCCGTCCCCGAGGGCGCACGGCTCGACATCGAGGACTGGCTCCAGACCGACGCCTCCATCAATCCTGGCAACTCCGGCGGACCCCTCGTGAACCTCAAGGGCGAGCTCATCGGCCTCAGCGTCGCCGTCCTCCCCGCCAACGTCGGGGCCCAGGGCATCGGCTTCGCCATCCCCATCCGGCGCGTGAACGAGGCCCTCGCCGAAACCTTGAGCGGCGACTCCATCGGCGGCTGGTGGTTCGGGGCCCGGCTCGAGCCCGGCCGCAGGCCCCTCGCCGTCCGCTTCGTCCAGCCCGGCAGCCCCGCCGACGCGGCCGGAATCAGGGCCGGCGACCTCATCCAGGATCTCGGCGGCAAGCCCGTGGACCACGTCATCGACTTCAACCGCCGCCTCGTCGCCGCCGCCGGCCGCGACACCCCATTGACCCTGCGCCGGGCCAATGCCACCCGCGCCGTCACCGTTCGCCTCGTCAAGGAATCCGACTACTTCGACGCCCGCCTCGTGCGTCGGCGCCTCGGCGTCCTGCTCGAAGCCACCACGGCCGGCCTGCTCATCAAGGCCGTGGATGCCGATGGCCCCGCCGCCGGCCGCATCGCCGCAGGCATGGTCCTCGACGGCATGGACGGGCAGGCGTTCGGAGACATCATGGGCCTCGCCAAGACACTCCACGGAAAAAAGCCCGGCGACCGCGCCGAGCTCCTCGTCGCGGCCTACCGCAGGGCCGGGCCATTCGTCCGACGCGAGGAGGGCGTCGTCAACCTCGCCGTGCGATGACGCGCGTCGGGTGAGGTTGTGGTGGGCTCGGGATGGCTGTAGGCCGGGTCCCCGGACCCGGCGCACCGGGCATGCGGCATCGCCATCGCCGCGTGAGGGCACGCGGCCTACAGACTGCCCAACTGCCGTTTCTAGGTTTCTCAGTCCAAGG
>CAYSGH010000094.1:0-15088 GCA_964430505.1 uncultured Akkermansia sp. | reverse complement strand
TGGTGCCAGGGGGGAGAATCGAACTCCCGACCAAGGGCTTATGAGTCCCCTGCTCTACCGCTGAGCTACCCTGGCAACCCTTGCGTGGCTGGCCCGGAATCGGGCGACGCAAGGGCGTCAAAATGCGCGGGATGCCGTCGCATGAGCAAGCCCGTTTTGCGGATTGCGCCATCCGAGGACCCACCCGTGCGGCAGCGGCACCCTACGTGACGCGCTGCCGCGACGGTTGCCTGCGCGTGCCGCGACTCGGTGAATGGACCGGCCCGGCCCGACGTGGCCAGGAGGCCCGGGACAGGGAGGATCGGATTGGACGCAACCCGGCATCATCGGATGCGCGGTCCAACCCGTTGCGGTTGTCTGGCCCTCAACGAACGCGATGCAAAAAAAGAGCCAATCCCTCGTCGATGGACGTTCATGGGGACACGCTGAAAACTTTTAATCCGTTGATGGCGTGATGGTTCAGCATGATGCCATCCACGCTGGCATTCCGGTTGCTTCGCGCCCGGTCAGACGGCAGTCGGCACGTTGCCATGGCTGCACCCGCCCCGCCCGACCCGGCAGGCAGGACGGGCTCTCAGGACCGGAGGAGCAAAGTGCATGAAGAAAGTCGAAGCCATCATCAAGCCGTTCAAACTGGAGGAAGTGAAGGATGCCCTTCATGACGTCGGCATCGAGGGCATGACGGTGAGTGAAGTGAAGGGCTTTGGGCGGCAAAAGGGCCACACCGAGATCTACCGCGGCAGCGAGTACACGGTCGATTTCCTCCCGAAGATCAAGATCGAGCTGGTCGTGTCGGACGCGAAGGTCAGCGAGGCCGTGACGGCCATCGTGAAGGCCGCAAAGACGGGGAAGATTGGCGACGGGAAGATCTTTGTTTCCACGGTGGATGAGGCCATCCGCATCCGGACCGAGGAGAAGGGCGACGCCGCCGTGTAGGGCCTGGGGTACGAACAAACGAATTCAACCAAAGGGAAAGACAACGACATGAAGACATGGATGCGGTGGATGCTGATGGGGTTGCTGGGGACGCTGCTGGGCGTCGCGGCGGCGCAGGCGGCGGATGCGCCCGAGCGCTCCGTGACGGAGCGACTGGAGGACATCGAGGCGTACATCAACAACGCGGCGCGCAATGGATCGACGAACGCGCCGTCCAAGATTGCCGGGCCTGGCCCCGGTCATAACGCGTGGCAGATGACTTCCACGGCGCTGGTCTTGTTCATGACCTTGCCGGGCTTGGCCCTCTTCTACGGCGGCCTCGTGCGAAAGAAGAACGTGCTGTCCGTGCTGGCCCAATGCATGGGCATCGCGGGGCTCGTCACCATCCTCTGGTGGGCCATCGGATATAGCCTCTCGTTCGGCGCGGGCAATGCCTTCATCGGCGACACCAACTACGCGCTCCTCAAGGGCGTCGAGCCTGGCAACGTGGGTGCAGGCTACCATTGGATCAGCGACTCCATGTGGGCGATGTTCCAGCTTACGTTCGCCATCATCACGCCGGCGCTTATCCTCGGGGCGATCGCCGAGCGCATGAAGTTCCTCGCCGTCCTCGTGTTCGTCGCCCTCTGGATGTTCGTGGTGTACTTCCCGTTTGCGCACATGGTGTGGTCCTCGACCGGCTTCATGTGCGGACCGCTCAACAAGGACGCGGGCATCAAGGCCATCGACTTCGCGGGCGGCACCGTCGTCCACATGACGTCCGGGTGGAGCGCCCTGGTCCTCTGCATGATCCTCGGGAAGCGGAAGGGCTTCGGTAAGGAGCCCATGACGCCGCACTCCATGACGCTCTGCATGGTGGGCACTGGCATGCTGTGGGTGGGCTGGTACGGGTTCAACGCCGGGTCTGCCCTCGGCGCCGACGCGATCGCGTCGAATGCCTTCACGACAACGACGCTTGCGGCGGCCGTGGCGGGATTTGTCTGGCCGATGTGCGAGTGGATCACGCGCGGCAAGCCCAGCGTGCTGGGCTTTTGCTCCGGCATCGTGGCCGGCCTCGTGGTGATCACGCCCGCCTGCGGCTTTGTGACCGCCAACTCCGCCGTCATCATCGGCGTCTTGGCGGGCGTGGTGCCCTTCCTCGCCTGCTCCTACCTGAAGCGGATGCTGGGCTACGACGACGCCCTTGACACCTTCGGAGTCCACGGCGTGGGCGGCACGATGGGTGCGATTGTCACCGGCATCTTTGCCGACGAAAGGGCCAACCCCGTCTTGGGCAAGGGCGGCATGGACCTGTTGCCGGGCCTCTTGGGCAACCAGTTGAAAGCCGTGGCCGTCACCATCGTCTGGAGCGTCGTGGCCACCGCCGTCCTCGCCTTCATCGTGAAGGCCGTCGTCGGCCTCCGCCCGAGCGAGGAGACGGAGATCAGCGGCCTCGACCTCGCCGAGCATGGCGAGGAAGGCTACCACGGCTGATCCGACACCACCAACGGCTTGGGATGGGCCTCGTGGCCCTTCCCCCATTGCGTGCGCCACGGCTTCCGAAACGGGCCGTGGCGCATTCTGTTTGGCCCACGGGAAAAAAGGATGACGGCCGCCCCAGGGCACCTAGCCCAGGCGCGCCACAACCGCCGTGACGTTGTCCCGGCTGCCCCCGTCCAAGGCGGCTTGCACCAGCGCGTAAGCCGAGGACGGCGTCGGCCTCTCGCGGAGATGATCCGCGATGGCGTGGTCCCACAAGCCGTCCACGAGCCCGTCGCTGCAAAACAGGAACGCATCGCCGGGCTCGACCGCGACGGCCCCAATCTGCGGCTCGGCGAACTGGTTCCCCGCCCCGAGGGCCTTCTGAAGGATGTTCCGGCGCGGGTGCGAACGGGCCTCTCGCTCGTTGATCTGGCCCTGACGCAGCAGCCAGCCCACGTAGGTGTCGTCATGCGTCAACTGCCGGGCCGCGCCATCGCGCGCGGACCGGTGGTAAATCCGGCTGTCACCCACGTGCGCGAAGTACAGCCAGCCCGGCGAGAACCACCCAAGGCTGAGCGTCGTCTGCATGCGGGCGCATTCCGCATAGCTGCGCCCGAGGTAGGTGATGGCGTCGTGGATGCGCGCGAACAACTCGCCCAGCACGTCCGCATGGCCGGCCTCGATGCCCTTGGCCGCCAAGGCAAATGCCCGTGGCATGAGCGCCGTGATCTTCTCCGCCGCGATCCGGCTCGCAAATTCGCCCGCCTTCTCCCCGCCCATGCCGTCGCACACCGCAAACGCAAAATCCATGGCCTCCAACCCCGCCTCGCCATGACGTCCCAGCCGATGGACCTCCCGGGCGTCAAAGCAGACACCCACGAATGCGTCCTCGTTGCTGGGGCGGACGCGCCCCTTGTCCGAGCACGCGGACCATGCGATGCGGTTGGGCAGGACCCGGCCGTCGTTCTTGGACAACCGGAGCAGGGGGTTGGGGACGTTCACTCGCGGGAGGGCAGCAGGGTTGCGAACTCGAAGTCGATGACGCAAAAGCGGCCGTCGGCATTGCGGTAGGTGACGTTGTGCGTCTGGGGGTCGTCATGGCGGACGCCGTACCGCTCCAGCTCCGCGAACACCTCGGCGCGCCGGGCCTCGTCCAGATGCTCCACCCGTTGGCCGCAGTTCGTCGTGACGATGCGGGGAACGGAGGCGTCGGCTTCCAGGACGCGGGGGACGAAGGGGCAGCCCACGGCCTGGAGATGAGCAAGGACACGGGCCTCGTTCTCGAATCGCTCGCGTGCATTCGGGCCGTGGTAGGCCTTGATGACGCGCCCGTCGAACGTCAGGTGAACCGTGGACCGCAGGGTGTCCTTGACCTTGAGCATGGGAGACTGGCGTGTGTTGGCAGCAAGACTGAATGACCCGTTTTGGTCAAGCTGCAGACTTTTTGCCATGGGTGGCACGGGGATTGTCGATGGAAACCATGAACGGCGGTCCGTTTTTCTCCGGGAAACCGGGGGGGAACGGCAAAAACACGGTCTCCCTCGCGAAAGCAACGAACGGTGGCACCCTTCGTGCGTTCACGATACAAGCACGCGGCCCCGACACGGCGGCCCGCTTAGAGACACGCAATCCGACAAAGAAAAATCGTTATGGCGAAGTACAAGCTCGAATACATCTGGCTCGATGGCTACGAGCCCGTCCCCAACCTGCGCAGCAAGACCCAGATCAAGGCGTTTGATGCCTTCCCAACCCTCGAGCAGCTCCCGATGTGGGGCTTCGATGGCAGCTCCACCCGCCAAGCCGAGGGCCGCAGCTCGGACTGCTTGCTCAAGCCCGTTGCCGTCTTCCCGGACGCCACCCGCACCAACGGCGTCCTGGTCATGTGCGAGGTCATGATGCCGGACGGCAAGACACCCCATCCGAGCAACAGCCGCGCCACGATCCTCGACGACCCCGGCGCGTGGTTCGGGTTCGAGCAGGAGTACTTCCTGTACCAAGACGGCATCCCCCTCGGCTTCCCGAAGGGTGGCGGCTTCCCGTATCCCCAGGGCGAGTACTATACCGGCGTGGGCTACAAGGCCGTCGGCAACATCGCCCGCCAGATCGTCGAGGAACACCTCGACCTGTGCCTCGCGGCCGGCATCAACCATGAGGGCATCAACGCCGAGGTCGCCAAGGGCCAGTGGGAGTTCCAGATCTTCGGAAAGGGGTCCCGCTCCGCCGCCGACCAGGTTTGGGTGGCCCGCTACCTCATGATGCGCCTGTGCGAGAAGTACTGCGTGGACGTCAACTGGCACTGCAAGCCCCTCGGCAAGGACGTGGATTGGAATGGCTCCGGCATGCACTCCAACTTCTCCACCACCCACCTCCGCGAGGTCGGCGGCAAGGAATACTTCGAGGCGCTCATGGCGGCCTTCGACAAGTACAAGAACGAGCACATCGCGGTGTACGGCCCGGACAACCACCTCCGCCTCACCGGCCTCCACGAGACGCAGTCCATCGACAAGTTCAACTACGGCGTCGCCAACCGCGGCGCGTCCATCCGCGTTCCCCATAGCTTCGTCAACAACGACTACAAGGGCTACCTGGAGGATCGTCGCCCCAACTCCCAAGCCGATCCCTACAAGATCGCCAGCCGGATCCTCCAGACGATCGCCACGGTTCCCACCAAGTAATCGTGCGATGTCCCCCGTGCGCGCGCCCCCACACGGCGTCCGCATGGGGATTCTTTCCAAGGCGCGGTCGCCAGATGGCTTCCGCGCCCTTTTGCTTCCCTACCCCTCCGCTTGGCGACGCCGGCCAAGTCCTTTTCCCATGGCGCGCCCTGGAACACCGCTCCCGACCCTAATTCCTCCGCGGCCGACAACCCGCCGTGAACCGGGAAAAATCCATTGACCGGCGGACGGCCCGCCCGGTTCCCTTGGGCCATGGCAACGGTCCTTGCGTCCCGACTTACGAGCCTTGCGCTGCCCTTCGGCGGCGTGGCGGCCGGGGCGTGACCTTGCCAGTTCGGTCCCCGTCACCCCATCGCCGTCGCGGCGGTGGGTTTTTTGTTGGGATGACCCACGCCGCGACCGCCGCCGGGAGGGCGGCCCGTTGGAAAACATGAAGAAGCCAGCGTCCAGCAAGTATCGTCCGTTCCCCGTGGTGCAACTCCCCGACCGCCAATGGCCGGGTCGGGTGCTCACGCACGCGCCGACGTGGTGCAGCGTGGACCTTCGCGACGGGAACCAGGCGTTGGCGGTGCCCATGAACGTGTCGCAGAAGCTGGAGTTGTTCGATGCGCTGGTGGGCTGCGGCTTCCAGGAGATCGAGGTCGGCTTCCCGGCGGCGTCGAACACGGAGTTTGCCTTCATGCGCCGCCTCATCGAGGACGGCCGCATCCCGGACGACGTGACGATCCAGGTGCTGGTGCAGGCGCGCGAGGACCTCATCGAGCGCACCTTTGAGTCCCTCCGGGGCGCACGGTCCGCGATCGTGCACCTCTACAACTCCACGTCGCCCGCCCAGCGCCGCGTGGTGTTCGGGCTCGACAAGCCCGGCATCGTGGAGGTCGCGCGCCGCGGCACCCGCTGGATCCGCGACCGGGCACGCCGGATGGACGGCACGCGCATCCGGCTGGAGTACTCGCCCGAGAGCTTCTCGGGCACCGAGGTCGAGTTCTCCCTCGAGGTCTGCGAGGCGGTGCTGGACGAGTGGGGCCCGGAACCCGGCAACCCCGTCATCTTCAACCTCCCGGAGACCGTGGAGGTCGCCATGCCCAACGTGTATGCCGACCAGGTGGAGTGGTTCATCCGCCACCTCCGCCGCCCGCAGGACGTCATCGTGTCGGTGCACACCCACAACGACCGCGGCACGGGCGTGGCCTCCACCGAGCTCGCCATGCTGGCCGGGGCCACCCGCGTCGAGGGCACCCTGTTCGGCAACGGCGAGCGCACCGGCAACCTCGACGTCGTCACCGTCGCCCTGAACCTCTACATGCACGGGATCGACCCCGGCCTCGAGTTGTCGGACCTGAACCGCCTCCGCGGCGTGTACGAGCGGTGCACCGGCATGACGGTGCCGCCCCGCCATCCCTACGCGGGCGAGCTGGTCTTCACCGCCTTCTCCGGGTCGCACCAGGACGCCATCCGCAAGGGCCTGCGCGAGCGCGAGGCCGCCACCGCCCGGGGCGACTCCCCGGCATGGGACGTCCCCTACCTCGCCATCGACCCCGGCGACATCGGGCGCGAGTACTCCGAGGTCATCCGCGTCAACTCCCAGTCCGGCAAGGGCGGCGTGGCGTACCTGCTGGAGTCGGAGTTCGGCATCGAGCTGCCCAAGGACCTGCAACGCGAGTTCGGCCCCATCGCCAACGACGCCGTGGACCGCCTCGGGCGCGAGGTTCGCGCGGGCGAGCTGAAGGGGATGTTCTGGAGGGAGTACATCGAGCGGGACGCGCCTTGGCGGCTGAAGGGCTTCGACGCGGACAGCCGCGACGGCGTCGTGCGCTGCCGGGCACAGGTGGAGCACTCCGGACAGCCCATGGTGCTGGAAGGGCAAGGCAACGGCCCCTTGGCGGCGTTGGTTCATGCCCTGGCGGACGCCGGGCAACCACGCATCGAGATCCTCCACTACTCGGAGCACGCCCTGGGCAGCGGCGAGGGCGCGACCGCCATCGCCTACATCCAGGCGCGGCTGCCCGACGGCCGGACCCGCTGGGGCGCAGGCGTGGACACCCACATCGAGCTCGCCTCCGTCCGGGCCGTCTTCTCCGCCCTCAACCGCGCCGCCTGAACGTCGGGCAGGCCGCCCGCGGCCCGCGCGGCAACCCTGCATGGCCATCGCGAAGGATTTTGAGTTTTTTAAACTATCAGATTAAAAAACTCACATGCGTTATGTCCCAAGGCTCATGGAGGAACCGCTTCTCAAGGCGGCCCGGGCCTTTCCAGCCGTGGTGCTGACCGGCCCGAGGCGCTCCGGCAAGACATGGCTCCTAAGGCACCTGCTCCCGGGAGCCAGCTATCACCTGTTCGAGGATCCAGACGTGATTGCCCGTTTCCAAAGCGATCCTCAGGGCTTCTTGGATGCCATTCGTTTGCCCGCCATCCTCGACGAGGTCCAGAACACCCCCGAGCTGTTCAACTACGTCCGAAGCCGCATCGACCGAGAGCCCCGCAGGGTTGGGCGATGGTTCCTCACCGGCTCCCAAGAGTCTGGCCTCATGGCCCATGTCACCGAGTCGATGGCTGGGCGAGCCGCCGTCATGCACCTGCTACCCCTGTCGGCCAGGGAAACCCCGAGGGCGACCTTGTTGCGGGGGGGCTATCCCGAGGTCGTGGCCCGACCGGCCTCGGCGCGGTTGTGGTTTAGCTCGTTCCTCCAGACCTACCTTGAGCGCGATGTCCGGCAGGTCACCGCAGTCCAGGACCTCGCCCTCTTCCGGCGCTTCCTTGCCTTGGTCGCCAGCCGCCATGGCCAGGTCCTGAACAAGTCCGATCTCGCCGCTCCGCTGGGCCTGAGCGTGCCCAGCATCCATCGTTGGCTCGACGTCCTCGAGGCGACCGCCCAGGTGTTGGTCGTGCCGCCCTATTTTGAGAATCTCGGAAAGCGGCTCATCAAGTCGCCCAAGGTTTACGTCCTGGACTCCGGCCTTGCCTGCCACCTGTTGGGCATCGAGACCGAGGCGGAACTGGAGAAGTCCCCCTTTCTGGGGAGCCTGTTCGAGGGCTTCATCGCCGCCGAAATCGTGAAGGCCCAAGCCAACGCAGGCCGCAGGCGGGAACTGTACTATTTCCGGGACCAGCAAGGCTTGGAGGTGGACTTCGTCGTGCCCGGACCCAACGCGTCCGTGAGGTTGGTCGAAGCCAAGGCCACGCGGACCGTGACGCCGAACATGGCTGCCCCGATGCAACGCCTGGCGGCGGCCTGGGGTGCGGCCCCCGGCAAGCGCGGGGGCATCCAACAGGTGCTCGTCCATCGCCCAGCAAAGTCGGGGACGCCTTCCCGGGCCCTCGCGCCGGACGTGACCGCCTTGGCGTGGCCGGATTTCGTCGCCGGTCTTTGAACCACGCGGGATGCCGCAGCTTTGTCCCGGGCGTCCTTCCACCTCGCCCTTATCGCGGCAGCGTCTCCTCGAGGTCCGCCACCGAGTAGGCGAGGATCGCCAGTGCCGCCGCGCACCGGTTCAGCGCGTCGGGATCCACCTTGTCCGGCGTGTCGGCGTCCGTGTGGTGGAACCAGAAGTACTTCTCGCCCGCCACGCGCAGCGACGCCACCGGGACCCCTTCCTCCAACAAGGGGCCGGTGTCGGCATCCGCCCCGCCCTTCGTCACCTTGCCCATGCCCAGCCGCGTGGCCGCCAGCCCGCCAATGGCATCCATGATGCCGCGCGCGGCGTCGCTGCCGGTGAAGCCGTAGCCGACGGGGTTGAAGGCTCCGTTGTCGCTCTCCACGGCCAGGACGTGGCGGGCGGCCTCATGCTTGTGGGCATCCCGGTAGGCCTTGCCGCCCACGACGCCGTTCTCCTCGTCCGTCCACAGCACGCAACGGATCGTCCGGCGCGGGCGGAGCCCCAGCTCGCGCAGGATGCGCAGCGCCTCCCACGCGGCGATGCAGCCGCCGCCGTCATCCAGCGCGCCGCGGCCCACGTCCCACGAATCGACGTGGCCGCCCACGACCACGACTTCCTCCGGTGCCGTGGAGCCCCGGATTTCGCCCAGCACATTGCGCGAGCGGGCAGGAGGAAGGTTGGTGGCCTCCATGCGCATCCTCAGCACGGGCGTGACGCCCCGCCGCTGCCAACGTCCCAGCCGTTCGGCGTCCTCGGAGGCGATGGCGGCGTGCGGGATGGGCCGGACCCCGGGCTCGTATCGCATGCCACCCGTGTGGGGCGTGCGAAGGGAGAAGCTGCCCACCGAGCGCACCAGCGACGCCACGGCGCCGGCCCGCGACGCGGCGTTGGCTCCCGCCCAGCGGAAGCGCACGGTCTCGCCGTAGCTGGTGAAGGGCGCGTTGAAGACGACGATCTTACCCTGGGCCTCCGTGGCCCGGCGCTCCAGCTCCTCGAAGCTTGCGACCACCAGGGCCGGGGCCGTGATGCCGCCCGGACCCGTCCCCACGGAACCGCCCAAACCCAGCATCGGCAGCGCCTCCACATGCGGGGCCACCATCTCCACGGATTCACGTCCCCGAACCCAATGGGTCACCTCCACGGGCTCGCCGCGGACGGCGTCCAGCCCGTCGCGCTTCATCTCGGACAGGATCCAGTCAATCGCCGCCTCCAGGTTCGTGGTGCCGGCGTAGCGAGGCCCGAAGCGGTCGCAGAGCTCCGCAAGCCGTTCCCATGCGCGGTGCGAGTTGGTCGCGCGCGCGACGATCTGGTCGGCGGCGACCGAGAACCGCGGCGGCAAGGCCGGCGCGACGGCCGTGGCCCCCTTTGCTGCCGCCTCGCCCAGCGGACGCCACCGGATGTCACGCAGCTCGCCGGTGGTGCTCCACGTTGCGATCCCCAGGGGCGCGCTCATCTCGATCTCGCCCGGCCGCAACGCGACCTTCTTCCCGGTGGTGGCCACGTTGGCCACCTGCTCCTCGTCGATCCACGCGGACAGGTTCGTGGAGGTGACGGCCACGCGGACCTTGTACCAACGCCCGCCCTCGAACTTCTTGTACTGCGTGGTCTCGTTCTGGGACGCATCGAGGCCGTCGATGGAGGAAATGCCAACGACCGCACCGCCCCATCCGCCCACCACGAGCGTGGCGTGGGAATCCTTCACCGGGAACGTGAGCCCGCAGAAGAAGTCCCCGCCCGTCACGCGCCGCGCTTCGAGCGCGATCTCGTAGTCCACGGTGGCGGGGGGCTTGGCGCGGTGGATGCCGGTGAGGATGCCTTGGTTGAGGACGATGGCGCCGTCCGTCACCTCGACGTCCCCATGGCCTGCGAATCCGGTGACCTCCCATCCCGACAGGGTCTTGCCATCAAACAACGGCTGCCACTCGGCTCCGACGATGGCGAGCGGCGCGAGGAGCCACCCCATGAGGGCCACGGCCCATGCCTGCACGCCACACGACCTCCCGCGCGTGTTGATCATGCCGCCGATGCTGCACGCTTCCCCCGCCCCGGACACGGCGAAAAGCATCGTGGCGCCATGGAAGCCGACCCGGGCCCGTCACCGCGCGCAAAACGCTTGGATGCCAAGACCATCGCCACGGTCATGCATGGCTTGACTCGCGGCCGCCCATGGCTTGACGTCGCATCATGAAGAGCATCGTGGTGCAAGTGCCCGAGCCCGTTTACGAGGACTTCCATCGGCACGCCCTGAAGTCGGAACGGTTGGAGTCGGACCTCATCCGCGAGGCCATGGAGTGGTATCGGAAGGCGTACATGGGCCATCGGACCTCGCTCCGGGACAGGCAACCGGCGAGCGTTGGAGGCCCCATCCGTCCCATGGAAGGAGACGACGACCTTCTGGGAGACATGATCCATGACTCACGGGATTGACACAGACTTCCTCGTGGCCGCCGAGGTTCGGGAGCGTCCGTCTGATCACGAACAACCGCCGAGACTTCGCCGTGTTCAATGCGCTTGAAATCGTGAGGTTCCACTCATGACATCGGACTGGGCTTGGTGACCGCGTGGAAGCCCCGTTGATCCATGCGCTGGCTCCACGAAGGCTTGGAATCAGCTTCCCATCCTCTCGCCGTCATCGCGCGCGATATGTCTCGATCCCAAACGGCCGCAGCGCGCGGTCGTGGCGTCTCCGGGGCTCCGGGTCCTCGACGGCGGTGACGCGCTCCACCAACCCGCGCCGGAGCCAAGGGCTGGCGACCCGCGCCGTGCCATGGTGCCCGCCCACCTCCACCAATCTCACGACCGTGCCCCGCCCGTCCTCCGCCTTCTTCCACGTGACCAACGAGGCGTGCGCGGGCTCCACACCGAGGAACGACCCCGACTCCGGCGACAATGCGCCCTCGCCCTTGCCCGGCCCCAGGCGGTCGTTCCGCCCGATCTCCGCCACCTCCAGGGGCGTCAACGCCTCGGCCCCCAGCCGGTGCGCCTCCACCGGGTCGAACGCCGCCGACGGGCGAAGCAGGTAGCGAAAGGCAAAGCGGCCGCCCTGCTCGGCACGGTAGCCCTCGGGCGTGTAGTTCGACATCACATAGGAGAACACCCAACCGTTGCGCTCGCCAAACTCACGGGGCCAACGGCCCCGGGCGATGTCGCCGAGCGTCACCAACGGCGCATCCACCGGGCACCACAGCATCGTCCGGCTGCCTTGCTCGGCCGCGAGCCATTCTTGGATGCAGAACCACTCCCGGCACGCGCCCGGCAGCAGGTCGTGCGCGGGATCCACGAATCCATTCTGCGTCGCATGGCGATAGCGCGGGGCCGGCAACGCGAACGGGAACGCCACGTACGCCGCCTCCTTCGTCCGCACCGCCCGCTTCTCCAGCTCGTTGCGCAGCTCCACCACCGGGCTGTCGTCCCGCAGCACGAGCGTCGTCTCGATGCGCGGATGGTGAACGTTGGTCGCCTCCATCCGGGCCACCCAGCCCCAGGGATGGCGGAACACGCCCACCAGCCGCCCGCCCCCGGCCCCATGCAACGCGAGCTGCGGCTCGGGCGACACCGTGCTGTACTGCACCAGCCGGTTCGGAAGCGCGTCGGCCCCGGTCACGTAGAGGTGCTGGCCGAGCGTCCACGGGCTCGCGCGATCCACCCATTCCTGCCCCGTCGCCCGCTCCACCCAGCTCCGGATGCCACCCGTGCCGGGCGACAGCTCCATCCGATGGTGCGGCGTCTCGATGACCGTCGCCAAGGTTCCTTGGGGAGGCGTCAGCGGCTGGGACATCGGACGCACCGCGAAGCACCGGTAGCCCACGGCGGGCACCTGCCGCGCCAGGAAGCGGAGGCGATGAAACCCGTTGCCTGCCATGACCCGTTCCAGGGCCGGCAACGCGCCCGTCGCCAAGTCCACGGGAGCCCAGCCCTTCGGAACATCCGCCTCCACCCAGCCATCGCGCGGCCAACTCAGACTATTGAACACCACCAACGTCCGGCTCGGGTTGGGAATCTCGCCCGTGATCGCCCCCAGCGACCGCGCCAGCAAATGGTCCGCCGCACGCGCCGCATCCGTCGTGCGGGCGTCCCGCATCTCCCCTTGCCGCACGCTTTGCAGGCTGTCCGGATCGCTCACGCTCACGTCGGCGTGCCACGTGTGCTCGTCGGTGGCCAAGACGGACTCCCACAGGCGGGCCGTCATGGTCGGGTCCGCCTCGAATCCCGGGACCGCCAAGGACGCCGCCGTGGAGAACACCTCGGCGGAACGGGCGCGCCGCATGGTGGCCCGGGCCAGGGCCGTGATGCGCGCGTGGGCCGCCAGTCCATCCTCCCAGTAGGGACCGCCATCGCCGCGCACCACGCGGGGGGCCTTCGCGGCGTCGCGCGTCACGCGCCTCATCGCCCCGGCGAACGTCGAGACCTCCACCTTGGGGAAGGCATGCCGTGCGTTCCACTTCCCGGCGAACGTCGCATGGCCCGGGTCCAGCGCGACGTTCTCCACCTGCGTGCCGTACAGGAGGACGGCGTCCGACGGATACCCGGCGTGGTCGTAGGCCTGCAGGAAACGCGGCAGGGATTCCTCGCCCGACTCCACCGTCGGCGGCGTCCCCAGCAGGCTGGAGCCCTGGTGGTAATGACGGGCGTACCACGTCCACACGCCCTCCCCATCCGGCCCCTGCCACAGGAAGGGCGACGCCTCGTGCAAGCGGTTCTCGAGCAGGAACGGCGCGCGGTAGGCGTCGCTGGCCGCCACGAAGAACCGAACGTTGGCCGCCTTCAACACCGAGGCCCACGACCACGAATGCGACGGCACGTCGGTGCTCAGCGCCACGTCGAAGGGCAGCCCATGCTCGCGGCTCAGCCGCCGCGCCGGGTAGAGCGAGCGCACGAGGTTCTCCAACGAGGCAAAGCCCGTGAAGTGGCTCGCGTACACGGCGGGCACCTCGATCTCGCCCCGGCGGATCGCCCGCAGCAGGTCCGCGTCGCGCGACGCCGTGCGTCCACGCAGGTATTCCTGCAACACCCACGCACCATCCGTCGTGTACCGGAACCCGGGCCGCTCCCGCGCCAGCGCCAGCGCCCGGTCCAGCGCCCGGCTTTGCACCTCCGACACCTTCGCCGGGTGGTCCGTGTACCCGATGTCGAGGTGTTGGTTCGGCACCAGCAACAGCGTCCAGCGCCGCGCCGGGTGCAGCGTGAACGCAAAGGTGTTCGTGCCGGAACCGTGCCGGACGAAGACCCGGGCGGCCGTCCCCGGCTCGAACTCCGGCACCGCCACTCGCCAACGCGCCTCGCCGTGCGTCCGTCCCGACGGCAACGATGCCTCCCACCGAAACCTTCCCAGCTCCAACCCGACGCTCGCCCCGGCGTCCCAACGATCCATTGACACCGTCAGGTCGAGTTCCTCCGACATGCCACGCGCCGTTCGCGTGAAGAAGATCGTGGGCTCGAGACGCGCCTGGACGTTCGCCGGAGACCGAGACGGACCCTGGGCCGGCACCGCGCCCGTCGTCTCCCCAGCCACGCGCCCGCCCGGCGTCTCCAGCCATAGCGCGTCATAGACAATGCCCGACACCCCCGGCCACGTGAACCCGGACGGCTGCGCGTCGTCGCGCCCCGCCGCCGCGTCGAGCGCGGTCAACACGATGCGGTTTTTGCCCACGCGGAGTCGGTCGCGCGAGATGGGCACTCGAACCACCGCCTTGGAGTAATGCGGCAGGTAGAACACCGCCGGGTCCCCGGCCGTGTAGGTCAGGCGGGGATCCTGGTGATACCACCCCTTCTCGCCGTTCACGTCCGCCTCGATCCGCGGCAGCCGCACGCTGTACGCCAACAGGTGCAACGTCAGGCACGCGCCCGCCCCGGGGACCGACGGCAGGTCAAACTCGACCGTGAACGGATGCGCCCGATGGCCGGCCGCCCCGTTCGCCGTGCCCGGTTGGAACGCAAACCAATGCCGGGCAGGGTCGTCCACGCCCACCCGAAACACCGGGTCCTGCGAGGGGTCCGCGTACGCAAGCCGCGCCTGGCCCGTCGCCGGGTCGCGCCAGTGCGCCAGGTCCGACGACGACTCGTCGGGCCGCCCAATCTGCCAGAGGACGTCCGCCTGCAACCGCGCCACGACCGACGCCCATCCGAGCACCACCGCGCAGGCCCGGTCGCGGAGCCGCCGCGACGCCGATCTTGGAACGCGCACACTCATGGGGAATGTCCGAAGGTACCGGGCCATCCCCGAAGCAGGTCAAGGCCGCGCGCCCCGCCGCCCTTCCCTCGTCACCCCGGCATCGGCGCGCCGCTGCGTTCCTCTGCATCGAAGGCGGCAACGCCTCGCCGGAGGGCAGCAGCGGGTAACGCTTGTCCATGAAGTCCTCCCATTCCTCGAAACTGGACAAGGTATCGACCGGATGACGGGCGGCGGGTGCGGCGGGCAATGATGTGCTCATGGTGCATCTCCATCGAACGCAGCCAAGAAGGACGGCTCGGCCCGCCGTCGCTTCCCTCCCGTTGGCACCCAAGGGGCATCGATTGCCCGAGGCCCCGCTGCCATGGATCGGGGGACCTTGTGGGCTTGGCGGGCCGCCGTGCGGTCGTTGCGGCGCATCGTGCGATCGTTGCGACGCGTCGTGCGGTCGTTGCGGCGCGTCGTGCGGT
>CAYSGH010000093.1:0-15167 GCA_964430505.1 uncultured Akkermansia sp. | reverse complement strand
CGAGCGTGCCGCAAAGGTCGGGTGCAGCAAGGATTTTAGGTTAACGCGTATGGGGGACCCGGCCTACAGCCGCGTCGAGCCCAACACGACCTCACTCGCAGGGTGAGCCCTTGGGTTCCTGCCCGTGAGCCCATCCTCCCGGATGGGAGGGCCCTTTCCTCGTTTGAAATCCTCTTCGACTGCCGTTTCTAGGATGGCTCGTTCCGCGGCGGGCCCACAGCCCCCTGTCAGCGCGCCGTGACGGTCGCGGGCGTGCTGAGGCCGTTGCGGCCCGGCTCGTACATCGCCTCCACCTTCACCGGGCCGGCCACCGCCGTTCCGGCCGCGCGCACCCGTGCGAGGTAGCGAACCCGATGCCGACCCTCGCCGAGCGAGTCAATGAACACCCGACGCCGGTCGCCTCGCACCTCGACGAAGCCGGCCCGCCACGACTCCATCGGGTCCGGGCTGCCCTCCCACGACCGCCATGGCTCCAACGACGGCTCCAGCACGGAGGGCACGGGATCGTCGATGGCCACCCATTGCGCGGGTTCCGGCACGTCCAGCTCGACGGTCACGAGGACGCGGTCGCCCGCCGTCAATCCCTCCATGGGCCCGGGCTGGTTCCCGAGGCCCAGCCGTTGGTACGTGCGCCGCACCACGAACCCACGGTCCACGCCCGCCATCCGCGCCATCCCCTCCGGCCCGGCCTTCATACGCCCCGACACGCCCACCTCCAGCCATGCCTCCGGCCCGCCGCCATGCTCCCATGCGATGCCCGACCGCAGCTCGGCGGGCGTCACGGCCAACGTCACGGATTGGACCGGGCTGCCAGGTTCCAGTCGGACTGGAACGGACCGCGTTGCCATGCGCACTTCACCCACGACCGCGCCGGCGCCCGCGCCCTTGCTGGCCAACGCGGACAACGCCCACAACGCCCAGGCGTTGCCTTGCGTCGTTCCCCAATGCCCGCGCGCGCGTTGCTCCAAGAGGCGCGCCACCTTGCCCGCGAGGTCGGACGCCAATCCACCGCAGCGCTCCAGCGCCAACAATTCCAACGCCACCTCGCGCCCCTCGTTGCCAAACCACCCGCGCGGCTCCCGGGCGCGTCGTGGCAAGCCCAGCCAACGCATCGCCTCCTCCCTCGGCCCGCCCGACGCCACCCACGCCAACGCCAACAGGCATCGGTCCTCGCGCGTCAGCCGATCCACCGACGCCGCGAGCGCCTCGTTCAACCCGGCGTCCCCCTTCCCCGCCTCCGCCAACGCCAACGCCGTCAGGCACCGCGCGTGCAACACCTCCGGCGTCGGGTCGGGTCCATCCTTGCGCCACTCGTCCGAGAGCCACGCATGGAGACGCGCCAGTCGCCCGGCGTCCACGTCCACGCCCTGCCGCGTCGCCACCGCCAACGCCCACGCCCCATACGCGCTCGCCCAACGCTGCGGCTGTCGTTCCCCCGGCCAATACGAGAGCCCGCCCGACGCCGTCTGCATGCCCCACAAGCGCGCGAGGCCCGCCGCGATGGCCCGCGCCGCGTCCCGGCCGCCCTCGGGGAGCAGGGCCGGTTGATCCTTCAACGCCAGCCACGGCACCAACGATGACACCGTCTGCTCCGCGCATCCGTACGGATAATGCAGCAGGTGCCCGACGCCCTCGCCCACCATCGCCCAAGGGCCGTTCCCCACGCGCACCGTCACCTCCGTCCCCACCTCCAGCACCGCCGCGTCCAAGCCGTCCAGCAGCGACGTGCGGCCCGACGCCGCCCTCGCCCAGCGCCCGTCCCGCAGCTCCGGCAACGGCTCCATCACCGGCATGTTCGCCTCCGCCGCGTCCGCCTCGCCGCCGCCCTCGACGCGCCAGACCCACGGGTCCGACCCCGCGCTGGCGCACGCCACCTCCACGTCCACCGGGACCGAGCCGCCCGGAGGCACCGTGACCTTCGCGTCCAGCCCGGCGGCCGACGACGCCATCACGTTGGTCCCGGGGCGCACCACCACGCGCGCCTCCACGGCGTTGCTGCGCGCGTTGACAATCATGGCACGCGCCACCAAGCGGTCGCCCACGTGTGCGAACCGCGGCAACGAGGGCTCGATCATCAGCGGCTTCTCCACCCGCAGCGTGCCCGTGCCCGTGCCCGCCGACTCCACCCCATGCAACGCCACGGCCACCAGCCGGTACCGGGTCAAGGCATCGGGCACGACGAAGCGCGCCTCCACGCGTCCCGACGCGTCCGTGCGCAGCGCCGCGTTCCAGTACGGCGCGGGCTCGAAGTTGCGGCGCACCATCGGTTCCAGGCCGCCGCCGCCGCCGGCCGCGCCCTTGTTCGCGAACAGCCGCAGCGCCGGGTCCTCGGGCAAGATCGACCGCAACGACACCGACGTCTGCACGCCCAGCGCCAACGGTTCCTCCAGCTCGCGCGAGAGGTCCGGCGGCGGCGTCCCGGCGAGGTTCAGCACCGCGTCGTCCACCGCGTACAGCGTGACCTCCGCGCCCCGGACCGGCCCGCCCCGGGCATCCCGCACGTCCACCGTCACGGCCGCCTCCTCGCGGGGACGCAATGCCGGCCTTTGGGCCGCGACCTTCACGGTCAACCTCCGGTCCTTCGCCGGCATCCATGCCGCGGCGTATCCGGCGCGCCACTCGGGAATGGGATGCTCGTGCGGGTTGCCCTCGATGCCGCGCACCAGCAGCACGCCCACATACGCGTTCGGCGCGTCGCCCGACTCCAGCGGGATGTCCAACGGCGGCGTGTTGCCTCGCAGCTCTGCCACGAAGGCGCGCGACACGCCGCCGCGCTCCACCGTCACCAGGGCCGTCCCGGGGAACGGAGCCTTGGCCATCAACGGCCAGCTCGTCCCCGGCGTGGGCTCCCCCGAACGCAACGGCACCAACTCCAGCCGTTGCCCCGCCTTCCAATGCCAAGCCAGCCGCGCGTCCCCCGCCACGTGGAACACCCCGCGCGTCAACACGCGCCGCCCCGACGGGTCCGTCGCCGTCAATTCCAGATGGTACTCGCCCGGCCCCGGCGGCGGCGGCAACGCCAGCGTCGTCGTCGCGCGCCAACCCGTCCCCTCGGGCTCGGCCGGCGTCACGTCGCCCGACACCGCGCCCACCTCGACCAACCGCGCCCGCGTCTCGCGCCCGATGCCGCCGCCCGCCCGCTGCACCTCGACCGAGATCCGCTCCACCCTCAGCAAGCGCGCGCGAAGGATGACCTTCTCCTTCCATGCGCTTCCGTCCTGCGCCATGGCCACCACCTCCAACGGCAACGGCCGACCCGCCTCCGGCGTGAACTCGTCCCCGCCCGTCCACCGATGGCCCAGGTAGAAGGCCGACGCATGACGAACGACCTCGCGTGATGGGCTGATGCTTTTCTGGTCGAGGTCCGTGACGTCCACCTCCACCCGCACCGTCTGCGGGCGCGGCTTGGCTTCGTTCATGGGCAGGGGCACCTCGAGGGCCTTGCGACCCGTCGCGTCCAAGATGAGATCGCCGCCCTCGCTCGCCTCCATCGGCGCGGGGTCGTCGTCGTCCGGGGACCACGCCGGGCCCACGAACCCAAAGCCCGGCCACGCGCCGGGCACGTTCGCCATGTCCGTGGCCCGTACCACCCATTGGACCCTGGCTCCCGCCAGCGGCCGCCCCTGCAACGACGACGCGGCCACGGTCGCCCGCACCGGCTCGCCCGGCGCGAGGACATCCGCCACCTCGAGGCGCGCCTCGAACGGGGGAGCCTGGAACTCCCGCACGTTCACCAACGCCTGCCACGAGGCGTCGCCCAGCCGCGCCTCCAGGGTGACCGTGCCGCGCAGCGTGGATGGGATCGCCCAATCCCACGAGGCCGTGCCCTCCGCGCCCAACACCACGTTCGTGCGCACCAACACGTCGTCGCGCGGCCCCTTCAACTCCACTGCCACGCCGTTTGTGCCCGGCAACATCCAGCCCGTCGCCCCGCGCCGCCGGCCCACCCACTTCACGTGCACGACCTCGCCCGGACGCACCAACGTCCGGTCCACGAACCCCAGCAGCCGCAGCCCCGACTCGGGCAGCTCACGCCCTTCCAGCCGATGGCTCCACAAGTTCAACGAGTCCCCGTCCAATCGCGCCGCATGAAGGTCGTCGCCCTGCTCCACCAACACCCACGCCGCGTTCGTCGGCGACGCGAGCTGCGCCAGGCCAAAGGCATCCGTGCTCGCCCATGCCAGCTCCTCGTTTTCGTCCGAGCGGAGGCTCACGCGCGCGCCCGGGACCGGACGCGCGTCGCGATGCCGGAACACCCAGGCCAGGGCCTTGCCACCGCCGCGCTTCACGACGTGCCCAAGGTCCGTGCATTGCACCAACGCCTGCGGCCCCACGCGCGTCCCCTGCGATGGCCCGCCCACGCCATGCAGGTCCACCTCCACGAAGAACGCACCCGCCTTGCCCGGCCCGGCCAAACGATCCCACCCCAAGGCCGTGCGCCGTGGCTCATCCACCGTCACCGGCCCCAGGTCCACGACCGCGTCATGCACCGTCCGCCCCGGCACGCCCGCGTAATCCAACGCCGCGCCCGCCACCGTGTCCGCCGTCCACAAGTCCCCGCCGCGGCGATACCGCTCGTAGCCGCGCAACGTGGGAATCAGCCCGTGGCGGTCCAGCGCCTTCACGCGCACGCGGACCTCCGGCACGTTCACCGACAACAGCTCCAGCCCGCGCGCGCCGGACGACGCCTGGACGGCATCGAACACCGGCAGCCAGGCGTTCGGCAGCAAGGGCTCGAAGGCCTTGTTCCACGTCTTCGTGCCGCCCAGGGGCAGGTCATCCCACGACCGCAGCCCGGACCCGATGCGCACGGCGTAGGGCCTTCCCACCTGGAACGCGCCTCGAACGCGAATCTCCCGGCCGCTCCATCCCACGTCCGCCACCAAGCCGTCCACGCGCGGCTCCACCTCCAGCCACGAGGCGACGTTGGTCACGCCCGCCAACGCGGCGGACCGCGTCATCGTGAGCACCAGTTCCCCCCCGCGCCGCAGCGTCGAACGTGCCTCCACGCGATCGACCGCGAACGGCAGCGAACGGCCCAGCACCCTCTCCACGCCCTCCCGCATCACCAGCCCCGACGCCGACCGCAGCCCCGGGCGCACCACCACCTTCCACGCATTCGTCGAGACCAACGGCTCCTGCGGCACCAACGCCAGGACCGTGCCCGCCTCGCGCGCTGGACCCTTCCCCGCCGTCGGGTCGGAACGCCCGGGTTCCATGCCGTCGTTCCACGACCGATGCCATGGCAAGGCGTTGGTCGGCGCATCCTTCACGCGGGCCGCCACCCGCCGTGTCCCGTCCGTGAAACACGCCCGTTGCGACAGGTCGCGCGGGTCGATCGCCGCGTTGGCCTGGACCAGAACCTCCGGCTCGGACGGCAGCGTGTCCCCGATCCCGTCGCCCCACTCCAGGCCGATCGACGCCACGAACGGCGGCAGCTCCACGCGCCGCACCAGCCGCGCCGTCACCGCCCTGCCCTGCTCGTCCCGCAACCCCGCGCGCAGCCGAAGCTCCACGGTCTGCCCCAGGGGCCACGGTACCAACGGACGGAAGACGCCCGAGCGCCGCGAGCGCCACACGAACTCGCCGGGCACCGGCGGGCTCACGACCAACGGCGGCGCCGCCGACGTCGTCCCCACCTCCGCGAACGAGACCAACGGCTCCTGCAAAACCAGCTCGAAGCCGGTCGCGGGCCCGATCTCCGCCGTCGTCATGCGCACCTCGGCACGCTCGGCTACCGGGCCCGGCGGCGAGCAACCCGGCCCCACCGCCCACGCCCACGCCAACCCCAGCCAAACCCACCACCCTGCACCCCGCCGTCCCGCGCGCCCGTTCATCCTGTTCCTTTCCCCAGCACCGCCTCGCCCCAAAGCCTGAGGCGCGTTGCCCTTGTCGTGGTCCCCGCCGTGCGCGCCCTTCGACTCAGGCGCCGCCCAGACTTCCGGGGCAGGCAACCCTCACCGCGCCGCCGCCGCCGCCGCCGCCGCCGGACGCCGCCCGAACAACGACCTCACCCACGCCCACATCGCCCGCAGCCCCACGTCGCGCACCTCGGAAAGACCCAGCGCCTCCGCCAGCGCGGGCTCGTGCGTGCTGTAGCGCGGCGGGAAGTTGAGGACGTCGTCCGAGTCTTCGCCCTGCGTCTCCAGCAACTCCGAGTGCAGGAAGCCGCGCCCAATGGCATGGGCGGACGCCGGGAGCTGGACCGTCCGAGGGGCGCCCACCAGCCAGGGCCGCCACGTGAACACCATGTTGCCCGCCGCGTCGCGCGAGACGGTCCCATACGTCCGTCTCGGTGCGCCGCCCACGCGCCGCGCCAGGAACGCCCGGAGCGGCCCGCCACCCACGCGCGTCCGCGTGCACGCCAGCGAGACATAATCCCATGCGAACACATGCCCGAAGATCGCCAGCCGAAACGCCCAGCCCGCCAACGGCAAGCACGCCAGGACGATCACCAACGCCCACGCCGCGCCCAGCCGGTCGTCCACGAAGGACGTGCCCGCGACCGTCGCCAGCAGGCCCGTGCGCAGCGACTTCAAGGCCGCGTCCACCGTGCCGAAGGGACTGACCAGGATCAGGATGTTGATCGCGTGCGACACGAGGAACACGGCCGCATACGCGATGAAGGCCACGGGCACCATGAGCAGCCCCAGCAGGCCGTTCGCGTCCAACGCCGCCAACCCCGACCCCGCCAGTCCAGCCTGCCCTTCCAGCCCCAGCGTGCGGAACAAGTCCAGGGTCATCGGCAGGATCGCGCCCGTTGCAATCAATCCGGAAAGCTTGTTCTCGAAGACCTCCGCCACGTCCAAGGGCTTCTTCAGCGCCGTGGGCACCGCCGTGCCCAGCGCGTCCTTCAACGCGCACAACCCCACCACCAGCAACGCTGGCCCCCAGAACCACGGCTGCGCATACCACGACAACGCCGACCGACCGGACTCCGGCGTCTTGAAGTAGCGATACGCCCCCACCGCGCCCACTCCGAGCAACGGCGAGATGGCGATGCCGGTCACCTGCGACAACGTCTCCGCCGCCGCCGCGCCCGGTGGACGCCCCGCCGGCTTGCCGGCCGCCTCCGCCACCGGAGGAGCCAACAACCCCAGCACCATCCCCAACATCCACACCCAACGGACCACGCGCCTCATCACGCCGGGCACCGTGAAACCGTCATCCCCCGCTGGGAAGCAACAATTCGCGGGGGCGGGGGGCGGGAAGCGGGAAGCGGGAGGTGGGAGGCGGGGAAATGCCCCGCGCCCGGAAACCACGCGGATGGAGGTCCCGTCGATGTCGTTCGTCGGGACACGGAGGAACACCCCATTCTCTCCCCGTTCCCCGCCTCTCGCTTCCCGCTTCCCGCTCCCCGCTTCCCGCCCTCTCCGCCCGTGTTTGAATTTCACCCGCGCCCAGTTCAGCCTCGCCGCCGATGCGCATGAGCCACGATTCGGGTCGGGAACCACGCCCGACGGGACGCCCCCAGGGTCCCCGTCGCGGGATCGTGTCCTCGTGCCTGCTGGCGTTCGTCCTGCTGGCCGGATGCGATTGGCTGGCGCAACCGGGCGTCGATGCCCGCCGCGAGGGCAACTTCCAGGACGGCCTTCGTTGGAAAGAGCAAGGACGGCCCGCCCTCGCACGCGAAAGCTTCTACCGCGCCCTCGACGTCAACCCCCAGAACTACCACGCCCACCTCCAGCTCGGGGACCTCTACCGCGCCGACGGCTCCAACCAGGTGCGCTCCATCTACCATTACGAGCGCTACAAGGAGATCGCCGCGCGCCAGCCCGATGGCGGCAAGTTCAAGGACCAGTCCGCCGAGGACGGCATCCGCAACGCCCGAATCGAGCTCGCGCGCACCTTCGCCAGCACGCTCCTCAACGACCAACGCGTTGCCGAGCTGGAGTCCATCCGCCGCACCAACGCCTTCCTCCTCCAACAGGTCCAGCTCCTCCAGCAGCAGAACCTCCAGCTCGCCACCAAGCTCGCCTCCGTCACGAACCCCATCTACACCCCTCCGGCCCCCGCTCCCGCCCCCGTCCCCGTCCCGTTGCCCGCTCCGGCGCCCAACGCCCCCGTCGCGATCACGCCGCCCCAGCCCGATGCCGTCGTGGCTCCGGCGGGGGGCCGCAACGCCCGCACGACGCAGCCCCCCCCTTCCTCGCCCCGCACCCCGCAGGCATCCACGGAAACCCAGCGCCCCCAGACCGCCCTGCGCACCCATCGGGTGGCGTCCGGCGAGAACTTCAACCGCATCGCCCAGCGCTACGGCATCAAGCCCGCCGCCTTGCAGGCCGCCAACCCGCGCGTCGAGCCCCGCAGCCTGAAGCCCGGCCAAGTCCTCGTCCTGCCGCCCAAGTGACGTGATGTCCCCGGCCGCCAGCATCCCGCCAGCCCAAGGCGGCCGTCCTCGCCCATGAACATCGTCATGCCCAGCGGCACCGGCCATGTCGGCCCCCCTGAGGCCTGATGCCCTCACGCGGCGCATCCCATCGCCGGAGACGCCTTCTCCCCGAGCCCATTCCGGAGGGATGCCCGCAGGCATCTGGTGGTTGGGCGAAGCGACACCACCGAGGCCCATCGCCCCCTTCCATTCACGCACGCCGTCAGGGGTGCCAGACCTCCGTCGTAACGGCCCCGCCAAGACGGGCTCCGGCGCGGATCGCCGACTCCAGCACGGGCCAACAGCGGCGCACGAACGCGCTCCGTGCTGGAACCCAGGGGTTGCCGCAACCTCGTGACATGGCTGGGCTCGCGACCATGCAGGCATGGCAATCGATCCCTGCCGGAAAGCCTCGCGAGCAGGCATGGGCGCAAGCGCCGGCGAGCGTCGCCGACAGCGTGGCCTTTGGGGGGGCGAACCCGTGAACCAAGCATGGCTCGGGGAACTCCATCGTCGGATCGCAACACCCGGCTCGTCGAATCCATCCGCGGCATCCTCAGCTACGCCATGCTCATGTCGTGTCTCGGAAATGGCGGGTGGTTCGCCGCGAGGGATTTCCGTGCCTCACGAGGCGCGAGCGACGAGCAGACCCGAGGTGCTCAGTGAGGAGCGAGCAACAATCTGGGACGCAATGAGCGCTACGGCCCTTCGGGTGGCTCCAAGAGAGCCCCTGGACTTCGCTGTTCGTCCGTCACAGACCCCTGGGGGGCATGCTCCGTTGAGGGCCTACACCCGCGACCTGGCGGCCCGATGGGGAACCTTGGCCCCTCTGGCCGGAGCCTTGGCGTCCGAGACACTCGCCTTCGCCGAGGGCCGCCTCCTGACCATTCATCCTGAAATCGGCAGTCAATGAGGGTGCCAAAACGAGGAAACGCCCTTCCCATCGGGTCGGATGGGAGGGCCCTTTCCTCGTTTTGAAATCCTCTTCGACTGCCGTTTCTAGGTTCAACCCCGGAAGACCTTCCACGGAACGATCCTCGAGGGTGTGGTCATCCTCGTGGTGGCACTCCACAACCCTGGAAACGGCAACGGGGCTTGTCGTGGGGGTAGGGATGGGGCGTTCGCTCCAACCCCACCCTTGTAGGACCGCACCGACCAAGACGCTCCTTGGCCCCGGGATCAGGCGATGGGGAGGCTGGGCTGGCCGCTGGCCTCCTCCTCCTGGTGCTCCGAGATGACCGGTGCGATGGCCTGGAGGCGGTCGCTGGCCGCGAGGTCGATGAGCTTGACGCCCATCGTGTTGCGGCTGGCCTCCCGAATGCCCTGGACGGGGATCCGCACCATCTGGCCGCCCACCGTGATGAGCATCAGCTCGTCGGTGTCGGCCACCGTCAACGCGCCCACCACCCGGCCGGTCTTGTCGCCGGTCTTCATGGTGATGATGCCCTTCCCGCCGCGGGATTGGAGGCGGTACTCGTCGAAGCCGGTGCGCTTGCCGATGCCGTTCTCGCCGGCCACGAGCAGCGTGGCCTTGGGATCCACGATGGCGAGGGCGACGACGGCGTCCTTGGCCTCGAGGTCGATGCCGCGAACGCCCCCGGCGCTGCGGCCCATGGAGCGGACCTGCTCCTCGTGGAAGCGGATGCTCATGCCGTCGCTCGTGATGAGGACGACCTCGTTGTTGCCCGTGGTGAGCTTGACGTCCACGAGGCCGTCGCCGGGCTCGATGTTGATGGCGATGATGCCGCCCTTGCGGACGTTCTGGAAGTCGGAGAGGGAGGTGCGCTTCACCGTGCCCTGGCGGGTGACGAAGAACAGCTCATGGGACTGTTGCCACGTCTGGTCCTCGCGGTTGGCCCCGTACTTGGCGGTGACGCGGACGAGGGCCTGGATGCGTTCCTCGTTGCGGAGCTCCAGGAGGTTGGCAATGGAGCGTCCCTTGGCGGAGCGCCCCATGTCCGGGATCTCATGGACCCGCTCCACGTACACGCGCCCGAGGTTCGTGAAGAACATCAGGTAGTCGTGCGTGGAGGCCGTGAAGAGGCGCTCGATGAAGTCCTCGTCCTCGGGACGGTCGGCCTCGCGGGTGGACATGCCGATGACGCCCTTGCCGCCGCGCTTCTGGGAGCGGTAGGCGGCGACGTTGGTGCGCTTGATGAGGCCGTTGTGGGTGAGGGTGACGATGACGCCCTCGTTGGCGATGAGGTCCTCGATGGAGATCTCGCCCTCGTCCGGGACGATGTCGGTGAGGCGCGGGGTGGCGTGCTTCTCCTTCACCTGGCGGAGCTCGGCCTTGATGATGGAGAGGACGCGCGCCTCGCGGGCGAGGATGTCGAGGAGGTCCTTGATGCGTTCGAGAAGCTCCTTGTACTCGCCCTCGACCTTGTCGATTTCGAGGCCGGTGAGCTGGTAGAGGCGCAGCTCGAGGATGGCATCGACCTGGCGCTCGGTCAGCGAGTAGCGGCCGTTGACGAGGCGGCCCTCGGAACGCAGCAGGATGCCCCACTTCTCCACCTGCGAGCGGGTCCAGGCAAAGGCGAGGAGCTTGGTCTTGGCCTCCTCGCGGTTCTTGGAGGAGCGGATGATCTTGATGAACTCGTCGAGGTTGCGCAGGGCGCAGAGGTAGCCCTCGAGGACCTCGGCGCGCTCCTCGGCCTTGCGGAGCTGGAAGCGGGTGCGACGCAGGACCACCTCGCGGCGATGCTCGACGTAGCAGTTGATCAGGTCCTTGAGGTTGAGGGTCTTGGGGCGGCCGCGGTCAATGGCGAGGGCGTTGACGGAGAACGACGTCTCGAGCTGGGTCTGGTTGTAGAGGTTGTTGATCACCACCTTGGGGATGGCGTCGCGCTTGAGCTCGATGACGACCCGGGTGTTCTCGTCGGACTCGTCGCGGATGGCGGAGATGTCGGTGAAGCCGGGGGCCTTCTCGTTGACGAGGTCGGCGATGCGCTCGACGAGGGTGGCGCGGTTGACGTTGTAGGGGATCTCGGAGATGACGAGCTGCTCGCGGTTTCCCTTGAGCTGCTCGACGCCGACCTTGCCGCGGATCTTCACGGAGCCGCGGCCGGTGGCGAAGTAGGACTTGATGCCCTCGGTGCCGCACACCATGCAGCCCGTGGGGAAGTCCGGCCCCTTGACGTGCTTCATGAGCTGCGGGATGGAGATCGACGGGTTGTCGATCTGGGCGCAGACGGCGTCGATGACCTCGCCGAGGTTGTGCGGGGCCATGTTGGTGGCCATGCCGACGGCGATGCCGGTGCCGCCGTTGACGAGGAGGTTCGGGAAGGCGGCCGGGAAGACGACGGGCTCGGTGAGGGACTCGTCGTAGTTGGGGGTGAAATCGACGGTGTCCTGGTCCATGTCCTGCATCAGGACGGCGCCGAGGTGCGTGAGGCGGGCCTCGGTGTAACGCATGGCGGCGGGGGGGTCGCCCTCGACGGACCCGAAGTTGCCCTGTCCATCGACGAGGCGCTCGCGCATGGCCCAGGGCTGGGCCATGTGGACGAGGGTGTCATAGACGGACTGGTCGCCGTGGGGATGGTACTTGCCGATGGTCTCGCCGACGATGCGCGCGCACTTGAGGTGCTTGCGGTTGGGCATGACGCCGAGGTCATGCATGGCGTAGAGGGTGCGGCGCTGGGAGGGCTTCAGGCCGTCGCGGGCGTCCGGCAGGGCGCGCGACACGATCACGGACATCGAGTAGTCGAGGAACGAGTTCCGGATCTCGTCGGCGACGTTGATCTTTCCGAGCTTCTCGTTGGCGGCGTAGGCGGGGGTCACCTGCGGCGGCTGGGGCGGCTGGGGTTGTTCGTCGGGCATGGAAGGCGTGGGGGTGGGAATGAAGGAGGTGCGGGGGCGTTGCGTGCGGCGGCGCGGGGGTGGGGGCGGTGCCTAGACGTCGAGGTTGCGCACGTTGAGTGCGTTGTCCTCGATGAACTGCCGGCGGGGCTCGACCTCCTCGCCCATGAGCTTGGAGAACATGTCCTCGGCCTCCACGGCGTCGGTCAGGTCGATGCGCAGGAGCTTGCGATGGGCGGGGTCCATGGTGGTTTCGAAGAGCTGCTTGGGGTTCATTTCACCCAGGCCCTTGAAGCGCTTGATCTCGATGCCGCGCTTCCCCACCTCCTTGATCGCCGGGAGGATCTCGGCCACGGAAAAGAGGGGCCGCGTCTGCTGGCGTTCGCCCTCGCCCTCGATCAGCTCGAAGAGGGGCTTGTCCTGGGCGGAGTAGTGCTCGACGGCGAGCCCCTTCCTGGCGAGGCGCGAGAGCAGGTCCTGCACGGCGTGGCTCTCGTAGAGCGACTCGTGGCGGGCGCGGCGCGACGGCCCGTCCTTGCGCGTGGACTTCTCGGGCGGCTCCGTGGCCTCCGTGCGGCGGGACAACAGGTCGAGGTCCGGGTTCGCGGCACCGAACGCGGCGAACGCCTCGTCGGTGACGAAGAAGTGGATGGACTCGTTGTTGCCCTCGCGCACGACGACGAGGTGACGCGGCAGCTCGCCCGTCTTGGCGTCGCGGGCGGCGATGTATTCCTCGAAGTCGGCCCCCTTGCGCCTCATGCCGGTCGCCAGCTTCTCGAGGGCCTGGAGCAGGTCCAGGATCTCCGTGAGCTGCTTGGAGGGAAGCTCCTTGTCGTCGGCCAGGTTGTGGAGGCGCACCTCCTCGGACCCGAGCTGGATGAGAATGCGGTTGAGGGCGACGTCGTCATCGACGTACTCCACGCGCTTGCGCCGCGCGATCTGGTAGAGGGGCGGCTGGGCGATGTACACGTAGCCCTGCTTGATGAGCTCCGGCATCTGCCGATAGAAGAACGTCAGGAGCAGCGTCCGGATGTGCGAGCCGTCCACGTCGGCGTCGGTCATGAGGATGACCTTGTGGTAGCGGAGCTTCTGGAGGTTGAAGGCCCCTTCGGCGTCGCCGGTGCCGATGCCCGTGCCGACGGCCGTGATGAGGGTCCGGATCTCCTGGTTCTGGAGGACCTTGTCGAGGCGGGCCTTCTCCACGTTGATGAGCTTGCCGCGGATGGGGAGGATGGCCTGGAACTTACGGTCGCGGCCCTGCTTGGCGGAGCCGCCTGCGGAGTCGCCCTCGACGATGTAGAGCTCGGTGTTGGCGGGGTCGCGGTCCGAGCAATCCGCGAGCTTGCCGGGGAGCCCGCCGCCGGTGAGGGCAGTCTTGCGGACGGCCTCGCGGGCCTTGCGTGCGGCCTCGCGGGCGCGCGCAGCGTTGAGCGCCTTGTCGAGGATGCGCTTCGCGACGTTGGGGTTGTCGTCGAAGTGGTTCATCAAGGTCTCGTAGGTGGCGGAACCCACCATCGACTCCACCTCCGGGGAGATGAGCTTGACCTTGGTCTGGGACTCGAACTTGGGGTCCGAGTGCTTGATGGAAATGACGGCGGTGAGGCCCTCGCGCACGTCGTCGCCCGTGATCTGGGGGTCCTTGTCCTTGAGGAGGCTGTTGGCCTTCGCGTACTGGTTGATGGCCCGGGTCAGCGCGCTGCGGAAGCCGGAGAGGTGCGCGCCGCCGTCCGGGTTGTGGACGGTGTTGGTGTAGCAGAGAACCTGGTCGTTGAAGCTGTCGTTGTATTGGACGACGGCCTCGAGGTGGATCTCGACGGGCTTGTCCGGCGTGGTGACGTCCGCCTCGCGCCGGAGGAGGATGGGCTTGGGATGGAGGACCTGGCGCGACTTGTTGAGCTGGCGGACGAACTCCTCGATGCCGTCCTTGTAGAAGAAGGTCTCGGGCTTCGGCTCGGCCGCGCGCTCGTCGAGGAACACGATCTCCAGGCCGGAGTTGAGGAACGCCAGCTCGCGGAGCCGCTGCGAGATGCGCTCGGCCTTGAACTCCGTGGTCTCGCGGAAGATCTCGGCGTCGGGCTTGAAGGTGATCAAGGTGCCGGTGCCGCGTGCCTTGCCGATGACCTCGAGCTTCTTGGTGGTCTTGCCACGCTCGAACGCCATGTGGTGCACCTTGCCGTCGCGCGAGACCTCCACCTCGAACCACTCGGAGACGGCGTTGACGCACTTCGCGCCGACGCCATGGGTGCCGCCGGAAAACTTGTAGCCCCCCTGCCCGTACTTGCCGCCGCTGTGGAGGGTGGTGAGGACCATCTCCACGCCGGGGATCTTGTACTGGGGGTGGATGTCCACGGGGATGCCGCGGCCGTCGTCACGGATGGAAATGGAGCCGTCGGCATGGACGGTCACCTCGATGCGCTTGCAATGACCAGCGAGGTGCTCGTCCACGGAGTTGTCCAACACCTCCGAGACGCAGTGGTGGAGGGCGCGTTCGTCCGTGCCGCCAATGTACATCCCGGGCTTCTTCCGGACGGCCTCGAGACCCTCGAGCTTGCCCAGCTTTGACGCGTCGTATTCGGCGGCGTTCCTCGTGTTGTCTGCCATGTGAAAATCCGGCTGTTCCAAGCGGGAACCCAGGGGTGCCGGCCAGGTGCTCCGGCCCAACTCCTTGCATGGGAGCCATGAAGGCCACCGGCCGCACCGCCGATCTTCGACGTCACCCGGGAAGCCCGTCTGGACGTGCCAAAAACCTACCGCCCAAGGGGGCCTTGGAACAATTCAATAATCGAGCCCACCCACGCGCGGCACCGGCTCGTCTGGGGTTCGCGGTGATGCCGACGGTCGAGTCCGTTCGTCGCCTCCGGCGTGCGTCCATGCCTTTGCTTTCAACGCCCTTGGCCCAAGGCCCGCGACGGTTGCGCCGTCGGCGACGCCTCGCGTCCACGCCCCCCCTACTCCACCCGCACCTCGCGCGCGCCGGGCGGCACCGCCACCCGGCTCT
>CAYSGH010000092.1:0-15192 GCA_964430505.1 uncultured Akkermansia sp. | reverse complement strand
GATGGGAGGGCCCTTTCCTCGTCTTGAAATCCTCTTCGACTGCCGTTTCTAGGGTCACACAAGGCCGTCCGTTGGAAGGCTCGGCGCAGCCAAGGGGCAGCCCCATGCCAACCCGGGCAACGCCCCTGTTCCCGCATCCCCGATGCCCGGAGCCCTGTCAGGGCAGCCCAACCCCGGCATCCAGGCGTGACCCATGGGTGGGCGTGCCCTTCCGTGGATTGGAAGCGTTGTGGCTCGGCCAACCCGAGGTGGATTCCCGCGGGCTATCCGCCTTTTGGAACCCACTGAAAACGCGGGGAAGACGGCTTTCTTGCGTCTGGGCGAGGGGGGCTTCCGACAGCGCCGGGACGGCGCCGCCACGGTTTCGGGGGCGGGTTCACACAGCGCCGGGACGGCGCTGCCACGTTCTTTGGGTTGGGAAGCCGTTCCGGCTGCGTGATCTCGGTGCCGCCAAGACCGTCCATCCGGGCATCGGGCTCCGCCTCGTCGTGGTTCTCATGGGTGCCACCGCGCTGGCATGTGAGGCGGCACCTCCCGCATCGCGCTGCCTCATTCGACGGCACCGCCGAGGTCCCAGCACGTCGCCTCGCGGTCGTTCCTGGCGAGGAGGTATCGGCCGGCCACCACCGGATGGTTCCACGTCTTGGAAGCCAAGGCCTCGATGCGCCCCAACTCGCGAAACCCGACGGGCGTCGCGGCGCAGACATGCACCGTGCCGGCCTCGGCCTGCACCCAGACAAGGTCCCCCACGACCAACGTTTGCCCGGAGCCGAAGCGGCCATCCTTCCACAATCGCCTGCCCGTGGCCGGGTCGATGCAGGCCAGCAAGCCATCGTCGAGGCCATACAAGTGCCCGCCGTGCAGCGCCGCGCTGTTGAACTGCGTCTTCATCCCCAGGCCCTTCCACTCGACCTCTGCCTTCAACCCTTCGTCGCCACTCGCCGTGACCCTCGCCACTTGGCAGCCCACGCCGTAGCCGGCGGACAGGAACACCCGGTCCCCCGGCAACACGACCGGTTGCGAGGCCTTGGGCCACTTTGTCGAACCCCACGCATGACGCAGGACCTCGCGGCCCGTTGCCGGGTCGTGGGCGGTCAGGTGCGTGGCGTTGCTGGAGAGCACCACGCGACGCCCCGCCAACGTGGCCACGATCGGCGACGCATAGCTCGCGTCCTCGTCCCCGGCCTTCCACGCCAGGCCTCCGTCCACCACGCGATACGCGAACACCGTTCCTCCGGACCCCTTGCCCCCGGTTGCCACCACCAGGCCATCCACGACCAACGGCGACGCACTCGTTCCCCAGGTCAGGTTCGACAACCCGTTTTCCTCCAGCACCGACCGTCGCCAAATCAACCGCCCGTCCTCGGCCGCAAGGCACACCAGCACACCCGTGCCGCCCATGGCATGGACGCGCCCGTCCTGGACCGTCGGCGTCGCACGCGGCCCGTCCCCGCCCTGCCACTCCGAGAACCGAGTCCGCTCCACGTGCGTCCACACGGTCGCGCCCGTCGCCACGTCGATGCACGAGACCCGTTCCTCGTCGTTGACCTGCTCCTGCGTCCATGCCCGACCGCCCATCACCGCGAAGGACGACCATCCCAGCCCGATGGGCCGCCGCCACACCTGGCGGGCGACGACATTCGACCGGCCCGCAACCTCAGACGAGGCAGGCACCACCCCGGTCCTTCCCGGGCCCATGAACTGCGGGAAGTCCGAAAGCCCTGGCAGGGAACGCGCCGCGCGTGGGGCGTCGCCCATGCTGCCCCTCGCAGCCATGCCCGCAGGCGCGGCCGTTTCCGGCTTGCCCGCGCCTCGCCAGACGAACCGGGGCAACCCCGTGCCGTTCACCGTGCCGTCCACCCGGACCAACAGGCGTCCCAACGCCAGCACCACCACGGCCAACAAGACCCCGGCCCATCGCACCCGGGCCGCGAACCGACGGCTCAAGGCAAACCACCCCAGCAACACCAAGCCGCCCAGCAAGGCCAGCGACGCCGTCAGCCACGCCTTCAGGTTGCGCTCCAGTTCGGGCTGCAGCCGCACCCAAGCCACGCCCGCCATCACGGAGGCGACCGTCGCCACCGGAATCCACGGGATCCGCCGCCGCCTCGCGTTCCCTGCCGCCTGTTCCTCCGCATCGTGCACGGCCGATTGCTACGCCTTCACGGTGAAATGCAAAGCGGGTTTGCCGACCCGGCCGCACGGTGCCACCGCCGCAACCCCTGAGATCCAGCCGGATCGGCTACACCGCCGCGTCCCCGCGTTCGTCCGTCCGAATCCGCACCGCCTCGTCGATCGGCGACACAAAGATCTTCCCGTCGCCAATCTTGCCCGTCTTCGCGCCCTTGATGATGGCGGCCACGGCGGCGTCCACGCTCTGGTCCGAAACCACCACCTCCAGCTTCAGCTTGGGCAGGAAGTCCACCGTGTACTCCGCCCCGCGATAGACCTCGGTGTGACCCTTCTGGCGGCCGAACCCCTTCACCTCCCCGACGCTCATCCCTTGGATGCCCGCCTCCTGCAACGCGTCCTTCACGTCCTCCAACTTGAATGGCTTGATGATGGCCTCGATTTTCTTCATGCCGACCAGAAGCTTCCCAAATCGGCCCCAACCTCCAAGCACGGATTCCGGCCGCGCGCACGCCCCGATGCGACGCCGCCTCGAAGCGAGTCCCGGCTGCGCGCCTGCGGGGCCCCGGCATCCCGGGACTTTCGTCCGGGGGAAACGCCCATAGGATTCGGCCATGGTCGTCGCGCGCTTCCATCCTCGGGTTCGAGCCCTCGTGGTGGGCGGGTGGTTCCTGGCCTGCCTGTTGCCTGGATTGGGACCGGCTGCACGAGCGGACCCGCCCAAGGTCCTCCTGCAGGGATTCTGGTGGAACTACTGGAACAACAACCATCCGGCCTCGTGGGCCGACTACCTCGCCCGCCTCGCCCCGCGCTTGCGCGAACTGGGCATCGACGCCGTCTGGATCCCACCCACCATCAAGAACCAGAATGCCACGGGCTCCGTCGGGTACGCGCCCTTCGACCACTACGACCTGGGCGACAAGTTCCAATGCGGCTCCACCCGGACGCGGTTCGGGACCAAGGACGAGTACCTCCGGTGCGTCGCGATCCTGCATGCCAACGGCATCCAGGTGATCCAGGACGTCGTCTTCAACCACCTCTCCGGCGCGGGCTCCGCCACGGGTGCCGGCGGATCGGACCCGGCCGCCCCGGGCGACACCTTCAAGAACTTCCGCTACGCCTGCTGGGCCACGCCTGCCACGAGCGAGACCGCCGCCCATTACCTCGCGCGACGCGGGCGGTTCCCCAAGAACTGGCAAAACTTCCATCCCAACCCCGACCACAACACGTCCTCCGGCGACGTCACGTCGCAGATGTTCGGGCCGGACGTCTGCTATTACCGGCTCGCGCGCGGCCTCAGCTCCAACGCCACCTTCAACCCCGTTCAGCCCCTCGACCCCATGCGCAACGGCATGCGCGCCTGGGTCGTGTGGCTCCGGCAACAAACCGGCGTCGATGGCTTGCGCATGGACGCCGTGAAGCACTTCGAGCCGTGGGCCGCCAAGGACTTCGCATGGAACGCCGCCTACAACGCCGGCGTCGCGTCCCTCGGGCCCGACATGTTCTGCGTCGGCGAGTACGTGGGCGGAGCGGCCGAGCTCGACGCATGGGTGGACGCCACCAACCAAAGCGACGGTTTCGCCGACGTCGTGGGCACCTTCGACTTCTCCCTGCGCGGTGCCCTCAAGGCGATGACGGACGCGCGCGGTGCCTTCGACATGGGCACCCTGCCGGGCGCGCAACAGCAGCGGCGCTCGCGGACCGTCCCGTTCGTCAACAGCCACGACACCTTCCGCCCCGTGCTCGACGCCGCCGGCCGCTACGTCGGCTGGGACTCCGCCAACGAGATCGGCGGCCACATCGACCCCGCCGACGACCGAATCCAGGCCGCCCATGCCGTGGCGTTTGCCGTCGATGGGGTGCCTTGCGTCTTCTTCGAGGACCTGTTCGACCTCCATTCCACCCGGCGTCGATGGACGCACGCCCCCGCCGATCCCGTCGCGCTGCCCGTCCGGGATTACCTGCGCAACCTCCTCTGGTGCCATCGCAACCTCCGTTTCAAGGACGTTCCCTACCTCGTCCGGTGGCAAGCACAGGACCTGCTCGCCATCGAGCGCCGCGGGCGCGCCGTCATCCTCGCCAGCGACCACCCCAGCCGCTGGCAATCGGTCGTCCTCCAGACCGCGTTCAGCCCCGGGTCCCGGCTGAAGGATTACTCCGGGGCCTCCGCGGCGGAGGTCGTCGTCGATGGGCTGGGCCGCGCGTCGTTGGCCGTGCCGCCCACCGACGGCTCCAGCATCCGCCGTGGCTACGCCGTCTGGGCGCCCGCGGGCATCGGGACGGCGCCGGCGCCGGCGCCCATGCCCACCACCCAGGAATGGGAGATGGCGGACGACCTCGGCGACTCGCACCCGTCCTCCCTGCGCCAAGGAGGGGCACTGCCCGCCAGCTCGATGGAGCCTCGAACGGTGGGCCGCATCCATGCGGGGCTGGGACGGCCGGTGACGGTCCGCATCCAACCCGTCACGATGGGCGTGCCCCTGCGTGCATGGCTCGAGGACCATCGCGGGGCGCGCGTGTCCGAAAGGGCGTTCTCCGGCACGTTCTCCTGGGTGTACGAGCCCTTGGAGACGTCCTGGCTCACGCTCCGCCTGGCGCACGCGTCGGCGACGAACCCATCGCAGGTCGTGCGGGCACGCATCACCTACACCGCCACGCGCGACCTCAACTTTCCCGCCGCCCTCAACATCGGTCCGCCTACCCTAGACCTTTCCGGACGCTGGACGGTACCCGTCGAGGGCCCGCCCGACGTGCGTGCCACCGTGGAATCCTCGGAGGACCTCGTCCACTGGTCGGCCTGGGAAATCGTGGACGTTCCCGGGGCCTTCGCCACGACGCCCACGGACGCGCGCCGCTTCTTCCGGATCCGCGCGGTGCCCTGAGCCAAGACGAACGCCGGTCAACCTGAAATCGGCAGTCAAAGAGGGTGCCAAAACGAGGAACCGCCCTTCCCATCGGGTCGGATGGGCTCATGGACAGGAACCCAGGGGTTCACCCTGCGGGTGAGGTCGAGGTAGGCCCGTTTCGGCTGTAGGCCGGGTCCCCTGACCCGGCGCACGGGGCACGAGGCATCGCCGCCGCCGCGTGAGGGCACGCGGCCTACAGACGGACCAACTGCCGTTTCTAGGGTCAATGCGCGGCCCGGCCAGCCTGCCGCCCGTTTTCGTTTGCCCCGGCATCGCGCCTTCCCAACCTCCGTCCCCATGTTCGCACCCGTCCGGAGCGTCCACTTCGTCGGCATCGCCGGCACCGCCATGGCCAGCGCCGCCGCCGCCATGCAGCAGCGAGGATTCGACATCACCGGCTCCGACCAAAACATCTACCCCCCCATGTCGGACTTCCTCGCCGCGCGGGGAATCCCCGTCCACACGCCCTACCACGCCGACCACCTCCGGCACCGGCCCGACCTCGTCGTCATTGGCAATGCCATCTCGCGCGGCAACCCCGAGGCCGAGGCCGTCCTCGAACAACGGCTGCGCTATTGCTCCCTGCCGGAGTTGCTCAAGGAGTTCTTCATCCGAGGCCGGCGCTCCCTCGTCGTCGCCGGCACCCATGGCAAGACCACCACCACGTCCCTCCTCGCATGGACGCTGTCGACGGCCGGGCTCAACCCCTCGTTCCTGATTGGCGGCATCCCGAGGAACCTCGGCGAGGGAGCCCGCTTCACCGACTCCGACTGGTTCGTCATCGAGGGCGACGAGTACGACACCGCGTTCTTCGACAAGCGCTCCAAGTTCGTCCACTACCTCCCCGAGGTCGTCGTGATGAACAACCTCGAGTTCGACCACGCCGACATCTTCCCGTCGCTTGCCGACATCCAGTTGTCCTTCCAGCGCCTTGCCGTCCTCGTGCCGCGCTCCGGCCTGCTCCTTGCCAACGGCGACGACCCCAACCTCCAATCCATCCTTGCCAAGGCCCCCTGCCCCGTCCGCACCTTCGGACTCGGCCCGTCCAACGACGTCCGCGCCGTGGATCTCGAGTTGGCCCCCGGCCACTCCTCCTTCTCCGTCGGGACCGACCGCTTCCGCATCCCGCTTGTCGGCGAGTTCAACGTGCGCAACGCCCTCGCCGTCGTCGCGGCGGCGCGCCAGGCGCGGATCCCTGATTCCAGCATCCAGGCCGCCTTCGACTCCTTCCTCGGCATCGCCCGCCGCATGGACGTCCGCGGCGAGTCCGCCGGGATCACCGTCGTGGACGACTTCGCGCACCATCCCACCGCCCTCCGGGAAACCCTCCGCGCCCTGCGCGTCCGGTTCCCCGCGCGCCGTCTGTGGGCCATCTTCGAGCCCCGTTCCAACACCACCCGCCGCAACGTCTTCCAGGCGGAGCTCGCCGCCGCCCTCGCCACCGCCGACCACGTCGTCGTCTCCAAGGTCGCCCGGCTCGAGCTGCTCCCCGCCGCCGAACGCCTCGACCCCGAGCGCCTCATCCGCGACATCCAGGCCGCCCATGTCCCCGCCGCGTACCTCCCCGACGTCGCCTCCATCGTCGAGCACGTCGGAGGACTCGCGCGCGCCGGCGACGTCGTCTGCGTCTTCTCCAACGGCGGCTTCGACAACATCCACCCGCGCCTCCTGCAACGCCTGGCAGAGGACCCCGCCGTTTCCAGAAGGATTCCGTATTCCCCGTAAACTGCCGAGATCCCACACCCGGCCCCACAACCCTCACCTCTGCACAACGAGCCGTCCCCAGCGCCACATTGCGCGTTGAGCCGTGGCGACGGCGGGGGTTGGATGGGGCCATGTTCCCGGGGTTGCGATGCGGGGTGTTGGGTGCGGGGTGCATGGCCATGGTTGTGGGCGGCGACGCCACGTTCCCGGAGCCCCATGACTCCGGGCGGCCCGCGACGCCGCCGATGTCGCCCCAGGCTTCGGCGGCATCGTTCCAGGTGCCCCAGGGCTTTCGCGTGGACGCGTTCGCGGGCGAGCCGGACGTGCGCCAACCCATCGCCATGGCCTTCGACCTTCAAGGCCGCCTGTGGGTCGCGGAGAACTACACCTACGCGGAAAATGGCGTCCACTTCGCCACCAACCTCCTCGACCGGATCGTCATCCTCTCGGACACCAACGGCGACGGCCGGGCGGACTCGAGGAAGGTGTTCTGGGACCGGGCGTCGATCCTGACGTCGGTGGAGCCCGTGGCCGACGGCGCGTACGTGCTGTGCCCGCCCCGGCTGATGTTTGTTCCCGACCGCAACCACGACGACGTCCCGGACGGGCCGCCGACGGTCCTGCTGGATGGGTTCGAGACGACGACGGGCAACCGGCACACGTTCGCCAACGGGCTGAAGTGGGGTCCGGACGGCTGGTTGTGGGGCCGCGTGGGCATTTCGAGCGGGGCGCGCATCGGGCGTCCGGGTCAGCCCATGTCGGCCCGGGTCGAAATGCGCGGCGGCGTGTGGCGCTGGCATCCGGGATCGGGCGTCGTGGAGGCGGTGTGCCACGGGACGACGAACCCCTGGGGCCTCGACTGGAACGCCGAGGGGGAGCCGTTCTTCATCAACACGGTGATTGGCCACCTGTGGCACGCGATCCCCGGGGCGCACTTCCAACGGATGCACGGCGACGATGTGAACCCGCGTTCCTACGCCCTGATCCCGCAGCACGCGGACCACTTCCACTTCGATGCCGGCGCGGGGTGGACGAAGTCGCGGGCTGCCGACGATGGAACGGCGGCAGCGGGAAGCGACGCGCTGGGCGGCGGCCATGCGCACGCGGGCTTGACGATTTATCAGGGCACCAACTGGCCGTCATCGTACCGGGATGGGTTGTACACGTGGAACCTCCACGGCCGGCGGATGAACCGGGAACGCCTGGAGAGGTCGGGCTCGGGCTATGTTGGACGACACGAGCCCGACGTGTTCCAAGTGGGCGACCCGTGGTTTCGGGGCATTGAGCTGATCGAGGGACCGGACGGGGCGGTGTATGTCGCCGACTGGTCGGACACGGGCGAATGCCACGAACACGACGGCGTGCACCGGAGCTCGGGACGGATTCAGCGGATCGCCTGGGACGGCCCCGGTGCAACCTCGAGTGCGGCCGTTGCGGGAAGGCATCGCTTCCATGCGATGGAATGGACCGGCGTGGCGTTGGCCGACGCGGTGTTGGGAAGTTCGGAATGGGCGTCGCGCGCGGCGCGGAAGGCGATGGCGTTGCGCGGAACCATCGACGACGCGGCCCGGGTGGTGCTGGTCCAGACCTTGGCGGGAACGGGCGACCGCCGGGCCCGCCTGCGTGCGTTGTGGGCCCTGAATGCAGGTGGGGCCTTGGACGTGGCGGCCTTGCTGCGTTGGGCCCGGGACCCGGACGAACACGTGCGAAGCTGGGCCGTGCGACTCCTCGGCGACCGGCTGGCAACATCGCAGGGCGCAAGCGTCGGGATGTCCGCCTCCACTCGAAGGAAGATCGTCGCGGCGTGGGCCTCCATGGCGCGCGAGGACACGTCGCCGCTCGTCCGATTGTACCTGGCCGGGCAGTTGGGTCGGCTGGGGCCGGACGAGGTGGAGCGGGTGGCGTTGGGCCTCGTCCGGCACGGCGAGGATGCCAGCGACCCGAGCCTTGGGCTGGTGTTGTGGCAAGGGATCGAGCCGTTGGCGGCACGCGAGCCGCAGCGGTTGGTTCAACTCGCCGAACACGCGCGGCTGCCGTTGATCCGGCGGCATGGGGCGCGTCGGCTGGCGGAGGACATCGAGGCACGACCCGCGCCGCTGGGCGCGTTGCTGGCGTGGGCGACCCGCGCGACCCGATCCGAACGACGCGCGCAGGAGGAGGTGCTGGAGGGCCTTGCGCTGGCGTTGCGGGGGATGAGGAAGGTGACGCCACCGCGCGAATGGAAGGCGTTGGCGGAGGCCACGGCAACGTTCGCCAACCCGTCGGCGGAGGCGCGTCGGCGCGAGATCGAGGTGGTGTTTGGGGATGGCCGGGCGATGGCGGACCTCGTGGAGCTAGCGCGGGATGGGAAGGCGGACGTCGGGGCGCGCCGGGCGGCGATGCGGACGTTGGCCGAGGCGCGGATGCCGGGCGCCGGGGATCTTCTCAAGAGGCTGGCGGAGGACGGCGCGCTGCGCGTGGGGGCCTTGATGGCCTTGCTGGAGCTGGGCGAGCCCGGCGGCGCGGACGTGGCCCTGCGCATGTACCCATGGCTGGGCCTGGAGGAACGCCGCCTCGTGGTGGGCGCGATGGCGGGGCGCGCGGAATCCGCCCGTGCGTTGCTGGGTTCGATGGCCAAGGGCGTGGTGGGCCGCGGCGACGTGGGCGTCTTCGACGCGGGCCGGATGGCGCGTCTCGGCGACGCGGACGTCACGCGCTTGCTGGCGGAGCATTGGGGGACGTTGCGCCTCGATCCGGGCACGCGTCGGGCAGACATCGAGCGATGGCGGGCGCGGCTGTCGTCGGAGGCGCTCGGACGCGCGGACGTGCGCCGGGGGCGAAGCGTGTTCCAGCAAGCCTGCGCCGGTTGCCATCGGTTGCACGGGGAGGGCGGCGACGTTGGGCCCGACCTGACGGGATCGGGACGCGCGGACCTCGGCTACCTGCTGGAGAACGTCGTGGACCCGGGCGCGGTCGTGGCAGCAAGCCAGCGGCTCACCGTGGTGACCATGAAGGACGGCCGGAAGGTGTTCGGGCTCCTGGGCGAGGTGAACGAGCGATCGTTGACGATGAAGGCGCCGGGCACGGTGGAGACGCTGGCCCGCGCCGACGTGGCCGGGTGGGAGACGCTGGAGCAATCCATGATGCCGGAGGGATTGCTGGAGTCGGTAGGCGAAAAGGATGCGGCGGACTTGATCGCCTACCTGATGAAGCCGTGAGCGGTCGAAACGCGTTCGGCGGGCGCATGCCCGACAGGGGGCGTTTCCGACGAAAACCAGGCCGCGCATCGCATGGGTGTTGGGGATCGGTCAGCCCGGTTTGGACCACGGCCCAACCGCCACCGGGCTGAATTCAGCCTGGACCGCGTGGTCGCCCCTCGAAGCCCGGGGTTCGGGGTCAAACGACGAGGCGCCAAGACGCCAAAAAAGGAGGCCCGGATGTTTGGCTCCATCCGGGCCTCCCGTGTCGCACCGCCGGTCGGCGCGGTGCCGCATCATCCGAAGGGGTCGAGGCGCACGACGCCGCCCCGAGAGGGGCCCTGCCACGTTCCCGCCTTGCGCCCCGGCAACCTACTTCTGAACCGCGAAGAACCCGGCGTCCGCCGACGGCAACTTCGACACGGGCACGTAGGTCACCTTGCGCCCGCCCACGCTGGCCACCGGAAGGCCAGGGTCCGCCCACGGTGCCGTCAGGCTGGCCTTCGACCTCAACGCATAGCCCGTCGCCGGCGCGTCCCACGAGAACTTGTACACGGTCCCGCCCGGCACGAGTTGGAGGCCGCTGGCATCCTGCGCAACGTTCTTCCACGCGCCCGCGTCGATGGAGGACAACTCCGCAAAGTTCACGTCCAGGTTGTTTGCGAAGTCCGCCGCCTCGCCTTGGATGCGCAACCGCCCGAACGTCACGGACCGGTTCTTGGCCATCGCGTTGTCCATCTGCGCGCCCAAGTGCGGGAACACGTTCGCAAAGCCGGCCAGCTTGTCCGCAGGCAACTGGCCCGTCGCCTCGCGCCCGTCTGGCGCGACCAACGTGGCGTCCGCCCCCTGCATGACCACCGTCCAACGCCCGACGATGGACGGAATCCCCTCGATCCGCGCGAGGACGCCGGCCGCGTCAAAGCGGGTCCCGTGCGCGTTGGGCGCGTCCGCCTTGTAGCTCAGCAGCCCCGAGTAGGCCCCGTTGGCCCCCTGCCGGAGCTCCAGGAACACGCCGTTCGGCTCGTTCCAGTCCGGCGAGCCACCGGGATCCGCCGACTCCGTCCCGATCAGCCACAGGTACACGAAGTGATCCGTCACGCCGGCCCCGGGTCCCTTGGCCACGTCGAACGAATACCGCACGGCCCCGGTCGAGCCCACCCACGAGTACTTGGGCTCCACCGACCGCAACGACTGCCGCTGGTACTGGCTGCCCGTGGCCACCACCTCCAGCCCGGCCACGGCCGTCTCCACAGCCACCACCGGCGGCGGAGCCACCGTGTCCGAGACAAACCGCACGTTGTCCAGCCAGTACGTGATCGGCCCCACAAAGTCGCCGCCGGCAAACCCGATGTTCAAGGCCACCACGGACGAGAACGCGGACGGCAACAACTCCTCCACCTTGGTCCACTCGCCTGCCACGAGGGACTTCGTGGTGTGCCACCCATTCCAGGACCAACCCGGCCCCCGCATCGCAATCTGCGTGATGTTGAAGTCGCCGTTCGCCGTCGCCGTGGACGTCGCCGCGTCCACCTTCACGTCGTAGGCGATCTTCGAGTAGGCGCCGAAGTCGAACCCGAGAGCCTTTTGCAGGTTGAACTCCTGCCACGACGTCGAAGCGGGATAGTTCACCGTGATCTTCAGCGAGCCGGACCCCGGGTCCCCCTTCGAGTCGGTCGAGCCGTCCCAATCCAGGGTGTAGTCGCCAACGCCCCATCCGCGCCCCCAGCCATCCGTGTCCTGGTCGAACCCGGCGTAGAGGTAGTCCTCCGCGCGCACCGCGACGCCCATGGCGGCCAGCGCAAGCGCCACCGCCCCGACCCTGCATACATTCAATCGATTCATGGTTCCGTCCCGAAACGGAACACGAGGAGCGCGCGTTCGTCTAGTGCCGTGACGGGTCCGCAGCCCCGGCGCCCACCCCGGGGCCGCCCCAACCGGCCTGGGACCCGATGCAGCGGTCAGGGCCACGAAAGCCCTCCCCATGACAAACGGATGACACCTTCAACCCGCGGCATGGGCATCCTGTGCTCAGTCGATGCAGCAAGCAGGCCCGACAGAGTTGCGAAGTCGTTCCTCCGAAGCGTGGTCCCCCGTCCAGGCCACCACGACGTGCCGTCATGGCCGGAATGGACAGGCGGACGCCTGCGGCTTGAGTCTGGCGCCGATGAGCGCGGGAATTCGTTGGTCCACACGATGGGCCCGGGGATGGGCGGGGCACCTCGTCGTCGTCCAAGCCACCTGGCTGGCGCTCGTGTGCGGGCTGGGCGGGTGGTGGGTCTGGCTCATGCACAGCCAGGCGCGACGGATTGCGGACCTCGAGCAACAGACCGGGATGGCCGTGCCCGCCATCCGCGAGCAATGGCTCCGCACCGAGCGCATGTTGTTCTGGGAGGGTGGCGCCTTCTTTGCCGCGCTGCTGGTCAGCCTGGGCGCGCTCGCCCTCCTTCACTGGCGCGACCTCAAGCGGGCGCGAGCGCTCCAGGCGTTCTTCGCGTCCGCCACCCATGAGCTGCGCACGCCCCTCGCCGCGCTGCGGCTTGAGGTCGAGGGATTGTCGGACGTCGTCGAGCCCGGACACCCCGGCCGCCCTTGGGTGGAACGTATGCTGGAAGACTCGGCGAGGCTGGAGTCCCAGGTCGAACGCGCGCTGGAACTGGCGCGGCTCGAAGGCGGGGGCCATGTCCCCACCCAACCCGCCAACCTCCGCGCCGTCGTCGCCGAGTTCGTCCGGACGTGGCGGCCCCCGCCCGGCCGGCGGGTCGAGGTCCGCAACCTGGCCGCCGACGTGGGCGCGTGGGCCAACCCGGCCAGCCTCCAAACCCTCCTTCGCAACCTGTTCGAGAACTCCCTGCGTCACGCCAAGGCCAGCGAGCTCACCATCACGCTCACCACCGAGGAAGCCCCCGGACGCGTGCAACTTCGCGTCGCGGACAACGGCGGCCCCGCGGTCGGCCTGCCACCCGCCCTGGGAAGGCTGTTCTCGCGCGGGTCGGAGTCGCCGGGCGCAGGCGTCGGCCTGTACCTGGCGCGCCAGCTCATGCGGCGCATGGGAGGCGATGCACGCTTCGAGCCCGGGCCGTCCGGGTTCGAGGCCGTGCTCGTGTTCCAGGAGGAGTCGAGGGATGGGTGAACGCCCGCACAAGCCGATCTTGCTGGTGGAGGATGACCCGAACCTCGGGGCAACGCTCTCCGAGCGCTTGGGGGCGGCCGGCTACCGCGTGGCGTGGGCCCGCTCGCTTCGCGAGGCCCGTCGCGAGCTCGCCATCGACGCCTTTGCGCTCGTGGTTCTCGACGTGGCTCTCCCCGACGGCTCCGGCTTCGACCTCGCCGCGCAGCTCCGGACGGAATGGCCCTCGACCGGCGTCCTCTTCCTGACGGCGCAGGGCGACCCGGAGCGGCGCGTGCAAGGCCTCGCCCTCGGCGCGGAGGACTACGTCGTGAAGCCCTTCCACTTCCAGGAACTGCTCCTCCGAATCGAGAACGGCCTGCGGCGCCGCCGGCATTTGGACGCGGTCCCAGACCCCCTCCAGGTCGGCTCGGCCCGCGTCCACTTCGCCTCCCTGATGGTCCAGCGCGATGGCAAACGGCAGGCCATCGGGCATCGCGAGGCCGCCCTTCTTCGCTTCATGGCCGCACGCCGCGGCACCGTCGTCACCCGGGACGAGATCCTCGACGAGGTCTGGTCCCGCGACGAATACCCCACGCCGCGAACCGTGGACAACTTCGTGCTCAAGCTGCGGCGCGTCCTCGAGTCGGACCCCGAGAAGCCCGAGATCCTCCGCACCGTCTGGGGCGTTGGTTACCAGCTTGAGATTCCCCCGACCCGATGAACGGTGCGCGCCGACACGCGGAATGCTTTCGTTGAACAAGAAACCAAGGATCGATCCGAAGAACCAGAACATGAAGAAGACATCGACACTCCTGGGCGCCGCAATGGCCGCGCTGGCATCCATCCACGCGCTGGCCGACACCAGCACCTTCGCCGTGCCGGAATACCGGGGGCAGCCCGGGGCCAGCTCCGGCGGATGGGAACGGCTCACCGTCGGTTTCGGGCAACCCGGCAACGTCCCGGACCTCCCCAGCACCATCACAGGGGCCACGCTCGTGCAGACCGTGCCCGGGGCCATCGCCACCGGCGGGGGCAACATCTACCAGGGGGCCGGCGCTGCTGCCTACCAGATCAGCTACAACCCCGGCGAGGCGGTGGGCCTCGTGACGTTCCAGATGCGCACCCTTGGCACCGAGCTCGACTACTCCTCCGTGCGCCTCGCCTACGACGTCGGGGCCGGCATCCAGTTCCTTGCACCGGCCGGGCGCATCGAGCTCGAACGTGGCCCCTCCCAGGGCTTCCCCGGATTCAACGTCACCAGCCGCTGGGACTGGAACCTCACCGGCACCGGAGCCACCAGCTACCGCATCGAGATGACCGCCACCGGCCCCCACCAAAGCCTCGACTCCGCCATGCTCGACTCCGCGAAGGTTGGCGTCGTCCCCGAGCCCTCCACCTGGGCCCTCCTCGCCGCCGGTGCCGCGCTCGTCGCCTGGCGCCTGCCCGCGCGCCGTCGCTAGGCCATCCGCATGTCAGCCCGACGCCGATGGGCGCCGGATGTCTCGCACCGTCATGGGCGGCCCCGGTCGCCCGCGCCACGTGCTGGCTTCCGCGCCCATCGGCGGCCCAACGGAGGCCACGCGGCAACAGGGTCTGAAGCCAGCGATGTCAGTCCTGGCTCACCCGTGGGGATGAACCTTCTCCCCGCGACCCCCATCGCGCCGGACAAGGCCGAGACGGTCCTCCTACCCTCTCCGCGAAAGGTGGCCAGGGTCGCCGTCGAGGGCGCTTGGCTCGGCTCCGTCGCGGACGCACGAAGTCCCAAAGGAAACATTCGAGAACCCGCAGATCCTCCGTCGCCTCGGGTGAGGCTCCATGCGACGCCGGCGCGGAAGCGCCCACCGTTGTCCAGGCGATGCCGGCCAACATTGGAATACCGTGCACGACGGATCACCCGCTGAAAGCGTCGGGGACCCGGAATGTTTCGGGCTCCGCGGGGCATGGCAGCCGGCCCCGCCTGGATGCGAGGCCGGCAGTTTGATGGGCCATGGACGATGAAGTCACTGCGTCCAAGCTCCGCCCATGAGTCAGGAGGCCTACGACATCCATGAGGCGATTGTGGATGCTCCAAGGGATGGATGCGCTCGCGGCATGCGATGCCGCGCCGGGCACTGAACCTAGAAACGGCCGTTGGGCAGTCTGTAGGCCGCGTGCCCTCACGCGGCGA
>CAYSGH010000091.1:0-16606 GCA_964430505.1 uncultured Akkermansia sp. | reverse complement strand
GGGTGTTCCTGAGCGGGGCCGTAGCGCAGCCTTGCATCCGGTGCATGTCGGGAACAGGGTGCCCTCCAATGAGCGCATTTCGGACAAACGCGCCCCGAAGGGCGGCGGGCGGGTTTACATTGATCGAGTTGCTGGTGGTGATCGCCATCATCGCCATCCTGGCGGGCATGTTGCTCCCGGCGTTGGGCAAGGCGAAGACCAAGGCGCAGGGCATCGCATGCCTGAGCAACAGCAAGCAACTGGCCTTGGCGTGGACGGTGTACTCGGGCGACTTCAACGACCGCGTGGCGAACAACTACGGCGTCAGCGAGACCCTTGAGGCCATCACGCGGCGCGTGTTCGACAATTGGGTCAACAACGTCATGACCTGGAGCGCAGGGTCGGGCGCTGCCGAGATGTCCGTCACCAACCTGGCCTGGGTCGCCAACGGCGTGCTCGGCAAGTACACCGCCGCCGCGCTCGGCATCTACAAGTGTCCGTCCGACAACTTCCTGTCCCCGGCCCAGCGCCGCGCGGGCTACCGGCAGCGCAATCGTTCGATGGCCATGAACTCGTTCTTCGGCCGGTTCTCCATTGGCAACGACCCCACGGCCCAAGGCCGCAACTGGGGCTTCCAAGACCGGCTTCAGTTCCTGAAGATGTCGGATTGCCCAGCGCCGGCCCGCACGTGGCTCACGCTGGACGAGCATGCGGACTCCATCAACGACGGCTACTTCATCAACAACCCGCAGGCGGCCAACTGGGGGGACATTCCCGCCTCCTACCACAACGGCGCGTGCGGCTTCTCGTTTGCCGACGGCCACTCGGAGATCAAGCGGTGGCTCAGCCGCTCCTCCAGGTACGGCGTTGCCTATCAGTATCCGAACGTCCGGCCCTTTGACGGCCCCGGGAGGCAGGACCTCAACTGGTACCTCGAGCGCACCGGCTACGTCGATGCGCGCACGGGTCGCCGCGACTTCGGGTACTGACCGTTTCATCGTCGAAATCGCGGGCCCTTCCTGGGCCCACGACGCCCCTGCCCCTCGCGGCTGTCGCGGAAAACCAGCCGCCCAGGGCCCGCCCCAAGTCGGGCGCGCCCACTGAAAACCGCATGCATCCCGAACTGTCGCGCATCGCCGGGGAGGTCCGTGGGTTGATCGAGGAATCCCTCGCCCACGGCATCCCGGCCTCCCTTTTTGATGACGTCGCCGCCCGCCTGCTGGCGTTGCAGCGTCGCTTCAACCCCGCGTTTGCCGCCTGGTGCGCGGCGGCTCGAAACCCTCCCCCATCGGGTGCGCCCGCCGCGTCCTATCCATCCGTGCCCACGGAGGCGTTCAAGCACGCCGTGTTCTCGTGCATTCCGGACGATGCCCAGGCGGTGGAGTTCCAGTCGTCCGGCACGACCGTCCAGGTGCCGTCACGGCACCGGCACCATGCGGAGTCCCTGTCCCTCTATACGTTGTCCGCCTTGCGTGGCTTCGAGCGGCACGTGCTGGCCCACCGCGCCACGGCCCCCGAGGGCGGCGGCGCCGCCGGCGGCGGACGGCCCCGGATGCTGTCGTTGACGCCTTCGGCGGCGCACGCCCCGCGCTCGTCGCTGGTCCACATGCTGGACGCCGTCCTTGGCGCGCATGGCGGGGATGGCTCCTGCTTCCTGGGACGCCGTGCGCCCGAAGGGGCGTGGGAGCTGGACGTCGAGGCCGCCCTGGAGTCGCTGCACGGCGCGACGGCATCGGGGCGTCCGGTGTTGGTGTTGGGAACAGCGTTCAACTGGGTGCACCTCCTGGACGGGATGGAGGTGCGCGGCGCCACGATGCGATTGCCGCCGGGGTCGCGCGCGATGGAAACGGGTGGGTACAAGGGCCGCTCGCGAACGCTGACGCGCGAGGCGTTGCACGTTGCGATCGCCGGGCGGTTGGGGGTGCCGCGCCAGGCCATCGTCACGGAGTATGGCATGACGGAGCTTTCGTCCCAGGCCTACGACCGCGTGGCGCGGCCGTTGGACGGCGGAGCGGCGGAGGGCGGCACGTTCCGCTTCCTGCCATGGGCCCGCGCGCGGGTGGTCTCGCCGGAGACGGGCCGCGAGGTGGCGGAGGGCGAGACGGGCATCGTGGAGGTCCTCGACCTCGCGAACGTGTGGTCGGTGGCGGCCATCCGGACGTCGGACCTCGCGGTGCGGCGCTCGGACGGGTTTGAACTCGCCGGGAGGGCGGCGTCGGCGGAACCTCGCGGTTGTTCGCGCATGAGCGCGTGAAGAGCACCCCATGGAAGCCCCGTTGCCCAACTTGTTCCTCGCCGACCTGGACCCGTCGCTGGCGCTGACGCCGGGGACGGTGCGGGAGGCCTGCCAAGCCATCCGCAGGAACCGCGCGTCGTGGCTGGCGCGGCTTCGGACGCGGCAGGTGGCCGAGATCATCGCCTACGTGGCGGAGCAATGGCTCGACCCCGCGAATGGTTTCCGGAAGCGTGCGTTGTCCGAGGGCGCGTCGGAGCTGGGGATGGGACCGGCGACGTTGGCCCGGGGATTGGACGCCTTCCTGCGACAGCTCACGCTGGAGAACCTCGAAGGGTTGGTGGCGCAGGACCTGGGGGACGCCCGGCGGCTGGACGACTTCTCGGCGGGTGTGGCGGAGGTGCGGGGCGGGCGCTCGGCGGTGGCGCGGGGTCCGGCCCTCCTGGCCCACGTGGCGTCGGGCAACATCCCAGTGCCGGCCCTGCAATCCATGGTGACGGGGCTGCTGCTGCGGTCCGCGCAGTTCGTGAAGTGCGCGTCGGGGCGGACGTTGATGCCCCGATTGTTTGCGCACTCGTTGGCGGCGACGGAGCCGCGGATGGGGTCGTGCCTGGAGCTGGCGTGCTGGCCGCGTGGGAGCGTGGGGCTGGACGCGGCGTTGTTCGAGGAGGCGAGCTGCCTGACGGCGACGGGTTCGGACGAGATGTTGATGGACGTGCGGGCGCGGCTGCCGTTGCGAACGCGCTTCGTGGCGCATGGGCATCGGGTGAGCCTTGCCTACGTGAGCAACGAGGTGCTCTCGACCTACTCGGTGCGGCGCGTCGCGCGGGAGCTAGCGGCGGACGTGACGGCGTGGAACCAGCTCGGGTGCCTGTCGCCGCACGTGGCCTACGTGCAGGAGGACGGGGCGGTGTCGCCGGAGGGGCTGGCGCTGGCGGTGGCGGAGGAACTGGCGCGCCGGGAGCAGGACGAGCCGCGCGGGCCCATCCCGCCGGAGGACGCCGCCGCGATCGCCGCGCGCCGGGACATCTACCGGCTGCGCGCGTCCGTGGCAGGGACGGTCGCCGAGAGGCCGCGGTTCGAGACGGCGTTCCGGGACCTGCCAGGCGGGGTGGCGTTGTGGGAGTCGGAGGAGAGCACGGCGTGGACGGTGGTGTTGGACCGGGATCCGCGGTTCGAGCACTCGTGCCTGAACCGGTTCCTGTACGTGAAGCCGGTGCGGCAACTGGACGAGATGCTGCGGGTGCTGGAGCCGGTGCGCGGGCAGGTGTCCACGGTGGCGGTGGCGGCGGTGGACCACCGGGCGACAGACATTGCGCGGGAACTCGCGGCGTGGGGCGTGCCCCGGGTGTGCCCGGTGGGGCGGATGCAGGAGCCGCCGCTGGCATGGAGGCACGACGGGCGCCCGGCGCTCGCGGACCTGGTGGAATGGACGGACCTTGAGAACTCCTGAGAAACGGGTTTCAACGATGCAACTGCGAAAGACCTTTCAACTGGAGTCGGCGCACCGGCTGCCACGGGTGCCGGCGGGACACAAGTGCGGGCGCATCCATGGGCACTCCTTCGAGGTGGAGGTGGTGGTGGAGGGACCGGTGGACCCCGTGATGGGGTGGGTGATGGACTACGCGGAGATCAAGGCGGCGTTCAAGCCGTTGCACGACCTGCTGGACCACAACTTCCTGAACGAGGTGCCGGGCCTGGAAAACCCGACGAGCGAGAACCTGGCGCGCTGGATTTGGGGGCGGCTGAAGCCCGTGCTGCCCGGGTTGTGCGAGGTGGGGATCGCCGAGACGTGCATGTCCCGGTGCGTGTATCGCGGCGACTAAGCCCGCGCTCGCCCCAGGAAACCCTGCCTGCCATCGAAGCGCCCGGACCCGCCATGCCCTCCTCCATGCCCCGTCGCCAGCCGACCTTCCTCCAGCGGCTCGTGCCCGAAATCCCGGTCATGCTCGGCTTCGGCACGGGCATGATGGCCATCGTGGGCTGGTCGCCCGCCGGGTTGCCGACGTCGGCGGCCGGGCTGGCGTGGAGCGCGTGGCTGGTCCTGTGCATCCTGGTGTGCGCGTTCCGGGCGATGGCGCACGCCGACCATCTGGCGGAGAAGCACGGGGAGCCCTTGGGGACGCTCATCCTGACGATCGCGGCGATCACCATCGAGGTGGCGGCGGTGTGCGCGGTGATGCTGGGGAACCAAGGGGACCCGACCGTGGCCCGGGACTCGATGTTCTCGGTGCTGATGCTGATCTTCAACCTGCTCATGGGGCTGGCGATGCTGCTGGGCGGGCGCGGTGGACGGGAGGTGGAGTTCAACCCGCAGTCGTCGGGGGCGTACCTCCCTTTGGTGATCGCGCTGGGGATGGTGACGCTGGTGTTGCCGCGGTTCACGCGCAGCCGGCCGGGCGGATGGATGAGCGAGCCCATGGAGATCTTCGTGGGGCTGGCTTCGATCACGTTGTACGGGGTGTTCCTGTGGTTGCAGACGACGCGGCACCGGGAGTTCTTTGCGCACCACGGGGAATCGGAGCGCTCCGACGAGGCCCGCAAGGCCCATGAGGAGGCCGGGGGCGACGACCCCGGGCGGACGCGCCTGGTGGAGCTGCCGCACGGGCACGTGGACGTGGCGACCATCTCGACGCCGAGGACGTCGGCGCTGCTGCTGTTGGCCTTGGTGGCGGTCGTCTTGATTGCCGAGGGCTTGGTGGGCCGGGTGCGTTCGTTGCTGGACGCGGCGTACCTGCCGCCGGGGATTGGCGGCGTGCTGATTGGTTGCCTTGTCCTCGCGCCGGAGGGCTTGGCGGCCTTGAAGGCGGCCCGGCGCGGGAGCATGCAGCGTTGCATCAACATCCTGCTGGGCTCGGCCCTTGCCACCATCGGGCTCACGGTCCCGGCCGTGATCGGGATCCACTTCATCACGGGCGTGTCGCCCTCGCTGGGGTTGGATGCGCCGGACATCGTGCTGTTGGTGGCGACGTTCGTCGTGTCGTCGATCAACCTCACGCGCGGGCGGGTGAACTCCCTGCAAGGCATCGTCCACATCCTGCTCTTCATCGCGTGGCTCGTGGTCATCCTGGACGAGGCGAGCGTGGACCTGGGACCGCGCCTGTAGCCTCCCGGGGGCCCGGCATGATGGCGACGTGACCGTTTCGGCATCGGCTGGCGTCGCCCTGTCGGCACGCGTTGCAGGCCCGCCCCGGGATTGTGGGCTCGCGTGCCGCCGAGGGGGAGCGATAGGGTTGGACCATGTTGTTGAAGGCGGAGGAGCTGGAGTCCTTGGTGCGGGTGTCCTGCGGTTCGCCGCATTCGTTGCTGGGGATGCATCCGCTCGGGGACGGGTCCGGCGTGGTGGGCCGGGCGCTGCTCCCCGGCGCGGTGACGGCGGACATGGTTCCCGTCCATGACCGGAATGCGCCCGTCATCCCGCTGCGGCGGCTGGGCGACACGGATGTCTTCGAGGGCGTGAGCCGCGGGGTGCGACGGATCCATGCCTACGACCTGCGGGTGACCTGGGCGGGGGGCGGCGTGACGCAGGGGCGGGACCCGTATTCGTTCTGGCCGACGCTTGGGGAGACGGACCTGCACCTGTTCAACGAGGGCAACCACCGTCGGTTGCACGAGGCGCTGGGGGCGCAGGTGCGCGTGCTGGACGGGGTGCCCGGGACGGCGTTTGCGGTGTGGGCCCCGAACGCGCGGCGGGTGTCCGTGGTGGGAGACTTCAACCAGTGGGATGGGCGTCGGCACGCGATGCGCCTGCTGGGGGCCTCGGGCGTGTGGGAGATCTTCGTGCCGGGGGTGGACGTGGGGGCGTTGTACCAGTTCGAGGTGGTGGAGCGGGACGGGGCGGTGCGGGTCAAGACGGACCCGATGGGGTTCCAGTTCGAGCTGCCACCGAAGCACGCGGCGGTGGTGTGCAACGCCCGGGGGAGGTCCTGGGGCGACGACGCATGGATGCGACGGAGGCGGGATGCGAACGCCTTGAAGTCGCCCATGAGCATCTACGAGGTGCACCTGGGGTCGTGGCGCAAGAAGGGGGCGCATGAGTCGCCGGGGTATCGGGAGGTGGCGGGCCCGTTGGTGGACTACGTGCGGCGGATGGGGTTCACCCACGTCGAGTTCCTGCCGTTGGCGGAGCACGCGTACTATCCAAGCTGGGGCTACCAGGTGACGGGCTTCTACGCGCCCACGTCGCGGTACGGCACTCCGGACGACCTCCAGTTCCTGGTGGAGACGCTGCACGACGCGGGCATCGGCGTGTTGGTGGACTGGGTTCCCGCGCACTTCCCGAGGGATGACTGGGCGTTGGCGCGCTACGATGGAACGGCCTTGTACGAGCACGAGGACCCGAGGCAGGGGGCGCACCAGGACTGGGGCACGTTGATCTTCAACTACGAGCGGCACGAGGTGCGGAACTTCCTCGCGGCCAACGCGCTCTTCTGGTGCGAGCGCTTCCACGTGGACGGCCTGCGCGTCGATGCCGTGGCCTCGATGCTCTACCTCGACTACTCGCGCAAGGAGGGGGAATGGATCCCCAACAAGTACGGCGGGCGCGAGAACCTCGGGGCCGTGGAGTTCCTCCGGCACGTGAACCACCTCGTGCACACCGAGCATCCCGGCGTCGTTACGGTGGCGGAGGAAAGCACGGCATGGCCCATGGTCTCCCGCCCGCCCTGGCTGGGCGGGCTCGGCTTCAGCCTCAAGTGGAACATGGGCTGGATGCACGACACGCTGGGCTACTTCCGTCGCGACCCCATCCACCGGCGCTACCACCAGAACGACCTGACGTTCGCGATGCTCTACCATCACCAGGAGAACTTCGTGCTGCCGTTGTCCCACGACGAGGTGGTACACGGGAAGGGCTCGTTGCGGCGCAAGATGCCCGGCGACGACTGGCAGGGGTTTGCCAACCTGCGGGCGTTGCTGGCCTACCAGTGGCTCTTCCCTGGCAAGAAGCTCCTGTTCATGGGCGGCGAGCTGGGCCAGGTGTCCGAGTGGAACGAGAATGGCGAGGTGACCTGGGGGCTGCTGGGCGAGGGCCCCTTCCATGCCGGGCTGCAACGGCTCGTCGCAGACCTGAATGTCCTCTACCGACGCGAGTCGGCCCTCCACGCCGGCGACTACAGCCCGGACGGCTTCCGCTGGATCGACTGCGCGGACCACGCCCACTCGGTGCTGGTGTTTGCCCGGCACGACCCCGACGCGCACCGGCACGTGCTCGTGGTGATGAACCTCACCCCCAACCCGCACCACGGCTACCGCGTGGGCTTGCCCTCGGCGGGTCGCTGGAAGGAACTGCTCAACTCCAACGCGGCCGTCTATGGGGGCTCCGACGTGGGCAACCCGCTCGGCGTGGAGTCCGAGCCCGTCCCCGCCCAAGGACAGGCGCAGTCCGCCTTGTTCACGTTGCCTCCGTTGTCCGTCTCGGTCTTTGGGCCCGCCTGACCTCCCCGTCGAGGCCACCGCCGCCGCCGCCCGCGATCAACGGCGGGTGAAGGCGATGCGGGTGATGGCGTCGTTCGTGGTCGCCTGGAACCATCCGCCGTACTCGACCAGGTACAACGCGCCGTCGGGTCCCAGGCGCATGGCCACGGGGCCGCCGGGCAAGGACTGCGCGAACGCAATGCTCGCCCCAGGCTTGCCGGTCGATGCGTCGATGGGCGCGAACCGGACGGACTTGCGGTTGTAGTCGGAGTAAAACAGCCCGCCGTGCCACGAGGCGGGGAAGCCGCCCTCGCCGGAGGGGGCCCGATAAACCAGGCCGCCCGTGCACGACCCGCCGGTGCCGCGCTTGTACGAGAACCACGGCGATGCAAAGCCCTCGACGCGGTTGGTGCGGGTCAGCGTGTCGAGGCCGTCGGCAAAGACACGAGGCCACCCATGGTTGGCTCCGGGCACCAGACGCAGGACGCGCTCATGGTCGTCCTGCTCGTCCCCGCCGTTCTCGGCAAGAAGCACCCAGCGCGTGGGCGGGTCGTAGCTGAGCGACCACGGCTGCCGATGGCCACGCGTGAAGACCTCGCCGCGCGCGCCGGGCATGTTGGCGAAGGGATTGGACGGCGGGATGGAGCCATCGAGCCCGATGCGCAGCACCTTGCCCCGAAGGTCGCCCGGGGACTGGGCGCGGTTGTTGGTGTCGGTGCAGTAGGACTTCAGCTCCCAGATCTTGTTGTTGTCGCCGGTGGTGACGTAGAGCGCGCGCTCCACGGGATGCGCCAGAAGCCCGCCACCCACGTGCTGCGCTCCCTCGTCGCCCCCGAACTCAAGGAGCACCGTGCCCTCGCCCTCGGCCAGCCGGGCGCCGGCCCCCGCGCCCGTCACGTCATGGGCCACGACGCGGCTGCGGTATTCGCCCGGGGGATGCTTCGGGGCGTGCAGGAACAGGTAGAGCCGCGGGGTGGCGGGAAAGTCCGGGTGGAAGGCAATCCCATGCAGGCCGCGGTCGCCCGCCGTGTCGGCCTCGACCCTTCCGACCCGATCCAGGCGCTGGGTGGCGGGCTCCAGGCGCCAGACCTCGCCGCCGCGCGCCGTGATCCATGCCGCGCCGTCCGGGGCAAAGGCCATGTCCATGGGCTCGCGGATGGAGGGACCCACGAGCACCTCCCGGGTGAATCCCTCGGGAAGCCGGGCATCGGCCACCGCCGTGTGCACGGCGACGAGGAGGACGACGGCCCAAGGCAGGGCAAGCGCCCGTCCAGGCGTGGTGGAGGCGGTGCAACGCAACATCGTGGCGGTCATGGACGGGGCGAGGGCGGGATTCATTCGGGCGAGGAGCGGCAAGCGGGGTTCGCGGAGCAGGGAGCGGGGAGCGGGGGGCAGGGGGTCTTCATCCGATGAGCGGCCGGATCAACTCGCCATGGACGTCGGTGAGGCGGTAGTCGCGGCCTTGGAAGCGGAAGGTGAGGCGCTCGTGGTCGATGCCGAGCAGGTGGAGGAGGGTGGCGTGGATGTCGTGGACATGCACGGGGGACTCCACGGGGCCGAAGCCGAGGTCGTCGGTGCGTCCGATGACCTGGCCGCCGGGGATGCCGCCGCCGGCGAACCACATGGTGAAGGACTCGATGTGATGGTTCCGGCCGGTCTTGTCGCGGGCCTCGCCCATGGGCGTGCGGCCAAACTCGCCGCCCCAGACGACGACGGTGGAGTCGAGGAGCCCGCGCGCGGCGAGGTCGCGGACGAGCGCGGCGCAGGCCTGGTCCACCTCGTGGCAGCGGGCGGGGAGGTCTTGCTCGAGGGTTTCGCCGGGCCCGCCGTGGGAGTCCCAGTTGGTGTGGTAAAGCTGGACGAAGCGGACGCCGCGCTCGACGAGGCGCCGGGCGAGGAGGCAGTTGCGCGCGAAGGAGGGCTTCTCCCGGGTGCAGCCATACAGGCGCAGGGTGGCCTCGGTCTCGCCGGAGAGGTCCGTGAGGCCGGGGGCGCTGGACTGCATGCGGAACGCCATCTCGTAGGACTCGATGCGCGAGAGGATCTCGGGGTCGCCGGTGGCGACCTGGCGTTGGAGGTTGAGGTCGCGGAGGGCGTCGAGCGCCCGGCGCTGCGAGGCGTCGTCGATGCCCTCGGGGTTGGCGAGGTTGAGGATGGGGTCGCCCTGGGCGCGCAGGGGGACGCCGGCGTAGGAGGTGGGCAGGAAGCCGGATCCCCAGTTGACCGCCCCGCCACGCGGGCCCCTGGGGCCGCTTTGCAGGACGACGAACCCCGGCAGGTCGCGGCTCTCGGACCCGATCCCGTACTGGACCCATGCGCCCACGGCGGGGCGTCCGAACTGCCCGCTGCCGGTGTTCATGAAGAGCTTGGCAGGGGCATGGTTGACCAGGTTCGTGCGGCAGGTCTGGACGATGCTGAGGTGGTCCACGATGCCGGCCGTGTGGGGGAGGAGGTCGCTCACCCACGCGCCGGACTGGCCGTGGCGCCGGAACTCGCGCTTGGGGCCCAGCAGCGTGGACTTGTTCTTGAACGACGAGTCCATGAACGCGAAGCGCTTGCCCTTCAGGAACGAGTCCGGGATCGCCTGGCCATGCAGCCGTCGCAGCTCGGGCTTCCAGTCGAACAACTCCAACTGGGAAGGACCGCCCGCCATGAACAGGTGAATGACGGCCTTGGCCCGCGCGGGGCGATGGCCGGGGCGCGTCCGGCCCGGCCCGGCGCCCGCAGGGGGTGTGGCGGCGGCCAGGGCGCGGTCGTCGAGGAGGCCGGCGAGCGCGACCGCGCCGAGGCCGGCGCCGCATTGCCCGAAGAAATGGCGTCGGGTCACGCGCGCGAGCGGGTCTTCGTGCATGGGACGGTCGTCATTCACGGGTGATGGCCTCGTCGAGGTTGATGAGGACGCGGGCGACGGCGCGCCACGGGGAATCGCGGCGGGCGCGGCGCTCGGCGTCGGCGAGTTGAAGGAGGGTGGACGACTCGGCCGGGGTGGGTGTGCGCCCCGTCACCCACTCGAAGGCGGCGGCGACGCGGGCCGGGTCGCCGCCCGGATGCGCCGCGATGCGCCGGGCAAGCGCGGCGGCGATCTCGTCAAAGGCGGGGTCGTTAAGGAGGGCGAGGGCTTGCAGCGGGGTGTTCGAGCGTTGGCGCCGGGTGCACGTGGTGAAGGTGTCGGGCGCGTCAAAAACCCCGAGGGCAGGGTGCAGCGTGGAGCGTTGGAGATGGGTGTAGAGGGCGCGCCGGAAGCGGTTGCCGCCCTGGCTGACGGGCCATTCGCGCTTGCTTTGGGTGAAGGCCCCGAGCCCGTCGGGCTGCGGCGGGAACACGGGCGGCCCCCCGATGCGGGCGTCCAGCAGGCCGCTGGCGACCAGGGCCATGTCGCGGATGGCCTCGGCCTCGAGACGCACCCGGTTTTGGCGGGCGAGGAGAAGGTTGCGCGGGTCGCGGTCGTCCGGGTCGGCTCCCGCCCCGGGCGACGCCCGCGTGGAGGCGCGTTGGTACGTGGCGCTGGTGACGATGAGGCGGTGGACGTGCTTGAGGCTCCAGCCGGAGTCCATCAACTCGGACGCCAGCCAATCCAGCAGGCCCGCGTGCGTGGGGGCGCTGCCCATGGCCCCGAAGTCGTTCTCGGTCTCCACGAGGCCGCGCCCGAAGTAGGCCTGCCAGACGCGGTTGACGACGACGCGGGCTGTCAGGGGATTGCGGCGCGAGGCCAGCCAGTCGGCAAGGTCCCGGCGGTCCCCGCGCGCCACGTCGGCCGGCGAGGGTTGGAACACGGAGGGCAGCCCGGCCGACACCCTTTGGCCGGGGCGCGTGAAGTCGCCCTTCACGAAGAGGAACGTGTCGCGGGGCTGCGGTCGCTCGCGCAGGACGAGGGTCCGCGTGACGGCCGGGCGCCTGCGGCGGTGGTCGGCGAGGGACTTGAGGCGGGGATCGGACGCCGGGGCGTTGGTGCCGGCCGCCGTTGCCTGGGACTCCAGTTCGCGGAGGCGCGTCTCCCACGCCTGGAGGGCGGCGGCCTCGTCGGCGGTGGGCATCTCGTGGACGGGCCCCGTGGCGGCGTAGTCACTGGCCCCGTGGCCATCGTTCTCCAGCGAGTTGAAGTAGGCGAAGAGCTGGAAGTAGTCGCGCTGGGTGAAGGGGTCGAACTTGTGGTCGTGGCATTGGGCGCAACCCACCGAAAGGCCCAGCCACGCCGTGCCCGTGGTGTTGACGCGGTCGATGGCCGACTCGATGCGGAACTCCTCGGGGTCGATCCCACCCTCGTGGTTGACCTGGGTGTTGCGATGGAACCCAGAGGCGATGACGGCGTCCCGCCCCTCCGATGCGAGGAGGTCGCCGGCCACCTGCCAGCGGGTGAACGTGTCGAAGCCGAGGTCGGCGTTGAACGCGCGCACGACCCAGTCGCGGTACGGCCAGATGGGCCGGGGACCGTCGATGCTGTAGCCGTTGGAGTCGGCGTAGCGGGCGACGTCGAGCCACCAACGCGCCCATCGCTCGCCGTGGCTGGGCAACGACAGGAGGCGCTCCACCTCGTCCTCCACCCGCGTCCGGGCCGGGCGCGCCAGGAAGGCGTCGATGTCGGCGCGCGTCGGTGGAAGCCCCACGAGGTCCAGGTGAAGCCGCCGCAGGAGGACGCGTGGATCGGCCATGGGCGCGGGAGACAGGCCTTCCTGGACGAGTCGCTCGTGGATGAAGGCGTCGATGGGGTTCCGGGTTTCCCAGTCGCGGGGAGTCGCGGTTGGAACGGCCGGGCGCGTCACGGGAACGAAGGACCAATGCTGGTCCGGCGACGGTGCCTCGTCCCTGGGCGCGGGCGCCCCGGCGGCGACCCAGTCGCGCAGGAGCGCCACCTGGCCGGCGTCGAGCGCTGGCCGCTTGTAGGGCATTCGCGCGATGGACGCATGCGTGCCCTCGACGACCTGGAGGAGCGGGCTGGAATCGGGTGGGCCGGGCTGGAGAACGGGGCCGTGCTCGCCGCCTTGGCGAAGGTGGGCGGCGGTGTCGAGCAGCAGGCCGGACTTGCGCGCGGACGGCCCGTGGCATGAAACACAATGCCGGGCCAGCAACGGCTTGATGTCGCGAAGGTAGTCCGGCGCCGCCATGAGGCAGGCGGCGGACAACATCCATCCAAGGGCAAACGCGACCCGGGGCACACGGGAACGTTGCCATTGAAGCCCCGCATGGGCAGCAGGTTTTTCGGCGGCAAGGGACGAGGGACGGGAAGCGGGGGGCGGGGGGCGGGCCGTGAAGATCCCAAACAACGTGGCAGCGCCGTCCCGGCGCTGGGCGATTCAGCCTCGATTCACGGGACAGAGAATCCGAGACAAAAACAGCAACGCCTTCACGGCGCGCTGGGCTACTTGTCCCCCGCCCAGTTCGAGCAACCATCCCCACCGAGAAATCACCCCGTTTTGCGGTCAGGCTTTTCGAGGCAAGCCCAGTGGCGAAGTGGGGACGAAGCAGGGAAGGAGAGTCCAGTGGTTGCATTTGACGTTTCAAGGGTGAGTTGGGGTGGGTGGAGGGGAAGAAGGTGGTTGGATGTTCCGGGGCCCCCCCCTGCACGGGGACGACGACGGTTTGGGAGGCTCCCCATTCCGGAGAGGAGCGTGTTGCGTCACGTGGATGGTGGTTTTGTCGGATGCGGAAGGTGGACCTGCCCGGCCGGGCGTGGGATAACGGCGCATCACGAGGACAAAAAGGTGTTGCGCACTTTCGCCGGGTGGAACCCGCGCGGTGGGCAATGCCACAGGCGCGGCTTCAGGTTCGATTGAAAGTAGATGTATCCATGTTGGCGTGGGCCGGTGCGATCATCGGGGCCTTGTACGCGCTGGGCTTTGGCATTTTCCAGTGGATCAGCCCTCCCTATCCCGGCCTGGCGCATTGGAGTGCGGCCTCGTTTGTGCACTCTACCGCGATGATCCTGATGACCCTGCGTTCGGTCAGCACGGATCCTTGGCTGACGCGGGTATTGCCCACGTGGCTGCTGTTGTTTTCCGCGATGATGTTGTTCATCGGGGCCACCCGGTTTGCGGGACGGCGCGTCTCGCTGGGCTGGCCCGTGACGGTGTATGTTCTGGCTGGCGCAGCATTTGCGTGGCTCCTGGTCGTTGAGCCTCAGCCGCGGGTGCGTCAGGTGGTGAACTCGGCTGTGATGGCGGGCTTTTTGATCTTGGCGGCGATCGTGTTGTTCCGGGAGCGACGGGAGGGGTTGCGTTCCTCGGCGATCTTCAACGGGTGTTTCGTCTTTGGGATTGGGAGTTGGTTTGTGTTCCGGGGGATCCGGGCGATGGCTTTTGGCTATGTGGAATTGTTTGAGCCCGGGGGGGTGCAACTGCTGAACATGGCGATTTCTGGAACTTATGGGCTGGGGGCCTTGTTCGGCACGATCCTGATGGTCCACCAACGCCAGGTGGTGGCGATCCGGGAGGCCAATGGGCAATTGTTGGCCGCCAAGGACCAGACCCTGGTGCTTGAGCGGAAGCTCTTGGCGGAGCGCAGTCACCGGCAACGACGGGGTCTGCTCCGCGATCTCCACGACGGGCTGGCCGGTGTCACTGCCCACATTGCCTTGGCCACCTCCTCTCCTGCGGCGATCCCGGCGGACGGCCCGCTGGGAGACCGCATCCGGCAACTCCGCGAACTGGCGACCACGGGACATCGTGAGCTGCGATTACTGATGGACCTGCTGGACCGGGCCGAAACCTTCTGGCGCGAGCCGATGGCCGAGTTGCGAGCCCATGCCATGAACATCCTGGTCGCCCGAGGCATTGAGGCCCGTTGGGATGTCCATGGTCCGATCCCCATGGAGGCTGTCGAGGACGCCGCGGCGATGTTCTCGCTGCTGCGGGTCGTGAAAGAGGCCGTGAACAATGCCGCGAAGCATTCGAATGCCCGTCTGGTGCGGATCCGTTTCCGGTTTCGTCCGGGCGTGGTGGGCATCCAGGTGCGGGACGATGGGGTTGGCACCGAGGTGGCGCGGCCCGGTTCCGGGGGGCGTGGGATGACGCACATGTCCGAGCGTGTACGGGAGCTGGGGGGGCGGCTGAGGATCCAAGGGCAGGGAGGAACCTGCGTGCGGATGGTGGTGCCGCTGCCGTTGGAAATCCGTCCGACGGATTCGGAGGGGCCGTCGGCGGGCACGGAGACTGGAGGAGGCGGGATATGATCCGGCTGGTGGTTGTGGATGACGACATCGGTCTGCTGGAGACGATGCGGGAGGTTCTCTCCGGTCAGCCGGACCTCTGTCTTCGCGGGGTTTACGATTCGGCCGCGGGAGCGATGGAGGGGACGGACTGGACGGATGTGGACGTGTTGGTGACCGATTTGGACATGCCCGAGACAACGGGGATGGCGCTGATTGCTGCGGCCACGCAATCCAATCCATCGCTGTTCGCCATCGCCTACACCGTTCATGAGCATCGGGACTCGCTGTATGCCGCCCTGCGGGCGGGGGCTTCGGGGTATCTGTTGAAGGGGGGAGACGCCATGGGACTGTGCGATGCGGTCCGAAGCGCTGCGCGTGGGGAATCGCCGGTGAGTCCCTCGGTCGCGTGCCATCTGCTGCGGGAGCTCCGGTCATTGCTGCCCAACGGTTCGGTGGATGCGCTGACCGAGCGCGAATGCGAGATCCTGCAGGCCTTGGCGGATGGGTTCATCTACAAGGAGGTTGCGGACCGGCTCCGGCTCAGCATCCACACGGTCCACACGCACGTGAAGAGGATCCACGGCAAGCTGCATGCCGCGACGCGGGAGGATGCCATCCGGTTGGCGCGGTCCCGCGGCTACCTGCGCTGACGGAGGGGGGATACCCCGCTGATACCCCGGTGTCGCCCTAGGCGAAGGGGCGACCGCCATGATGGGATCACGCACATGCGACATATCCTCCGTGGGGTGAGCGCATCGGTCTTTCCGATGGCCATGATCTCCTCCGATTCCCGGTTGATGGGGTTGCCCATCCATCTGGTTGGGAAGGGTGCCGTCCGTTGAACGGATCCGGCAACCGAGGTCCCAGATCCGCCCCTTGTTTCCAACCCTCCACCGGAAGAACCGTGGCCATTCGTTCCTCCCGTCCAAAGCCTTGATGGCGGGGATGCTTCACTGCCGGCGGCCCTCACCGATTTCTGCGGTCATCACATCCAACCACAACAAAGCTGTCTGTGCGGGGCTCCGACCGCAGGAAATCCGCCGCGCAGACTTTGGAGAGCAATCATCATGAAGAAGAAAATGCTGGCCCTCGGGGCCATGGCGTCGTTGGCCCTGTCGGCCCAGGCGCAGTTGTACAATTGGACCCTGACCACCCTGTTGCCCGGCAGTCCGGGCAACGGCTCGGGAACCCTCACCCTGACCAGCGGCGTTGTCACCGCAATGAGCGGGACCATAGGTGGCGAGAATGTGACGCTGCTGGCCCCAGGCACCCAATTACCCGTTGCGACCCCCGTTGTGGTCTCCCTTGTGGCCACCGACAACAAGCTTCCCCTGACTAGTAATGGGATTGGCCTCAACCTTCCTCTGTATGGCATTTTGAGGTTGGAGGCAAATTGGGGTGTGCAGAGTTGGGTAAAACAGAGTTTTGTTAGCGGTCCCGCCACCTTCACCTACACCCCCGTCCCCGTCCCCGAGCCCTCGACGTGGGCGATGGGAGGCGTCTTTGGATTGGCCGCCGTCGTGACGGTGGCCGCGCGTCGTCGCCAGCAGGTGGCGAAGGCCTGACGGGTCATCGCCTCCGCGCACGCACCCCACGCGGGGTGACATCCGGGCCCCGGCACCTTGCCGGGGCCATTTTGTTGGCTCCGATGTGTTCTCAAAGGAGTGAGATCTCTAACATTGAAATTTGGCATGGGCCGCAGCCATGCGAAGAGAGTTTGCCTGCCTGGGCGGCCGCCTTTTCGGGCGGATTCAAGACCGAAATATCAACGATACAGATCTGACCCGTGTGCCCCCACAAGGAGACCGCCGCCTGAGCCGGAAGCGGGTTTTCCC
>CAYSGH010000090.1:0-17262 GCA_964430505.1 uncultured Akkermansia sp. | reverse complement strand
CTCCTCCTGCTGCTGCTGGCCCTCCCCGCCCGCGCGCAGTGGGTCACGCAGACCCTCTCGCTGAAGGCCGGCTGGAACGCCGTGTACCTGCACGTGGACGCGTCGCACCAGACGATCCCGGAGCTGCTGGGCCTCCAGGCGGACAACCCCATCGAGGAGATCTGGCTGTGGGCGCCGCCCGTTTCCACCGTCCAATTCGTGACGTCACCGCAGGAGCCCATTGGGGGAAACCAACAGTGGCGCTTCTGGAGCAAGGCGACAGGCGAGGGCGCGTTGGCGAGATTGGTCGGCAACGCGGCGTACCTCGTCCGAGTGGCCTCCTCAACCCCGACCTTCAACTGGAACGTCTTGGGCAAGCCCGTCGCTCCCGCCTACGAGTGGACAACGACCGGCCTGAACTTCATTGGGTTCCCAACTCCGGATGGGGCGGCACCCACGTGGCTGGAGTTGCTGGAGTATGCCCCGGATCTCAGCCTTCAAACGGACATCTTCGAGTACAGGGGCGGCGATCTCGGCGCGAACAACCCGGTGAGGCTCTTTGGAAACCGAACCCTTGTTCCCCGTGGCCAAGCCTTTTGGATTCGCGCGGGAACGCGGTACAACCGCTTCTTTGCGCCCTACGAGTTGGCCTTGTCTGGCAACTCCGGCCTTTCCTTTGGAGAGGGGGCCGGTTCCGTGAGCTTCCGGCTGCGAAACCTGACCTCGACCAACATCACCCTGAGCCTGGCGCTGCGGACGTCGGAGGCCGTCCCGGCTGGCCAGCAGGCGATCCTGGGCGCGCCGACGCTTCTGCTTCGGGGCGCGCTGAACACGACCAACCTGACCTACGCGTTCACGAACTTGCCCGTGGGAACGCCGCGTTCCATCGCCATCGCGCCGTATGGAAAGCCTGGGTCCGACGTGGAGGTCGTCCTGGGGTTGGACCGCTCCGCCATGACCGGCAGCGAAGGCGGCCTGTACGCCGCCGTCCTGCGCATGACGGACTCCCTCTCCCTCTCGCAGGTGGACCTGCCGGTTTCGGCCACCGTGTCGGCCACGTCGGGGTTGTGGGTGGGCGAGGTTGCCGTGCAGCGCGTGGAAAACTACCTGCCGGCCATCGACAAGCTTGTGAACCTCGCCTCGCCTGCGGCCACGGGCGTGGTGCCCGCTGACACATCCGTCATCGACCAACCGTCCAACGTTCCGAAGGACTACTCGCTGCGCCTGATCCTCCACAATCCGGCCCCGGGCGGCCCCGCCGTGTTGCTGCAACGCGTCTTCTTTGGCTTCGACCCATCGAGCAACGCGGTTCTCTCCACCTCGGCCTCCGTGTTGGACCCGGCACGGGTTTCGGAGGCCCGTCGCCTGAGCGTGACGCACCTGCCCTGGACGGCATCCAACTCGGGCTGGCCCTTCGACTCCCGCATCGGCGGCAACACCAACCTGACCGTCGTGGTGGACGTGGGCTTCGACGACCACGCCTCCAGCCCATTCCTCCATACCTACCATCCCGACCACGACAACCTCGACCCCACCTTCAAGCAGCAGCTTCCGCAAGGGATGGAGTCCTTTTCCATCCGGCGCGAGATCACCCTGCGCATCGAGCCCCCGAAGGGTGGTCTCTTCGACATCGCATCCTCCCGCCAAAAGGTGTCCGGCACCTATCTGGAGCGAATCCAGGTCAAGGGACTGGCTCGGGCAGGGGGAGCCGTAGACACGCGCGAGTTCGCCGTGCGCGGCACCTTCAACCTCAATCGCGTCTCCAAGGTGGCCACGCTTACCCTTCCGCCCACCCCCTGAGCCAACCCATCTGAAACCATGACCCAGCCCAACATGCAACGACCGACCCCTACCATCGCAGCTCGGCTGCTGGCGGCCCTCGTCCTCGTGGCGGCCACCATGGGTTCGCTCCGCGCCCAAGCCCCGACGCTTTCGGCCTCGCCCATGGCGTTCCAAGGCTTCCTGGCTGATGGCGACGGCCAGCCCCTCGCAGCGGACGCGCCCCGCAACTACGACGTCGTCTTTCGCATCTATGACGCCGAGACGGCGGGCGTCGCCCTTTGGGCGGAGCAACAGACCGTCACCGTGGACAACGGCCAATACAGCGTCCTCCTGGGCAACGGCGCGGCTTTCGGTGACGAGCCCCGACCGGCCGTGTCGTCCTTGTTCATCTCCGGCGACGTCGGCCGCCGATACGTCGAGGCCACCCTCAAGAAGGTGGGTCCCAACGGGTCCGATGCCGTGGTGCTTCCCCGCTCGCGCCTGCTGCCTTCGCCGTATGCATCGCTCGCGCTGCATGCCGCGCAGGCCGACCGCCTGGTCAACGTTTCCAACAGCCCGGTTCTCCAGGTCACCGGCACCTCGGTGAGCCTTAACAAGGCGGACGCGATGGCCACCTTGGATGTTGGTGGCAACGTCGCCTTCACCGGCCTGTCCGTCGCCGAGAACGTCACCGTGGAGGGCATCGCGTCGGCCACGACATGGACCGGTGGCGGCGTGATCCCGGTCGGCGGCATCATCCTTTGGTCCGGGGACACGGTTCCTGAGGGATGGGCATTGTGCTCGGGCCAAACCGTGTCCGGCGTCCAAACTCCCGACCTGCGAGGACGCTTCGTGCTGGGCGCGGGCGAGGCCCCCGGGCTCACCCGTCGCATCGTGGGGCAGTCCGGCGGTGCCGAGGCCCATGTCCTGGCTGCGGCCGAGGTGCCCGCGCATGTGCACCGGGCGGATCCCCCGGCGGCGTGGGCCAGCGGGGCCGGGGAGCACAACCACACCTATGCCACCGAGGTCGGCACGACCGTGGGCATCGCGAATGGCCCCCATAACGCCGGCCAAATCGGGCGGTGGATCCAAAACCTGTTCTCCAGCTCGGATGGCGACCATCGGCATGCGCTGGATGTCCCGCCGCTCACCTCCTCCGCCACCGGATCCGGCGTGCCCGTCGCCAACATGCCTCCCTTCTACGTCGTCGCGTACATCATGCGCGTGCTGTGAACCCCTTGCCCGCCATGGCCACCATGAAATCCACCCTGACGATGCACTGTATTGCCCGCCCGGCCGCCGCAGCCTTCGTCCTGCTGGCATGGCTTCTGCAAGCCATCGCCCAGCAGGCCCCAACCCCGCCGAACGTCCTCGCCTACGAGGGCTTCCTCACCAACCCCGCCGGCGTCCCCATCGGATCCCCCTCGTCCACCAACATCACCGCCGTGTTTCGCATCTACGATGCCGCCACGGCGGGCAATGCGCTCTGGACGGAGCAACACACCCTTACCATCACGGAGGGCCACTTCCAGGTCCTGCTCGGCGAGGGCGCCGCCTATGCCAGCGAGCCCAAGCCGCCCTTGTCCTCCATCTTCCTCGCCGCGGCATCCTCCGATCGTCATGTGGAAGTCACCCTCAAGGCGGCGGGCGGCGGCGGATCGGACCTGACCATCATGCCCCGCTCCCGGCTGACCCCGTCGCCCTGGACGTTCCTCGCGGCGCGCGCCCGGACGGCGGCGTCCTTGGTCAACCATCTCAACGCCGCCGTCATCAGCACGTCCAGCGGACGGGTCGGCATCAACAAGCCCGATCCCACCGAGGCCCTCGACGTCGCCGGCACCATCACCGCCGTTTCCGCCTCCGCGACGTCCAGCGCCAACCTGGGCACCACGGTCACCGCCAGCTCCCTGTCTGGGAAAGGTTCTACTCCGGTCGGCTCCATCATTATGTGGACGGGCTCCAAGCCCCCAAGCGGATGGGCCCTGTGCGACGGCCAAGTCGCCTCGGGAATCCGGACGCCGGACCTCCGCGGCCGCTTCCTCATGGGCGCGGGAGCCGGCACCGGCCTTACGCCCCGGACGACAGGCGACACCGGCGGCGAGGAAGCCCACGCACTGAGCCTCGCGGAGATGCCCGCCCATGATCATTTCCTGGATCCGCCCCCCCAGTCGATGGGGGATGCTGGGTGGCACACCCACGAGCACCTTTCGGGCGTGGGCTCCAGCGCCAACCCATGGGTCACCACCGGCGCCTGGTGGACCCAAGGTGCCGTGGGCGGCTTCGCTTGGACCCAATCGACGACGCTCTCCGGCAACCATGGCCATCTCGTTGATCCGGGAGCCCTCGACACGGCCTCCGTGGGTGGCGGCCAACCGCACAACAACATGCCCCCCTTCTACGTCCTCGCGTTCATCATGCGCGTCCAATAGGCGTCTCCAAACCGAGCTTCCAGCCATGAACCTTCTCCTTGCCCCCGTCCCGGGTGCCCGCGTACTGCATCGCGTGCGCCCCTGCCTCGCCTCGGCGGCCGCCTGTGCCCTTGTGATGGCCCAGGGCGCGCGTGCCGCCGTCACCCTTCCGGTCGAGCCGCGCCCCACTGCCGCCCGCATCAACGTCGCCCGTCCCTCCGGGCTTCCCATCTCCGGTACGGCCGGATCCCCGCCCGGCTCCGATGGACGCGTTCCCTCTGGCATCAATGAGTCTGGCTCCTATACCACGCCCACGCCCGGCCAGTTCGGGGCGGCCGTGATCTTCGGGGGTGGCAACGCCCCGCACGACTGGATGCGCAAGGCGGTCGATCCCACCCTCTCCGGAACCACCGTCTTTTCCGCCGACCTCGCGACGTCCATGCAGCTTCCCATCGCACGCGAGGGAACAAACACCGTCCTGGTCCTTCGCAGCCTGCGGATGGGAGCGCCCTACGCGTCCCTCGCCGCCTCGGTCTTCTTCGGGGGCACCATCCCCGTCCCCGCCGTCAACGAGTCCGGCACGGCCTTGGAGGTCACCAAGGAGGACTATTGGCTGCCCGAGCCCTACTCGACCAACAACCACGCCACCGCCTCCTACTACTGGAGCCCTCATGCCCGCGTCGTCTATGCCAACCAAGCCGGCCCCGTCCGCGTGACCTGGCGCAAGGCCGCCCCCTACACCACCGCCACCCTGCCGCAGGGCTATTCCAACCCCGGCGGCCCCACCAGCTTCGAGACCAACGGCGCCAGCATCTTCCTCCTCTATACCGCCAACTACACCATCTCCGGAAGCGCCGTGAAGCCCGCTCGGACCATGTACTGGACCGAGCGCGAGTTCCGAACCCTTGGCATCCCCGTCTCCATCCCCCCGTCGCGCGTTGGGGCTGTCAACATCGTCTATAACAGCGGCTTCCCAAGGACCGTCTCCGACGAGTACCGGGGCCCCGGCTCCACCAACCCCACCGAGGGCAGCACCAACGGCACCCTCCGGGAGCTGCGCACGCTGTGGTACGACCAGGCCCAAGGCTTCATGCAGGCCTTCAACCATGAGGGCCGCGTCTTCGTCGAGATCCTCGGCGACCTCCGCGCCGACGGCGTCACGCGCAACCCCCTGGGGTTCGAGATCGTGGACGTCGTCAAGCAACCCGCCCCGCTCGACATCGAGTGTGACCTGGGCGAGCGGCTCGTGCCGCCACAGGGCGGATCCCTGACCGCCCTCTCCCCCCACGAGGTCGTCCAGGGCACCTCCCCCAGCTTCGCCTTCAAGTTCATCGAGGCGGGCGACCCCGTTCCCCGGCTCTACGCCGCCCGGGCCACGGCCGGGCTTAACGATTGCCTCGTCCACTGGATGGAGAAGGGCGTTCAGGACATCCAATGGCCCAAGTACCTCGGCCGCCACCGGCTCGTCTGGCCCGACGATTTCAACCGGTACAGCCACTACATTCGCCCTGCCGCCGCCACCGATGCCGAGGCCCTCCAGACGGCCATCGCCATCTCCCCTCAGAACGTCCCCATGATCTCCGACCAGGACGTCATGGACATCCCCCGCGCCCGGTTGACCGCCGATTCCAAGTTCTACACGCAGCTCGACGCGGAACATCCCTTCCACCGCACGCTCCTCCGCTACACCGTCGCCGGCCACGTGGGCTTTGAGCGGGTCTTTTCGTGGTTGGACTCCGCGGTGCGCGACGAGGCCTATGCGGGCTCCCTGGCCACCAACCTCACGGCCGTGGCCAGCTACGTCACCTATCCGTCGCGCGTCGCCGAATACAACGAGACGCTCGCCCTGGCCGAGTCCAAGTACCAGGCGGACCTCCTCGCCTACCAACGCTACCTCAGCGCATCCAACCAGTACTCGGCGGACCTCGCCGCCTATCTTGCCTACCTCGCCAACCCGGGCGCCTATCCCCAGGCCGTGGCTCGTCCAACCCCCCCCACGTGGGTTGCCGAGCCGACCCGCGTCGAGGTCGCCGCCCCCGCGCCCAACGTCCTTTGGAACAATGTCAGCGCCGCCCCGCGCCTCGTCACCGGGACCGTCCGCGTCGGCGACCGCATCCTGCCGCCCGTGGGTGAACCGGGTGGAACCGGCGCCTACCTCGCAGGCCATGTCAACCTAACCCAAGGCACGCTCTATAATCCCGCTGCCTACCTCGACCCGCTCGTCGTGGGCATCAACAACGCCGCCGCCGGCGCCATTATCCCCGTCAACGCCATCCCCGGCGAAAACATCCTCGAGGTCTGGTGGTTCCGGACCAACAACCCTGCGGCCGGCCTCAATGCCGGCAACACGCGCCTCGGGTTCACGCCCGTCCACTGGCCCGCGTACATTGGCCGCTATGCCATCGAATGGCCCGAGGACGCGGATGAAATCGTCCTCGCCAGCCGCCTCGGCAGCGGCACGCTCGACCCGCTCCAAAGCAAGGGCACCATCTACGGGCGCAACGACCGCAACAGCCCCGGCTACAACCCCAACGAGGAGCACGCCCTCATGTCCGGCGGCATGGCCTTCGCCACCCGCGACGACCTCAACATCACCTCCGGCCCCGGCTATTCCTCCGCCCCCTACGTCCTTCTCCAGTACACGGCCGCCGACGCCCGCCCCGCCATGAAGCCGTTCAAGGTGCTTCGCGAGAAGCCCGAGGTTGGACAGGTCTTTGACTACATCGTGCCCGCGGGGCAGATGATCCAGCCGCCGCCGCCACTGACCTTCCTTCCCAAGCCGGTCGAGGGAACGGGCATGTACGCCACGGATTACAACACCGAGGTCCCCCAGGAAAACGGGGACGTGCCCGGGGGCTGGGATCCGCAGGGGGACAATGGCGAGCATGGCCATTACGGCTCCTTCACGTGGCGCGACCGCAAGAACAACCTCTGGGTCTTCCGAGCCGCCCACGCGGGCACGCCGGCCTTGTCCGCCGGTTCCTATGACGTCTCCAGCGCCGCCTTCCAGTCGCTGTCCAATGCCGTCGCCGTCGTCGGCCAGGAGTTCGCCTACGTCGTCCACGCATCGCGCCAGGACGAGCACCTCACCTTGCTCGCACCCTCCGGGCTGCCGTCATGGCTTCGGATCGACGGGCTTCGGCTGCTTGGAAAGCCGGCCGCCTCCCACGTGGGAGACTCCACCATCTCACTCAAGGTCGTGGACCTCTACGACGGAGCCACCGTCGATTTGTCCCTGTCGCTCACCGTGGCGGCCTCCGGCTCGGCCGTCGCCCAAGGCAGGATGAACCTTCCCTCCATCAACCCCCATACCGGCACCGAGGTGGAGTTCACGGATCGTCCCCCGTTCCTCGCCGCGTCGCCCACGGCCGCCAACAGCTTCGCCATCCGGTATTACTACAAGACCCAGGACGGGTTCGACTGGCCGGGCGTCGCCAACCCGCCCGCGCCGGGATCCATCGTCCCCTACCTCCGTCCCAAGGACTCCAACGGCGACCCCATCGGCGACCCCGCCGCGAAGGAGACCGAGTCCCTGGCCATCGTCTATCGGCCCGTGTGGCCCGTGCGCGACCCCAAGGATTCGTCAAAGCCACTCCCCACGCTCCCCTTTGGCGCCACCCTCGCCATGCCCGCGTTCAACCTCCCGGGCGTCCGCGACATGCGCACCGCCCGCGTCCTCTACCAGCAATCCATCGCCGCCGACATCCAGGACCCCGCCGTCAGCGTCGTCCTCCACGACGCCACCCGGGCCAAGTTCTCGGACTTGGCCGACCACAAGCTGACTTCCATCCCCACCAGCGTGCGCACGGAGTACAACCGCGGCCTCATCTACTTCCCAGCCTTGCCGCCCCACTTGGCCAAGCGCCTCTACGTGGACCCCAACCGCGGCGCAAAGGGAGCCCTCGTCCTGAAGGGTGTCTTCAACCGTGCTGCCTTCGGGCTCGATTACACGCTCCTCAACGTGTTGCGCGGGTCGGACCTCCAGGCCGCCTTGGCCCTCTGCCCGGTCAGCGACAGCGAGCGCAAGCCCCTCTGGGACGCCCTCGTCCAAGACCTCGCCACCGACGTTGAGACCTTCATCGAGGACCCCGACGTTCCCGGCACCTACATCCCCGACGACGACCAGACCGTCTCGGTGGGCGTCGGCGACCTTGCGGAGGTCCACAGCGACGAGACCGCCGTGGACTCTTATGCCCTGACGGCCACGGGCCCCGGCAGCGGCTACGTCACCGTCATCGAGGCCAACGGCTTTGCCAAAACCCAGGAAGGCGACCCCGTGTCCATGCACGTGTTCAAGGTCGGCGGCACCCTCGAGGTCGGCGAGACCAAGGTTCTCCCCGCCGAGAACCCCCTCAGCGAGCTCGTGACCTTGCAGCACACCGCCGACCTCGCCGGGCGCTTCGACGAGTTCGAGTACGAGTGGAAGATCGCTGCCCCCGTCGATGGCGCGCCGCCCGAGGCGGACGCCACCATGTCCCGCTACCAGTCCCTCGCCAGCGGCACCGACCTCCCGCGCCAGACCCTCGGTGGGGCCGGCATCCAGGCCCTCACCGACAACTACATCGTGATGCGTTACCGTCCGGTGCATCCCTCCCACCCGTTGAATGGCCAATGGTCCGCATGGACCGCGCCCAAGCTGGCGGAGGGCTGGATCAAGCGCGTGCTCGCCGGGATCAACCCCTTCAGCCAGCGGTTGAAGGACATGTTCAACAACGCGATCAACACCGACGTCAGCCTCCTCACCCAGGCCGGCCGTCGGTGGGAGGGCGACGTCGCCCTCAACATGGACACGATCAACAACTACGGCCTCATCGAGATCTACGAGACCGTCCTCCGCCGCGGCCGCATGCTCAGCATCGAGGCCGGCTACAACTACGGCCCCGCCAACGACGCCCTCCTCCTCGCGGCTGGGTACCTCCATGACCTGTATCTCGCCCTCGGCAACGAGGCATGGGCCGATGCCTCCAACCCCACCATCGGCATCGGCACCAAGGACGCACGCTATGGCGACATCGCCACCGCCCTCTTTGCCTTCAAGGGCCAGGTCGCCAGCCTCTCCGACGAGGAGCTCGCACTCCTCCGCGGCCGCGACGACTTCCTTGTCCCCGGTGTCCGCACGGCACCGGTCTATAACCGGCTCGTCTGGAACTACACCCGCGGCATCAGCTCCGGCGAGGTGGTCTATGCGCTCAACTACAACGTCAAGGAGGACCCCAGCAAGGCGCCCGACGGCGTCATCGACGCCTACGACGCCTCGATCATGTACCCGCAAGGCCACGGCGACGCCTACGGACACTACCTGACCTCCATCAAGGGTTACTATTCCCTCCTCATGAACTCCCGGTTCGACTGGGTCCCGCGCATCGAGGCCGTGAACGTCCTCGGGCAGCCCGTCGCCGTGGACTACCAAGACGAGCGAAAGTTCGCCGCCGGGGCCGTCTCGATGGCCCGCGCCGGCCAACAGGTCCTCGACCTCACCTGGCGCAAGTCCTATGGCAACAAGGCCGAGGCTTGGGAGGAATTCGGCAGCACCCGCACCAACACCCAGGCCTCCTACTCCGTCCCGGGTGGCAACCGCGCCGTTGTCCGTCATTGGGGCCTCGACCATTGGGCCACCCGCACCGGCCTCGGCAGCTACGTCAACTGGGTCGTCGGCAACGCCGTCCTCATGCCCATTGATCCCGACGCGTCCCACGAGGGCATCCAAAAGGTGGACCGCACCACCGTCCCGGAGCTCCAGGAGCTCGCCACCATCGGCTCCTCCATCCAGACCACCATGGACGGCGCCGAGGCCGGCAACACCCCCATGGGCATCCCCGAGGGCGGCATTGCCTTCGACCTCGACCCCAACGCCGTCGTGGGGGGCCAGAACGGCACCCACTTCGAGCAGGTCTATCAACGCGCCAAGGTCGCTCTCAACAACGCCGTCGCCTCCTTCGACGACGCCAAGGGCGTCACCGCCCTCATGCGCGCCGAGCTGGATTCCCTCGACGAAATGCGCGCCTCCGTCGTCCGCCAGGAAACCGCCTACAAGAACGCCCTGATCGACCTCTATGGCACCCCCTACACCGATGACATCGGGCCGGGCAAGACATGGCCCCAGGGCTACACGGGCCCGGACCTCCTGCACTACGCCTACGTCGATGAGGTCGAGCAAACGCTGGGCGGCGCGCTGGAAGGCGACGTGACCACCGACTTCGTCATCAGCATCCAGCGCCTGGCGGACATCCATCCCACCACCCGTGAGATCTACGAGCCGGCACCGGAGGAATGGGTCGCCAACGTCCTGGGGTCGCGATGGAAGGACTACACCCAGACGGACTGGTACAACACCAACAAGCTCCTCATCTTCACGCTGGATTCCCACGGGTTCTTCACCAAGCCCGCGACATGGACCGGCCGACGCGCCTCTCCCGGAAAGCTCCAGCAGGCCATCTCCGACGTCATCGCCGCCCAGGCCCGGGTCGCCTCCGCGGGGCGCGACGCCGAGGGCACCCGCGAGGAAATCGCCATCGCCGCCTTGAACTTCAAGGCCCTGCTGGCGCGCGCCCAGAAGGCCCACGACACCAGCCTTGCCCTCACCATCCAGGACGAAATCCTCGCGGCTGCCCAAGCCGTCGGCGAGGTCGTGGACAAGATCGAGGAACTCGCCAAGGAGGCCCTGGAGGCCGCCAAGGAAACCACGGACAAGGCCATCCCAGACTCCGTGATCGCCGGCGTGGCGGCGGGTGGCGACGTCTTGGCCCCGGCCGAGACCGCCGCCACCGCCGCCGCCAACGTGGCCAAGGCCGCCATCGACGGCGTGGACCTGGCCCGCACCATCGTCGAGAAGGCCTTCGAGACCGCCATCGAGACCCAGAAGCGATGGATCGAGTTCGATGCCGCCAACGAGGAGCGCATCCTCGAGATCAGGGAGGCCATGGTGGAGCTGGGCCTCACGATGGATGGGTTGGACGACCACTTCCACCTCATCAACGCCCGGCTTCGCGAGTACGACGACGCGCTCCGCGCCTACCGCGCCCTCATCGCGCAGGGCGACCGCATCCAGGAGGAGCGCATGGTCTTCCGCCAGCGCGCCGCCCAGGTCATCCAAGGCTATCGCACCCGCGACACCGCCTTCCGCCTCTTCCGCGACGAGAAGCTCGAGCGCTACAAGACGATGTTCGACCTCGCCGCCCGCTATGCCCTCCTCGCGGCCAATGCCTACGACTATGAGACGGGGCTTCTCGGCACCACCCAGGGGCGCAACTTCAAGAAGCGCATCATCGAGTCCCGCGCCCTCGGCGTCGTCCGCAACGGCGAGCCCCAGTTCGCCGGAAGCAACATGGGCGACCCCGGCATCTCGAGCACCCTCGCCGAGATGAAGGCCGACTGGGACGTCCTCCGGGGCCGCCTCGGCTTCAACAACCCCGACGCCTACGGCACCACCGTCTCCCTGCGCACCGAGGCGTACCGAATCCTTCCCACCAACGACGGCGACTCCGTCTGGAAGGACATGCTCCATGGTGCACGCGTCGCAAACCTCCTCGAAGACCAAGACATCCGCCGTCACTGCATGCAGATCGACGACGGCTCCGGCCTCCCCGTCCCGGGCCTCGTCCTGACGTTCGGCACCACCATCGCCAATGGCCTCAACCTGTTCGGTCGCGAGCTGGCGGCGGGCGACCAGGCCTTCAACCCCAGCGCTTTCGCCACCAAGATCTTTGGCGTCGGCGTCGCCCTCAACGGCTACCGCGGCATGGCCAACCCCGCCGCCAACTCCGGCCTCGGTGGCGCGGGCTCTTCGCCCGACGACCCCTCCTTGATCTCCCTGGATCCCCTCGCCCTCGCCGCTTCCCCATACCTCTATCTCATCCCCGTCGGCGTGGATTCCATGCGCAGCCCGCCCCTCGGCGATTCCAGCCGCATCCGGAGCTGGTCGGTCGAGGACGTCGCCATCCCGATGCCCTTTAACATCGGCGCCTCCGACTTCTCCAGCCGCAACATCTGGCAGTCCAGCGACACGCTGACCGAGCCCCTCTACACGGTGCGCAAGCACCAGTCCTTCCGCCCCGTCTCCACCGCATCCGTGTTCAGCCCCAACCTCTACGGCGGATCCGGCTCCTTGCTCCGGTCCCAGTTCACCAACAACCGCCTCGTCGGGCGCTCCGCGTGGAACAGCCAATGGAAGCTCGTCATCCCGGGCCGCTCCCTCCTCAGCAACCCCAACGAGGGCCTCGACCGCCTCATCCAAACCCTCACGGACGTGAAGCTCCACTTCGTGACGTATTCCTACTCCGGCAACTAGACCCGCTTCCCATGAATCCGGAATCACCCATCCCCAACGTGGTCGCCGCCCCCCAGCAGCCCCCCTCCGCCGCGCGACCCGCCTCGGCGGCGGCGTGGGGCTTCCCGCGAGCCCTGCGATGCGCCCTCGCCCGCATCGGACGCGGCCTCCAACCTTTTTCCCAAGGGCCATCCAATCCCCTCAGTGCGGCTGCGGTGGCCGCCATGGCCTTGGCCCTTGGGAACTTCCCCTTGCTCGCCTTCCCGCCCGCGCCCATGCACCGCGTCGTCGGCATGGTCCGCACCGAGATGGGCGACCCCCTCAACCTGACCAACGCCGTGGTCGTCCTCGAAACCCTCTCGGGCATCCAAGCCAAGACCAAGGTCACGCCCAACATCGGCCCCGGCCGAAACTACGTGCTGAATGTCCCCATGGATGCCGGCATCACCCACGACAACTACCGCGCCGGCGCCCTCCGCTCGGCGGCATCCTATCGCATGAAGGTCCAGGTCGGAGGCGTCACCTTCCTCCCCCTCGAAACACGGGTCGTTCCCGCCACCCTTGGCCGCCCGGCCCAATCCACACGCATGGACCTCACCCTCGGCGAGGACCTCGACGGCGATGGCATCCCCGACGCATGGGAACGCGCGCTTCTCGCCATGCTCGGCTCCAGCAAGTCCATCCGGGAGGTCCAGCCCGACGACGACTCCGACGGCGACGGCATCTCGAACCTCAACGAGTACCGCGCGGGCACCTATCCCTTCGACCCCTCCGATGGCTTCGAGCTGAAGGTGGTTCAGAAGACGGCCGACCGGCTGTCGATGGAGTTCCTCGCCATTGCGGGACGGCGCTACGCGGTTCGCTACTCCACGGACCTCGCCGCGTGGTCGGGCGCGGGCTTCCGCTTTTCGACGGATGCGGCCGGCAGCCCCCTCAGGCAGGACTTCACGGCGACGCGCACGCAGTTGCTGCGCATTGACGTTCCCTCGGATGGGGTGCCCGGCAACGCCTTCTTCCGCGCGACCGTCCAATAGCCCGGCAGCGTCCGACGGAGGTTCCCGCTTCTTGACAACGGCTGGGATGACGGAGGGCGCTTGGTCATGGAGCGCTCCCGTGGAACTCCGGGAGGAACACCCGGTCGAAGGGGCCGCCCATGACGTCTCCGCGCAGCCTGAGCCAACGGACAAGGACCTCGGCACGACCTTTCGTCCGTCGTGTCAGCGCTTGGCGTCGAGGCACACCAACTGGTCCTCGGAACGCAGGTACAGCTTCTTGCCGGACAACACCGGCCCGGCCCAGCAGGGATAGCGCAGCGTCGGCACCTGCCAGCGACCCACCTCGCGGCATTGCGCCGGGTCGGGTTCAAACAAGCCCAGCAACCCGCCCTCGCCCAGCGCGATCAACCGGCCGTCCGCCAGGAGGAAGGACCCGCGCCCGAACACCGGTGGCTGCTCGCCCCCATGCTTCGGCCAGCGCTCGTTGCGTTCCCACTTTACCACGCCCTTGTCCCAGTCCACGCATCGCAGCACCGCGTCGGGCTCGTTCCGGCCCGAGAAGCCATACAGGTGCCCCTGGTGGAGGATGGGTTGGCTCCAGTGCATCTCGAGCGAGAGGTTCTTCCAGCCCTCGACATACCCCTCCGCGCCCGGTTGGACATCGAGCGCCACGCTTCCAGATCGGAAGTAGGCGCTCGAAATCAAGACGCGGCTGCCCTGCACCAACGGCGTCATCGCGTTCACCGAGTCGTCCACGCGCGCCCGGAACCACCGCGAGAACAGGACCCGCCCGTCCGCCGGATCCAACGCCACCAACCCCTGTCGCATGCACGTGAGCAGCATCCGGCGCCCGTGGATCTCGGCCGGCCGGAACGAGCTGTAGCTGGCCGACTTCTCCCAGTCCCGCCAGGCGACGCGTTGCCCGCCCGGCCAGTCGTGCATCGGTTGCCCCTCCCAGTTCGCCTGGCCCACCGACTGCCACAACGTCTTCCCCGTCGCCGGGTCGAACGCCGCGACGCCCGAGTTCGGTTGCCCGCCCACCATCACCACGAGCCGTCCCCCTTCGAGCACCGGCGTGCTTCCCACCCCAAAGAATGCCTCCGGCACCGTGAAGTCCGCCGCCGTGTCCCGTTGCCACACGCGCCGGCCCGTCTCCAGCTCCACGCACGTCAGCTTGCCCTCCGCCCCGTACGTGAACACCCGGTCGGCCGTCACGATCGGCGTGCCGCGCGGCCCGTTGTTGTACCCGTAGGGATCCTGGTAACGGCTCGGATAAGCATGCCGCCAACGCGTCTTCCCATCGCCCGCGCCCATGCACTCCACCACCTCCTCGCCCCCCTCGCGGTGAAACAACACCACGCGGTCGCCCCGCACCGACGGGGCCGAGTAACCCGTGCCCACGCGGCGGCTCCATGCCACCGGCAGCCCGTTCGTCCCCAGCTTGTCGAACAGGCCCGTCTCCAAAGACGTCGCGTCCATGCGCGGCCCCAGGAACTGCGGCCAATCCTCCGCCAGCACCGCGCCGCTTAAGCCCCATGCCAGCGCCCATCCCAAACCCCAAGTCACCGCGCGCGTCCCGAATGGCTTCATCACCGCGATGCTTCGGCGGCGTGCCGCGGAATCAAGGACCAATCCCGCCGTGTCGCCCCCACCATCGCTACCCGCCAAACATCCAGCCCCACCACCGCGCCCCGCCAAACACCCACGCCATCGCGCCCAGCGCCAGATACGGCCCAAACGGAAGCCGCGACGACCACTCCCTCCGCCCAATCCCAATCAACGTCACCCCCACCACCGCCCCCACCATCGACGCAAACCCCAGCGTGAACAGCGTCGCCTGCCATCCCAGGAACGCGCCGATCGCCGACATGAACTTCACGTCCCCAAACCCCATCGCCTCCCGCGGCAACACCAGCTCCGTCGTGTCCGCCGCCAGGTACGGCTCCGTGGTCGGGTCCATCACGTCCTCGCCCACCCTCAGCTCCCGCTGCGTCAACGACACCCTCGCCTCCGGATAGCAACGGTCCGCCAGCTCCACCCGCCGGCCCACAAGCCGGATCGTGTCCGATTCCCGGTAGAAAATGTCCCCGAACGGCACGTCGCGGTCGGGAAGCCGGATGCCTTCCTCGTGGAACACCACCCGCGTCCCCTCCGGCAACGCCACCTTCTCCCGTCCAAACAGCCACTTCCCCAGCCGCACCACGCCGTACACGGCCCCGAACCCCACCGCGATCCCCAGCGCGCTGCCCCGAAGCGCGGCCGGCATCGACGCCGTCCCGTGCAACCCCGGGGCCACGGCCGACAACACGAACCCCGCCAACGTCCCGCCCAGCGTGATCTCGTCCGGAATGATGAAGTGCTCGAAGTCGATGAACGTGGCGACGATGAACGACCCGAACAGCACGCACAGCGCCAGCGCCATCGCCGGGTCGTCATGCCCGAAGCCCAGCCATGCCAGCACGAACGCTCCCGCCGTCAGCACCTCCACCACCAGGTAACGGGCCGGGATCGGCTCCCGACACGACCGGCACCGGCCCCGCAGCCACAGCCACGTCACCACCGGGATGTTCAGCGAGAACGGGATCCGGTACCCGCACCGCGGGCAATGCGAGGGCGGCGACACCACGGACTGCCCCAGCGGCATCCGGTGGATGCAGACGTTCAGGAAGCTGCCCACGAACGCCCCGAGGATCGCCAGCACGCCCGTCCAGAAATGGAACGGCATCCCCAGCAGGCTGGGATGCTCCAGCCACCACTCCACGAAGCGCGGGTTCATCCGTGGACCTCGCGCTCCAGCGCCGCGCGCATCACCTCCCGGGGAGCGACCTTCCCGGACCAAAGCTCCAGCGCGTCCGCACCTTGGTGCAGCAACATCCCCAGGCCGTTCGCCGTCCGGCAGCCCGCCGCCCGCGCGGCCGCCAGCAAGGGCGTCTCGGCCGGCCGGTACACCATGTCATACACCCCGTCCACCCGCGCCAACGGGAACGCCCCCACGTCCAACGGCAGCGGGTCGTCCGACCGCAGCCCCGCCGACGTCGCGTTCAACAGGATCTCGATCGATTCCTCCGGGTACCCTGCCTCCGCGTGCACCGCCGGGAACCGGTCGTTGATCTCCGCCGCCAGCTCCACCGCCTTCCCGTGCGTCCGGTTCACGATCCAAAGCCCCGAAACCCCCTCGTCCGCCAGCCGCAACGCCGCCGCGCGCGCCGCGCCGCCCGCCCCCAGCAACAGGATCCGCGCGCCCCGCGGCTCGATGGCCAGGTCGTCCCGCAGCGACCGGACGATGGCGTCCGCATCCGTGTTGTGCCCCACGCTGCGCACCGGCCCGTCGGCCTTTTGCAACGGCCCCAACTGGCCCAACGGCCGCCACGTCCCGTCCTCGCACTGGGCTTCAAACACCACCGTGTTGACCGCGCCCCATTCCCGCGCCGACGGGGCCACCTCGTCCACGAACTCCATCGCCAGCAGCTTGTGCGGGACCGTCAGGTTCAACCCCACGAAGTGCATCGCCTTCGCCCCCTCGATCGCCTCGCGCAGCCGCGTGGGGTGGACGTCGCATGCGAGGTAGCGCCAATCCAACCCCAGCGCCGCCATCCCCGCGTTCTGCATGGGCGGCGACGCCGAGTGGCGGATCGGATGCCCGTACACGGCAACCAAGCGCGTGGTGGCCCGGATGGACCCTTGGAAATCAGACGACATTCGCTGCCGCGCAGGGTATCGGCGGCCGGAAGATTTCACAGCCTTTCGTCGCGCCACCCCAGGCGCTTCGGCTACTGCCGAAGGAGCGAGGGGCGGGAAGCGGGGGGCGAGGAGCGGGAGGCGGGGGGCGAGGAGCGGGAGGCGGGGCCCGGTG
>CAYSGH010000089.1:0-17358 GCA_964430505.1 uncultured Akkermansia sp. | reverse complement strand
AGACGGCGTTCAGCACCCATTTCCGTCCGCCTTCAACCCGCCTGGCGGTTGGCCCCGTGGAGCGTTTCCCAACGCCGCCCCCTACACCTTGCGCGGCGGGTTGGTGGAGAGGCGTCCGGCCTCCTGCATGTAGGCGATGGCCACCGCCAGGGCGTCGGCAGCGTCCGCGCCCGGCACATCCTCCGGGCCCATCGCGAGGAGGCGCTGCACCATGCGACCCACGCCCGCCTTGCCGGTCGCGCCATGGCCGGCCACCGCCAGCTTCACCTTGCGAGGCGCCATCTCGAAGACCGCCAACCCCGCCAGCGCCACCGCCGCCAGCGCCGCCCCGCGCGCCTCGCCCATCACCAGCGCCGTCCGGAGGTTCTGTGCATGGAACAAGCCCTCCACCGCGCACACCTCCGCGCCATGCTCCCGGATCACGTCGCGCAAGGCCTCGTGGATGCTTCCGAGGCAACGGCTCCGCGCCCACGTCGTGGGGCATCGCACCGTCCCGTGCGCCACGGCCCGCAGGTGGCCCGACTCCATCCGAACAATCCCCCAACCCGTCCCGCGCAACGAAGGGTCCAGCCCTAGCACGACCCGGACCACCGGCACGTCGTGTCCAGGCAAGGCCGATGCATCCGCCACGCGCCCCGAGGCCATCCTGCGGCGCAACTCCTCGAACTGACGCGCCGTCATCCCCATGCGCCGCCCATCGCTTGTGCCCGCCCGGCGCCGCCTACCGCGGCCGGACGAGCATTTCCTCGATCACGACGCGCGCCGGCAGCCGGATGCACGTCATCACGCACTCGGCGATGTCCTCGGGTTGCATCATGCGCGACCGCGCGGCGGCGTCCGGCACCACCGGGCGCCGGTCCAGCAAGGGGGTGTCGATGTCGCCGGGGAACAATGCGCACGCCCGGATGCCCCGGCCGCGTTCCTCCGCGTTGATCGCCTGCGTCAGGCCCGCCAGCCCAAACTTGCTCATCACGTAGCCCGGGCCCGCCTTGGGGGATGCCTGCTTCCCGGCATCCGACACGACGTTGACGATCGTCCCCGAGCCCCGCTCCCGCATCCCGGGCAGGAACGCCTGCGCGCAGTAGTACGCGCCGTGCATGTTGGCATCGATCATCCGGTGGTAGTCGGCGTCCGAAAGCACCTCGAGCGCCCGCCGCGGGACGTTCGTTCCCGCCGCGTTCACGAGCACCTCCACGCCGCCCCATGCGGCGACCACGCGCGACGCCATCGCGCGGACGTCCTCCGCGCGCCCCACGTCACAGGGCTCGACGCGGCAGGCCTCCGGCCGACCCGTGGCCGACGCCGTCTCGCGCAGGGCGTCCTCGCGTCGGCCTACCAACGCCACGGACCAACCCTCCGCCACGAGCTTCACGGCCGTCGCGCGGCCCACGCCGCTGCCCGCGCCCGTCACCACCGCCGTCCTCAACGTTCCCATGCGTCCTCCTTGCGAACTCGTTGCGCCGTGCCGTTCAAGCCTCCGAAAGGTTCATCCAACGGCCGGTCTGCGCCGACTGGATGGCGAGGTCCATGACCGCCTGCGCGCGCGCGCCGTCATGGAACGTCACCGAGCAGGGCCGCTGCTCCCGGATGGCGTTCACGAACTCCACGGCCTGGTCGTAGCGGAACGTGACCAAGGGGTCGCCCACGCCGGGGTCGCGCGGCGAGCCGGGCCAGACCCAGAACTCGCGCGGCACCGACAGCGGGGCCATCCCGGGCCCGCCGACCTTCCCGTGCATCAGCTCGTTCCAACGCCCGGTGGTGAACTCGAAGGACGCCTCGCTGCCGTTAATCTCCACGTAGTCGAGGGAGCGCCACGACTCGTTGCGGCCCGAGGCCAGCTTCGAGCTTTCCAGGACGCCGCTCGCGCCGTTCTCGAACTCGGCCAGGATCGCCACCCAGTCGTCGGTGTCGTTCGGCTGGCCGCCGCGGACGGGCGTGAGGTTCATGACGTTCGCAACCATCCGGCGCATCGGGCCCACCAGTTGGTGTGCGAAGTCGATCCGGTGCGAGAGCATGTCCCCCAGCTCTCCGGTGCCCGCCAGCTTGCGCTGCTGCCGCCAGCCGAGGTTGCGCGTGCCCCAATCCTGCAAACGGCACGAGCGATAATGGTACGCCTTCCCCAGGTCGCCCTGCGCCACCAGGTGCCGAAGGTACCGCATCGCCGGCACGAACTGGTACGTGAACGCCGTCATGTGCCGCACGCCCGCGCGGTCCGCCTCCTCCGCCATGCGCCGCGCATCCGCCGCGTTGAGCGCAATGGGCTTCTCGCACAGCACGTGCTTGCCCGAGCGCGCCGCCGCGATGGCGATGTCCGGGTGCAGGAAGTTGGGCGTGGCGATGATCACGGCGTGCACGTCCTCCCGCGCCACCACCTCGCGCCAGTCGGCGGACGCCACCGGCGCGCCCGTGAGCGACCGCGCCTGCTCGAGCGTGGCCGGGTGGGCGTCGCAGACGGCCTGGACGCGGACGTCCGGGCACAGGGCGAGCCCCGGCAGGTGGTTTTGGAGGGTGATGCCGCCCGCGCCAATGATCGCGAAGTTCAACGTGCTCATGCGATGCCTTGATGGTTTCCGTGCCTCCCGTTCCTCACCACAACGTCCGAGCCTTGCTCAACGCCGCGTCGAGCTGCGTGGGGTCCTTGCCGCCGCCGCGGGCCTGGTCCGGGCGTCCGCCGCCCTTGCCGCCCACGACCGGCGCGATGGCCTGGATGATCTTCCCGGCCTGGGCCTTGGCGGTGAACTCGGCCGACACCGTGGCCACCAACGCCACCGTGCCGCCCGTGCCACCGCCCAGGACCACCACGCCCGCGAAGCGCCCCTTGAGGGCGTCCGCAACCGCCTGCAAGAAGTCGCCGTCGGCATCGCCCAGGTTGTGGGCGATCAAGGGGACGCCGTTGTGCGTCGTGGCCCGCCCCAGGAGCTCGGAGGCCGCATTCGAGGCGTTGCGCGCGACCGCGAGCCTGAGCTGGCGCTCCAGTTCCTTCTGGTGGGCGACCATGGCCTCCACCTTCTTCTCCAGCTCGGCCACCGGCGCGTTGAGGCGGCCCGCGACGCCGCGGAGGAGCTCCAGGTCCGACTTCGCGACGCCATACGCCGCCAGGCCCGCCACCGCCTCGATCCGGCGCACGCCCGCCGCCACGGCGTTCTCGGCCGTGATGCGGAACAGGCCAATCTCGCCCGTCGCCCGCGTGTGCGTCCCGCCGCACAGCTCCATCGAGTAGCCGTCCAGCGCCGTCGGGCGGCCCCCCACCTGCACCACGCGCACGCTCTCCCCGTACTTCTCGCCGAACAACTGCATCACGTCGGCCCGGCTGCGCACCTCGGTGTAGGGCACGTCCGACCACGACACGCCGGCGTTCTCCAGGATGCGCTCGTTGACGAGCCGCTCGACGTCGGCCACCTGCCCGGCGGACAACGCCGGCGAGTTGAAGTCGAACGTGAGCTTGTCGGGCGTCACGGAGGACCCCTTCTGGGTGGCCTCGCGGCTGACCACCTCGTGCAACGCCCAGTGCAACAGGTGCGTCACCGTGTGATGCCGCTGGATGGCCGCGCGACGCGCCCCGTCCACGCTGAGGCGGACGGCGGCGCCCACGGCGGGGGCCTCGCCGCCCTCGACGAAGTGCAGCCACGTGTTGCCGCTCTTCTGCGTCCCCACCACGCGCCACAACTGGCCGGAGCCCGTCATCTCGCCCGTGTCGCCCACCTGCCCGCCCATCTCGGCATAGAACGGCGACGCATCCACCACCACGGCCGTGCGGTCCTTCAACCCCACGACCTCCAGGACCCGGCCCTCGCACTCCAGCGCGTCGTAGCCCCCGAAGCGCGTCGGGGACTTGGTCTCGATCTGCGACAGCTCGATGACGGTCTTCTTCTGAGCCGCCCGGGCCTGCGCCTTCTGCTGCTCCATCAACGCCTCGAACCCGGCGACGTCCACCGACAGCCCGCGCTCGCGCGCCATGAGCTGCGTCAGGTCCAGCGGGAATCCCTGCTCGTCGTACAGGCGGAAGGCGTCCGCCGCCCCGATGTTCCCCCGCTCCGCCGCCTCGTTGAACAACGCGATGCCGCGGTCCAGCGTGCGGTTGAAGGCCTCCTCCTCGCGCCGGAGCGTGTCCTGCACCAGCGCCTTCCGCGCGCGGACCTCCGGGAACACGTCGCCCATCGTCGCCGCCACCACGTCCACCAGCTTGTAGAAGAAGGGCTCGCGCAACCCGAGCTGCCGCCCGTAGCGCACCGCCCGGCGCAGGATCCGCCGCAACACGTAGTTGCGGTCCGTGTTCCCCGGCTGGATCCCGTCCGCCACCGCGAAGCTCAGCGTCCGGATGTGGTCCGCGATCACGCGGAACGCCACGTCGTCGCGCTCCTGCACGGTGTCGCCCGTGCTCCCGGACCGCGGCAACGTCGAGCCATACTTGCGCCCGCTCACCCGCTCGATCTCGTCGAAGATCGGCCGGAAGATGTCGGTGTCGTAGTTGGAAATCCGCGCGTTGGCGAAGTCCGTGAACCCCTTCGTCCCCTGGATGATCGACGTGACGCGCTCGAACCCCATGCCGGTGTCCACGTGCCGCGCCGGCAGCAGTCCGAACGTGCCGTCCGGGTTCGCGTTGAACTGGATGAAGACGTGGTTCCAGATCTCGATGCACTCGGCCGTGCCCTGATTCACCAGCAGCCCGCGCGTGTCCCCCGACGGCGTCAGGTCCACGTGGATCTCCGAGCAAGGGCCGCACGGGCCCGTGTCGCCCATCATCCAGAAGTTGTCCTTCTTGCCCCCGTTGACGATGTGCACCGCCGGGTCCAGGCCCTCGCGCCGGAAGATGTCCGCCCAGATGTCGTAAGCCTCCTGGTCGAAGTCCGCCGGGTCGCCCTTGCCCTTGTCCGGGGAATACACCGTCGCGAACAACCGCGCGGGCGGGAACCCCCACACCTTGGTGAGCAGCTCCCAGCCCCACTCGATGGACTCCTTCTTGAAGTAGTCGCCGAAGGACCAGTTCCCGAGCATCTCGAAGAACGTGTGGTGGTACGTGTCGAGGCCCACGTCATCGAGGTCGTTGTGCTTGCCGCCGGCCCGGATGCACTTCTGGGTGTCCGCCGCGCGCGTGTCCAACCCGCCCCGCACCCCCGCCCAGCCGGAGACGTCCGGCCGCCGTTCCCCCAGGAAGAACGGCACGAACTGGTTCATGCCCGCGTTCGTGAACAACAGGTTCGGGCTGTCCGGCATCAGCGACGACGACGGCACGATCGTGTGCTTCTGGCGGTGAAAGTAGTCCAGGAAGCCCTGGCGGATCTCGGTGGAGGTAGGCACTCGCATGGCAGCAAAACGAGCCGGGAACGTACCCGCCGCCCGCCCCCGGACGCGAGCGCTTTCCCCGGCACCCGCCTCGGGATCGCGCCTCGCCGGTGCTCCTGCCCCTCGACCCGGCGTCACGTCACCAACCGCCCACCGATCTCCCCGCACCCACGCCGCCCAACCCAGCGTCGTCCGACTCCCGCGCCCACACGAGGAGCGGCGGGCAGGTGCTGATTGCAAAGTGGCGGTGAGCGGGTACTGCACGGCCCGAAACGTCGTCCGCTGCACGGATGGCAGCGTTGCCCTGCCCCATGGCCGGTAGCCGCGTTGGACCGGGCGTCGGGGATTTCCGGATCATGTTCCCTCCTTGGGGTGGCTGGTGGCCAGCCATGCACGGCCTGCGGGGGTGAGGCGGTATCGTTGATGGGGACTGGTCGGCTTGCTGGGGAGGGTGCGCTCGATCCAACCGGCTTGAATCATGGGCTCGAGATAGCCCTTCCGGAAGTGCTCGCGGTGTGAGATGCCGGCGGCCGCCTGAAGCTCTTCACGAGCCCGTCCTTCTTGGACATCTGCGGCAGCCAAGATCTTCCCAACTTGCGCGGTAGCTTGCGCGGTAGCTTGCGCGGTAGCTTGCGCGGTTGGGATCCCGGGAACGCGCGGATCCTGCTGCAAACGGTTTGGGGAAAGGGAGTTGTCGTCCCAGATGGCTTGCGCGGTGGGCGCGGTGGGCATCGTGCGCGGCGGGCGCCACAGGGTCTGAACAAAGCCGTCACGAACGGCGAACTGGGGTTCGCGCAGGCCGGCGTCGAGGCAGAGACGGATCATGTCGCGGGTGCCAGTGCCCATGCGTTCGATGTACTTGGCGAGGTACAGCGGCTCGGCCAGCAGCGGGTTGGGCGGGAAGGAACCGTGGGGCTCGCGCAGTTGCTGGAGCGTGAGCGAGGGCGAGAGCGTGCCGGGGTTCCACACCTCCAACCGGTCGGCGAACAGCATTACCTGGACGCTGCCCGTGCTGGTGTAGTCGCGGTGGGCGACGGCGTTGACGATCGCCTCCCGGACGGCGTCGGGCGGCAGCTCGTACTGGATGGGAACCTGAACGCTCAGGGCGCGCGTCCCGACGCTGAGGTTGATCTTGGACAACACGAAGTCCAAGGCCTGGTCCACGAGATGGAAGACGTCACCCTTGTACACTTGGTAGGACGGGATGGGCTTGGCCACGTCCGTCCCGTGGAAGTGGGCGCACTTGACCTCGGAGGAGATCAGGAAGCGTTGGGGCCGGCGTGCGAAGAGGAGCACGGCGGCATGGGTGGGGCGTCCGTCGTTCAGCAGGTTGAGGTGGGTGAGCAACTCGGCGGGGCTGGCGGTCTCGGGCAAGGGGAAGCCCCGGGCCCGGTGGGCCTCCCGGAGGAACCACTCCATGCGTTCCGGGTCCAGATCGGCCAGGGTTGCGCCCCGGCAGGCCGTGGCGTCGAACGGGCCGAACCGGATGATGTCGTGCTCCTCGAGGTAGCGAACCAGCGAGGCATAGACGCCGCCCACCAGCTCCGCCGTGGAGACAAATCGACGTCGGATCAGCTCATGGCCTGCCTGGCGGATGAGGTCGCGCATCTTGGGATGCTTGCCGTCGTCGGCGGCGCCCTGGACGAAGATCATGCGCGGCTTGCCCAGCCGGCTGGCATGAAGGAATTCGCGGTGGGTGGCCGACAACCCCTCGGCGTCCTCGGCGCCATACCCGGATCCGAACAGGCCCAGGTAAAGGTCGCATCGGGACACCTCGTCGAGGTACGCGGCATCGGCGCGGACATCGGACGCGGGCAGGTCCTCGAACAGGAACACCTCGAAGAACCGGCGCAGCAACGGATCGCCATGGATGTAGTCCCTCAGCAGCCGCCGTTCGACGGCCAACTCCTTCTGCACGCTGCTGAGGAAGATGCGGGTCATGGCATGGCGGCATTGCGAGGCCGGATCCCTGGCACGCTAAAGGCCCCCGCCCGGCTGCTTCACGCCAAATCTCGGCATGGCCCGTTTTTCGGCCTCTTGCGGGGCTCACGGACGCCCGCTGGATGGACCTCGCCTTGGGTGCGGGGCAGCCGACAGGAGGATACCCGCGCTCCCACTCACCCGCCCGACACCTTCGTCAGCCCTGCGGACGAACAACCCCAAAAAGGGACCCGGGGCCGTTCGCACGAACTCACTGGCCCCAGCGCTGCCGCATCAAGGCGCCGGGCGCACCGCACGGCGAATGAACCTAGAAACGGCAGTCGAAGAGGATTTCAAAACGAGGAAAGGGCCCTCCCATCCGGGAGGATGGGCTCACGGGCAGGAACCCAAGGGCTCACCCTGCGAGTGAGGTCGTGGTGGGCTCGACGCGGCGGTAGGCCGGGTCCCCTGACCCGGCGCACCGGGCATGCGGCATCGCCATCGCCGCGTGGGGGCACGCGGCCTACAGACTGCCCAACTGCCGTTTCTAGGATGAACCGAGATCCTCCGGAGCCCAGCGGCCATGCCTGCCCCACCTTCGGGCCTGCGTTCGATCCGTGGCCAGCCACCCAGGGCACAACTTCCGGGGCGGAGAATGGATGGGGGCGGGCTCGGTCACCCCGCGGGCAGGAATTGAAGCGATTCTCCGCGCCTCCGGTACCGCTCAAGCCATCCAACGCACCAGCATGTGCACCACGAACAAGCCGATCATGCCAAGCCCGCAGGCCACCTTCCCAATCGCCCCGGCCACAAGCCCGAGCACCGCCCCCACGCCCGCCCGCCCAGCCGCGCGCCACTCGCGTCCGCCCAGCATCTCCAAAACCATCGCGCCCACAAGCGGCCCGACCACGAGGCCGACCGGGATCCACAGCAACCCCAGCAATGCCCCGATGGCCGCCCCGACCATCCCGCGCCACGTCGCGCCCATGCGCTGGGCTCCCACCGACGACGCGAGGAAGTCCAGGCCCACGGACGCCGCCGTGATGAAGGCCATGACGCCGACGACCCACCAACTCACGCCGGCGTCGCCCCGGATCAACCGGTGGGCGATGGCGGCCGCGAGGATCAACGGCGTCCCGGGCAAGCCCGGCAGCACGGCCCCCACCAACCCCACGAGCATCACCATCAGCGCGCCCACGAGCGCGGCCATGTCGGCGGCATTCACGGCCCGTTCGACTCCTTGCCGCTCGGCTTCAACGCCGCCAAGCCCCGCAGCAGGTCCACCGCCCGTGCCAGGACCGGATCCCGGATGACCTTGGCTTGGCCGGCGGCGGGCGCTGGCGCGGCGTTGGTGTCCCCGCGGCGTTGCCGAACGAGGTCGGCCTCCGTGAGGCGACGCCGCACCGTGACGGTATTGGTGAGGACACCACCCTCGGCGCCCGCCTTGGCCCCAATCACGGCAAACGGATCCTCCAGGAAGATCCGCTCGCTCGAGGCCACGGTCCGCACCGCGATGTCGGGCTGGACGCCATCCGGCCCGAGGACCTTCCCATCGCCCACGCGCACCGGCGATGCCGCCAGCCGCAATCGGAGGCCGCCTGCCAAGGGAACGTCCCGGAAGATGGCCGCCTTGCCTGCCGTGGGGGTGCCGATGACCAGGCCCGCCTGCGCCGAGCGAATGGCCGCGGCAAGGGCCTCGGCGGCTCCGCGCGTCTCGTGGTTCACGAGCACGGCCACCGGCAATTCCCAAGGCTGCGCCTTGCCGCCCGCCACGGCCGTCCCGTTGCCCCAGTCCATGAGGGGAGCTCCCGGCTGTGCCAGCAAGTCGGCCGCGCTCGCCGCCGCGCCGTACTCGGCCCCGGCGGCAAACCGAAGGTCCAGCACCAGCCCATTGGCAGCCGCCACCAGGTTGGTGTCGCGCAGGATGGCCGCCAACTGCGGGGCGAGTCCCAGGCTCACCTGCCCCACGCGCACGTACAACGGCCCGGCCTCCAGCCGTTCCTTCCGGACGACGGCAGGGGTGTCGCTCGGGGGCTCACCGGCATCGTCGGGAGCCAGGACGGCACCCTGGACGCCCTCCAGCAGCGCCTTCGCGGCGGCCGCCTCCGCCGCCGAGGGATCCTTCACATGGTCGCGCACCGCACGCAGCAGGTCGGCCAAGGGCGGCAGGGCGTCCGCGCCTGAGTTCGAGGCGCGGGCGCGCATTCCCGTGCTTGCCCAAGCAACGAGGGCCAACGCAAGGGTGCATCCCATCCACGCGTGAACGTTCCGCCTCATGGCTTCTCCTCGCGCGACGGGTTGACCACCACCGCCGTGAGCTTCTCGCCGGAGCGCAGGTACCGGAGCGTGAAGCGTTCCTTGGACCGGGACTCGCGCAGGAGTTCCCCCACTTGGCTGGGCGTCTTGGCCTCGGCCTTGTCCACGCCCAGGATGACGTCCCCGGGCCGCAGTCCGTACTCCGCCAACGGGCCGGACTCGTCGATGCCCGTCACCACCACGCCCTCCGCCTTGCCCAGCTTGAACTGCTCGGCCAGGCCGGGCGTGACCGACTTCACCGTCAGTCCCAGCGCACTCACGCCCTCGTCCGCCGCCCCGCGCGGCGACCGGCGCGACCGTGCCGCCGCCATGCGTTCCTCGGGGTCCGGCAAGGGATCCAGCGTCACCGAGATGGTCTTGGGCTTGCCGTCGCGGCGGACGGCAACGGCCACCTTGGATCCAACGGCCTTGCGGGTGATCTCGCGCCGCAACTGGGCGACCGTGCCCACGCCGCGGCCCTCGACGGATAGAATGACGTCCTCCGGTTGGATGCCGGCGCGCTCGGCGGGGCCGCCGGACGTCACGCCCGAGACAAAGACCCCGTCCCGGATGTCGGGGTGCGCGGCTCGCAGTCGTTCGTCCTCGCGGATGCCCTGGATTTGGACGCCCAGCCACGAGCGCCGGAACTTCCCGTGCGCCACCAACGCGTCGGCCACCTCGCGCGCCAGGTTCGAGGGGATGGCGAAGCAAATCCCGGTGCCCACGCCCCGGATCATCGAGTTCACGCCCACCACCTCGCCGTCCAGGTTGAGCAACGGCCCGCCGCTGTTGCCCGGGTTGATGTTCGCGTCCGTTTGCAGGAAGTCCTCGTCCACCATCCCGCTGGCCAGGCCCGCGCGCCCCTTCGCGCTGATGTGCCCAAACGTCACCGAGTACTCCAGCTCGTAGGGAGCCCCGATCGCCACCGCGAACTCCCCCACGCGCACCTTGTCCGAGTTCGCAAACTTCGCCGCCTTCAGCCCGGAAACCTTCCCCACCACCCGCAGCACCGCGATGTCCGAGTCCACGTCGATCCCCCGCACCTCGGCGTCGAACTCGCGCCCGTCGTGCAGCTTCACCCGGATGCGCTCGGCCTCCTGGACAACGTGGGCATTGGTCAGGATGTGCCCGTCCGCGCGATAGATGATCCCGGAGCCCTCGCCATCGAAGCCCGGGGTCTCCCCGCCGCGCCCCCGCTCGCGCCGGCGTCGATCCCGGAACTCCTCGAAGCGGCGACGCCATTCCTCCGGCATCTGGTCCATCAAGGGGTGCTCCTCGTCCGAGTCCGGCCTTGGCTTCTGGGCAACCTGCACGACGACGACGGTGGGAAGCGCGGCCTCCGTGAGGTCCACGAACGCCTCGTTCAGGTGCCGGGCCACTTCCATCGCCGTGGGCGGCCCGGAGCGACCGGCGGCGGACAAGGGAACCCAGCAAGCCATGCCCATCCACAAGAGGGAACCGACCCAGGTTGACACGCGCATGACCGACCGTACCCCGGGACCCAAAAATGGGAAGCGGCCGATTCGGAACCCCACCAGCGCCCGCGCATCCCGAAGTGGTCGGTGACAGGGGAGCGGGATGCGGGGAGCGGACGGGTCCCGCAAGGCGGGAGCATGGAGATGGGGCCGGGGACGGCCGCGCTCCCAGCGGCTCAGCCCGGCGCATCCGTCGCGTCCGGAGCCTTGGGCGTCTCCAAGTGCCGGGTGCCAAGGCCTGCCGCGCGGGCCTTGCGAACCTTCTCCGTCGGCACGTACCGCGACGCGAACTCGGCGCGATACTCGCCGAACGTCCCGTTGCGCAGGTGCGCCCGGATCTCCGCCATCACCTCCAGGTAGAAGTGCGAGTTGTGGATGCTCACCAGCCGCAGGCCCAGGATCTCGTTCACGTTGAGCAGGTGCCGGATGTAGGCGCGGGTGTGGTGGCGGCACGCAAAGCACTGGCAACCCTCCATGATCGGGCCGAGGTCGCCCTTCACCGCGCCGCCCTTGATGGCAAAGGTCCCGGAACGCGTGAACGCCGTCCCGTTCCGCGCCACGCGCGTGGGCAGCACGCAGTCAAACATGTCCACCCCGCGCGCCACCAACTCCACCAACTGCGCCGGCGTCCCAAGGCCCATGGCGTACCGCGCCTTGTCCTCCGGCAGGTGCGGCTCCGTGATCTCCACCGCGCGCATCATCTCCGGCTCCGGCTCCCCCACGCTCACGCCGCCGATCGCGTACCCATCAAAGCCCATCGCCACCAGCTCCCGCGCGCAGCGCTCCCGAAGGTCCGGGAAGCACGTGCCCTGCACGATGCCAAACCGTTGCTGACCCTCCGCGCGCGGCTGCTCCAGGCACTCGGCCGCCCAACGAATCGTCCGCTTCACCGCCCGCAGCACCTCCTCCCGCGGCGCGTGATGCGACGGGCACTCGTCGAACACCATCGCGATGTCGGACCCCAGGATCCGCTGGATCTCCATGCTCTCCTTCGGCCCGAGGAACAGCGGCTTGCCATCGAGGTGGCTGCGAAACTCGACGCCGTGCTCCTTGATCTTCCGGATCTTCCCGAGGCTGAAGACCTGGAAGCCGCCCGAGTCCGTGAGGATCGGCTTGTTCCAGTTCATGAACCGGTGCAGCCCCCCCGCCTGGGCAATGATCTCCATGCCGGGCCGGATCGCGAGGTGGTACGTGTTCCCCAGGATGATCTGAGAGCCCATCTCCTCCAGCTCGCGGTTGTCGAGGGCCTTCACGGACGCCTGCGTCCCCACCGGCATGAACGCCGGCGTCTCGATCACCCCCCGCGTGGTGTGCACCCGCCCCAGGCGCGCCCGCGTCCCCACATCCTTCTTCAATAGCTCGAACATCCGCCCCCAGTCTCCCCGCCCTCCCTCCCTTGCCAAGCCGCGAACCGTCCTCCCATTCGCGCGCCACGCATCCCGAAGGTGTTGGTGGCATGGGAGCGGGATGCGGGGGCCGGTCCGGTCCCGCAAGGCGGGAGCATGGAGAGGCGGCCGGGGACGGCCGCGCTCCCAGCATGGAGCGCGCCCCCCCCGCTTCCCGCTTCCCGCTTCCCGCTTCCCGCTCCTCGCTCCCCGCTTCCCGCTCCCCCGCGTCCTGCGGCGTTCCTTGACCCTGCAAGCCTGCGCTGGTTTCCTCGCCGCCAACAATGACGCCGAATCGTATCTTACCGGACCTGCAGTCCTCGCTCGTTTGCGACAACATCCGCCAAGAGGCCAATGGCAACCTCATCCTGCTGGGCGTGCTGAGCCAGGTGCTCGCGCCCGAGTTCCCCATCACCGCGTCCCAAGTCCTCATCGTGAACCGCTGGACGGCGGGCAAGGGCGCCTTCACCCAGTCCGTTCGCATCCTCGGCACCGACTCCGCCACCGTCCTCAGCAAGTCCGAGTCGAAGTTCCAGCTCAACGACCCGGCGTTTTCGGCGACCACCGTCGTGGGCATCCAGAACCTCACCTTCAAGGAACCCGGGCCCTACTGGGTGGAGGTTCTGGTGGATGACGTGATGAAGCTGCGTTACGCGATCCCCGTGTTCCAGGTGCAGCAGCAAGGCCCGCAGGGCGTCACGCCGCAGGGTTGATCACCCCGGCCCCTCCCCGCGTCGCACGCCCGGGTTTCCCGCGGGCTGGACGGGCGACGCGGGGCCTGGGCGCTCCGCATGGGCGCATGGCAACCATTCACGGGCGGCGGCATCGCCGCCTTCGCCAACGCCTCCACCGCCCGGACGATCCTCGTCCAGGCCATCACGGCGGGGCTCGTGGGTGCGGTGTTCGTGGGGAGCCTCTCCACGGCGTGGTTTCCCGTCATCGAGCGTGGCATCCAGGCGCTGCCCAGCCAGGCCGCCATCCGCGCCGGCGTCCTCCTCTGGCCGGACACCCAGCATCGCCGCCTCGCGGAGAACCCAGCCCTCGAATGGATTGTCCGGCCCACGCCCCACCCGGCCCCAGATCCCCTCGGCCAGTCCAGCGACCTACGCATCGAGCTGCGTCGGCGCGCCTTCCGGGTCCAAGGCCCGCTCGGTCACGTTGAGCAACCTTACCCGTCGCATTGGGATGTCCCGCTGGGCCGAATCCCCGCCATGGCGGCCTGGCAATCTTGGAAGCCCTACCTCCGCCTCGGCGTCGGGTTCGCCGTCGCGTGCCTCTTGGTTGCCTGCTGGTGGCTCATGGCTGCGGCCTACAGCATCCCCGCCTGGCTTGTCGCGCACCTCTTCGGCAAACGCCCCTCCCTCGCGCAGGCTTGGAGGCTTGCAAGCGCCGCCCTTCTCATGGGAGCCGCCGTTGGTGCCGCAGGCGTCGCGGCCTACGCGCACGGGTTGATTCGCATCCCAGGCCTCCTGGCGTCCCAGGCCATCCACGTGCCGGTCCCATGGCTGTGGCTCCTGTGGGGAATCCTCAGCATGGAACGGGGCGGCCGCTCCTCCGGCAGCTCGCGCAAGTCCCGGTCCTGACCTCGCGCCGACAATCCTGACCCCCGGCGGTCCCACCCCGGCGACTATCGCGCCGCCGAGCGTGGCTCCACGTCGGCCGGCACGCCCCGGCCCCTCGTCCCCAGCGCCACCCTCGGGCCCAAACCTCGCAGGTCGATGTCACGAAACCCAAGCTCGTGCGCGGGCGACCCGGGCCGCAGCCCGCGCTCCGGATGCTCGCGGTCGCGCAGCAGGGGGTCGGCAAACCGCGAGTCGCGATCATGCCCGGCAGCCCGCCATTCGGGCAGGTGGATGTCGGTGAAATGATAGGCCATGGCGTTCGTGCCGCGGCGCGGGTCCCAGTACAGGTTGTGGTTGATGATGAAGTGGCCCGGGCCGCCCTTCCAGTTGCTGCCCAGCAACGTGCCCTCGTCATGCACGACCACGTTGTGCGTGAAGGTGAACGACGAGTGCGGCTCGTCGCGGGTGCGCATCAACTGGTGGTTCCGGTTGTACGCGAGGAGGTTGTTCCGAACCAGGTTGTCGCGCCCGTAATGCTGGTGGAACCCGGCGTCCTTGCACCGCGTCACCACGTTGTTCTCCAGCACGATCCCCGTGCTGCCCTCGTCCGTGTACAGTCCCCAGCCGCCATAGCGATAGCTGTCGATGTCCCGGAACAGGTTGTGGTGGATGCGCGTGCCCGGCTGCAGGCCCAGCGTGTAGATGCCGCCCATGTCGCTGAGACGCCGCTGGCCCACGTTCTCCACCAGGTTCCATGCCACCTCGTTCGCACGGCACGGGCTCGCCTCGTAGCCCCACGTCCATCCCACCGAAATCCCCGTGTAGTAAAGGTCCGCGACGTGGTTGTGCACGATCCGGTTCGTGCCGCTCTGCATCACCAAGATCCCCACGCCCGGCGCGAACACGCGCCCCAGCCCCCGCAGCTCGTTGTCCGACACCACGTGCGAATGGTTCGCGTCCGCCACCGACGGGTCGCGGTCGCCGGGCTCGCCGATCCTCAACCCGCCCGCGCCCAGCCCCACAAAGCGGTTCGCCACCACCTTCCAATGCTGGCAACCCCGCCCCAGCTCCAGCCCGTACCCGCCCAGCTCCACGAACTCGCAATGCTCCACCCGGCAATCCACCGCGTGTCGCGCCGCCACCGTCCCGGGGATGTTCACCGCCGCCTGCGGCGACATCCAGCCGTCCGGCGGCATCACGGGCGCCGCCTCCGCGAAGACCACCCGGCTCCAGCCCATGTTCCGCGCCGCCCGCGTGGGCGTTCCCTCGATCACCACCAACTGCTCCATCGCCGCCGCCACCACCCGCGCCCGCGAAGGATCCACCCCCACGGGCGGCACCATCCGCACCAACCCCGTGGTGGCATCCACATGCCATTCCCCCGGCGCATCCAACGCCGCGCCCGTCTCCACCCAATACCGCGCGTCCGGCTCGTCCATCCAGTACGGCCGCGGCCCTTGGGCCAGCGTCGCCACGCGCCGCCCCTCGTCCACCCCGCGCAACGGCAGGTGCAGGTCCGTCCACTTCATCCACATCACCACGCGCGCGCCAGGGTCGTTCGTCCACGCCGTCAACACGTCTCCCGCCTTGAACGACAACTCCACCGGCGCGCCCTTCGACAACGGCCCCGCCGCATGGAAATGCTCCTCGTTCGGCGTCCGCGCCCGGACCAGCCGTCGGCCGTCCAGGTACAGGTGCTCCACCCGTAGATGCCCCGACGCCACCTCCGGGATCCGCGCCTCCCACACGCCCAAAGGGCCCGGCACGCGCATCCAACCCAAGACATCCACCCCGCCGCTGACCACGGACGGACGCGGCCCCGCCGAGCCCTCGAACAGCGTGTTGGAGTCGTCCGGCCCCAGCCGCAGCGTCCCCCGCAGCACGTGGCGCCCGGGGGCCAACCGAATCACCACAAGGTCCGACGGCCCGTTGGAATGCATCGCGCGCGCCCGCGACACCGCCGCCTCCAACGTCGCCAAGGGCCCCTTCCCACGAAACAGCAACGGGCTCGCGTGTTCACCGCTGGCGCCATCGCTTCCCTTCGGATGCACGTGGATCACCCGCGCCGCCGCAATCCCCCGCGCCGAAGCCACGCCCACGGCCACGCACGCCAACCCGGCGCGCGCCGCCGCCCACGCCCGTTCCAACCATCCTCGCTTCATCTCACAAGGGTGGATGCACGTGGGCCGACGCCTGTTCGAGAAGACGCAGGACGGCCGCAATGGTCCCCAGCGCCGAACCCTCGAAGCGATTGTTCACATAGAGGTACGCCCGGCCCGGGCGCGTCGCCCGCAGGCACGACAGGATCATCTCCAACGCCACGTTCCGCGCCGCCGGGTTCGGGTCCTGCACGCGGTCGTAGGGCGCGAACACGTCCACCGCCTCCTCGTAGCGCCGCCCCGACCTCAACAGGAACCGCGCCCCCAGCAGGTCCGGGTTCGTCCGGCTTCCCGGGGCCAGCCACTGCTCGTCGATCGGCGGCATTGCCTCCCACGACGTGTACACATGCGCCACCCGATGCCGCGCCAGCATGTCGAAGTACTCCGGGTGCAGGAACGTCCGGTTGCGAATCTCCACCCCATAGTCCCATCCCGACGGCAACGCCCCCAGGAACCGGTCCATGTCCGCCACGAAGTCGCGTCCCCGCGCATACTCGCCCGGGTGAAAGTGCGAGAACTCGAAGATCAACATCCCGGCCTTCGCCCGATGCGGCTCCAACCGCGCCAGGAAAACGTCCTGGAACAACGCAGCGTTGAGGAAGTTCACGTTGTCCGTCCCCTTGCGCGGGCCAAACCGCGCCAGCCTTGGGAAGCGCCGGATCGTGATCTCGTCCGTCACCTTGAACGAGAAGCGGAAGCCCTCGGGGACATCCGCCATCAACCCCGCCAGCCACGGCTCCGTGGGGAACGCATAGTACGCCGCATCCACGCACACCGTCCGGAACACCGACGCATACTCCGGCAGGCACGTCCGCTCGAACCGCGCCTCGCTGTGCTTGCCCCGGAACTGGTACCGCGACGCCGTGTACAAGGGCCCGATCCATCCCGGATACTTCCATGACGACGTGCCCACGTACACGCCGCGCGCCGCCAACCGCCCGAGCCAATCCGCCTCGCGCACGCGGTCAAACCCCGGCGCCCCAATTCCCGCCGTTTCCATGAAGGCACCCTGCCCCGTCCTCGCGACCGTCCACAAGGCCGACCGGTGGGAGGATCGGCGTGTCTCGACCCGCCGCACGACCGCCGCCGTGAGGCACCCACCACCCAGCAAAACGACCCCGTCGGCCGAAGCCGACGGGGCCGCTGTTGGTTCTCAAGCCCGCCATCTCTCGATGGCGAACGGTTGGAAGGTGCCTCGCCGCGATCCCCGCCGTCCAGCCTCCATTCAACCTAGAAACGGCAGTTGGTCCGTCTGTAGGCCGCGTGCCCTCACGCGGCG
>CAYSGH010000088.1:16656-17742 GCA_964430505.1 uncultured Akkermansia sp. | reverse complement strand
GACCGCACGATGCGTCGCAACGACCGCATGATGCGCCGCAACGACCGCACGGGGCATCGCACCCGCCTCCCCCCCCAATCAGGCCACCGAGAAAATGGGTTCACCCGGCGTCCATTCGAGTCCATCCACGTCCATCCACCAGGCCCACCGCATCGTGAAACAGGACATGGGGATGGGTGGCAACTGCCCGCTCGCATCTTCCCCCACCCCTCGCCATCGTGGCCCGTCGCATGTCGATTCCATCGCTCGTCATCGCCGGCCGCGCCTTCTCCTCCCGCCTGTTCCTGGGCACCGGCAAGTTTCCTTCCCCCGAGTCCATGCGCGATGCCTTCGAGGCTAGCCGCACGGAGATCGTCACCGTCGCCCTGCGCCGCGCCGACCTTTCCGGCGCGCGCGATCCCTTCGCCAACATCCTCGAGTTCATTGACCCTGCCCGGTACCTGATCCTGCCCAACACGAGCGGGGCCATGAACGCCGACGAGGCCGTGCGCCTCGCGCGTCTCGCCGCCGCCGCCGGGCTCCCCAAGTGGGTCAAGCTCGAGATCCATCCCGACCCCCGCTACCTCCTGCCGGATCCCATCGAAACCCTCGCCGCCGCCGAACGCCTTGTGCGCGAGGGTTTTGTGGTCCTCCCCTACCTCAACGCCGACCCCGTCCTCGCCAAGCGCCTTCAGGAGGTTGGCACCGCGACCGTGATGCCCTTGGGCTCGCCGATTGGCTCCCATCAAGGGCTCCAAACCCGGGATCAACTCCGCATCATCATCGAGCAGGCCACCGTCCCCGTCGTCATCGACGCCGGCATCGGGGCTCCCAGCCATGCCGCCGAGGCCATGGAGCTCGGGGCGGACGCTGTCCTCGTGAACACCGCCATCGCCGTGGCCCCCAATCCTGTCGCCATGGCCCACGCCTTTCGCATGGCCGTCGATGCCGGCCGACTCGCCTACGAGACCGGCCTTTCCCATCCCACGTCCACCGCCTCCCCCACCAGTCCGCTCACCGCGTTTCTCGACACGCCCGCCGAAGGCTTTCCCAACCCCTAGCCCGAGGGATTCCGAGGGGGCGGGGAGCGGGGAGCGAGGGGCGGGG
>CAYSGH010000088.1:0-16556 GCA_964430505.1 uncultured Akkermansia sp. | reverse complement strand
GGGGCGGGGAGCGGGGAGCAAGGGCCGAGGCTCGCGCGCCGGAGCGAGGTTTGGAGTCCCGCCTTCAGGCGGTGTGGCGCCCGCGGGCACCCTTCGCATAAGGAATCCCTTCGCATTCGCCGCGCCCCCCGCCTCCCGCCCCCCGCTTCCCGCTTCCCGCTTCCCGCTTCCCGCTCGCCACCTGTCCCCACTTTGGACAACGTTGCTTCATCCCACCCCGGCCCCGGTGCCGGGAGTGGATTGAATCATTCTATCTCATGAAGACGATCCCCATCCCGGTCGCCCTGGCGCTTGCGTGGCTTGCGTTGGCAGCTCCTGCGTCCCTGCTGGCGCAATCGCGTGACAACAACCATCCGCACGCCCCCTCCGCCGAGCCGCCGGCCGCCACCCAGGCCCGGTCACAGGCGGTCGCGGCCCCTGCGACCGGCGAGCGCATCGTGCTCATCGGCAACGGCCTTGCCGAACGCGACGTGTACTACGGACGCCTCGAGACCGAGCTCCATCTCCGGTACCCCGCCCATCAGCTCATCGTTCGCAACATGGGCCGCCCTGGCGACACCCCCGGCTTCCGCCCCCATCCTGCGCGCGTCTCGCAATGGGCCTTCCCTGGGGCCGAGAAGTTCCATCCGGAACTCAACTCCCACTTCGGCAGGGGCTTCTTTCCCACGCCGGACCAATGGCTCACGCACCTCAAGGCCGACACCCTCTTGGCCTTCTTCGGGTACAACGAGTCCTTCGATGGCACGAACCGCGTGGACAACTTCGAGGCCGAGCTGGACGCCTGGGTGCGCCACACGTTGTCCAAGGCCTATAACGGCGTCGCCGCGCCCCGCGTCGTCCTCGTTTCCCCCATCGCCTTTGAGAACCTGACGCCCGCGCGGGACCTGCCGGATGGCAAGCGCGAGAACGAGCGCCTCGCCCTCTACACCGAGGCCATGCGCCGCGTCGCCACGCGCCATGGGCTCACGTTCGTGGACTTCTTCCAGGCCACGCGCAACCGCCGCAAGGGAACGCCCCTGACGATCAACGGCTTCGCGCCCACCGAGTCCGGCTATTCCGAGCTCGCCGTCCTCCTGGCCGACGCCGCCTTCGGCAAGCAACGCCGCCCATCCAAGGCCACCGCCGATCTCGTCAACGCCGCCGTTCGTGAGAAGGACTACTTCTGGAACAACGACTACAACCTCGTGAACGGCGTCCACACCCATGGCCAACGCTACAACCCCTTCGGCCCCCAAAACTACCCCGACGAGGTCCGCAAGACGCGCGAGATGATGGCGTTGCGCGACGCGCGCATCCACGAGGTCGCGGCCGGCAAGGCCAAGTCCCTCGTCGTCGACGACTCCCAGACCCACGCGCTGCCGTCCGTCCCGTCCAACTTCAAGCGCGACACCGAGTACCTCGACGGCACCGCCGCCATCTCGAAGATGACCGTCATGCCCGGCTACAAGGTCGAGCTATTCGCCTCCGAGAAGGAGTTCCCGGACCTCAAGAAGCCGGTGCAGATGTCCTTCGACAACAAGGGCCGCCTGTGGGTGGCCGTCACCCCGGCCTATCCCCATTACAAGCCCGGCGAATCCCGGCCCAACGACAAGATCCTCATCTTCGAGGACACCGACGGCGACGGCCGCGCCGACAAGCAGACCGTCTTCGCCGACAAGCTGCACCTGCCCATTGGCTTCGAGATCGCGCCCGAGGGCGTGTACGTCTCGCAGGAACCCAACCTCTGCCTGCTGGTGGACGACAACCACGACGACAAGGCCGACCGCATGGAGATCCTCATGCACGGCTTCGACACCCACGACACGCACCACGCCATCTCCGCATACAGCGCCGACGCCTCCGGCGCATTCTACCTTCTCGAAGGCCGCTTCCTCCATAGCCAGGTCGAGACCCCCTACGGCCCGCAACGCGTCAACGATGGCGGCGCGTGGCGCTTCGACCCCAAGCGCTTCCACCTCGAGCGCCATGTCCAATCCGACGTGAACAATCCCTGGGGCTACGCCTTCGACGACTGGGAGCAGGGCGTCCTCTCCGACGCGTCCAGCGGCGAGAACTACTGGGCCTTGCCCATCTCGGCCAAGATGCCCTACGGCGTCGAAATCCCCCGTGCGGGCGACTTCGTTCCCAAGCGCTCCCGTCCCACGTCGGGCTCCGAGTTCGTCAGCTCCCGTCATTTCCCCGACGAGGTCCAGGGCCACTTCATGACGTGCAACAGCATCGGGTTCCTGGGCATCAACTTTAGTTCCGTGCGCGAGGATGGCTCCGGCTTCACCGGCTCGTTGGCCGGCGACCTCATCAGCTCCTCGGATCCCAACTTCCGGCCCGTGGACCTGGAGTTTGCGCCGGACGGTTCCCTGTACTTCCTCGACTGGCACAACGCCTTGATCGGCCACATGCAGCACAACGCCCGCGACCCGCGGCGCGACCGCGAGCACGGCCGCATCTATCGCGTCACATACCCGGCCCGGCCCTTGGTCAAGCCTGCCAAGGTCGCCGGGGCGTCCCTTCCCGAGCTGCTCGACAACCTCAAGTCGCCCGAGTACCGCACCCGGTATCGCACCCGGCGCGAGCTGCGTGGGTTGCCCGCCAGCAAGGTCGTCCCCGCCGTCAAGGCCTGGGCCGCCAAGCTCGACAAGGCCGATCCCCGCTACGAACACCACCTTTGCGAGGCGATGTGGGCCACGTGGTCCCAGAATCGCCCCGACGCCGGCCTGGTGATGGCCGCGTTGAATGCCCGCTCGCACCAAGCGCGCGCCGCCGCCGCCCATGTCCTTCGCTACACCACCCACCAGTTGCCCAACGGCGTCGCCCTCCTCCGCCAAGCGGCCAACGACCCCAACGGCCGCGTCCGGTTGGAGGCCATCGTCGCCGCCTCCTGGCTCGACAACGCCGACGGAGCTCGTGTCGTCCTCGATGCCTTGCGCCATCCCTTCGACAAGTGGATGAGCCCCGTCACCAAGCTCATCCTGGAGACCACGCTCAAGGACGACGTCGCCTCCCTCGTCGCCGCCGAGCCCGCGTTGCTGGCATCCAACACCAAGGCCCGGGACATCCTGTCCGGCACCGCCAAGCTCGGGTCGGCACCCGTGCCCGAGGATCAACGTTCCTACGGCCCCACGCGCGCCCTCAAGCCCGAGGAGGCCAAGGTCTATGCCCTGGGCAAGGAGGTGTTCCATCGCGACGCCCACTGCGCCACGTGTCACCAGGCCTCCGGCTCGGGCACGCCGGGCATCTATCCGCCGCTCAACGTCCCCGGCAACCCGTGGCTCGCCCAGGACGACCGCCTCATCAAGGTCGTGCTCAAGGGCCTGTGGGGACCGCTGGAAATCAACGGCCAACGCCTCAACCCCAACAACGGCGTCCCCCCCATGATCGGGTTCGGCGGCATGCTCACCGACGACGAGGTCGCCGCCGTCATCAGCTATGTCCGCCAATCCTTTGGCAACGACCTGCCCTTCGTCACCCCGGCCCAGGTGGCGAAGATCCGCGAGAAGACCAAGGCCCGAAGCGACTTCTACATGGTCGAGGAAATCATGAAGGAACACCCCATTCCCGGCTGGGAGAAGTGGGGCCGCATGGCCCGCCCGGCGGGCAACGTGTTTGAGTGAGATCGGCTGGGTAGGCCGCGTGCCATCACGCGGCCCATCAAGGCCGCTGGGAGTTTGTCACGGTGATGTAAGAACCGTCACTGAGAGGCGAGAAGTACTGATGGATTGGTGTTAATCGGGCAGGTCCGGTGAACCGTGCGAACCCACATTGCGGATCGATCATTGGCGTGAATTGAAAACCAACGAGCCCATCATTGTTCTCGACCATTTAGATGGAATTAGATGTTCGCGAGAACCAACGAAGCTTAGACATACAAGCGCCCTGTACGATTTGCCTTGGGGACTTTTCCACTTATGCCGTTTGATAAGGCGCAAGGAGGATGAGGAGGCAAGATGTCTTGGCGGCGGCTGTTTCCTGTCGGTTAGACATGACAGCCCAGCGGATGCCTTGGTTGTGTGTGCCTTCGATTGGTTCGCGATTTCGTTGGTGAGATATCAGCAATTGATCGGCTTGATTGCGTTTCTTGATGGGAACCGAATTCAAGCAGAGGATCTTACCGAGAGAAGTAGGGGGCAGGACGCGAAAACGGCTGCGGACAAGTACGCCAGAGCAATTTCTCCTGAGGTGATGAAATGGCGCGACAAAGTTGCCGCTCACTACGCGATGACAGCGCCTCGGAACACGAAGACGGAAAAGGATTCGTTGGGGGATCTTTGGCACAGTGTGAGCAGCAACATTGTTTTTCTTAATGGCCGTTATCGAGCAGGGGCAGCGCTGGTTGATGGATCTTCGTTGCCTCAATGGAGCGTCACAGAGGAGTTCGAAAAGTTAGCTCCCAGATATTGGCCTGAATGGATTGGCCTGCCGGAGCCGCCGCCCGACATATTCGCTAATCGCAGGGGGTTGGGTGGCACACGTAGCGTGAAACTACAAGGATAGCGATAGAGCAAGTGATTCAACCTTCAAGATTGTCTAGGGGTTGCAAGGCCTCGTGAATCACGCGGCTTTGTGCTCTTAGCAGTCGATGTATCCAAATCCAAGGGCAGCATGGGAATTGAGTGGTGGACGAATGGCCACAAAGTACATGGGGAAATGCCAGTGTGACCATGAGATGCCGTCACGCGGAGGGTGATTCCGCCTGGGTGCTGGCGAGGAACTGCAAGCGCATCGGCTATCGACGGGAATAGTCCTCCAGATGCAAGATGGGTGGCCGATTCCAATTTGAGCAGTTAAGCAAAGCGACGCCCCCCAGAATCCTGGCTTGTTGGAATGTGCATCCCGGAGGCGTGTTGGAACCAACCCTCGTATGCCATCGGCGGGCCGGGAAAAGAGTTCCTCGCCGCTGTGCGTGGGCGACCTTCGGTCCTCACCTGGGCGCGCCGATTCGAGAGGGCAGGGCATCCAATGCCCCGCCTTCGGGGCTCGGCGCCCCAAAGGGGCAGCCCCATGTCAGACCGGGGCAACGGCCCGGGGTTCCCACTGCCGTTCGCCCTGTTGGAACCCGCCGAAAACGTCGGGAGACGGTTTTCCTGCGACGGGGCGAAGGGGGCTCCGACAGCGCCGAGACGGCTCTGCCACCTTCTTTTTTTGCGAGGAAGGTCGTTCCCGCTCCGTGACCAGAGAAGGTAGCAAGACCGTCTCGGTCTTGTTCCATGTGTCTCCCGCCGCGCGGAAGAACCGCACCGATCCTTTCAGGTCCACCCCTGACGTTGCTGGATTGCACCCGTGAGACCCGTGGTCTCATCGGTAGGCGCGACGGGTACGGAGGCGTGGGACTTCCCTTCAATACCCGCAGTGCCTTCGTGTACCAATGCGCGGCGGCCGCCGCTGTTCGGACAAGACCGAGACGGTCTTGCTACCTTCTTCGTGGGTCCTTCCTGCGGCCGCCGTGGCCGCCTATCCGGACACCGACCTGCGCCTCGTCCTTGAGCCCGTAGGTGCCAACTCACGTCCATGAGGCCAGGAGTCCTGAGGCTCAATCCACAGGGCAAATGAGCCCGAAAAAGGGTGGCTTGATTGCCGACCGCACGCCCATACGATGCGGACCATTGTGAAAACGACCCTGGTTCTTCCGGATGACCTCTTGATGGAGGCCAAGGCTCTTGCGGTCCGTCGGAAGACGACCCTCAAGGCCATCATTGAGTCGGCTCTCCGTCGGGAGATCCGGCCGTCCATGGAACCGGAAAACCCCGACCCATCCCGGTTTGAGGTCGGGCCTTTCGGCATCCTCCGCATCCGGAAGCCGTCTGGCAGTCCTTCCACCACGGCGGCTCAAGTTCGAGCCGTCCGCGAGGCTTTGGAAAACGAGGAGCTGAATCGGATGACCCGTCCCCAACGAACATGATCATGCTTTTGGACGCCAGCGTGCTCAAAAGCCTTGGGCGACGCCGGACACGTGCATGAGGGCGTTGCCATGCGCTTCTTTGAACGTGAGGCCGTCCCGGCTGGCTGGGCGACCTGTCCGACGACCGAGAACGCCTTCCTCCGCATCCTCAGCCACCCATCGTACCCACGAACGCTTGGGAACCCCGTGGAAGCACGACGGGTGCTTTCGCGCCTGATGGCAGTACCGGGGCATCAGTTCTGGCCGGATGACCTGACTCTGACGAGTGACCGTCTCTACCCACGGTTGCCTGGGTCCAAGCATCTCACGGACTATTTTCTTTTGGCGCTTGCCGTGAAACACGGGGGCCGGTTCGCAACCTTTGACACCGGGATCAACGCCGCGCTCGTTCCCGGTGGACAAGCCGTGCTTCACGTCATCCCGACGTCCTGACGACGCACCCCGGAGGGGCGCCAGGACCCGCCCCTGCGTGATGGTCGTTGGCGGGCACCCCCTGGCGGCACGCGGCCTACAGAAGGTTCAGCGCAGCGCGGGCCAGGGTTCCTTGCGGCCGTTCGTGGTGAGGACTTGGAAGTGATGGATGCCGCCGGGGCGCGCCTCCTCGTGGGTCCACACGACGCGCTTGCGCCGGTCCACCTCGAGGAGCTTCACCTTCTGGTCGCCCGCGCCGTAGCTCGTGATCACCACGTTGCCGTTGGCCAGGCGTTGCGCGCCGCACGGGTCCTTCAGCCATGGGCCGGGCAGGTCCGCGTTGTCGAGCGACCACGTCACCTGGCCCTTGCGATCCACCTCCACCACGCGGTTGCCGTGGGTCAACGTCACCAACGTCCGCCCGTTGGACGTGCGAATGGCCGTGAAGGGCCAGCACTCGGGCGGGGTCTCCGGCGTCCGATATTCCCACGTCACCTTCCCGTCCGGGCCGTACTCGCGGACGACCTTGTCCAGCAACTGGGGGACGATGAACCGCCCGTTGGCCACCGACCGCGTCATGCGGCTTTCCATGTGGTGATTGGTGGACTGGCACGACAAGGCGCGCTCCAGGACCACCGAGCCCTTCCCGTCCAGCACGACGATGCGCGGCCGCGGGCCCGCCTCGACGGCCATGATGCGGTCGGGCCCGATCCGCTGGCAGGTGTTCACCTCCTCCTGGGTGCCTTCCCAATGGAAGACGACCTCGCCGGACCGCGTCACCTCGTGGACGGCGCCGCCCTTGTGCCGGTCGCTGCGGCTGAGCGTCAGCAGGACGTTGCCGTTGGGGAGCACCCAGCCGTCGCGCGTGCCCTCGGGATGCCGCCACTCGACGGTCCCGTCCTCGGCGACGATCCGGGTGTCGCCCCCGAAGGCGATGAACGAATGCCGGACGCCTGGACCCGCCGCATGAGCGGCGATGCCTCCCGTCCAGGCCCACGTCAACGCCGTCGCCGCCGCCGTCGTCAGCGCGGCCCGAGCCACGCCGATCCAAAGTTTCCACATCATGAACTTCATGGGATGTTGCATGCACCCTCTCCAACGCCGGGCCTCCGTGTCCACCGTGGCGACATTCGAGCGACGCATGGGCCGGATGGGTCGGATGGGACCGGATGCCCGGCGCGGCCGACTGGGAACTTGTTCCCGCCTCGTGCTCCCTGTGCCTCCGTGAGCGGCAATCTCCTGGGCCATCGATGCGCGGCATGGTGCGGGTTGCTCACGGACAAGGTCGCAAGACCGTCACGGTCTTGTCCGATCCCATGGCTGCCGCGCGGAGGAACCTTGCGACCCGTTCACGCTCACCCGTGCCGCTGCCAGGCTGGGCCAGCGAGGCCGTGGATCCCATGCGTGGCAAGGAACGGTTCCTTTTGGGACCCGGTGGCTTTGGGGAATAACCGTGCGTTGGTCAGGAGGCACGAGGGCATCGCACCCACCCCCTTGTCACCATTTTTTGCCCATTCGGCCCTGTCGCGTGCGACGCCGCTTTCATGTCATAACGGACTTTGAGCGTTGTCGTGCCTGCCTTGCTTGCGGGTCGGCCTCTCGAAAGAAGTTATGCGAACTGGCTTGCACGCCGTCTGGTCCGCCCTCAGGGCGTCATGGTCCCTTGTCTCCGGCCTCGCGCTCTCCCGCGTTCGTCGCGGCGGCGCCACGGCCGCGCCTGCCTCCGCACCCGGCATGGCCCACGCCGCCCCGTTCGCCCTCGCCCTTGCCGTCCTCTTCCCGTCGCTCGCCTCCGCCCAACTCACCACGTCCGCCCAGTTGAATGGGGCCGGCAACCTCGTCATGCCCGCACTCCCCGCCTTGGGCAGGGCCGTCACTGTTGAGGGTTGGGTATATCCCAGGTCGCATTCCTCGTGGCAACGCATCGTGGACATCGGGAATGGCACGGCCATGAACAACATCGTCCTGGTTGCCTCGGAAGGCACCTCGGGACGGCCGGTCTTCAGTGTCCTGTCCGGGGCGGTGACCGCGCCCAACCCGATCCCCCTGAACACATGGACGCACGTCGCCGGCGTGGTGGATTCAGACCGGACGTTGCGTCTCTACATCAATGGCCGGTTGGTGGCATCTGCCGTGGCGACCTCGCAAGTCGATGACGTCGCTCGGAGTTCCAACCTCGTTGGCAGCAGCAATTGGCCCGGCGAAAGCCCCCTCGACGGCTCGCTTGCTGACGTGCGGCTTTGGAACACCGCGCGCACCCCGGCGCAGATCCAAGCCGGGATGACCGTCGGCTCCATTTCCGGCGCCACCACCGGCCTCATCGCCGCCTATCCCTTCGGCGCCACCGGCCAAGCCGCCCTCGCCGACGTCAGCGGCAACAACCGCACCCTCACCGCCTCCGGCACCGTCGTGTACCCATCCGTGGGGCCCGCCTCCGCGCTCATCACCACGTCCGCGCGCCTGAATGCCGGGGGTTCTCTGGCCCTGCCTTCGGTGCCGTCCCTTGGCAACAACGTCACGATCGAGGCATGGGTGTTCGTCAACGCCTATGCCAATGGGCAGCGCATCATCGACCTAAGCAGCGGAGCGAGTGCCGATCATGTGTATGTCATGCTCGAATCCAATGGAAAGGCCGTGTTCCACACGTGGTCGGGAGGGTCCATTCAAGGGGGGGTGGCGTCCTCGTCGTCCGTGCCGTTGTCCGCGTGGACCCATGTGGCTGCCGTGTTCGGATCCCGTTCGATGACGATTTACATCAATGGTGTCTCTGTAGGCACCAGCACAGCGGTCGCAGATCTTCCCGCTGTGACCCGGTCAGCCTCCTACATCGGCCGGAGCTCGCAGACCGCAACCCCCGTTCTGAATGGGGCCGTCGCCGACGTCCGTATTTGGAACACCGCCCGCACGCAGGCCCAAGTCCAGGCCGGGATGACCGTTGGGTCCATTTCCGGCACCACCACCGGCCTCGTCGCCGCCTATCCCTTCGGAGCCACCGGTCAACCGGTGCTCAACGACGTCAGCGGCAACAACCGCACCCTCACCCCTTCCGGCTCCATCGTTTACCAAACCGCCGGGCCCGCCTCGCCGCTCCCGGGGCCGGCCGATGACGTGGCAGTGGCGGACGTGGTGGGATCGTCGTACTTCGCGGCCCCGACGTTCCCGGCCATGGGCTCGGCCATCACGCTGGAGGGCTGGGTGTACCCTCGCTCGGTCGCGAACTGGGGTCGGATTGTTGAGGTTGCGGCGGACGGTGGAAACGGGTCCAGTTCGCTCGTCCTTTTCACCTCGGGTGACTCGTCGGGCAGGCCCAACTTCACCGTCATGTCCCGGAATGTGAGCTGGCCGCTGAGCTTGGATGCGCCGAATCCCCTGCCGCTCAACACTTGGTCGCACGTGGCGGCCGTCCTGAATCCGGATCGCTCCGCCCAGATGTACATCAACGGGCAACTTGTCGCCTCCGGCACGTCCTCCTCCAGTCCACCCAATGTCGCTCGCACCTTCAACCTCATCGGCAAGGCCGACAGCGGGGATGGCAACACGATGTTCGCCGACGTCCGCATCTGGAGCACCGGGCGCACGGCCGCCCAAGTGCAGTCAACCCTCCCCTTAGGTTCCATCACGGGCCCCGCCACCGGATTGGTCGCAGCATATCCCTTCGGACAAACCGGCCAGCCCGCCCTCAATGACGTCAGCGGCAACAATTTTACTCTGACTCAGGTGGGAGCCGTCCGCTTCCGGTCGGCTGCCACCGATCGTTTCTCCGCCCGAATGGCCGGTGCCGGCCACCTGGCCATGCCCACCCTATCCACCGTGTCCCTTCCCATCACCATCGAGAGTTGGGTGTATCCCACCGAACTCGTGGGGTGGGCTCGGGCCGTGGACCTGGGCGACGGCAATGGCACCATGATCAACTTGCTCACCAGCAGCGGTGGCAGCGGGCGGCCCTCGCTCCACGTGCTGTCGGGTTGGGGCGATGCGGGGGCGATCGTTGCCACCAATGCCCTCCCCTTGAACACGTGGACCCACCTCGCGGGCGTCATCGGGGCGGACCGCTCGATGAAGCTCTACGTCAATGGCGTCGAGGCGGCGTCCGTCGCGGGCTCCAGCGTGCCCACCAGCTATAACCTCGTCTCCAATCGCATCGGCTTGGACAACTACGGCGGAACCACCTTCTTCAAGGGATCCATCGGGGATGTCCGCGTCTGGAACACCGCCCGTACCCAGGCGCAAATCCAGGCCAACATGGCGGCTGGCTCCATTTCGAGCGCCGTCACCGGCCTCCTCGGAGCCTATCCGTTCGGAGCCACCGGCCAGTCCGCCCTCGCGGATGTCAGCGGCAACAACCGCACCCTCACCCGCTCGGGCGTCGTCGAGTTCGACGTCAGTCCCACCTCCACGCCTCCCAGAACGTCGTCGGCATGGTTGGATGGCGCGAGCGGAAGTTACCTGTCCATGGGCTCCACGGTGGCGGTGACCGGAGCCTTCACCGTGGAAGGGTGGGTCCGGCCCACCAACTATTCGGAATCCGCCCGCTTGGTGGACTACGGCGGCAGCAGCGACAACATCCTCCTAGTCAGCAGTGAGGTGACTTCCGGCAAACCCCAGTTCATCGTGAACCGTGCCGGAAGCGCGGTCCTTGCGCTCACCGCGCCCGACGCGCTCCCGCTCAACACGTGGTCCCATGTTGCGGCCGTCATCAACGCCGACCGCTCGGGCGCCCTCTATGTCAACGGCCGCCTCGTCGCCTCCGGCACCGCAAGCCAACTCCCCAACGTCACGGGCACCCTCTCGGGCCTCATCGGCGGCAATCGCTGGGGTGGTGGATCGATCCATGGCGGCATGGCCGACGTCCGCATCTGGACCGTGGGCCGCACCCAGGCCGAGATCCAGTCCTCCATGCCCGTGGGCTCCATCTCGGGTGCCGTGACCGGGCTTGTCGCCGCCTATCCCTTCGGGGCCACCGGCCAGTGGGCGTTCAACGATGTCAGCGGCAACAACCGCACCCTGACCGCCTCGGGTGCCGTCCAGTTCCAGATACTGGGGCCGTCCTCCCCAATCGCGGCCGCATCAGACTCCATGGTGACCGCCGACTTGAAGGGCAGCGGCTACTACACGATGGGGGCCTTCCCGGCGTGGCGCGACTTCACCATCGAGGCCTGGGTGAACCCGCGGGGATTCTCGGGCTATGGCCGCATCGTGGACCTCGGCAACTCGGGTTATCCCAACGACAACCTCCTGCTGATGTTTGCAGACCACAGTGCCACCAAGCCCGTGTTCTGGGTCTTCTATGGGACGGATGCTTCCTACTTCCAAGTCACGGCCCCGGATCCCATCCCGCTGAACGCCTGGTCCCATATCGCCGGCTCCATCGATTCCAACGGTGTCATGCGGGTCTTTGTGAACGGTCGTCAGGTGGCGTCTGGCACGGCCCCCAAGCCGGCCAACCTTGTCGCCCGCAACAGTAACCGGATCGGCGCCAGCCACGACCCAACCATCTTCAACGGTTCCATCGCGGACGTCCGGATCTGGAGCTACGCGCGGACCGAGGCCCAGATCCAGTCCACCTTGCCCGTGGGCTCCATCTCCGGCCCCGCCGTGGGCCTCATGAGGGCCTATCCTCTTGGATCCACCGGGGCCGAGGTCTTGTCAGACATCACCCTGAGCGGCAGCAACCTGACCCAGGTGGGGTCGCCCGAGTATCGCAAGACCGGCTCCGGGTTCCTCGCCGCGCAAGGCTTCCAAGGCTCCGCTTCCTTGGTCACGTCCGCCGGACAGCTCACCCTCCCCGGTAACAACACCTACACGGGAACCACCACCATCGGCGGCGGCAGCGTCCAGGTGGGCACGGGCGGCACCACGGGCTCCCTCGGCACCGGCAACGTCGCCAACAACGGCATCCTCACTTTCGACCGCAGTGACGACTTCACCGTGGCCAATGCCATCTCCGGATCCGGAACCCTGTTCAAGCAAGGCTCCGGTGCCCTCACCTTGTCCGGGGCCAACTCCTTTACCGGTGGCTTGACCGTCAGGTCCGGCTCCGTGGCCCTGACCGGCGACATCGCCAACAACGCCGCCAACGCGATCACCTTGAACAGCGGGGCGACGTTCTCCATCAACCGGCATGACATCCTTGGCCCCCACGACACGACGCCCCTCACTCCGTTCGTTGTCCAGTCCGGAGCCGTCCTCCAAGCGGGCGACGGGTGGTTTAACGTGATGGGGCCTATCACGCTTCGGGGCGGGACGCTGCGAACCACGTCAGGGCTAGCGAGTGCCAACGGGTGGTCTTTCGCCTTGCGGGGCACGGTGACCGTCGATGGCGGGGCCACGACGTCGGTATTGGAGGGCCCGGGCATGGCCCTGGGTGCGACCGCCGTTTCGTCGGGCACCTTTGACGTGGCAGACGGCAGCGCGGCCGATGATTTGTTGGTGAGCGGAGGCCTGATCAACGGGCCCGCGAGCACCTTCCCCAACATGCAGGCCAGCGGCCTGGTCAAGACCGGTGCCGGACGCATGACGCTCACGGGGGCCAACGCCTACACCGGCACCACCACCATCAGCGCTGGCACCCTCCAGGTCGGCAACGGCAGTACCAATGGCACGTTGGGCTCCGGCAACGTCGTGAACGACGCCACCCTCGCCTTCAATCGGAGCGACACCCTCACCGTGGCCAATGCCATCACGGGCACGGGAACCCTCGTCCAAAATGGCACGGGCACCGTCACGTTCGGCAATGCCCGGCCCGGGGGCGGGACGCTAGTGCAGCGTGGCACGCTTCGCTTGGACGGGATTCGGACCTTGACCGGGGCCATCACCTTGCAGCCTGGGACATCCCTCTTGGTCGATGGATGGGACTCCCTGGGTTATGACAGCAACCCGCCCTGGGTCACCACCGTCACGGTGAACGAGGCCACGGTCACCATGGCAGGCGGCCCCAACCAGTCCGCTTCCACCGACTTCATCCTCAACGGCGGGCGGATTACAGGGACGACACCCTGGGGGCTCTACAGCGGCACTCCGGCCAACAACACCGCCAGCGTCTCCACGCTGGCATCCGCCACGACGTCCGTCATCGATGCCAACACCATCGGCTTTGGCCAGCAGGCGGTGACGTTCGACGTTGCCGACGGCGCGGCGAACCCGGACCTCAACTTCAGCAGCGTGGCCTCCGGCACTGGCGGCCTCGTCAAGGCGGGCGCGGGCCTCATGGTCTTGTCGGGCAACAACACCTACTCCGGTGTCTCCACGATCGGCGCCGGCACCCTCCAAGTTGGCGCCGGCGGCACCACGGGCACGCTGGGCACCGGCAACGTCGTCAACAACGCCACCCTGATCTTCAATCGGAGCGACACCCTCACGGTTGCCAACGCCATCTCCGGCACAGGCACGCTGACCCAGCAAGGGGCGGGCACGCTGGTCCTTTCGGGGGCCAACTCCTATTCGGGCCTCTCCACGATTGCGTCCGGCACCGTGCAGGTGGGCGCCGGCGGCTCCGCCGGGTCCCTCGGGTCCGGCAACCTCGTCAACAACGGCGCCTTGGTCCTCAACCGCAACGACGCCTTCACCCTCGCCAACGTCATGTCCGGCACGGGAACGCTGACCGTGCAGGGAGGCGGCATCGCCACCTTGACCGGGGCCAACACCTACTCCGGCGTCTCCACCATCACGGCCGGTACCCTTCAGGTGGGCAACGGCGGCACCACCGGCGCGCTGGGCTCCGGCAACGTCGTCAACAACGGCACCCTCGCCTTCAACCGCAGCGACAACATCACCGTGGCCAACGTGGTCTCGGGCACGGGCGGGCTCCGCAAGCAAGGGAACGGCACGGTCACCCTCTCCGCCGCCCATTCGTTCTCCGGCGCGACCGAGATCACGGGCGGCACCCTCGCCTTGGGTGCCTCCGGCACGCTGGGCACGTCCTCCGGCATCACCATTTCGGGCGGGGCCGCCCTCGACGTGACGGCCCGCTCCACCGGCCTCGTCGTGCCCTCCGGCCGCACCCTCGCCAACACCGGCGGCACCGCCACCCTGCGCGGCAACATCGATGTCTCCGCGCCGACGTTGTCGATGTCCTTTGATGGCACCAACCCCTCGTTTTCCATCGTCAACGGCACGCTGACCTTGGCGGCCAACACCCCGGTGCAGGTCGCCAAGACGGGCTCCGCCCTGACGGCCGGGCTGTACAAGGTCATCAGCAAGGGCTCCGGCGGCACCGTGGCGGGTGTTGTTCCCGCCGCCGTCACCGTTACGGGAGCCGGTGGCCTCCCGACATCCTTGTCCATCGTCCATGGCGAGTTGCTCCTGCAGGTCGGCACGCCGGTCACCATGGCCATCGGAAACCTGGCCCAGTCCTACAACGCCACGCCGCGTCCCGTGACCATCACCACTACCCCGGCGGGCATTGCCACCGCCGTCACCTACAACGGCAGCACCACCGTCCCCACGGCCGTGGGCACCTATGCCGTGGCCGCCACGGTGACCGCCCCGGGCTTCTACGGGAGCGCCTCGGGCAGCCTGGTGATTTCCAAGGGCCTCGCCATCGTTCGCTTGGGCAACCTGTTCCAAAACTATGACGGCACCGCACGGCGGGTCGTGGCGCTCACCGAACCCTCCGGGCTGGCCGTGTCGTTCACCTATGACGGAAAGGCCTTCGCCCCCACCAACCAAGGGATCTACAAGGTCGTGGCGACCGTATCGAACCCCAACTACGAGGGCTCGACCAACGGGGTTCTTCGGGTGCGCCCCGCCAGCCCAGGAAGTGTCGCCGCCACGCCGCAGCCCCCGGCGTTCATGAACCACCAAGGGTTTCTCTTGGACAATGCCGGTTCCCCCCTGGGTTCACCGAACCCGCGAAACTATGACCTCGTCTTCCGCATCTTCGCGACGTCCCTCGGCGGCTCCGCCCTTTGGGCCGAGCAGCAAAACGTCACCCTCGATCAAGGTCGCTACAGCGTGATGCTGGGCGAGGGGCAGCCTGTTGGCGTGGAGCCATGGCCCGCTCTCGACTCCGTGCTGGCCTCCGGCTCCGGCACCGCCCGCTTCCTTCAGGTCACCGTCCGCGGCATCGGGGTCGGCGGCTCCGACATCGTCATGATGCCCCGGTATGAGCTGCTTTCCCAGCCCTACGCCTTTCTCGCCCGCCATGCGGAGACGGCCGACACCCTCGTCGATTCCAACGGCGTCCCCGTCGTCCGCGTGGCGGTCAACAACGTGGGCGTCTCCGTCGAGCAACCCAACGCCACGTTTGACGTCGGCGGCACGTTCCTGGCCACCTCCATCTCCACCCCAGGCAACGCCGATGTAACGGGGGTTCTCGCTGCCTCCTCGTTCGTGGGGCGCGGCACCATACCCCTCGGCGGCATCGTTGTCTGGACCGGGGGCACACCCCCACAGGGCTGGGCGCTATGCGACGGTCGCACTGTCAATGGAAGGCGAACCCCCGACCTCCGCAGCCGATTTGTGGTCGGGCAAGGGCAGGGGGCTGGTCTCACCGCCCGGTTCGTTGGCCAAACAGGCGGGGAGGAATCCGTCAGCCTTGACTTCTTCAACATGGGTTCCCACTCGCACGTGTTCGATCCGCCTCACACATTGACAACATCGGCAGGCCAGCACTCCCACCAGTACAGCTCCCATGCCATCGACTTAGGCAGGTCGGTGCTTGAGGGCTATTCATATGCCTTTGATTCTTCGGTCCGCGCCCAGTGGTACGAGACCTCGATGCCACATGAGTTCAACGAATGGTTTTTCTCGCTCAGCGTGGGAAGGCACCGGCACAACTTCCAGGTCGATGGCTATACTTCTGAAACCGGCGGTGGCCAGCCTCACCCGAACATGCCGCCCTATTTCGTTCTGGCTTATATCATGCGCGTCCAGTGATCCGCACCCCGCACGCCAACGCCATGTGCACGCCCACCCCAGCCATGATGCGCGCCCCCGCCTCTCGGGATCGCTTCGCCGACCCCTTCGGCGTGGCACTGATGCCAACCAAGACCAGTCCCAAGGGCTTCGCCATCGCCCTCGGCGTGGTTCTGGCGGCCGCGCTCGCGCCCTCCATCGCCATCGCCCAGGGCACCGCCTTCACCTACCAAGGCCGTCTCGCCGACCAATCGCGGCCCGCCAACGGCTCCTACGACCTCCAGTTCTCCCTGTTCCCGCAAGCCTCCGGTGGCACCCGCATCGGGGCCGTCCTCGCCTTCCCAGGCACGCCCGTGACCAACGGCCTCTTCAACCTCTCCCTCGACTTCGGCCAGGG
>CAYSGH010000087.1:0-18025 GCA_964430505.1 uncultured Akkermansia sp. | reverse complement strand
CATCGCCGCGTGAGGGCACGCGGCCTACAGACTGCCCAACGGCCGTTTCTAGGATGAACCCCGACCCGATCCAATCCGTCACCTTCCCCTTCCGGATGCGCGGCGGCGTGGGGACGTCGGGGCTTGCCGGTGCGACGGAAACGGCGTCGAATACAACGAGTGCGTACCAGTCAGGAATCCCCAGTCGCATGACGAGATGTTTTCCATGCCGGACGGCACCGGCCGCGTTGATGGCGGCGGTGGGATTGCTTGGCTCCGTGGCGTCGGCGTGGGCGGCGCAACCGGGCTTCAAGCAGGCGCAGGCGTTCTTGCAGCAGCATTGCCATGAATGCCACGGCCCCACCAAGGCCAAGGCGGACCTCGACCTCACGCGGTTCAAGGACGAGTCGCGGCTCTTGCAGGACCTCAAGACGTGGCGGTCCGTGTTGCAGCAGGTCAACACCGGCGAGATGCCGCCCAAGAAGGCGAAGTCGCATCCGTCGGCGGCCGACGTGACGGCGTTCAACGCCGCCGTGGAGGGCGCGATCGCCAAGGCGCAGGCCAAGGCGCCCGTCGATCCCGGCCGCGTCACCGCGCGACGCCTCAACCGGACCGAGTACGACAGCACCGTCCGCGACCTCCTTTCCACGGACTTCTCGGCGTCGGAGAACTTCCCGGCGGACGACATCGGGCATGGGTTCGACAACATCGGGGACGTCCTGACGATGTCGCCGGTGCACCTGGAGCGGTACCTGGACGCGGCGGACGCGATCGCGCGGCGGGTGGTGTTGCTGGAGTTGCCGAAGCCGCCGACGCGGACGACGGCGGGCTTGTTCCTGGAGCCGCGCGTGCGGGGGTCGGAGAACAGCACGCGGCCGGTGACGAACTCGGCGGCGGAGCTGCACGCGACGCACGAGATCAAGATGTCGGGGCGGTACACATTCCGCGTGCGGGCCGGGGCCACGAACGCGCCGGGGGCGGAGCCGGTTCGCATGGCGTTGCGGATGGGCGACCGCGAGCTGGAGGTGTTCGCGGTGACGAACACGACGAAGCCCTGGAAGGAGTTCGAGGTGCAGCTCGACCTGGAGCCCGGCGAGCGACGGTTCGCGGCGCGCTGGCTGAACCGGGACGCCCTCCCCACCAACTCCCTCCTTTTCCTCAACGAGTTCAAGGTCATCGGCCCCACGGACACGCGGACGGCGTTCATGCGGCGTGTGGACGAGCGGCTGGCGAAGGTGCCGGAGGCCCGGCGCGCGGCGGAGGCGGCGTCGTGGTTTTTGCGGCAGGCGTTCCGGCGGCCGCCGACGGCGGCGGAGGTGGAACGGTATGCGCGCGTCGTCGAGCAGGCGACGGCGGAGGGCGGCGGCAAGCCCGAGGCCGGCATCCAGGAACTGGTCCGCGCCGCGCTGGTCTCGCCCAAGTTCCTGTTCCGGGTGGAGGAGGACGACGCGCCGCGCTCGACGAAGCCCCGGCCCGTGGGCGAGCACGCGCTGGCGTCGCGCCTGAGCTACTTCCTGTGGAGCACGATGCCGGACGAGACGTTGATGGCCTTGGCGGACAAGGGCCGGCTGACGGCCGAGCTGGAGCCGCAGGTGCGGCGGATGCTCAAGGACCCGCGCGCGGAGGCGCTCGTGCGCAACTTCGGGCTGCAATGGCTCCAGTTGCAGCGCCTCGCCACGTTCCAGCCCGACGCGAAGTTGTTCCCGGACTTCGATGACCGGCTGCGCAAGGCGATGCTGCGCGAGACGGAGCTGTTCCTCGGCGAGGTCGTGCGCGAGGACCGGAGCATCCTGGACCTTGTGGACGCCGACTTCACGTATGTGAACCGGGTCCTGGCCCGGCATTATGGGATCGAGGACCAGGTGCCCAAGGGCGAGGGCCGCCGCGAGGAGTTCGTCCGGGTGACGTTCCCGGACCGTCGGCGCGGGGGCTTGATGACGCAGGCGAGCGTGCTGACGGCGACGTCGAATCCCACGCGGACGTCGCCGGTGAAGCGCGGGCGCTGGGTGCTGGAGCAAATCCTGGGCACGCCGCCCCCGCCCCCGCCGCCAAACGTGCCGGAGCTGGAAACGCAGCACGAGCTGAAGGGCACGCTCCGGCAACGGATGGAACAGCACCGCGCCAACCCGTCCTGCGCGAACTGCCACCAGCAAATGGACGCCATGGGCTTCGCCTTCGAGAACTTCGACGCCATTGGCCGCTTCCGCGCCCAGGATGGGCAGGAGGTCATCGATCCCTCCGGGACGTTGCCCGACGGCAGCTCGTTCGATGGCGCGGCGGGCCTGCGGGGCGTCCTGAAGGGCCGGAAGGAGCTGGTGGCGCGCAACCTTGCCGAGAAGCTGATGACCTATGCGACCGGTCGCGGGCTGGAGTTCTACGACGAGCCGGCGCTCAAAAAGGTCCTCGCGGGCACCGCCAAGGGGGAATACCGTTTCTCATCCTTGATCCTGTCCATCGTGCAAAGCGACCCGTTCCGGATGCGGCGCGGGCTCGCGGCGGACCGCGCGGCGGAGGAACCCAAGGCGAAGGGCAGTTGAGACCACGAACGCGCGACAGGCATGGCACGGCAACACCGGTGACTTTTTGGCGGCACACACACGTTTTTCCTACCACGAACTCCCCACGCACATGAGCAAGCTCCTCCTCTCACGTCGGTCGGCCCTGCGCGGGCTGGGAACGGTGATCGCCCTTCCATGGCTGGAGGCGATGGGCCCGATGACCTCCTGGGCGCGCGGCGCGACGCCGTCCGGGCAGGCGGCCCCGAACCGCATGGCGTTCCTGTACGTTCCCAACGGCAAGAACATGGCCGACTGGCGGCCGGCCCAGGAGGGGGCGTTGCCCGAGAAGCTTCCGTCCATCCTCGAGCCCCTCGCGGAGCATCGCTCGGACTTCTCCATCCTCACCGGCCTCACGGCGGACAAGGCCCGTGCGAATGGCGACGGCGCGGGCGACCACGCGCGGGCGTTGTCCGCGTTCCTGACCGGTTGCCAGGCCCGCAAGACGGACGGGACGGACATCCGTGCGGGCATTTCCGTGGACCAGGTGGCGGCGGCGCGCATCGGGGAGAAAACCCGGCTGCCGTCCCTCGAGATCGGCACGGAGGCGGGCTCGATGGCCGGCAACTGCGACTCCGGCTACTCCTGCGTGTACTCGTCCACGATGGCGTGGCGCTCGGCGACGCAGCCGTTGCCCAAGGAGGTCAACCCCAAGCTGGTCTTCGAGCGGCTCTTTGGAACCGGCTCCCAGGCCGAGCGCGCCCGGCGCGATGCCCGGCGCAAGTCCGTGCTCGACCTCGTGCGGGATGACTTCTCGGATTTGAACGGCAAGCTGGGCCGCGGGGACCAACGCAAGCTCGACGAGTACTTGTCCGCCGTCCGCGACCTGGAGCGGCGCATCGAGCAGGCGACGCGGTTGCCCGAGGTGCGGACGCCCGAGGGCGTGGTGCAGCCGAAGGGCGTGCCCGACACCTACGAGCAGCACATCCGGTTGATGATGGACCTCATGGTGCTGGCCTTTCAGACGGACAGCACGCGCGTGGCGACCTTTGTCATTGCGAACGAGGGCAGCAACAAGCCGTACCCGTTCATCGACGTGCGCGAGGGGCACCACGACCTCTCCCATCATGGCAACGTCGCGGAGAGGAAGGCCAAGATCGCGAAGATCAACCGGTTCCACACGACGCAGCTCGCGTACCTGCTGGGGCGGTTGAAGTCCGTGCGCGAGGGCGACGGCACGTTGCTGGACCATTGCATGTTGGCCTACGGCAGCGGCAACTCGGACGGCAACGCGCACAACCACGATGACCTGCCCATCCTGCTCGCCGGGCGCGGCTGCGGCACGCTCAAGCCCGGTCGGCACATGGTGTTTCCCAAGGAGACGCCCCTCAACAACCTGTGGCTTTCCATGCTCAACCGCATGGACCTGCCCACCGTTCGTTTGGGGGACAGCACGGGCGAGGTCGCGGGGATTTAGCGGCGGCAGGGCCGGGATACTGCCCAAGACCCGGGACTCCTGACCACATGTCGTGGTGGTAGGAGGGGATGGTGGAAATGGGGCAACACCGGATCGGGGTCCATGACAGCGGGCAAGGGAACCTTGCCCCACTTGGCTTCGCACCGGACGACGTCCGCGCGACCACAGTGGCAGCGCAGTCTCGGCGCTGTGTGGTCTCGAAACGGCAGTGGGGCAGTCCGTAGGCCACGTGCCCTCGCGCGGCGACGGCGATGCCGCATGGCCCGTGCGCCGCGTCAGGGGATCCCGGCCAGATGGACCATCCGAGGTGTTGCCCCGGGCTGGCATGGGTCGTGCCTTGGACGATCTCGGGTTCCGAGCAAGGCATTCCCGGTTCGAATGCCACCAGCCGGGGCGGGCCCTGGAGCGCCTTGGGTTATCGGCCTGTTGAAGCCTGCCAAAAGCGTCGAGGAAACGGTTTTCGGTGGTGGGGCGATGGGGGCTTTCGACAGCGCCGGGACGGCGCTGCCACGGTCTGGGGACCGTCCATCCGGAAACCGACCTTCGCCACGTCTTCGAGACCATGGGTGGCAGTCCGCTTCCATGAGGTCAGGATTCCCGAGGCTTCGAGGGGCAACCCCTCACGGCATGCCTCGGGCCTGACGACGGGCATCCGTGCGCGTTGGAGAGGTCCGGACGCAAAAAAAGAGCGGCCTTGCCGTGGCAAGGCCGCCCTGGACGCGCGCTCATGGAAGCGCGTGATGGAGGGGAGGCTAGTAGCGGATGACCAGCTTGCCGCCCTGGGCGCTCACGCTCTTGATGAGGCGCTTGGGCGCGATGGTGAGGTAGCCTTGGTCGCCGTTGGCCGGGAGGTCGGCCGTGATGGTGCCGGTGGCGTCATCGACGACGATGTTGGTGAGGGGCGTCCCCACGAGGCCAGCCGGGGCGTTGCCATCGACGATCGTGATGATGGGAGCCTTGGCCGTGGGGATGGCGAGGGGGATGCCGGAGGCGCTGGGGCCGCCGAGGGCCTCGATCTGCGCGTAGGAGAGCCGGCCCGCGCGGACTTGCACCGAGCTGACCCACATCTCGCGACGCTCGTCCTGGTCGCCATCGCCAAAGAGGATGGCGGTGGGCTGGAGGGCGCGACGCGCGGCGTCGAGGGAATGGCCGGTCGTCCAGTTGTCCTGGAAGATGCCGTCCACGTACTTGACGACGACAGGCGGGGTGGCGGCCATGTCATAGGCCGCGACGACGCGATGCCATGCGCCGGCCGTGAAGGCGCCGGTGCCGTTGTAGCCGCCGCCACCCTGGCCGAAGTTGTTGCCCTGCCAGAACAGGTCGCCGTCGTCGCTGTTGTTGAGCGAGCTGATCTGGAGGAGCGAGGCCGCGCCGGGCCCCGAGGGGGCGACGTAGATGTCAAAGGCGATGGTGTACTGGTTGACCTTCGCGCCGCCGCCGTTGGGGGCGATGCGATGGGCCATGACGTAGCCAATGTTGCGGTCGAGGTCGCCGGGGACCTTCATGACCTTGGCGGGGGTGCCGCCGAGATCGACGGTAAGGAACTCGGTGCCGGCCTTGGTGAGGCCCTCGGCCCCGTCAAGGTAGGCCAAGGGCGCGCCCACGGTCGCGCCGAGGTCGCCGAACTCGAAGTCCCATTGGCCGGTGACGGTGCTCTCGGGCAACGCGATGGGGATGCCGGCGGCGCTGGGCCCGCCGAGGAGGGCGCACTGGGCGTCGGAGAGCTTGCCCGCGCGGACCTGGATGGAGCTGACGTACATGACGCGGCGCTCGTCCTGGTCGCCGTCGGCGAAGAGGAGGGCGGTGGGCTGGAGGGCGCGGCGGGCGGCGTCGAGGCCGTGGCCGGTGACCCAGTCGTCCTGCTTGATGCCATCGACGTACTTGGCGACGACGGGCGCGGAGCCAGTCATGTCATACGCCGCGACGACACGGTGCCATGCGCCGGCGGTGAAGGTGCCGCGGCCGTTGTAGCCGCCGCCGCCCTGGCCGAAGTTGTTGCCCTGCCAGAACAGGTCGCCGTCGTCGGTGTTGCTGAGCGAGCTGGCCTGGAGAAGCGACGCCGCGCCAGGGCCGGACGTCTCGACGTAGATGTCGAAGATGAGGGTGTACTGGTTGACCTTGGCCCCGCCGCCGTTGGGGGCGATGCGGTGATCCATGACGTAGCCGATGTTGCGGTCGAGCTCGCCGGGGACGCGCATGACCTTGGCCTCGGCCCCGCCAATGTTGGCGATGCCGAAGGTGGTGGTGGTGCCGAACTCCGTACCCGCCTTGGTGACGCCCTCGTTGCCGTCGAGGTACGCGAGCGGCGAACCGATGGTGGCGCCGAGGTCGCCGAACTCGAAGTCCCATTGCCCCGTGACGGTGGACGGCGGGATGAACACGGGGATGCCGTTGGCGGAGGGGCCGCCAAGCCAGGCCGCCTGGGCGTCGGTCAGCTTGCCGGGGCGGATCTGGACGGAGTTGACGTACATGACGCGGCGCTCGTCCTGGTCGCCGTCGGCGAAGAGAAGGGCGGTGGGCTGGAGCGCGCGGCGGGCGGCATCGAGGGAATGCCCGGTGACCCAGTCATCCTGCTTGATGCCATCGACGTACTTGGTGACGACGGGGGTGGAAGCAGCCATGTCATAGGCCGCGACGACGCGGTGCCACGCGCCGGCGGTGAAGGTGCCGCGGCCGTTGTAGCCGCCGCCGCCCTGGCCGAAGTTGCTGCCCTGCCAGAAGAGGTCGCCGTCGTCGGTGTTGCTCAGCGAGCTGATCTGGAGAAGGGAGGCCGCGCCGGGGCCGGACGTCTCGACGTAGATGTCGAAGATGATGGAGTACTGGTTGACCTTGGAGCCGCCGCCGTTGGGGGCGATGCCGTGGTCCATGATGTAGCCGATGTTGCGGTCGAGCTCACCCGGGACGCGCATCACCTTGGCCTCGGAGCCCCCGATGTCGGCGATGCCAAAGGAGGTCGTGGTGCCGAACTGCGTGCCGGTTTGCGTCACGCCGCCGGACCCGTCGAGGTAGGCGAGGGCCTTCCCGACGGAAGCGCCGAGGTCTCCGAAGTTAAAGTCCCATTGGCCTGCGACGGGGGTGGATTGGATGTCCTGCGGGATGCCGTCGGCGTCCGGCCCGCCCAAGGCCATGGCCTCGGCGTCGGAGATCTTGCCATTACGGATCTGGATGGAGTTCACCCACATCTTGCGGCGCTCGTCCTGGTCGCCGTCGCCGAAGAGGATGGCGGTGGGCTGGAGGGCGCGGCGGGCGGCGTCGAGGGAATGACCGGTGACCCAGTCATCCTGCTTGATGCCATCGACGTACTTGGTGACGACGGGGGTGGAAGCAGCCATGTCATAGGCCGCGACGACGCGGTGCCACGCGCCGGCGGTGAAGGTGCCGCGGCCGTTGTAGCCGCCGCCGCCCTGGCCGAAGTTGCTGCCCTGCCAGAAGAGGTCGCCGTCGTCGGTGTTGCTGAGCGAGCTGATCTGGAGAAGGGAGGCCGCGCCGGGGCCAGAGGCCTCGACGAAGAGGTCATAGATGATGGTGAACTGGTTGACCTTGGTGCCGCCGCCATTGGGGGCGATGCCGTGGGTCATGATGTAGCCGATGTTGCGGTCGAGGGCTCCGGGCACCTCCATGACCTTGGCGTCGCGGCCGTTGATGCCCGGGAGGCCCAAGGCGGAGGTGGTGCCGAACACGGTCCCGGCCTGGGTAGCGCCGTTGTCCCCGTCGAGGTAGGCCAGGGGCGTTCCGACGGTGGCGCGGAGGTCGTTGAAGTCGAAGTCCCATTGGCCCGCCACGCGGGTGGAGGAGCCGCCGGAGACGACGATGCCGAAGTTCCAGTTGGCGGTGCGTGCCTTGGAGACGGAGTCGGTGTAGGTGAGGGCCACCGTGTTGTTGGCGGTGGTGCGATTGGCATTGGGATCATACTGGAGCGTGATCTTGCCGCCGCTCTTGGCGAGGGACTGCGGCGTGGCCGATGCGCCGTTGAAGGTCAGCGTGACGCCGCTGGTGGCCACGGTGCTGGCTCCGTCCACGATGACCGCCGTAACGGGGGCCGAGGCCTTGTTGCCATCGGAACCCGGGGAGGGCGTGACCTCGGCAACGTAGGGCCCGGAGGACTCCACGGCGGAGTTGGAGCGGAACACCTGGAGGCCGCGCGGGTCGGAGGTGTCGTTGAGGAGGATGCGGGAGCCGTCGTCGGCGACGGTGTACCACTGGAGCGCGGCACCGCGGCCGGCCTGCCAATAAACGAGGCGCATCGGGTAGAGCCCGGGGGCGGTGACGTTCACCTTCCACTGGTTCTCGTTCTTGCTGTCGGCCTTGAACGGCGGGGCAAAGCGCTCGAACTCGCCGATCTTGGTGCCGAAGAAGTCGCGCGGGTTGGCCCCGACGGTGACGACGTAGGCGTCGTCGTCGTTCACGTCCGTGCGGTCGGTGCTGACGGTGACGCCAAAGGTGGTCTCGCCGACGGGCAGGTTGACCCAGCCGACAACCTCGACGGCGAAGAGGTCGGTGCCGCCGCCGTTGCCGGGGATGCCGGGGAAGTAAGTGGGCGCAAAGGAGGCAAGGTAGTTGCCGTCGAGGTCGGTGAGGTCGAACGGGTTGGCGTCGCGCTCGAAGTTGACAGCATCCACGTGGTAGAATCCGCCGGTCTCCGGCCCGGCGACGGCGTCATTGGAAACGGGGTTGCCGGCCGCATCGACCAGGGTCCCGTTGAGTTGACGGATGGCCCGCAAAAAGGAATTGCCGATCTGGGTTTCAGGTGGAGCTTGCGCGACTCGGACGGTAAAGCCGCGGTCAGTGGAGGTGGATGGGTTCAGGGCCAGAGAGGCGGGCAACGTAGTGGTGCCCGCCTTGGCGCCCCAAATCCCCGTGGTAAGGGCCATGGCAACAGCCACGGCACGGGCATGGGAATAGTTCATGATGTAAAACCCCGCGACGCACAGCGTGGCAGGTGGGGCATGATAAGCCCTCCCGTGGCAGGGGAAGGCGAGCCTCAATTCCCAAAGGGCAATCCTTCAACGGAAAGCGCAACAACGCTCGAAAAGCGCGTCCGCAGCCATCCTGGGCCACGCACCTACCAAGGCCTCCCTGCCAGCGTTCGCCCCTCGCCGCTCGCCCCTGCTCACGTCACTCTTCCGTCGTGACACGCCGGCATTTCCTCCACGTCGCCACGGCCCTGACGGCCGCAACGCCAGCCCTCAGCAACGCCCCCGCGAAGCACGCCCCGCCCCAACGAGTCATCGGCCGGCCCATCCGCGTCGGGCTTCTGGGCGCCGTGCATTCGCATGCGCGGGCGAAATGGGGGATCCTGATGCGATCGCCCGAGTTCGAGTGCGTGGGCATCAGCGAGGAAGACCCCTCGGCGCGCGAGCTGTTTGCAAGGCCCGGCGTGCGGTTCCTGGATGCCCGGACGCTCGTGGAGCGGAGCGACGCCGTGCTGGTCGAGTCGGACGTTGCGGACCATGCCCGGCACGCCTTGATGGCATTGAAGGCGGGGAAGCACGTGCACGTGGAGAAGCCGCCGGCGCACCGATGGGGCGACGTCGAGCGCATGGTGGGCTGGGCGCGCCGCAACGGGGTGGTGTTCCAAACGGGCTACATGTGGCGGTACCACCCGGGGCTGGCCTTCATCTTCGATGCCGTGGCGCAAGGTTGGCTGGGGCACGTGCACCTGGTTCGCGCCACGATTGGCAACGCACTGGAGGCAGGGCGGCGGACGGAATGGGGGCGGTTCCCGGGCGGTGGCCTGTTTGAGTTGGGATCGCACGGCATCGACGCGGTCGTGCGGTTGCTGGGCGAGCCGCGGCGCGTGACGTCGTTCCTGCGTCGCGACGGCGGGCACAACGACCGGTTGGAGGACAACAACCTCGCGGTGCTGGAATACGCGCGTTGCATGGCCTTGGTGTGCAACTCGAACCTTGATCCCGTCTCGGGACAACACCGGGAGTTCCATGTGGAGGGGAGCCTCGGGTCGGCGACGCTGCGCCCGGTAGAGCCTCCGGCGCTGATGTTGGACTTGGCGCGGGCGGCGGGTCCTTGGCCTGCGGGAAGAAGCGAGATCCCGCTGCCGCGCTACGAGCGTTACGAGGGCGACCTGGCAGAGTGGGCAGCCTGCATCCGGGGCGGGGCGACCCCGGCGGTATCCGGGGAGGTGGAGATACGGGTGCAGAACACGCTGTTGCGTGCGTGTCGCGTGCGGCGTTGACCGGACGCGGGCCCGGTTTTCTTCGGCAGGGCACGCCTTTTGGCAGCCGCAGGGAGCCGCCCGTCCCGCAGTGGTTGGCGCGACGTGCAGGGGCGCGCGGCGTGCGCCCAAGGATGGGTCGTGCATCCCGAAGTTGCCGGTGACATGGGAGCGGACCGGTCCCGCAAGGCGGGAGCATGGAGGTGCGGACGTGGACGTCCGCGCTCCCAGCGTTGGGCCAGCCACGACATCCTTGGGACCACCGACACCATCGGGCTGCACCCCAAGGATGGGCGCTGGGAAAGATTCCCGGTTGAATCCACAGCCACAATGCGTGGAAGATGCCCTTCCTCTTCGGAAGCGCATGAACCTTGGAGACATTCTCACGTCGGCTCAGATCGTCCCGGAACTTGCGTCGAAGGACCGCTGGGGGGCGATCGACGAGCTGGTGGACCTGCTGGTGGGAGCCGGGAAGGTCCAGGCAAAGGACCGCGACGCCGTGGTGGCGGCGGTTCGCAAGCGGGAGCAGTCGATGAGCACGGGAATTGGCTTTGGGATTGGGATTCCTCATGCCTCCACGGACTTGGTGCCGGAGCTCACGGCGGCGTTTGGCCGTTCGCGGGGCGGGGTGGAGTTCGACGCGCTGGACCGGCAGCCGGTGCACCTCGTGACGCTGTTGCTGGTGCCGCTGGGGCAGTTCCAAAAGCACCTCAACACGCTGGGCGGCATCGCCAAGGTCCAGCGCAAGGGCGAGTTCCTCGCCGCGCTGGACCAAGCCGGCGACGCCGAGGCCATCCTCAAGGTCATCTGCGACCATTCCGTCGTCCGCTAGGACGTCGAGCATGCCGGGTCCCAGCCATGGCGGCCCGGTCCGGTCGTGCGGCCCACATCGCAAACGTCATGCTTCCTTCACGAATTGAATCCCGATTGCGCGACGCCGTTCGCGCGGTGTTGCCCGACGCCGACCCCTCGTCCGTCCAGGTACGCCCGGCCTCGGATGCGAAGCTGGGCGACTACCAGTCGAGCGTGGTCATGGGCCTGGCGAAGCCGCGCGGGCTCAATCCGCGGGCGTTGGCGGCGGACGTGGTGGCGCGGCTGGACGTCTCCGAATGGTGCGAGCCCGTGGAGGTGGCGGGGCCGGGCTTCCTGAACTTCCGGTTATCGGCGGCGGCCATGGAACGGGCGATGGAGGAGGCGTTGGGGGCAACGGTGCCCTTCGTGGAGGCCGCACGGCCGCGCCGCACGGTCGTCATCGACTTCAGCTCGCCCAACGTCGCGAAGCCGATGCACATCGGGCACGTGCGCTCGACGGTGCTGGGCGATGCGTTGGCCCGGACGTTGCGTCTGCTGGGGCACGAGGTGGTCACGGACAACCACATCGGCGACTGGGGCACGCAGTTCGGGATGTTGCTGCTGGGATGGAAGACGCGGTTGGACGCAGCGGCGCTGGCACGCGACCCCATCGCGGAGCTGGAGCGCATCTACAAGGCGGTGAACGCGGCCTGCGACGCGGACCCGTCGGTGCGAGAGTCGGCCAAGGCGGAGCTGGTGCGGCTGCAAGGCGGGGACGAGGCGAACCTGGCGATCTGGCGCGAGATGATCCGGCTGTCTCAGTCGCAGTTCGACGCGATCTACGGGCGGCTGGGGGTGACGTTCGACCACACGTTGGGCGAGAGTTTCTACAACCCTTGGCTGGCCGGGGTGGTGGCGGACATGGCCGCACGGGGAATTGCGCGGGACAGCGACGGCGCAAAGGCGGTGTTCTCGCGCGGGGAGGTGGCGGCGAAGGAGGACCCCTTCAAGATCCAGCGTGACGGCGCATGGCATGACATGCCGTTGCTCGTGCAAAAGTCCGACGGTGGCTTCAACTACGCCACGACGGACCTGGCGACCTTGGATTACCGGGTTCGAACATGGGCGCCCACGGACATCCTCTACGTGACGGACGGGCGGCAGCAGGGGCATTTCCGCCAGGTGTTCGCGGCCTTCAAGGCGTGGAAGCCCGAGGCGGCAGCGAGCGTCCGGCTGCATCACGTGTGGTTTGGCTCGATCCTTGGAGAGGATGGCAAGCCCTTCAAGACACGGTCCGGGGACACGGTGCGGCTGGGCGAGGTACTGGACGAGGCGGAGGAGCGGGCGTTGGCGGTCGTGAAGGGGAAGCGTCCGGAGTTGCCGGAGGCGGTGCAGCGCGAGATCGCGCGCGTGGTGGGCATTGGGGCCGTGAAGTACCAGGACCTGCTCCCGAACCGGCAAAGCGACTACGTGTTCTCGTGGGACAAGATGCTGGCGTTGCAAGGGAACACGTCGCCGTACCTGCAATACCAGTACACGCGGGCCGCGAAGCTGGTGCGCGACGGGGGTGGAACACCGTCGGCCGTCGGACGCGTCCGGGTCGCGTCCCCGGAGGAACGGGCCTTGGCCCGGCACCTGTTGAACTTCGGTCTGGTGTTGGCAGCCGTGGGCGACGAGGCGCGCCCCAACTACCTGTGCAATTACCTATATGAGCTGGCGGGGTTGTCCTCGCGGTTCTACGAGGCGTGCCCGGTGTTGCGATCGGAGGAGCCGGTGCGGTCATCGCGGCTGGCCTTGTGCCAGTTGACGGCCCGCGTGCTCCAATCGGGGCTCGATTGCCTGGGGATTGGCGTGAGCGAGCAGATGTAGCGGCCGCCGTGGGGACGCGACGCCTTCGTTGTCGCCTGCGGTCCGTGGCTCATGGCAGCCTCAAGGGCATGACGAACGACGAGGCGCTGGCCCTGTTTCGGCAGACGGGCGCGTTGCTGGACGGGCACTTCATCCTGCGCAGCGGGCTGCATTCGCGGCAGTTTTTCCAATGCGCGCAAGCCTTGCAGGACATGCCCATCGTGGAACGCTTCGGGGCCGCGCTGGCGGAGCGGGTCCGGCCACTGGGGGCCATGACGGTGATTGCGCCCGCCATGGGTGGGCTCGTGATCGGGCAGGAGGTCGCGCGGCAGCTTCGATGCCGCTTCATCTTCGCGGAAAAGGAGGAGGGACGGCTCGTCCTGCGGCGCGGCTTCAAGCTGGCACCAGGCGAGCCGGTGCTGGTCGTGGAGGACGTGGTGACGAAGGGAGGACGAGTGCTGGAAACGTTGGCCATCGTTCGCGAGCACGGGGGGACACCGCTGGCCGTGGCGGTAATGGTCGATCGATCCGACGGCGCCCTCGACCTAGGCGTGCCCTTGGTCAGCCTGATTCGCCTCCATGTCGAGGCGTTCGCGCCGGACCAGTTGCCGCCGGACCTGGCCGCAACGCCGGCGATCAAGCCGGGAAGCAAGTGATGATGTGAGGGCCGGGCGCCGGGGTCCCGTCGTATCAGTCGATCGAACCGGACGGCGGCGGCCTCAGGAGATAGACAAGCCCGCCGATGGCGCTCCACGCAAGGTTGGCTGAGTAGGCAAGCAACGCGAGGGCAAGGGCCTCGCCATGGCGGACGCCAGGGAACTCGGGCAGGGCAAGCAGGGAGACAAGCAGGTTCTCGCGAACGCCGAGGCCGCTGGGCGTCACGGGTAGGGCTGCAATGCACACCACGGCCGGCACGACGAACCAAAGGATCCGAGATGGAACCTCCAAGCCGATGCCCGCTGCGATGGCCAGGAAGGTCCCCACGATGGCGACGTTGATCACAACGGAATACGCGGCGGCGGCCGCAAGATAGGTCCAGTCCCTTCCGAACAGGCGGCACGCGGCCAGCGCCCTCGCGAGCGAGTCCCCGCTGGGCAACCGGCCCAGCAACCGCGCGGCCCCGCTTCCCGCAGCAAGCCATTCCGTGTGGAACGCCGCCATCACCAACCCCGCTGCCACCGCCGCCATCGCGGCCACCACCACAGCCACGGCAGGGTAGCTCGAGTGCGCCAGAAACAGCCCGGTGCCGTCCGGCGCTCGCCAAGCCAGAGGGATCATCGCGACGGCGAACACCAGCAAGGCAAGGGTCCCAACCAAACGATCCACCAACACGGTCAGCGCCGCCTCCGCGCGACGCTCGCGCGTCCAGCGCGAGGCGCACCATGCCTTCACCACGTCGCCACCCGTCGAACCCAGCAGGAAGGCGTTGAAGAAATGCGCAACAAAGGAGACCCGGATCACGGATCCCACGCCAACGTCGAGCCCTTGGACCCTCAAGGCCCGTCGCCAGCGCAACCCGCCCAGGATCACCGGGATGCCGCAGCAACCCAGAGCAACAACCCAATGCTGTACGGAGAGGCGGCCGAACGTTCGCCACAATTCCATGGGCCCGCGTGACCATGCGAGACGCCTCTGGTCCCACTTGCCCAACGCCTCCCAGCTCTGCCCCGAGGACGCCAAGTGAAGCTGGGCCTCGTTGCAAAAGATGACGTGGAAGATCAACCCCAGCAGCAACGCCGCCACGGCAAGCCGGACCCATGAGCCCCAGCGGGAACCCACCCGCTTGCCGGAACCCCCTGAAGGCCCGCCACCCATCCCCGCGACGCTCACTCGGGTCCCCACGCTGACCGGATGAACTCGACGCCCTTCAGCACCGCGTCCTTGGGCATTCCTGGCGAGAGTTCAAACACCTTGATGTGATCGGGGCGCACAAACTGGGCGAGCGCCCGAAAGTCAATGCAACCAGAACCCGGCGCGCGATGGTCCGCCGCCGGCGGCACCACGTCGTGGATGTGAAAGCCCGCGAGGTGAGGCTCCATGGTTTCCAAGTGGAGAACATGGCCAGCCATCAGGCCCAGGTTCTCCTTGATCTGGGCATGCCCGCAGTCGTGCCAATACCGCACGTTGTCTGGAAATGAGTCGAAGAAAAACGGGAGGTCGTGGTCGAACGGGATCTCCTCGACGGCCTCTCGGTTCTCGATGCCGAGGAGGAGGCCGCGCTTGGCAGCCTCGTCCGCAATGCGCCGAATCAACTCGGTGGCTGCCTCCATGGCAGGGCCTTTCCGAGCCTCGCGTCGCAGCTCAATTTCGGACAGCAGCTTGGCGTACTTCGGAGAGCCCTGCTGTCCCTTCTCCGCCATGGCCTCCAGCTTGCCCATGTAGTCCGGCGTCCCAAACAACCCGCCAAGGTCCGCCGCGCCCGTGTGCAGCACGACAAGCCGCGCCCGGACGCGCTGGGCGAGCTCCAGCGTCTTGAGCGTGTGCTTGAGGGCGTTGTCCCGTTCCCGCCGATCCGGCGAGCTGAACTTGAAAAGGTTGGGCGCAGCATGATTTACGCCCACGGGCAACGGGCAGAAATTGTGGAGGGTCGAGATTTGGATGACCCCCGACTCCACCGCTTCCAGGATGCCTGGAACAAGGCTCAGCCGGATGCCGTGGCTCAACTCCGCGTGGCCAAAGCCCAGGTCGCGAATCTCCTCGAGCATCTTCCGGCCGTCCTGGTGTCGGCCGGAGTTCCAACACGTTGAAAACGAATACATCCCAAAGCCCCCGCCTCATCACCCCATCCCGGCATTCGCCCGCAATGACCATCCCCGGGCGGTGCCGCCTCTTCCCCGAGGGTCGTTCCCTCACGGGGCTGGCACCGAATCGCCCAAGCCGACGGGGGCATGAGCTGCCCCCATCGGCCCGGCGGTGGCCATCAGACGTCCGCGTAGCGTGCCGCAAGCATGGCGTTGAATTTCGCCACCTTCATGCGACGCCGACGCTTCTCGCTCGGCTTCTCGAAATGACGGTGGTTGCGCACCTCCTTGAGGGTGCCCTCGCGGTCCACCTTCTTCTTGAGCCGACGCAAAGCCCGGTCCACGGGCTCGCCCTTCTTCATCTTAACTTCGCTCACTTCACGTTCACTTCCTTTCGCATGACCGGTCCGGTGCCCGTGGCGCCGCCTCCGGCCCGTGCGTGTCCCTAACGATCCTTCATGATGGGACGACACGGCATCCGCCGGCCGTCTTCGCAGCCCAAGCGGGACGGCGTGGATACCCTAAACCAGCGGCGAAGCAAGCCTCGATTCCCGGGTCCAGAAACCCCGGCCGAGGCCATCGTCGGGGGACGAGGCCCCGCCATCCCCGAATCCATCCCGTAAGTTGGGTCAGCACACGGCTCATGGGACGTGTCAATCGGATGGCGACCGAATCCCCTCCGAAGTGGCGACGGCAAGTGGATGCACCCGCAGACTGGATTCCTGATGACCGCCGCCGCATCCAGCCCAGGCACCACCCCTCGCTTCGATGCATCCTCGGATCCAGAAAAGGCCAGACACGAAGGCGTGGCCAGCCCAGGCGCCCCGGCGGTCAGCGCTGGGCAACCCATGGGTGCCTCGTCTTGGCGATGGCCCCCCGCACCCGGCCAAGCTTCCCGCCCGCCTTGCCTCTTGCCGGCCCGGTGCACCTAGCAGCAGTCTTCGTCCATGAGCAGCACGCTTTCCCACGCGCCCGACCTTTCGCGGCGCGCACCCCGCAGCATGCGCGTCCGCCTCGGCGGATACGCCATCCTACCCCGGGTCCTCGACAAGTGCCGCGCCGCCATCGCCGGCACCCTCGGCGAGTACAAGTACAACTGCCCCCTCGACCAAAACTTCCTCTCCTTTGTCGGCATCGACGCCGAGGCGCTCAAGGCCGAGGTCGCCAAGGGCGGCGGCGACGGAGACGTCCTCGCATGGATTGAGTCCCATGCCGCCCACAAGCGTTCGCCATGGGAAATCCAACAGTGGAGCTCCTTCCAGGATCATCGCGGTCCATCCAGCGACCCGGACACCCTCGGCTACTTCGTGGATTCCATCCGCCAGATCTCCAGCAGCCGAGACGACATCCGCGCCTGGGCCGACTTGCTCGACCTCGACGACCACGTGTCATTCGGCGGCAAGGCGTGATGGTGCCATGGGCTGCGACAGGTACACTTTGCGCATCACGCAATGACTGCCAACGCGTGGCAAACCCCCGTCGCCCTCGGAATCGTGGCCGTCACCGCCGCCCTGTTTGCTTGGCGAAGGCTCCGGCCCCGCCGGTTCTCGCTCGGCCGTGACACGGCCTGCGGGTGCAGCGGAGGAACGGGCGGCGGGCGCCCGCCGGGCTTGGTGGTCTGTGGCCGCAAGGGCGAGCGCCCGCGCGTCGAATGGCGACCCTGAGAACGCCGCGCCCCGTCGTCGCAACACTCCCGCAAGCCCATGACCCTGCGCCCCATCGCCACCGTCGTGCTCGTCACGGCCGCCGGCGCACACGCGATGGCCGATACCCTCGCCACCCAGCGCGAGCGCGGCGACGCCCTCGTCCAACATCTCCGCTCCCAGGCACCCGCTGAGGCCCTCACCAACACCGGCGTCCTAAAAATCCGGGATGGCAACGGCCGTCGTCGCCAGATGCCCGTCACCATCGCCACGTGGCCCGATGGCGGGGGATGGAAGGTTCGATACGAGGCACGCCCCGCGTCGAATGGCCCCGTCGAAACGTTGATCGTCGCCTTCTCCACCAACCGGCCTCCCGCATACCAAGCCCACCCAACCAGCACCATGGTGCCGCCCTCGCAGCAGCCGTTCGCAGGCACGGACTTCTGGTGGTGTGACCTCGGGCTCGAATTCCTGCACTGGCCAGACCAACGCGTGGTCAAGCAGGAGATGAGCAACGGCCGTCTCTGCTGGACCTTGGACAGCTACAACCCCGTCACCAACGGCTATGCGAGCGTCCGGTCGTGGGTGGACGCCGAGTTCAACGCGCTGCTACGCGCGGAGGCCTATGACGCCCAACGACGCAAGGTGAAGGAGTTCAGCACCGGGACCTTCCGCGAGGTCAAAAGCCGCAGCGGTGGCGCAGTCTGGATGCTGCGGGACATCCGCATGCGCGACGACCTCAAGGACTCCCGCACGGAATTGTTGTACGACCTGCCCAAGTAGCAGTCGGCCAAACGGGAGGATACGGCCCTGCATCCCAGCCCGACCCGCCCGCCTATCGGGCCCATACCACGTACAGCGCCAAGTACACGGCTACG
>CAYSGH010000086.1:0-18318 GCA_964430505.1 uncultured Akkermansia sp. | reverse complement strand
GGCGATGAAGCTGGGGGAGTTGGGGGACGGGATGTTGACGTGGGTCCAGTCCTGGCCGTTGGAGGTGCAGACGTGGAGGACGCCATCGACGAGGATGACGGAGCAGTTGGAGGCGTTGTGGGGGAACACGCCCAGCTCGTCCATCATGTCATAGCGCCAGATGATGTCGGCGTCGGTGGGCAGCAGTTCCGGGGGCGCGGACTCCTTGGGGGTGTCCTTGACGAAGTAGGTGGCGTCGTCCGTGAAGTCGCCATCGTTGCCATTGCGCTGCCCCTCGGTGTCGAGGCACAGGACCTCGCACCGGGAGGTGACGATGTAGAGCCGGTTGCCGACGACAAGCGGAGCGGCCAGCAGGCCGAGGTTTTCCCAGTCGTTGACCTTGCCGGACTTGAGCTTGGGCACGACGAGCTGCCAGAGGTAGGCGCCCGTCTTCTCGTCGAAGGCCATCAAAATGGAGCGGTCGCCGACGTGGCGCTTGTCGCGCGGGGACTCGTTGTTGGTGCCCACGAAGACCTTGCCGCCGGCCACGACGGGGTTGCCGTAGGATTGGGACCCGAGCTTCACGACCCACTTCACACCCTTGGTGGTGGCGAGGTCGATCTCCTCCGTGCCCGGCTTCATCTTGCCGGGCTCGAATCGATCCGGCAGGCCCTTGGCGGTGGAGTACATGTTGCGGCCGGGGTCGTTGCCGCCCCATTGGGGCCAGTCCTGGGCACGGGCAACGAGTCCGGATGCAATGAGTGCGAGGGTGAGGAGGGGGAGGTTTTTCATGGTGAGAAATGGCGAGAAGCGAGGAGCGAGAAGCGATCGGTGAGCGGGGGGCGTATGCCGGAAGATTCGCGGTTCGCCATTCGCCATTCCCCACCCGGCCCGGTTTTCAGTTGGGTGAGACGACGATGTTGTCGATGGCGACGCGTTGCTCTTGGGGTGCGAATCCAAAGAGGCCCGGGGAGCCTTGCTTGTGGCCGTTCTTGTGGGTGAAGCGAACGAGCCAATCGGCGGGCTCGGGGTCGCCGCGTTTCCAGGCCTTGCCTTGGACGAGCGCGGAGCCGTCGGGCTGGAGGTCCACGCGTGACTTCACGACGTACCAGGTGTTGGGGGCCCAGCGGAAGGGCTGGGACACCTTGATGCGCTCCTGGTTGGAGTTGATTTCGATCTCCTGGGAGTTGCCCTTGAGGATGACGGCGTAGCGTTGGTTGAGGATGCCCACCTCGGACATCTTGCGGCGGTTGCCCTCGCTGAGGACGTCGGCCTGCACGGTGTAGTTGGAGAGGCTGGGGAACCCGAAGAAGACCTGCCCGCGCTGGAAGAGCTTGTTGTCGATGGTCTTCACGAGGGCGGCGTTGGTGGCGACGCCGTCGAGTTCCTTGGCGCGAACCTCGAAGCGGAACCGGGCGGAGTTCCACGACAACGGCGGGTACGCGAAGTCGGTGGGGGGCTCGACGGTGTTGGTGGTCTTGTTGGTGAGGGCGAACTGCTGGAAGTCGAACTTGAGGGGCGGCGCCGGCAAAATGCGGCCCTTGATGTACCCGACGATCTCGCGTCCGTCGGCGGTCTTGAACGTGGCCTTGAACTGGCCGGCGCTGGCGGCAGGCGCGGGCGTGGCCACCAACTCGCCCTTGGGGTTGAACGTGGCGTTGGCAAAGGCCCGGACGAGCGCCGTCGGCGGGACGTAGGGCTCCCACTTCAGGGACTTGGGATCGACGCCCGCCTCGACGGTGAACCCGTTGGCGTCGAGGGCGCGGACGCGGAAGGACTGGGTCTGGCCGGGCCGCAGGAGGAACTCGTAGGGTATGAGCTGAAGCTGGGCGGCGGCGCCGGGCTTGGGCCACTCGGCGGGCACCGGCGCGGGCGCTGGCGTGGTGGGCTTGCCAAAGGCGTAGAGCTTTTTGTCGGTCTGGACATAGAGGACGCCGCCGTGGCCAACAGGCGAGCCAAAGCAACGGCCCGTAAGCTGCGTGCGGCTCACCTCCTCCGCCCCGCCGTCCGAGGGCTTGAGGACGATGAGGTCGCCATTGGAGACGGAGTCGGCGTCGGCGGCCGTCGCATCCTTGGCATCCTTCATCGTCACGTACATCGCGACGTAGAGAAGGCCGTTGGCATGGAACGGGGTGCTCTGGCGTTGCTCGATGCCAATCTTCTTCTTCCAGAGGACGCGGCCGGTGGCGGCATCGACGGCGCAGAGCTCGCCGGTGCCGTTGACCTCGTAGATGCGGTTGCCGACAAGGACAGGCGAGCTGGAGAGGGATCCGACGGCATTGCGCCAGACCTCGAAGGCCTTGGGGGGGAAAACGTGGGGCGTGATGCTGTTGGTGGGCTTCACCTCGGCGGGGGAAGGGATGCGGAAGGCCGCCATGCGCCCGATCTCGGAGGAGTCGAGGTTTTCGGACTCGTGGAGGGCGATGAGGTGGTCGCCACTGCGAATGAGGGCTGCGTTGATGCCGCCCTTGGCCCCGGCCTTGGCAAAGGGAAAGCGCCAGAGCGGCTCGCCGGTGCGGGCGTTGAGGGCGAGGATCGAGCTGTCGCCGCCGGCGCTGTAGAGGACGCGCTTGCCGTCCCAGAGGTCAAAGTAGGGGTTGGAGAAGGTGTTGTCCTGGGGCCGCTCGCCCGGGGCGGCGCTCCACACGAGCTCCCCGGTAACCTTGTCGAAGGCGTAGAAGCGGTCGCCGGCCGGGCCATGGGCTCCCCACGAGCTGGTGATACCGCGGGTGATGACCAACTCGCGGTCCACGGCAGGCGACGCCGTGCGGGAGTTGGGGAAGGTCAGGCGCCCGAACTCCTCCATCATGGAATGCTTCCACAACAGCTTGCCGTCCCGGCTGAAGGCGCAGAGGAGTCCCTGGGTGAACTGGACGTACACGTTGCCCGTCTCGGCGTCGATGGTCGGCGAGGACGTCGCGTAGCGGAGGTAGATGGTGTCGGAGAGGAAGTCGCTCTCGCGATGTTCCCAGAGCACCTTGCCGGTGACGGCGTCGTAGCAGCGCACCACTTCCTGGAGTTCCGGCCCGTCGCCCATGTAGCCGTTAATGAACAGGCGGCCGTCGGCGATGACCGGGGCGCTTTGGCCAGGGAAGTCGTCGGACCAAAGGGGCTTGGTGGCGTCGATCTTGCTGGGGAGGGAGGTTTCCGCAGAGACGGAGTTTTGGGAGGGGCCTCGCCAGTTGAGCCAGCCGGAGACGGGTGCGGCGCTGAGGGAAGCGGCGAGGACGACGGAGAGGGCGAGGGCGCGGAGGATGCGCGGGTGGGGGCAGCGGGAGGCGTTCATGGCGGTGCAATGCGGGGCGCGGGAGGATGCGAGCGCGGAGTCAACGAGTGGTGGCACGATGCGGCGGGCGGGTTGGGGCTGCAACCCTTTAGTACGGGTGCGTACAATCGGGCGAAAGGCGAGTCTCGCGCACACGTCGGCCCTTGCCCGTCGGCGCCCAGGCCATGGCCGGCAACTCCGCATCCCCGCTACCCATCCCAAACCCATGGACGACACCACGCCCATCTGGACGCGACAGGACCGACCAGGCACCGCGTGGACCGGCACGACGTCCATCGATGTCCATCGACCCTTGGGGTTTCGCCGGAAGATTCTTGGCGAAAAGGCGCACGTTGACGGGGGGGCGATCTCTGGATCCGGAGCACCCATGGGGTGCGTCCGGAGGAGTGGATGGGATCAGCTAGGCACGGGCCTTTGCCCGTTTTCATGGCGTTGCAGGTGTCGGATGTTGTTCGCTCCGGGCGGCTCTGCTGAGCCCTTGTTTTCATTCGGAACGGACCATCGCGGGCGCGTCGCACCGTGCCTGTCCCCTGCAGCTCCCCACACGGGCACCGACGCGTTTGACCTGGCACCCGGCCTTCGAGGAGCCTGTGCCGGTGAACATGCATGAGGCGGCGCCGGGCAATCGCGACCGTGTCCGGGCTGGCGTGGCCTCGGCCTGTGCCTGCTACTTCCTGTGGGGGTTGGTCCCCCTGTTCTGGAAGCAACTGACGGCCGTCGGCGCCCTGGAGTTGATCGCGCATCGCACGGTGTGGTCTCTCGTCTTCCTGGGGTTGCTGTTGCTGGGGATGCCCCGCGCGCGGGGAGAGGTGCGCGACGCGTTGACCTGCTGGCGTTCGCTGTGCCGCATGGGGCTGGGCGCGGTGCTCCTCACCATGAACTGGCTGGCCTACGTCTGGGGCGTGAACCACGGACGCATCATCGAGACCAGCCTTGGCTACTTCCTGGTGCCCCTGTTCAGCGTGGTGGCGGGCCGAATCCTGCTCCACGAGCACCTTCGACGCGTCCAAGCCGCCGCCGTGGGCATCGCGGCCGTGGGCGTTGGAGGCATGGTCATCCTTGCAGGGGGCGTGCCGTGGATTGCCCTGGCCCTTGCCGGGAGCTGGAGCCTGTACAGCGTGCTCCGAAAGCAGGCGAAGGTGGGCCCCGTGGCCGGCCTCGCCATCGAAACCATGGTCATGACACCGTTCGCGGCCGGCTACGTGGCTTGGGTTCAGGGCCATGGAGCCGGGGCCGTGGGACGCCTGGACGCCTCCGGCCACGGCTTGCTTCTCGCCACCGGCGTCGTCACCGCCGTGCCGTTGCTTTTCTTTGCGCACGCCGCGCCGCGCATCCGCCTCTCCACCCTGGGCGTGCTCCAGTACATCGCGCCGTCCCTTCAACTGCTCATCGGCGTCGCCGTCTATCGCGAGTCCCTGCCCCCCGCACGCCTCGCGTGCTTCGTCCTGATTTGGTCGGCCTTGGTGCTGTACAGCGCCGACGCATGGCGCGCCCAACGCCGCGCAGCCCGGGGTTAGACCCGCGCACGCACGATTTCCCGCCTCACTGCTCGGACCAAGGCCGCCCCGGCGGCGGCGGCGGCGGCTCCTTCCAGCGCCACGACGAGGCGTAGCCCCATTCCAGCCACGGCGTTGCCAGCGGCGAGCCGCCCTCCACGCCGGACCGGAGCAGCGCATCCAGCAGGCCGCTTGTCATCAGCGTCCGCTCCGCGCCCCACGTGGGCCGTCCCGTGGCCACCATCTCCTCGATCCCGTTCAACAGCAGCGTGAAGTGGGCGGCCGGCCGCGCCTCTTGCGTCCAAAAGCGCGTCGAGCCCATCGCGCCATCGTCCGCGCTTCGCCAGGCACCGGCCCATCCGTTCGCCGCGCCGTTCAACTCCACCACGCGCGCCCGCAACCCATCCTTGTACTCGACATCCCAAAGCACGGGCTTCTCCACCTTGGCCTTCCATTCCGAGACGTCGCCGTGCACGCCCAGTCGTCCCAAAGCCGCCGTGAGCAGCGTGGCGTCGAAGCCGGACTCCCCCAGGCCTTCCCATGCCTGCGCGCCGACACGTCCCCGAACCCGCCGGATGCCCGTCTCGCCCCCAGCGCGTTGCTCCACCACGGCCTGGAGGCATTCCAACGCGTGGAAGCCATAGTGGTCCGTCGAGCCATACGTCACCACGCACACGCCCGACAACTTCGAGCCGCGCGCCACGTCCACCGCCGGGTGCCGCCAGGAGCCGGGTACGGACGAGCCCGCCATCAAGGGCACCCCCAGCTCGCGCGCCGTCCCGTGGATGTGCCGGGCGTCGTCCCAGTTGTCCGCCAGGTGCTTGTCCACGAACACCGGCACCACCCGGCCGCTCGCGCGGAACACACGCAACGTCTCGTCCCAAAACCGGCGCTTGGGATACCTCGTGTTGCCCGTGGCCGACCTCGGGTAGTTGCCGTGCTCGGCGATCAACAGCACGCCGTCCACCGCCAGCCGCCCCGTCCCCAGCGTCAGGGCGTCCTCGATGTTCGTGGAGACGCGGAACCGGTGCGACGCCGCGAGGAGGCGGCTGATGTCGTTGGACGGGCGTTGGTCCGTGAAGACGGACGCCAGCCTCAATGGCGACTCCTTGCCCGAGCCATCCAGCATGTCCGTCAGGACGAGGCGGCTCGCGATGACGTCCGCGTGGGAGTTGTGCCGGTATTCCGTCGTGAGCACGGCCACGTTGAATCGCCGGGACGGCTCGGCCGCGGCGGCGAGGAACACGGACAACCACGCCGCCGCCCAAGGGGCAACCCACCGCGCGGCGCGAAGGCAAGACGCACTCATGACGTGCGCGCCGCGTCCTCGCCCTCGCGAACGGCCTCGTAGTTCCCCAGGACATCCCCCATCACCACCGTGAACGTCAGGTTGCCCGTGGCGAGGTCCACGCCCGGAAACCAGTTCTCGTCCAGGTCCGACAGCAGCGCGGGCACGTCCGCCTCGGAGAGCCCGGCGCCCCGCAGCACCACCACCGTCCCCGCCACCACGCCACCCTCCACATGGTGCACGTCCACCGCCGCCACGTCCCGGCCCTCGACCCGCGCCAGAAGTCGCTCCGACGACGCCGTCCGCAGGGTTCGCATCCAGTTCACCTTCATTGTTGTTCCCATGGGTTTGCCCGTCGCTTGCCGATTGCGTGTGAGACGATTCCGGACCGATGCCGACCTTCATCCACCCAGCAGCCAAGACGCGGTCCAGGCAACGCCGCCCACCCCGACCCCTCCCAGCAGCACGAGGCCGAGGCATCCGCCCCGCCCGCCGGTGCGGTAGCTCCATCCCGTCCCGGGCACCGTGAACGTCGAATACCGCCGCCCACTCGACGAGACGCCCGTCCGGAAGCCCCCCGCACCCACGGACCAGCCCACGCCGCGGGAGGTCAGGTTGACCCGGAACGGACCCAGGCTGACCGACTTGCGATACCGGAACCCCACGCGCCCAGCGTATCCGCGACAGCCGCCGCGTCGAGCGCGGGAACGAGCCATGCCGGATGCGGTCAAGGAGGTCCACGCAGTGGGCACCTTCCCCGCGCGTGCCTTTCCTGTTCCGCCCGGGTAACCTGCCCGGCATGGACGAGATGATCCGGCCCTGGGAACGCGTGGGAACGAAGCCAGTGGGCAGCTTCCGCATTTTCAACATTCGCTCGGACTTGCGCGTGCATCCCCGCACCGGGCGCCAGCATGACCTCTTCGTCATCGAGAGCGTGGATTGGGTGAATGCCTGCGCGGTCACGACGGACGGGCAGTTGGTCATGGTGGAGCAGTTCCGCCATGGATCCGAAACCGTCGAGCTGGAGGTTCCCGGCGGGATGATGGACCCGGGCGAGGCGGACCCCGTGGCGACGGCCGTCCGAGAACTCCAGGAGGAGACGGGCTATTCGGGCGACTCCGCCCGGGCCATCGGCCACATGCATGCCAACGCCGCCATCATGAACAACCGCTGCCACACCATCCTCGTTACCGGCGCGCGGCTTACCCATCCGCGCCACCTCGACCCGGGCGAGGACATCGCCGTGCGACTGGTCCCCTTGGACGACGTCCCGCGCCTCGTGGCTTCCGGCCGCATCCGCCACAGCATCGCCCTCGCCGCCCTGCACCACTTCGACCTGTGGCGGCGTGGCTACCTCCCTGCGGCGACCTAGGGTCGTCCCAGGGCCGGGTGAGAGCCCGCCGCGCCCCTTCCTTCATCCCTCCTCCTTCGTCCTTCACCCTTCATGTCCCCCCTCCCCTTGCCGCCTCCCGGGATGCGTCGTTGCGCATCAAGGCATGCCCGGTAGGATGCCCGGGAGCATGAAACGGCGAGTTGTCCTTGGGTTCTACGCGTTGGCGCTGGGGTTGTTCCTCTTCTCGGGTGCCAGCGTCATGCGTTTGCTGGCCGGGGGCGAGAAGGACGACGCCTACCAGCAACTGGAACTTTTCGCCCGCGTTCTCGAGCGCGTCCGGCGCGACCACGTGGACGGCGAGAAAATCACCTACCGCGACCTCGTCCAAGGGGCGCTCAAGGGGATGCTCGCCACCTTGGATCCCCACAGCGAGTTCATGGAGGCGACCAAGTACGACGACCTCAAGCAGGACACCGAGGGCACGTACGGCGGCGTTGGGCTCCAGGTCCAGGCGAAGGACGGCGCGCTGGTCGTCATCTCCCCCATGGAGGACACGCCCGCGTTCGAGGCCGGCATCCTGCCCCAGGACCGCATCGTCAAGATCGACGGCAAGACGACCGAGCGCATGAACCAAGCCGACGCCGTCGTCAGCCTTCGCGGAGCCTCGGGCACCAAGGTCGTCCTGACCGTCCAACGCCCCGGACAATCCGAGGCCCGCGACATCACCCTGACGCGCGCCGACATCCGGGTGTACTCCGCCAAGGACATCGACAACCGCCGCGCCTTCCCCGTGGGGCCTGACAAGATTGGCTACGTCCGGCTCACCCAGTTCGCCGAGCACACGGCCGAGGAACTCGAGGAGGCCCTCAAGCTCCTGGAATCCAAGGGCGTCGAGGCCCTCGTCCTCGACCTTCGCGGCAACCCCGGCGGCCTCCTCGACCAGGCCGTCGCCGTCTGCGAGAAGTTCGTCGAGCGCAACCAGCTCATCGTCAGCACCGAGGGCCGCTCCGCCTCCAGCAACACCCGGCGCCTCGCCCTCTCCCGAGGCAAGGTGCGCCGCTTCCCCATGGCCATCCTCGTCAATGGCGGCAGCGCCAGCGCCGCCGAGATCGTCTCGGGCTGCCTCCAGGACCTGAAGCGCGCCGTCCTCGTGGGCGAGCAAACCTTTGGAAAGGGCTCCGTCCAGAGCATCCTTCCCCTCTCCGACGGCTCCGCCCTCCGCCTCACCACCGCCAAGTACTACACCCCCAGCCACCGGGTGATCCACGAGAAGGGCCTCGCGCCCGACATCGAGGTCCCGATGAGCGAGGACGAGGAGGCCGCCGTCCAGCTCCGACGCATGCCCGGCGGCAAGACCAACCTCGAGGACGCCCTCAAGGGCTTCGACCCCGCCCGCCGCCAGGCCGTCCGGGAGCTCGCCCTCGCCGACCGCGACGCCCAGCTCGAGCGCGCCGTGGACCTGCTCAAGGGAATCGGGATGTTTGGCAAGCGTGCCGCCGCCACGGGCAAGACCAACGCACCGGCCAAGGTCCAGTAACCCCAGGCGACGCGCCCATCGAGGCCATGGTGCTCGCCATCGAAAGCTCCTGCGACGAAACCGCAGCCGCCGTCGTCCATGACGGCGTGATCCTGTCCAGCGTCGTCGCCTCGCAGGCCCTCCTGCACTCCGAGTATGGCGGCGTCGTCCCCGAGCTCGCCGTCCGCGAGCACCTTCGCAACCTGCCGCCCGTCGTCCGCGAAGCCATGGGCCGGGCGGGAGTCACTCCCGCCCAGCTCCATGCCGTCGTGGCCACCCGGGGTCCCGGCCTGCCCGCTGCCCTTTCGGCAGGCTACGCCACCGCCCAAGGACTGGCGCTCGCCAGCGGCCTGCCGTTGTTCGGCGTGCACCATCACGAGGCCCACCTGTACTCGCCCTGGATCTCCGGCACGCCTCCGCAAGCGGCCTGGCACGACCTCCAACCCCACGTCTGCCTCGTCGTCAGCGGCGGCCACACCCTCCTCGTCCGCGTGGACCAGTTCGGCAGCCACACCGTGCTCGGCGGCACCCTCGACGACGCGGCCGGCGAATGCCTCGACAAGTGCGCCAAGCTCATGGGTCTCGGCTATCCAGGCGGGCCGCAGGTGGACCAACTCGCCGAGCAAGGCCATGCCGACGCGTCCCTCTTTCCTCGCCCGACCCTCCACGACCCCCATGATGACTTCAGCTTCAGCGGCCTGAAGACCTCCGTGCGCACCTACCTGTCCCGTCATCCCGGCTGCACCGAGGACGGCACGCGCCTCCGGAACCTTTGCGCCGAAATCAGGGCTGCCGTCGTGGACGTCCTCGTGGGCAAGGCCCTGCGCGCGGCCCAACGGTATTCCATCCGCTGCATCACGGCCTCCGGTGGCGTCGCGTGCAGCGTCGGGTTCCGGCGCGAGCTCGCCCGCCGCTGCCACGCGGGAGGCATCGCCTGCCGCATCGCCCTGCCCGCCTATTGCACCGACAACGCCGCCATGGTCGGCGTCCTGGGCGAGCAACTCTCGCGCTCCGGTGCTGCTCCGGACGCGCCCGGCCTTGAAGTCAGCCCGGGCTGGGACCTTGCCAAGGCCCGCTGCAACGAGGAACGCGCCTCCACGTCCGCCTAAGCCAACGCCCCTTGCCCGGCCAGCCTCCCACGCTCCCGCCCTTCGGGCAGGGTCGCTTGGGGCTTCCCGCCCGCAGGTCACCGACCCCTTGGGCAGGCACCGTTTCGCCGGATGGACAAGAAATCTTTGAAGACAGCCGCCCCTGCGCTGGGATAACCTTTTCCCCGGTCCTCCGGAGAGCATCCAACTGGCAGGACCATTGAAACTCCCCCCTGCTCAGCGAATGAAAGCCTCCACGACCTCCAAGCGCTCCGGCCTCCTCGCCGGCGGCAACTGGATCATCGACCAGGTCAAGGTCATCGACACGTACCCTGCCCAGGAGCAGTTGGCCAACATCCGGTCCCAGCACCAAGGAACCGGTGGCTCGCCCTACAACGTGCTCATGAACCTTGCCAAGCTGGGCGCCCCCTTCCCCCTCCACGCGGCCGGCCTCGTCGGCAAGGACGCCCTCGGGGCCCAGATCATCGCCGACTGCGAGAAGCACAAGATCGAGACCCGCTTCCTCAAGGCCACCGCCGAAGCCCCCACCTCCTACACCGACGTCATGACCGTCGCCGGGACCGGCAAGCGCACCTTCTTCCATCACCGCGGGGCCAACGCCCTCTGGGACGGCAAGGACCTCGACTTCAGCAAGACCAAGGCCCGGTTCTTCCACCTGGGATACCTGCTCCTGCTGGACAAGATGGACGTCCTCAACAAGGAGGGCGTCTCCCAGGCCGCCAAGGTCCTCGCCGCCGCCCAGGCGGCCGGCATCCGCACCTGCATCGACGTCGTCAGCGAGGCCAGCGACCGCTTCAAGGCCGTCGTGACCCCCGCCCTCAAGCACTGCGACTACGCCATCATCAACGAGTACGAGGCCGGCATGGTCACCGGCTTCCGCATCCGCAAGGACGCCGTCCTCGACACCGTCTCCCTCCGCCACGCCGCCGGGGCCATCCTCCAGCACGGCGTCAAGGAACTCGTCGTCATTCACTTCCCCGAGGGCGCCTTCGGCCGCACCCGCGACGGCAAGGACTTCTGGCAACCCTCCCTCAAGGTCCCCGCCAAGGCCATCGCCGGGACTGCCGGGGCCGGAGATGCCTTCGCCTCCGGCGTCCTGTATGGACTCCATGAGGGCTGGGACCTCCAGGAATGCCTCCTCACCGGGGTCTGCGCCGCCGCCGCCTCCCTCTCCGACCCCACCTGCACCGGCGGCATGAAGCCCTTGGCTGCCGTGCAGGCCCTCCGCAAAAAGTACGGCCTCCGCCCCCCGCTCGAGCCCAACGAGGACGACTTCTAGGCGGGTCGCGACCCGTTTGTTTTCCTCGGCCCCGGACGTCCGCCGCCTTCCATTCCATCATGCACGCCCCGCACTTGGGTCGGCGCCCGTTCCTCCGGATGGCAGGCATCACGGGCCTTGGCTCGGTGGCCTTCGGACGACGCCTCGCCGCCGAGAACGCCCCCTCCCTCTACGTCGAGGGCTACGCCAATCGCGTCAGCCACGAGGCCGGCGACGAGGTCGCCCTCCACATGTCCTCCTCGTCCGCCTCCTGCACCGTCGAGATCGCCCGCCTGGGTGCCCGTCGTGAGGTGGTGTGGACAGGCGAGGCACCGCGCCTCGGCGACCATCCCGTGCCGGAGGACGCCTCGTCCCACGGATGCCGTTGGCCCGTTGCCTTGAGGATCCCCGTCCCTGCCACGTGGCGGAGTGGCTATTACCACGTGACGTTCCGCGTCCGGGATGGCGGTGGGCGTTACGTGCGTCGTGGCGGGCGCTCCGCCGAGTCCTCCTGCTTCTTCGTGGTGCGCCCGCGGGAGGGCGAGGGCTCCAAGATTCTCCTCCCCTTCGCCACCCACACCTACAACGCCTACAACAACTGGGGCGGCTTCAGCCTCTACGCGTACAACGGGCGCGGCGGCAACCAAGGCCACCGCGTCTCCTATCTACGGCCGCCGTCCAGTCTCTTCCCCAACTGGGAGCAGGCCTTCGTGGAATGGGCCGAGTCCTCCGGCATCGACGTCGCCTACGCCACCAATGGCGACCTCGAAGAGCGCCCCGGCATCCTGAAGGGCCGTCGCCTCGTGCTCAGCGTCGGCCATGACGAGTACTGGTCCGCGCCCATGCGCGATGCGTTGGAGGCCTTCATTGGGCAGGGGGGCAACGCCGCCTTCCTGAGCGGCAACACCTGCTGCTGGCAGGTGCGCGCAGAGGACAACGGCACCGCCCTCGCCTGCTGGAAGCAAAACGTCCAGCAAGACCCCGTCTTCGTCGCCCGGGGCAGCATGGCCACCCTCTCCTCCCTGTGGAGCCATCACCTCGTCGGCCGACCCGAGAACTCCCTCACCGGCGTCGGCTTCCTCTGGGGCGGCTACCATCGCAGCCACGGCCAGCTCATGGACGCCAGCGGCGGATACACCGTCCATCGCCCGGACCATTGGCTCTTTGAGGGAACAGGCCTCCGGCGCGGCGACACCTTCGGGGCCAAGGACACCGTCGTCGGCTATGAGTGCGACGGTTGCGAGCTGGCATGGAAGGACGGCCTTCCCGCGCCCACCCACCGGGACGGCACGCCCGCCTCCTTCGAGACCCTCGCCACCGCCCCCGCCCAGTGGCATCCGGACGACTGCGAATGGTACGAGCGCTGGGAAAAGGGCCGGAAGGGCCACGCCGTCCTCGGCTCGTACCAACGCGGCGGGACCGTCGTCACCGTCGGCAGCACCGACTGGTCCCATGGACTCCGCGGCCGCGACCCCGCCGTCGAGCGCGTCACGCGCAACATCCTCGGCCGCCTCGGGGCCTGACCGCCCTCACGGCAACCGGACCGACGCCCGCTCCGACAGGTAGATCATGTCCGCGTTGCCGCCCGACGGCACCACCAGCGTCATCAGCTTCATCGTCACCGGCTTCACCGTTCTCGCGTCCACCCACTTGTGCACCTCCGCGTGGCCGTCCGCGAAACTGAGCCCGCCCGCGCGGTTGTGGCTGCTCGCCGGGTAGTCGATGATGTGGATCGAGGACGCCGCCGCCCCGTCGTTCATCGCCACCGCAAAGTCCCCGAAGTTCAGGCTGTCCGGATGCTCGTCGATGAATACATACGCCATCGCCGGGCTCATCAGGCTGAAGTCCGCCATCTTGCGGAACACCACGTACTTTCTCTTGGTGATGAAGCTCAGCCAGTCATCGCGCGAGTTCATGGCCTGGCTCATCGAGAGGCTTCGGACGCGCTGGATGCGGCGGCCGCCGGACACGACGTAGGAGGTGTCCGCCGGGCACTTGTACACGCCGGCCGACTGCGTGTAGGGCGCGAGCTTGGCGTAGTTGCGGTCCAGCAGGTTGGCCCGGTTCGTGTTGTGCGGGTTGCTGGGATTGTAGTCGAGCACCCCGCGCACCCAGCCGGAACCGTCGGCCGTCAGGTCGTTCCACACCAGGTTGTCGCCATGGTCGCCCGCGTAGAGGTTCCATGCCAGGCTGAGCTGGCGCTGGTTGCTCATGCACTGGATTCCTTGGGCCTTGGCCTTGGCCTTGCCCAGCGCGGGCAAGAGCATCCCGGCAAGGATCGCAATGATCGCGATCACGACCAGCAGCTCGATCAAGGTGAACCCCCGCCGCAAACGAGCCGCCACGCCTTTCAACCGTTGATGCGCCTCCATGGAAGGCCTTCACCCAACGTCTCGCCCCTTATGCCGGTCAAGAACGGAATTGAACCATCCAACCTGCCGCTGGCGGAAGGCCGGGATAGGACCATGTGGCAACATGGCGACCCCACGGGGATTCGAACCCCGGTTACTGCCGTGAAAGGGCGGTGTCCTAGGCCTCTAGACGATGGGGTCGCAAGGCACCCCAGTCCTTGCCAGACGGCGCACCCGGTGTCACGCACGGATTCTACCCGTGCCCAACCCTGAGCAGTGCCTGGCCTGCAAAGGCCCCAGCAAGGACGCCATGTGGAGGATGTCTTCCCACCGCCCGTCCAACTGACACGCCGCCAGCGCCCGTCCCTCGTGCCGGAAGCCCATGGCTTCATACAACCGCACAGCCCGCCCATTGCTGGCAAACACCTCCAACTCCACCCGAAAAAAACCGCGCCGCTCGCAGTCTCCCATCGCCATGGCGAGCAATTCACGCCCCAGACCGTGGCCGCGCCACGATGGCAGCAGGCCCATGCCGACCCGTCCCACGTGCTGAGACGACTCCCACGGCAACGCCGGCACGATGTCGCACCATCCCACTACCCTCTCGCCGGGGCTGGAAACCACCACGTAATGGGGGTTGCCCCGCACGATGTTCGCACGGATGAAGTCGTGCGTCGCCCGTTCGTCGAAGCCCGTGGTCACCGCCAACCATCGTCTCTCCCCGGCTACCTCTCCCAACGCCGCGCTCAGGCTTGCCGTGTCCCGGGCCTGCACGGCCCGAATCCGGAATGGCGAAGGCGCAGGCATGGCGACACACCATCAAGGCCCTCACCTCGGCCCGCCCGGCGTCACCGCCCCCGGTGGCGGCGGCGGCAAGAACGGCGCCTGGAACGCCTCGTGGAAGTCGAACCCCGGCGAGAAGTCCTCGATGCAATCCTCCGGCCGACGGCTGAGATGCCCTTCCTCAATCAGGTTGAAGACGAGGTTTCCAAAGTCGGCGCACGAATGGATCCCCCATTCCGACAGCACCCAACGCGCCATGGGCCCAAACTCGCGGAGCGCGTGCAGGCGGATGCCCTCCAGCAACTCCATGGCCGACACGTGGCCGGGACGGGCATGGATCGCCTGCGCATGGGACAACGCCTCCCGCAGGAACAAGTAGGCGTCGGCCGGATACCTTCGATCTCGCCCGGCCAGCGTCTCGACGGCTTCCTCGAACGTCTTCATCTCAGCGTCCAGCGCCCGCCGCCCCGGGAGGAACCTCGGCCGTCCGCCCGGCCGGGGCTGGGGCAGGGCCGGGCCCCGCCTTCCCATGATGAATCCACCAACGCCCCGCCGCCCCGCCCGCCAGCAGGACGAGCACGATCCACAAGGCTGCCTGTTCCTGCCGGGTCAGTCGCGCCATGGCATCAGTTGGCCACAATGTTGACCATGCGTCGCGGCACCAAGACCACCTTCCGGACGGTCTTGCCCTCGATGAAGGGACGCGCCTTGGCCGACGCGAGCGCCGCGGCCTCGATCTCCGCCGCCGGGGCGTCGTTCGGGACGCGGAGGACGTCGCGGAGCTTGCCATTCACCTGCACGGGCAAGTCGTACGCGTCCTCCACAAGCAGGGCCGGGTCGAAGGTTGGCCACGGCGCGTACGAAAGGCTGGGTGCCTCCTTCCCGAGATGGCGATGCAGGCGTTCCCACAGTTCCTCCGCAAGGTGCGGCGAGAACGGCGCCAGCAACTGGAGGAACGACGCCAGCACCCCGGCCGGCTTGCTGGTCCAAGCCAACGCCTCGTTCACGAAAACCATCATCGCCGAAATGGCCGTGTTGAACCGCAGGTGCTCCAGATCGTCCGTCACCTTGCGAATGCACGCGTGCAACGCCTTCAACTGCCCCGGCGTCGCCTCGCCCTCGGCAATCGACGCGGCCAACCGAACCCGGGCCAGGTGCGCCGCCGCGTTGCCCGGGTCCGCCGCGCAGGCCTGCTCAAACTCCACCTCCGACGCGTCGTCCACGAACAACCGCCACACGCGGCCCAGGAAGCGATACACACCCTCCACGCCCTGCGTGTTCCAAGGCTTCGTCTCCGACAACGGCCCCATGAACATCTCGTACAACCGGAACGCGTCCGCGCCGTACTCGCGGAGCACGTCGTCTGGGTTCACCACGTTGCCGCGCGACTTCGACATCTTCTGGCCGTCCTCGCCCAGGATCAGCCCTTGGTTCACGAGCTTGTGGAACGGCTCCGGCGTCGAGACATGCCCCAGGTCAAACAACACCTTGTGCCAGAACCGCGCGTACAACAGGTGCAGCACCGCGTGCTCCGTGCCCCCCACGTACAGGTCCACGCCCAAGGCCGGAGCCGGCCCCGTCCCCGTGCCCGGCCGGCCCGTCATCCAGTAACGCTCCGCCTCCGCCGAGACGAACGCCGTCCCGTTGCGCGCATCTAGGTAGCGCAGGTAGTACCAGCACGACCCCGCCCACTGCGGCATGGTGTTGGTCTCGCGCACCGCGCCACCCGGCAGCTCCAACCACGCCGTCGCTCGCGCCAGCGGCGGCTGGCCATCCTCCGTCGGCTTGTAGTCGTCCAGCTCCGGCGGCATCAACGGCAGCTCGCCCTCGCCCAGCGCCTCGTGATGACGCGCGCCCGTCTCCCTGTCCGCCTTCCACACGATCGGGAACGGCTCGCCCCAGTAACGCTGACGGCTGAACAACCAGTCGCGCAGCTTGAAGTTCACCGTGCGTTGGCCCAGCCCCTTCTCCACCAGCCACGCCGTCACCACCCGCTTCGCCTCCGCCGTCGGCAGGCCATCCAGCACCAGGCCCGGCCCCGACGAGTTCACCGCCGTTCCCTCGTCGCAGTAACCCTCCCACGCCGTGCCCGCGTCCGGCGGCCGGACCACCTGCACCACCGGCAGCCCAAACGTCCGCGCGAACGCCAGGTCCCGCTCGTCGTGCGCCGGGACCGCCATGATCGCCCCCGTCCCATACGACGCGAGGACGTAGTCCGCGATCCACACCGGGATCCGCGCGCCATTCACCGGGTTGATCGCATGGGCGCCCGTCCACACGCCCGTCTTCTCCTTCGACAACTCCGCCCGCTCCAAGTCCGAGCGTCCGGCGGCAAACCGCTGATATCGCTCCACCTCCGCCTTTTGGGCGGGTGTGGCAATCTCCGCCACCAGCCGGTGCTCGGGCGACAACACCATGTACGTCGCCCCGAACAACGTGTCCGGTCGCGTGGTGAACACCCGGATCCGCGCGCCATGGCCCTCCAGTTGGAAGTCCACCTCCGCGCCCTCGCTCCGCCCAATCCAGTTCCGCTGCATCTCCTTCAACGAGTCCGACCAGTCGATGCGGTCCAAGTCCTCCAGCAACCGCTCGGCGTAGGCCGTGATCCGGAGCATCCACTGGCGCATCGGCTTGCGCACCACCGGGAAGCCGCCCACCTCGGACTTGCCATCCACCACCTCCTCGTTCGCCAGAACGGTGCCCAGCGCCGGGCACCAGTTCACGGGAGCCTCGGCCACGTAGGCAAGGCGGCGCGCATCCCGAAACGCCCGACGCCGGGCCTCCGTGTCGCACCCTGCCGGGTATTCCAGCGTGGAGATGGGCTCCGCCCGGCGCGTCGCCGGGTTGAACCACGCATTGTACAACTGCAGGAAGATCCACTGCGTCCACCGAAAGTAGCCCGGGTCCGTCGTGTCCACCTCGCGCGACCAATCATAGCTGAAGCCCAGGCTCCGGATCTGGCGGGTGAAGTTCGCGATGTTCGCCGCCGTCGTGACGCGCGGATGCTGCCCCGTCTTGATCGCGTATTGCTCGGCCGGCAACCCGAACGCGTCCCATCCCATCGGATGCAACACGTGCCGCCCCTGCGCCCGCCGGTACCGCGCCAGGATGTCCGTGGCCGTGTACCCTTCCGGATGACCCACGTGCAACCCCGCCCCGGACGGGTACGGGAACATGTCCAGGATGTAGAACTTCGGGGGCAGTTCCTCGGCCGTTGCCGCCTTGCCTCCCAACTGGTGCCGGATTCCAAACGGGTGCCCCGCTGGAATCAACTCGCCCGGGTTGAACGCGCGGAACGTCTGGCCGGCGTGCCATTGCTCCTGCCAGCGGGGCTCAATCAAGTGAAACGGATACTGCCTGCGTGCCATGCCGCCGGGGAGCCTATCCAAGGCCGTCACGCGTTCCCAGCCGGGAGTTGGCCCGCGGCACGCCCCCCGCACCCGCCCTCTAAAAATGCCCCTTGCCTCGGGCATCGTGATTCCCAAGATGCCGCCCCGCCCCGCGCAAAATCCAATGCCGGGGGAGCGATTGTTTCTGCATGTCCACGAAAGAGGAACCGATCCAGGTCATCGGCACCGTCACGCAGGTGTTGCCGGGCACCATGTTTCGCGTCGAGTTGCCGAACGGCCACGTCGTCCTGGCCCACATCTCGGGAAAGATGCGCAAGAACTTCATCCGCATCTCCGTCGGCGACCGCGTCCAGGTCGAGATGTCGCCCTACGACCTCGGCAAGGCGCGGATCACGTTCCGGAACTGACCGCGCCCCGAAGCCAGCCTTCGCCGGGTCGATTCAGTTGGGAGGGAAGTGATTGCGAAGCAGATGCTTCCGCAAGCCGAGGAGTGAGCGAGGCGCGGGCCGGTACAAGGCCCGTAACGAGTGAAGGACGAAGGAGTTGCGGAAGCAGATCGAGCAAGCACG
>CAYSGH010000085.1:0-18652 GCA_964430505.1 uncultured Akkermansia sp. | reverse complement strand
CTCGACGCGGCTGTAGGCCGGGTCCCCTGACCCGGCGCACCGGGCACGAGGCATCGCCGCCGCCGCGTGAGGGCACGCGGCCTACAGACGGACCCACTGCCGTTTCTAGGGTGATGGGTTGCGGTCCCAACCCGGATCTCGCGGATCCACGCGACGGGAGGGCCATGCCGACGGTGGGTGAGCGGCCTGGCTCCTGCTGCCTTGGGCAAGTTCCGAATCGAAGCGGGGTCCAACCGGATGGTCCTAGGCCCCACCGAGGATGCCCGCGACGTCGAGTTCGCGGGCTTGGCGGCCGGTGATTTCGTGGGCGATTCCATGGGCGAGGCCGTGGCGGGCGGCGTACCGAGGAAGGTCCTCGAGGGTTTCGCGGACGACCGGCTCCGGAATGTTGCGCAACGGGATGTGGCATGCGCGAAGGGCTTCGCGAAGCGGCTCCACCTCCTGGCCTTGGAGCGCGGCCATCAGCAGGATGCCCGGGCCCACGAGGTCCCCGTGCGGCAGGCCCTTGCCCATGCGGTTCTCCACGGAGTACGCGAAGTAGTGCTCGCTGCCCTCCTCGGGGCGCGGATGACCGATGAGGTTGCAGACCATGACCTCGGTGGCGAGGGCGTGCAGGAGGGATCGGAGGCCGTCGGTGTCGCCGCGGCCCGCGGCCTGGGCGCATTCGAGGGAGCCGCGCAGGATCCCGCGGGCGACGTCGGCCACCCATGGGATGTAGGGCGCATGGGGCGGGTTGAGGCCGCGTTGGTGGGCGTGGTGCCAGTCCCAGAGGCCGGTGGCGATGGAAAGGACGTCGCAAATCCCGCCCGCACGGATGGCAAGGGGCGCGGCGCGCCACACGTCGTAGTCCACGACGACGCGCTCGGGGGGCCGCGTCTCGATGTAGCGCACGCAGCCATCGCCGCGAACGCCCGAGGCCCACGTGAAGAACGCGTCCACGGACAACGCCGTGGGGAGGCTGACCAGCGGCAGATGGAGGCGGACGGCGGCGTGCTTGGCGGCGTCGGTCGCGAGGCCGCCGCCCACGGCGTAGATCACGTCGCCGCGCAGCGTTCCCACGGCGGCGTCCCACGAGGCGAGGTCGGCCTCCTGGACTTCCCAGGTGCTGGCCACCGGGAGGCGAAGACGGTGTCGCACGGCGGCGAGGGCGGAACGCGTGCAGACGATGGCGACGGGACGCGACTCCTCGAGGGTGTTCCAGGGTTGCTCGTCAATCCGGGGCGTGGGCCAGGCGTGGGGCATGGAGTGGTTGGGATGTTGGATTGGGGCTGGGAAATCGGTCTAGGCGGCGGGCGGGCTGGGCGGCGCCGGGGGCAGCCCGGCGGCTCCGCTTCGGATGCGGGGGCGCACGTACCCAAGGTAAAGCGCTCCACCCAATGCCAACGCCACGCCCGTCGCGCGGGCGGGCAACCGGCCGTCGCCGGTGTCGGGCACCGTCAGCGCTGCCACCACGACCCACGTCCACGCGAGCGCCCCCAGTCGGACGGGCAGCCGGGCCGACCCAAGGGTAAACCCGCCCGGGTCGGGTGGACCGGGTGGCCCCTTCGACGTGAGCAGTGCCGCCGCCAGGATGCCCGCATACCCCAGATACCCGGCCGTCGCGGACACGGACGTGATCAGGGCGAGGTTGTCGAGCAGCAGGACGACGCCGGACGACAGGACGCCCACCGTCAGCAGCGTGAACAACGGGGTCCGGCTGCGCGGATGCACCCAGCCGAGGAACCCGGAACCCGGCACCATGCGGTCGCGGGCCAACGCGAAGATGAGGCGGCTGGTGGCGGCCATGCTGGCGACGGCGCAGGCCAGGATGGAGACCAGCACCACGCCCAGCACCAGGCGAAGACCCCGTTCGCCCAGGCGCGCCTTCAACACCTCCAGCAGGGGTTGGTCCGACGTCTGCACGGCCGCGACGTCGTCGATGGCCAGCATGAATCCCACCAGCAACAGGAACCCGCCCAGGCCCGACGCCATCAACGAGCCCAGCATCGCCCCGGGGATGACTTGCCGTGGCCGGCGCGTTTCCTCCGCGAGGTCGGCGGCGGCCTCGAAGCCCGTCAGGCACCATGCCCCCATGAGCAAGGACAACGCCCACGATCCCAGGCCCGCCGGATGACCGCCGGGATGGTGGGTCGTGTTGGCAAGGATGGCGACGCCATGGGCGGAGCCCGGGCCGAACACGGCGAGGAACAGCACCAGCAGGATGGCCACGCCCAGGAGCTCGGCGACGACCCCGATGTCATTGGCCCACGCGGCCAGCCGGATGCCGCCCAGGTGGATCAAGGTGACGGCGACGATCACGAGGACCGTGAGGGTGCCGTTTCCCACGGGCACGTCCCACAACATGCGCAGCACGTCCGCAAACGTCGCGCAGACGCCGGGGAAGCCCGTCAGGAATTGCAGCAGCAACAGCCAGCCCACGGCGAAGCCCGCGTGCGGGTTGAGCAGCCGCGACGTCCACTGGTAGCCGTAGCCAGAGACCGGGTAGCGGGTGACCAGCTCCGAGAGGACCAGCGCCACCATGGCTTGTCCTGCCACCACGACGAGCCATGACCATGCCACGGCCGGGCCCACGCTCCGAAGGCCGGGTCCGAAGTTGGCGAAGATGCCGGTCGTCACCGAGACGAGGGAGAACGCGAGCGCGAAGCTGGAGAAGCCGCCCATGGTGCGGCGCAGCACCTGCTGGTAGCCCAGGCGGCGCAGGTCGGCCGCGTCGGGGTCCGGCCCCGGCGGGACGGCCGGGGCGGCGCGCGGTTCTCGCGACTCGGGCTGCACGCGCCTTCCTTCCTTGCGGCGGCGCGTTTTGTCGAGGCGGGAGTTGGTGCGCGGGGGCTCCGTGGCCAACTGCGCGCTGGAACGCGGGGCGGGGACCGGTAGCCTCGCCATCATGCCAAGGCCGGTTGCCTTTCTTGCGTGGCTCGTCGTTGCCGTCGCCGGCGCGTGGGCGTTTTCCATGATAGCCCGGCAACGGGGCGAGGCCGTGAGCAGCGGCTACCTGGTGCTCGCGGCGTTGTGCACCTATGCGATCGGGTACCGCTTCTACTCGAAGTGGATTGCCGCCAAGGCGCTCATGCTGGACGACCGCCGCGCGACGCCCTGCGAGGTGCACGAGGACGGGCAAGACTTCGTGAAGACGAGCCCGTGGATCGTCTTCGGGCATCACTTCGCGGCGATCTCCGGCCCGGGCCCGTTGGTGGGCCCGGTGTTGGCGGCGCAGTTTGGGTACCTGCCGGGCACGTTGTGGATCCTGATCGGGGTGGTCCTTGGGGGCGCGGTTCAGGACTTCGTGATCTTGTTTGGCTCAATGCGGCGGAAGGGGCGGTCGCTGGGGCAGATGGTGCGGGACGAGCTGACGCCGTTGGCGGGGACGGTCGCGTTGGTGGCGATCCTGGCGATCATGGTCATTTTGCTGGCGGTGCTGGGTTTGGTGGTGGTGCAGGTGCTGGGGGAGAGCCCCTGGGGCGTGTTCACCGTGGGGGCGACGATCCCGATCGCGATGTGGATGGGGGGGTACCTTCGGTTCCTGAGGCCGGGCCGCACGCTGGAGGCGTCGGTGGGCGGCATTGTCCTGCTGCTGGCGGCGGTGTGGGGCGGGCAGTACGTGCACGAGCACCCCACGTTGTCGGGGCTGTTCACGGTTCGCGAGGAGCCGTTGGCGTGGATGTTGATCGCGTATGGGCTGGCGGCGTCGGTGCTGCCGGTGTGGCTGTTGCTGGCCCCAAGAGACTACCTGTCCACGTTCATGAAGCTGGGGACGATCGTGGCGCTGGCGGCGGGCGTGATCCTGGTGTTGCCGCGGCTGCGGATGCCGGCCGTCGTGGACTTCGCGGTGGCGGGCAACGGGCTGGTGGTGGCGGGGAAGCTTTTCCCCTTCTGCTTCATCACCATCGCCTGCGGGGCCATCAGCGGCTTCCACTCGCTCATCGCGTCGGGCATCACGCCCAAGATCATCGCGCGCGAGCGCCATGCGCGGCCGGTGGGCTACGGGGCGATGTTGCTGGAGTCGTTGGTGGCGATCATGGCGTTGGTGGCGGCCTCGACGCTGGACCCCGGGGTCTATCTGGCCATGAACGTGAAGGGGGCGGGCGCGGACGAGGCGGCCCGCGTGGCCGACGTGTTGCAAAAGGTGAACGCGACCGGGTTCGCGCTGGCCCCGGGGACGATGGAGGGGTTGGCGGCGGACGTTCAGGAGAAATCGTTGTACGGGCGCACGGGCGGCGCGGCGACGCTGGCGGTGGGGATGGCGCAGGTGTTCCGCGAGGTGACGGCGGGGCGCGGGCTGGGGTTGTGGTACCACTTCGCGGTGATGTTCGAGGCGTTGTTCATCCTGACGACGCTGGACGCGGGGACGCGGGTGGGGCGGTACCTGTTGCAGGACTTCCTGGGGCACGTGTCGCCGCGCCTTGGGGACACGCGGGCGACGGGGCCCAACGTGCTGGCGTCGGGACTGGTGGTGGGGGCGTGGGGCTGGTTCCTGGTGCAGGGCGTGCGGGACCCGCTGGGCGGCATCAACTCGTTGTGGCCGTTGTTCGGGATCGCGAACCAGTTGCTGGCGTCGGTCGCGCTGGTGCTGGGAACGACGTTGCTGTTGAAGATGGCGATCGTGCGGAGGCGGTCGCCGGCCATCGCCCTGGCCACGTTGCTGCCGTTGTGCTGGCTGTTGTCGGTGACGTTCACGGCCGGGTGGCAGAAGATGTTCCACCCGCAGCCGCGCATCGGGTTCCTGGCGATGGCGCGGGACCTGGACGTGAAGCACGCGGCGTTGGTGGAAGCAGCGGCGAAGGCTCCGGAGGGGGCGGCGGGACAGGGGGCGCGGGACGCCGTGAAGGCCAACCGCTCGCGCCACGCCAACCAGGTCATCGACTTGGTGGTGACGGGCTCGTTCCTCGTTTTGGCCGGGGTGGTCGTGGCGCTCGCCGCCTGGGAATGGACGCGGCTGCTGCGCGGGACGCGGCCGCCGGACCTCGCGGAGACGGAGCCCGTGTGGCTGCCGCCGGAGGCCCCGACGCCGGCATCCGTGGCGCCCGCCGGGGCCCTGGCGATCGGGTTGGCGCTGGCCCGGCATGTGTCGGACCAGGAGGCCATCGACCGCGCGGCGGCGCGGGCGGGCTCGGGAGGAGGGGACGCCTGCGCGACGCGGCTGCTGATCGACGTGCCCGGCGTGCGGGAGGACGTGGAGGAGCGGGCGCGTGCGACGGCCTACATGGAGCAGGCGCGGCGCCGGTTCGAGGGGATCCAGCGTTGCTGCTAGGGCGAGGGCGAGGCGGGCATGAGGCGCTTGGGATTGTATGGGGGGTCGTTCGACCCGGTTCACCTGGGCCACCTGTTGGTGGCGCGGGCCGCTCTGGAGGAGCTGGGGTTGGATGCGGTGGCGTTCATCCCGGCGGCGCGGTCGCCCTTCAAGCCATCGGCCGCCCCGGCCCCGGACGCGCTGCGATTGCGCTGGCTGCGGATGGCCTTGGCGGGGGAGCCGCGGTTCCTGCTGGACGACGTGGAGCTGCGGCGCGGCGGGACGAGCTACACGGTGGACACGGTGCGCGACGTGATGGCGCGGCATCCGGGGGCGGAGCTGTGCTGGCTGATCGGGGCGGACCATGTCCTGACGTTGCCGCAATGGAGGGAGGCCCCGGAGCTGGCGCGGCTGGTGGAGTTTGTGGTGATCCCGAGGCCCGGGAGCCCGCCGTGGGAGGCCCCGGGACCTTTTCGCGTTCGCGAGCTGCGGGGCTGGCCCTTGGCGGTGTCGTCGTCGCTGGTCCGGGAACGCCTCCGCGCCGGGTTGCCCGTGTCGCACTTGGTGCCGCCGCACGTGGGCGAGGCGCTGCGGGAGTCGCGCGCCTACGCGTAAGTCGAGGGGCAGGGAACCATGGAGGCGAGGCAGTCGGTGCATGGGTGAATCGACTGCCATGGACTGCGCTACCCGGTTCGCTTCCATCGATTCGCGGAACCGGTGGGTGGGGCGCCGTGCCTTCTCTCGGCAGGAGACATCCGTCGCCGGTCGGCGGCGACATCGGCCTGACACTGTGGGTTGCGTCGGGTTAATGACCTCGGTGATTTCGGAGGAACCGACGCTCGAAGGGTTCCTGCTGGTGGCCCGCCTCGACATCTTGTTTTCTGTGTCGGCCATGCGTTTCGAAGCCCACGACGAGTCGATGGTTGCGCCCCGTTTTCTGGGGGAGTTCCTTGGACGGTCCGGCGCTCTTGGGGGTAGGCGGCAGCGGGAATGCCCTGTTCCATCGACACGGAGCGCCCCGAACTCGCCCTCGAATCCGTCATGGAGCCTCGAACCCTAGATCCATCGCAACATGCCCCCGAACCTTGGGATCCTTGAACCCGTGGACCTCCGCACCATCTGGCGCGACGAAGCCCGCGACTTCACACCTTGGCTGGCCCGGGAGGAGAACCTCCGCCGCCTGTCGGAAGCCTTGAACCTCGAGCTGGAGCTGGACCGGGTGGAGGTGGCGGTCGGGCCCTATTCGGCCGACATCGTCGCCACGGATGCCTCGTCCAACCTCAGGGTGGTCATTGAGAACCAGCTCGAGAAGACCGACCACGATCACCTGGGCAAGGTGCTGACCTATGCCTCCGGGTTGGAGGCGCGCATCCTGGTTTGGATCGCCCGCAAGTTCACCGAGGAACATCGGCAGACGTTCGATTACCTCAACGAGTGCACGTCGGGGCGGCTCCGGCTGTACGGGGTGGAGGTGGAGGTGCTGAAGATTGGGGATTCGCTCCCGGCGCCCCACTTCAAGCTGGTTTCCAGCCCCAACGACTACGTGGTGGCGACGCACAATTCGGCGGCGGAATTGTCCGACACAAAGTCCCTGTACATGGAGTTTTGGACGGGCTTCCGGGATCACTGTCGCGCGGAAGGTGAGACCTTCAGCCTGCAGGCCCCGCGACCGCAGCACTGGTACACCGTCAGCGTCGGGCGCAGTGGCTTCTCGGTTGGCCTGACGGTGAGCGCGATGCACCAGAGGATTGGATGCGAGTTGTACCTCCGCGGGGCCGGCGCCAAGGCGTCGTTCAAGGCGTTGCAGGAAGGGCGGGCGGACATCGATGCCGCGTTGGGGGCGCTGGACTGGCAGGAACTGCCCGAGGGTCGTGACTGCCGGATCGTGGATTACCTCCGGGGGTTTGACCCGAGGGATCGGGCCGGATGGGAGCGAGGCTTCCGCTGGATGAAGAGGCGGGCCGACGAATTTCGCGCGGTTTTTGGACCGAGGGTCCGGGTGCTTTCGTTGGACGAGCCCGCCGTGTAGCGCGGGGTCACCCTTCGTGCGCGACGAGGCGCGACGGGTTGGCGTGACATTGAGAACGATGGCGTTGGGCGAGCCTCGATGGGGGGCCGGCTAGCCCAACGGACGCCGCCCAAACTTCCGTCTCCACCTTGGGGCCATGGATCGTGTTGAATGGGCCCGAAGATGACACGAATCTTGGTGAACGGGTCGAAGGGCCGGATGGGGCAGGCATTGATCGCGTGCGCGCCGCGGCACGAGGGGCTTCGGTTGGTGGCGGGGGTGGACGTGGGGGATGACCTGGCGTCGCACGTCGCCTCGGTGGACGTGGTGATTGACTTCACGTTGCACCACGTGACGGCGGGGGTGGCGGAGCTGTGCGCGCGGCACGGCCGGGCGCTGGTGATTGGCACGACGGGGCACAACGACTCGGAGAAGGCGGCGATTCGCGCTGCGGCGTCGGCGGTGCCGCTGGTGTGGGCGTCGAACTATTCCACGGGGGTGAACACGTTGTTTTGGCTGACGCGGAAGGCGGCGGAGATCCTGGGTCCGTCGTTCGACATCGAGGTGGTGGAGATGCATCACCGGCTGAAGAAGGACGCCCCGAGCGGGACGGCGACGACGTTGCTGGAGATCCTGGCGGACGTTCGGAGGGTCCAGTTGGAGGAGGCGCTGCGACATGGGCGGCACGGGATCGTGGGGGAGCGGACGGCGTCCGAGATCGGGATCCACGCGGTGCGGGGCGGGGACGTGGTGGGGGACCACACGGTGATGTTTGCGGCGAACGGCGAGCGGGTGGAGCTGACGCACAAGGCGAGCAGCCGTGAGACGTTTGCGAACGGGGCCTTGCGCGCGGCGGCGTGGGTGCACGGCCGCGCCCCGGGGATCTACGACATGCAGGACGTCCTGGGCCTGCGGTGAGCGTCGCGTCGTCCATCTTCGTGGCGCTGGGTTCCAACCTGGGCGATTCGGCGCGGATCGTGCGGGACGCCGTGTCGGGGCTGCGGGCGTTGTCGGCCGGGACGGTGGCGTCGTCGTCGTTGTGGACGAGCACGCCGGTGGATTGCCCGCCGGGGTCGCCGCTGTTCGTGAACGCGGTGGCGCGGCTGGTGGCGCGGGACGGCGAGACGCCGGATTCGTTGCTGGACGCCTTGCAGGCGATGGAGGTCGAGGCGGGGCGCCGCCCCAAGGTGGTCCTCAACGAGCCGCGCCCCTTGGACCTCGACCTGCTCGCGTGGGGCGAGCACGTGATGGCAACCCCCAGGCTGGTCCTGCCACACCCGCGGGCGCACCAGCGCCGGTTCGTGCTGCAACCGTGGTCGGAGCTGGCCCCCGACTGGGTGGTGGCGGGCGTGGGCAGGACCGTGTCGGACCTGCTGTTGGGATTGCAGTCGGACGAGACACTTCGGAGGCTGGAGGCACCTTGATCATCGCACCTTCCCTGTTGGCTTCGGACTTCGCGCGGCTGGGCTCCGAGGCGGCGCGCGCGCATCGGTCCGGGGCCGAGTGGCTGCACCTCGACATCATGGATGGCCACTTCGTGCCCAACATCTCGTTCGGGCCGGAGGTGGTGCGGGTGGTGCGGCCGCACTTCAGGCGGACGCTGGACGTGCACCTGATGTGCTCCGCGCCGGAGATCCTGCTGAAGCCGTTCTCGGACGCCGGGGCGGACCGGATCACGGTGCACGTGGAGCTGGGCGAGCAGGTGACGCCGTTGCTGTGGAAGATCCGGGCGAACGGCCAGAAGGTGGGGCTGGCGGTCAACCCGCCCACGCGGATCACCGAGGTCCGGCCGTACCTTGGGAGGGTGGACCTGTTTTTGGTCATGACGGTCAACCCGGGCTTTGGAGGGCAGCCCTTCATCGAGGAATGCGTGCCCAAGGTGCAGCAACTCGCGGCGTGGCGGCGGGAGACGGGGCTGGACTTCCGCATCGAGGTGGACGGCGGCATCAACGACCGCACGGCCGTGGAGTGCGCCCGAGCGGGGGCGGACACGCTGGTGGCGGGGACGGCGTTGTTCCGGCACCGCAACCTGGGCAACGCGGTTCGGCGGATGCGGCGGCTCGCTTCGGCGGCATCGAAGGCGGCGGGGTTTGGGTTCGAGTTGGCGTCCGAGGGCTGACGCCGGGCCGGGAAACATTGCATGTTGCCGGCGTTCATGGCGGTCGGGCTCTTCGCGTTGTCGTCGGTGGCGGCGCGGCGCTCGATTCACTTCCTGGGGTCGAACGATGCGTCGATGGTGCGGATTCTCGTGGCGACGTTGCTCCTGGGAGGGTACGCGCACGGGTGGGGCGGGGGCTTCGGGGGGCCTGCGCTGGGATGGTTTCTTGCGAGCGGTCTGGTGGGGTTTGGGATCTGCGACACGGCGTTGTTCCTGGCGTTGCCACGGCTCGGGGCGCAGCTCGCAAGCCTGATGGTGCAATGCCTGTCGGTGCCGATCGGGCTGGTGGTGGAGTGGTTGTGGCTGGGGACGGCGCTGAGGCCGACCCAGCTCGGCGCGATCGCGGTCATTCTCGCCGGGGTCACGGTGGCGCTGCGACCGAGGCGATCCTTGGAGGCCGGTGCCCCGGGCCGGCCGTCGTCGGGGCCTGGAATGGGACCCCTCGTGTTGGGCGTTGTTGCGGCGGCGGGGCAGGGGATGGGCGCGGTGCTGAGCCGCCATGGAACGTTGGTGTCGGCGGCGGCCGGGCATCCGGTGGATGGGTTGACGGTGGCCTACCAGCGGATTTGGGCGGGCGTGGCGTTCATCGGGGCCTGGTGGTGGATCCAGCGCCTGCGGTTGCGTGCGACGGGGAAGGGCGGCGGCGTGGGAGACGATGGACCGCGATGGCGGCGGGCGTCGCCGTGGGTGCTGGTGAATGCGTTGAGCGGCCCGACGCTGGGGGTGGCGTCGTACCAGTGGGCGTTGTCGATTCAGCCCACGGGCGTGGTGATGGCGGTGGCGGCGCTCACGCCCTTGGCGGTGATTCCGATGGCGTGGATTCTGGAGGGGCAGCGGCCGACGGCGTCGTCGGTTTTGGGTGGTGGCGTGGGGGTGGCCGGGGTGGTGTGGCTGGCGTTGGGCGCGTGAGGTGGGAGGATCGCGCTGGGTACGGCGGGGGTTGGATGGACACTGCGCACCGGAGTTGATGCTTGCTTTCCACGGGGCCTGCCAAGACGATGAGCCCGTCAAGATTCGATCGTCTCGTCCAGGGCCAGGAAATCTTCAGGTGAACTCGTTTCAGTGATGATTTGAAATCCGATCCTCGGGAACTGTCTGGGAAAACGACGTCCAAATCCGGACATCAAGTCATCATAATGAGCAACAAGTTGTTTGTTGGGAACCTATCGTTCAATACCACGGAAAACGACCTGCAGGACGCGTTCGCCGCGCACGGGTCGGTCATGGAAGTGGCGATCATGGTGGACCGCATGACGAGCCGCCCCCGCGGCTTCGGCTTCGTCACCATGGCCAGCGCGGAAGACGCCCAGAAGGCGATCGACGGCATGAACGGCCGCCAGTTGGACGGCCGCGCGTTGACCGTCAACGTGGCCCGCGAGCGCGAGGAGCGTCCTCGTAGCGGTGGCGGCGGCTTCGGCGGCGGCGGTGGCGGCGGCGGCCGTCGTTTCGGCGGCGGCGGCGGTGGTGGCGGTGGCGGCCGTGGCCGTTACTGATCAGCGCGGCCTACTGATTCCATCCGGCGAGGCATCGGGCTTGCCCGGCCTCGCCTTTTTTATTTCCAAGATGGACAAGCATTCGAGCAGCGAAGGCCACGTTGAGGTGGAGGGCTATGTCCGGACGGTCCTGCGCGGGACGATGTTTCGCGTGGAGCTGGACAACAAGCACATGGTCCTGGCGACGGTCTGCGGGAAGATGCGCAAGCGGTTTGTCCGGCTGAACGCCGGGGACCGGGTGCGGATGGAGATGTCGCCCTACGACCTGGACCGGGCGCGGATCACCTGGCGGATTGGGTGACCGGAACGGAGGGCCCCCGGCGGCGTGCGTGGCCGCGTCTCCGGGGCGCGCGGTTGAAGTGCGCCCGCGAGCATCGGTGGATTGACTCGCCGGGGGTTCGCCGCACGATTCGCGGCCTTGGGAGTTATCTGCACATGAGTCGCACAAGCACGCCGAGGTCGCGCCGGGTCACGTTGGGGTTGTTGCAACACGCCTGTGGGGAGGATCCCGCCGGGAACCTGGACGTGTGTCTCAAGGCGGCGGACCGGGCCGCCCGCGACGGGGCCCAGGTCATCTGCACCCAGGAGTTGTTTCGTTCCCAATACTTCTGCCAAGCCGAGAAGCACGAGTACTTCGGGCTGGCGGAACCCATCCCGGGCCCATCGACCGAGGCGTTCCAGCGGCTGGCGCGGCGGCGCAAGGTGGTGGTGGTGGCGTCGTTGTTCGAGCGGCGCGCCCAAGGGCTGTACCACAACACGGCGGTCGTCATCGACGCGGACGGCTCGGTGCTTGGCATCTACCGGAAGATGCACATCCCGGACGACCCGTTGTTCTACGAGAAGTTCTACTTTACGCCGGGCGACACGGGGTTCCGGGCGTGGCCGACGCGCTTTGGGCGGGTGGGTGTGTTGATTTGCTGGGACCAATGGTATCCGGAGGCGGCCCGCCTGACGGCATTGGCCGGGGCGGAGATCCTGTTGTACCCGACGGCGATCGGGTGGCATCCGTCGGAAAAGGCGGAATATGGCGTCAACCAGCACGGCGCATGGGAGACGATCCAGCGGGCCCATGCTGTGGCGAACGGTTGCTACGTGGCGGCGGTGAACCGCGTCGGGCTGGAACGGCCGGAGGGCGGCGACGGTCTGGAGTTCTGGGGCCAGTCGTTCGTGGCGGGGACGTCGGGCCAAATCATCGCCAAGGCGTCCATGGATCGCGCGGAGAACCTGTTGGTGTCGGTGGACCTGGAGAAGGTGGACGTGACGCGGACGCATTGGCCGTTCCTTCGAGACCGTCGCATCGACGCGTACGGGGACATCACGCGGCGCTACGTGGACTGAACCAGGACGGCACTCCGAGGCGAGGGCTTCCGCAAGCCGGGAAGCGGGCCCTTCGTCGTTGGCTCGTTACCCCGCCCTTGCGGGACGCCTCGCCCAATCCTAGGCCTGCGGAAGCATCTGCTTCGCAATCACTTCCCTCCTGACTGAATCATTCCGGCCTGGCCCTGGGGCGGAGCGGCTGGGTTCGGGCGTTGGGCCAGAGCGATGGCGTGTTCGAGTGCGTTGAGAATGGCGGATGCGTGGGCTTGTGGCGCGTGTCGTTGGCGGAAGAGGGCCTCCTCCTTGGGATCGGGTTGCAGGCGAGCCCACCCGGGTGCCTGCGACAACGCGAGACGGAGGCCTTGGACGACTTGTTCGCGGGGCGCGGACATCGGGACGACCCGTAGCGGACGGTAGCCCTGGACGATCTCGGGGATGCCGCCTTGATCCGACACGAGCAGCGCGCGTCGCAAGGCGCGCGCCTCCAGGACGGCTCCCGGAAGGGGGTCGGGCCATGCCGAAGGCGCGACGACCACCGCGTGGCGGGCGTACAGCGAAGGCATGTCCTCGGGCGTCGTCCTGGGCAGGAGACGGACGGATGGGTGTTGGCGGGATAAGTCACGCGCCAACCCGGCGAGCGGCCCGTCCAACGCCGCGATGTTGAGCGGGGGTGGCGAGGCGAGGCCCCTGTAGGCGTCGCAGAGGAGGTCGAATCCCTTCTCGGAGCTGAGGCGGCCCACGAACAGGAGGCCCTCGCCCGGCGGCGGCGGTGTCTCCAGCACGGGGGCTGAGTTGTAGGCCACCACCGTGGGCGGGCCGGGGGCGAAGGCATCCAGGCGGCGTCCGGTGTCGGCGGAGGCGGCGATGCGAAGGGTGGCGCGCGGAAGCAGGCGGCGCATGGCGCGGTTGGCGTGCCGGGTCAACATGCCGCCGATCCAGCCCTTCGGGCCGGGGGCGTTGGGAAGGGCGCGCGGCAGGGGCTCGTAGACGAAGCACGCCCACGGAATGCCGAGGGTGCGCGCGAGGATGCTGGCGGCCCCCCCGCTGACCGTGTCATGGGCCACCACGATGTCGAAGGCCCTCCCGCGCAGGGCAGGCAGGACGGCGCGGGCGGCCGTTTGGTCGATGACGACCCCGCCGGCATAGACGGCGAGCTGCTTGGCCAGCAACGACGCGGGGTTCATGCGCCCGGGGAGGTTCCACGGATGCGTTGCATCGGCGGGTGCGGGGCGCGGTCCGGGCAGCACGACGGTCTCCACGCGCCATCCGGCGGCGCGCAGGAACTGCACGATGCGATGCGCAATGATCTCGGCCCCCCCCACGACGTGGTGGAGGTAATGGCAGACGAACAGGACGGTGCGCGGCCGTTCGGCGGAAGCCATGGGCGGGAGGCCTTAGTCGTCGATGGACTGTCCCACGAGGAGGCGGAACCGCCACGCCGTGGAGTCGTTGCCGCCCTGGGTTTGCTTCATGAGGATGCCGATGGTCCCCTCCTTGGGATCCGCGAAGTACTGGGTGTTGAAGTAGCCGCCCCAGTCGAAGGTGCCCTCGCTGCCGTCGCCACCCCGTTGCGCGCCCTTGGCATCGAGGACTCCGAAGGCAAGGCCGTAGTGCCGTTGATCGCCGCCCCACAGGTTGCGGGCGACCTGCTCGGCCATGATGACGTCGATGGTGGTGCGGCTGAGGATGCGGATGCCGTGGATCTCGCCCCCGTTGAGGTACATCTGGAGGAAGGTGGCGTAGTCGCGGGCCGTGCTGCAGAGGCCGGCCCCGCCGGAGAAGAACGAGCGGGCGCCTTTCACCGGGTAGTCCGGATCATAGAAGGTGACGGGGTAACGGACCCACTTGCTGCCCTCGGGCTTTTGGACGGGAACGAGCCGCGCCGCCTTGCTGGCGGGCAGGTAGAAGCCGGTGTCCTTCATGCCCAACGGTCCGAACAGCCGGTCGCGCAGGAAGGCGTCGAAGGGCTGGCCGGACACCACCTCGATGAAGCGCCCGAGGACGTCGAGCCCCTCGCCGTAGGTGTATTTTTCGCCGGGATGATGGTGGAGCGGGAGCTGGGCGAGCCGGCGCACGCTCTCGCCGATGGTGACGGCGTCGGTGGTGAAGAGGTCCACGACGCCAGCCTTCTCGTACATCTTGCGGAAGCGCGCGTCGCCGTCGATGACGCCATAGCCGAGCCCGGAGGTGTGGGTGAGGAGGTCGCGGAGGGTGATTTCGCGGCGTGCGGGCTCGGAGGTCCAAGTGCCGGCCGCCTCGTCGTAGGTCTTGAGCACCTGGGGGTTCTTGAACTCGGGGATCCAGCGCGAGATGGGGTCGTCGAGGCGGAACAGTCCCTGTTCCCACAACATCATGACGGCCGTGGCGGTGATGGCCTTGGATTGGGAGGCGATGCGGAAGATGTCGTCGCGCTGGAGGGTGCGCCCGGCCTCGTTGTCGGCCATGCCAAACGCCTTGTGATAGACGATGCGGCCATGGCGCGCGACGAGGGCGACGACGCCGGGCACCTGGCCCTCGCGGACGGCCTCCTCGCACATGCGGTCAATGCGCGCGAGGCGTTCGGAGGAGACGCCCACCTTGGCCGGCGGGCCGTAGGACAAGGGAGCAGAGCGCCGCGCGGAAGGCGTTTGCGCCGTCAGCATCGGCATCAGGGTCGCCACCACGACCCACGCCACGCCCAAGGCACGGGCCATCGTTGCACTGCCACGGTTTCGCAAGGGCAAGAACATGGTGGCGAGGCTGCCCCACGGCCGGTCGGGGTTGCCATCCCGAATTCGGCAGGGCACGGCCACGCCGTGGTTCCCGAACGGGTGGGTGGGTTGGATGCGCGATCCGGGGAATGGCGCCCTACCGACGTGGCACGATGGCGCGATAAAAGCGGGCGGGGGCGTCATCGGGCCACATTCCGAGCGCTCGCGCCGGGAGGGAGTCGCCGGGGAGTTGGCAGAGCGTCGTCCAGGTCTTGAGGTTGGAGGATGCTTGGACGGTGACCGGGGCGTTGGGCGGTCCAAAGACGGTGAAGCTGTACGGGCCGTGGGCGGGGAGGGAAGGCAGGGCGAGCCCCACCTCGTTCGGTTGCTGGACGATGGAGGCAAGGATCATGCCTTGCTCGCCCACCGCGAGGAACTGGCCGCCACCGGCGCCCACGCCGGACAGGCGTGATGCCACGCCGGAGGATCGCGCCTCCCATTGGAGGCCGTCGCGGGACACGACGACGGTGCCGTTGTCGCCCGCGCCCACGATCCAGCCGAGGTGCGCCGCCAACGCGGTGATGCGGTGGGGCGTTCCAGAGTTGGCCGCCTGCCACGCCAGCCCATCGGCCGACGTGATCAGCGTGCCGTTGTCGCCAGCCGCCACGATGCGCCCGTCCCGTCCCGCCACCGCCAGGAGCTTGGCGAACGTTCCGGAGGGCGCCTGGAGCCAGGTGACGCCATCGGCCGAGGTGAACACCGCGCCACCGTTGCCCACCGTCACGAACCGGCCGTTGGCGAAGGCCACGTCCGTCAGTTCGGTGGTCTCCGGCCGGTCGATGGGCCCCGACCATTCCGTGCCATTCTGGGAATGGAGGAACACGCCGAGGAACGCACCGGTGAGCGGGTGGCGCCGGAGGCCCACGGCGACCCAACGGCCGTTGCCATGGGCGACGCGGCTCAGGCCGGTGTCGGAGGCGTGGACCGTGCTCCAAGTCCGAGCGTCGGTGGACCGCAGCAGGAGGCCGCCGGAGGGCATGCCAGCCTGGCGCCCGGCCGCGATGAGGGCGTCCGGGCCGGCGGCAATCCCGTAGAGGGAGTTCCGGAAGTTGACGTCCCGGTAGTGGACAACCCAATGGAGGGCGTCCGAGGAGGTGGCAACGAGGCCGGCGTCGCCCACCACGACATGCCGGCCGTGAAAGTGGGCGACGCTGCGGAGCCCGGTGCGAATGCCATGGGCGGAAGTGGCCCATGTGAAGCCGTTCGGGGTCTCCGCGACGAGACGCCGCCGTCGCCGACGGCGGTGAAACGTCCCCGGGCATACACGATGCCACGCAGGGTCTCGCCGACGTAGCCCGGTTGCCCGATCCATGATCGTCCGTCGCTGGACGTGTACACCGTCCTGCCGGATTGGGCGGATTCGGATCCGAGGGCGATCAGGCCCGGGGGGCCACTGATCACGCCGTTGAGGTCGAACGAGGCGGGGCTGGGCTGGGAATCCCAGTTCACGCCGTTGGAGGAAGTCCCGATGTAGCCGGAAGAGCCCACGACGACGTAGGTGCCGTCCTTGTAGGCAATGCCCCGAAGGCTCTTGTTGCCGCCGGCGCCGGTGTCGGTCCATGCCACCCCGTCCTTGGAGCGCAGGACGGTCCCGGCGTCGCCCACGGCATGGAGCACGCCCGCGAGGTTGGCGACGGCATTGAGGCTGTTCTTGGTGCCGGAGGCGCGGAGCGTCCAGGTGACCCCATCCTCGGAGGATCGAATGCGGCCGATTTCGCCCACGACCACGAACCGGCCGGGGACGACCCCGACGCCGCGCAGGTCCACGTCGGTGCCGGACGTTTGGGAGGTCCAGTGCCAGCCGTCGGGCGAGGTGACGATGGCCCCTTGGTCGCCGGCCGCGACAAAGAGGTCGTTGCCGAACGCAACGGCGCGCAGGGCGGTGGTGACGGGGGACGGGGCCTGCGTCCACGTGATTCCGTCCTGGGAGCAGCGGATTCCGCCCACGGCATCGACGGCGACGTATCGTTCGTTGCCGTGGGCGATCGCGAGGACGTCCGGATTGGCGACGTGCCAACGTTGCTGGGCGAGCAGGGATGGGATCGCGGCCCCGAGGGCCAAGGCCACGAAGGCAACGCGTCGGTTCATGCCTTCTTGACCGAACCAACGCCTGCGCGTTGCAACGAGCACCTGGAAGGGCGACGGCCCGTCAGCACGAAGGTGCACGGGGCAGCCGGAACCTCCCCGGATGCCATCCAACGTGCCCTTGCCGGGGGCCGTGGACCGGCCCCGGCATGCCCCGTCAGCAGGGATCTATGGCTGGAGGAGCACCTCGGCGATCTGCACGGCGTTGAGGGCGGCGCCCTTGAGCAGTTGATCGCCGGAAACCCAGAAGCAGAGGGCGTTGTCCAAGGCGCAATCGACGCGGAGGCGTCCCACCTCGCAATGGTCCTTGCCCGAGGTGAACAGGGGCATGGGGTAGCGTTGGCGGGCCGGGTCATCGACGAGGTCCAGCCCAGGCGCCTTGGCAAGGACGGCGCGCGCGGCCTCGACGGAGACGGGCTTGTCGAACTCGGCGCTGACGGCGACGGAGTGGGACCGGTAAACGGGGACGCGCACGCAGGTGACGGACGCCTTGAACCCCGGGTGATGCATGATCTTCCGGCCCTCGTTCTGCATCTTCATCTCCTCCTTCGTGTAGCCGTCCGGGAGGAAGGAATCGACCTGCGGGAGGACGTTGAAGGCGATTTGGTACGGATACACCTCGCGCGTGACGGGCTGGCCGGAGACGAGCTGGCCCACCTGGCGCTCCAGCTCCTCGATGGCCTTGGCCCCGGTGCCGGACACGGCCTGGTAACTGGACGCGATGATGCGGCGGACTCCGAAGGCTTGGTGAAGCGGATAGAGGGCCATCAACGTGATGGCGGTGGTGCAGTTCGGGTTCGCGATGATCCCCTTGTGGGCGCGCACGTCGGCGGCGTTGATCTCGGGCACCACGAGCGGCACCGAGTCGTCCTGTCGGAACGCGGAGGAATTGTCCACAACGACGCAGCCGGCGGCGGCGGCGACGGGCGCAAACTCCTTCGAGATGGAGCCCCCGGCGCTGAACAGGGCGATGTCGATCCCCTTGAACGAGTCCTTCGTCAGCTCCTGCACCGTCACCTCCTTGCCCTGGAAGGGAAGGGTTTTGCCCGCGGACCGGGCGGAGGCCAGCAAGGTGAGGCGGCCCACGGGGAACCGGCGACGCTCGAGGACGTTGAGCATCTCGACGCCGACGGCCCCGGTGGCGCCAACGACGGCGACATGCGGAGTCTTGTTCATCAAGGCGGGCGAGGGTATCGGGAGCCCCGGGAGTGTCGAGCCTTGGGAGTGGCGAGCAGCGAGCGGCGAGCGGCGAGCGGCGAGCGGCGAGCGGCGAGCGGCAGGCGGGAAGCGGGTAGCGGGAAGCCGGGTCGCGAGCGCTGGGAGCGCGACCGTCCTTGGCCGCCCCGCCAAAGCCCTTCCCCATGGAACCTAGAAACGGCAGTCGAAGAGGATTCCAAAACGAGGAAAGGGCCCTCCCATCCGGGAGGATGGGCTCACGGGCAGGAACCCAAGGGCTCACCCTGCGAGTGAGGTCGTGGTGGGCTCGACGCGGCGGTAGGCCGGGTCCCCTGACCCGGCGCACCGGGCATGCGGCATCGCCATCGCCGCGTGAGGGCACGCGGCCATAGGCGTTAACCTTAAGTTCCACGCAAATGATGCTTTAAATCCAGGCCC
>CAYSGH010000084.1:0-19038 GCA_964430505.1 uncultured Akkermansia sp. | reverse complement strand
ATCGAAAACTGCCCGTTTCGGCCTCCTAGCCCCTCCACAACAAAAGACCCTGGGCCGGGAGGCGCGGCAGCGATTCCCGTCTCGCCTGCCTCGGCGTCGCGATGGCAGGCTGGGTCCATGCGATTCATCGGCGGCGTCATCGAGAAGCTGCAGCGGCATCCCAAGCGGATTGTGTTTCCGGAAGGGACGGAGCCGCGCGTGCTGCAGGCGGCGCGGCAGTTTCATTCATTGAGGCTGGGCGTGCCGATCCTGCTGGGCGACCGGGCCTTGGTGAAGGAGGCGGCAGCGGCCTTGAATGTGTCGCTGGAGGGCATCCGCATCATCAACCCGGCGACGTCGCCGGACCTCGACTCCTTCGTGAGGCGGTTCGAGATGATCCGGCGGTCCAAGGGCATCAAGGAGCAGGAGGCACGGGAGGCCATGATCAAGCCGAACTACTTTGGCGCGATGATGGTGGGCATGCGGCAGGCGGACGGTTTGGTGTCGGGCACGAACGAGATCTCGGGGTCCGTGCTGAGGCCGTTGTTTCAGATCATCAAGGTGGCTCCCCGGACGACGACGGCGTCGTCCTGCATGGTCATGGAAGTGGAGGACACGCGTTTTGGCGACGGGGGCGTGTTGTTCCTCGGCGATTGCGGCGTGATCCCGGAGCCGACGGTGGATCAACTGGCGGAGATCGGGCTGTCCACGGCGCGCCTGGCGCGGCAAATCATGGGCACGCCCCCTCGGGTGGCCTTTCTTTCGTACTCCACGAAGGGCGTCACGACGCAGGCGTCCGTGCTGCGCGTGAAGGCGGCCACGGAGCTGGCGCAGAAGCGGGCGGAGGGGGAGTTGCTGGAGGCAGACTTCGACGGTGAGCTCCAGGTGGACGCCGCGTTGGTCCCCGAGATTGCGGCCCGGAAGCTGCCCGGCTCGAAGGTCGCCGGACGGGCGAACGTCCTGATTTTTCCCGACCTCAACTCGGGGAACATCGCGTCGAAGATGATCCAGCACATCGCGCGTGCGAACGCGTACGGCCAGGTGCTGCTGGGGCTCGACCGCCCTGCGGCGGATGTGTCGCGCGGCTCCAGCGCCCACGACATCCTCGGCGTTGCCTCCATTGTTGGCCTCCAAAGCATCGAGTACCCCAAGCTCTATCCCGGCGCCGGTGAGCACCTGCCCGGCGACTCCTGAACCATGCTCCTCAACGAAAAGACCCCGCGCATCTTCGTCGCGGCCACGCGGCAGAACGACGGCAAGACCACCACGTCCCTCGGCCTGCTTTCCGCGCTGGAACGACGCTACGGACGCGTGGGCTACATCAAGCCCGTGGGCCAGCGCTTCGTCGAGATTGACGAGCAAAAGATCGACGAGGACTCCGTCCTGATGGACAAGGTGTTCCGCCTGGACTGTCCCCTCGTGGACATGTCGCCCATTGCCGTCGAGCCGGACTTCACCCGTCGCTACCTGCAGAACGCCAACCTGGAAGGCCTGGTGAAGCGCATCCACAAGGCGTTCGACCGGGTGGCATGGGAGAAGCAGTTCGTCCTCATCGAGGGCACCGGCCACGCCGGCGTCGGGTCCGTCTTCGACCTTTCCAACGCCGCCGTTGCCCGCCTGCTCGGGTCCAAGGTCGTCATCGTGTCACGCGGAGGCATTGGCCTCCCCATCGACGAGGTGGCGATGAACCGCGCGCTCTTCGCCGCCGAGGGCGTGGAAGTTCTCGGTGTGATTCTCAACAAGGTGCTCCCGGAGAAGCTGGATTACATCACCGAGTTCGCCGAGCGCGGACTCAAGCGGAAGGGGCTCGAGCTGCTGGGCGTCATCCCCCATCAACCCATCCTCTCCAAGCCCACGCTGGACCTCATTCGCGAGGAACTTCGCGCCGAGGTCCTGGCCGGGTCCCCACGCATTCACAACATCGTCCAGCGCGTCGTTATCGGGGCGATGGGGCCCGCCAACGTCACCCGGCTGTTCCAGCCCGCCACCCTCCTGATCTGCCCGGCGGACCGGGAGGACGTGCTGCGGGCCGCCGCGGAGGCCACCGCCCGGGACGAGTCCCAACTCGCCGGCGTCATCCTCTCGGACGACATCCGCCCGTCGCCCTCCATGCACCGGTTGGTCGCCGACTTCCCCTGCCCTGTCCTTCTCACCCGCGCGGACAGCTACTCCGTCGCCTCCGCCGTCCATGACCTCACCGTCAAGACGCGCCCCGACGACACCCAGAAGATCCGGCTCATCCGCGACATGATTGCCCGGCACGTGAACCTCGACCGCATCCTCGAGCGCATCACTTGAAGGCAGCGTCCAGCAGAACGGCGCCGTCACATCAACGGACGGCGACGATCCGACGAACCCGAAGGATCCCGTCCGGCTTTTCCCGGCCCTGAGGAAGGTCGTCCACCTCCACTTCAACCTTCCTGCCCAGCCACCTGGCAAGGTCCAGGTCCTTCGCAGGCACCTCCAAGGCCCCCAAGGATCCCCTGCCCGGTTCCAGGCTTCGAAGCCAAAACCCATCGGTGCCCCTTGAACCCGGAACCCTTTCGATCACCCCCACGCGAGTCGCCCGTCGCACAACGCTCGCAGAGGACGATGGGACCGCCGCCTGGCCAGTGGCCGATGCCGGAAGGACCGACGCGGGCTTGGCTGCGGCCTCGGGCGTGGCAACACGCCCCCGATTCGAGGGGGGCGCGGCAGGCAACGGGATGACCGGAGCCTTGGACAATCCCTTCCCAGACCCCGGTGTGTTGGTCTTTCCCACCGTCGTGGAACTCCCCACACGTTCGGCCGCAGACCGCGCCACCACGCCTGGGCTGTACCGCAGGGTCTGACGACGGTCACGAAGGACGGGGGCTACGTTCGTCACGGCCTTGTTTCCCGGGCCATGGGCCCCGCCGACTGCGACTGTCGCCATCCCTGTTGACCTGCCCATCTGAGCGGCAGGCGCCCCCGCGTCCCTCCGCGCGGCTGAGCGTGGGGCAGGCCCTGATGAAGACTGCGCCCCCGCCAGGATCCCGGCCTGCTTTGCGCCAACCGCCGGGGCCGGATTGGTAACGGACGCCCTCGCCACCGCGCCAGTCGGCCCCCGTGGACGCGTCGGCGGTGCGGATGTTGCCACGGCTCGGTCCGGTGTTGAGGAAACCGCTGGCGACGTCCTGCCGGCCACGGTGGAGGATGCAGGGAAAACGGCTGGCTTGCTCCCCGTCGGAGGCAAGAGAGCCGACCGTTGGGCCGTCGGAGCACCCGGAAGGATTGGCCCAGGGGTCAGCCCCGCACGCCGCGGCGGCAGCCCTTTGGTCATGGAGTCCGCCACGATGGCACGGGCGGGCACCTGTGGCGAAGCAGCCGTCGTGTTGGTAGGCAACGCCAGCTTGGGCGCAACAGCCGGTGCGCCTTCGTCCCCCAGATTGCGCGGCGCGCTCTGGAGCATTCCAGCGGCCGCGACCGGTGAGCCTCGCTGGAGCAGTGGCCGATCCCCGCCTGACTGGGCACGGGCGACGATGCTCGACCCGGACTTCAGCGGGATCGGCAAGCCGCCCGCCGACTCGCCTCGCGGAGGTTCCGACGCAGGGACCGTGCTGGCGACACTCCGCGGGGAGCCCCCGGGCGGATCTTGCGGGGTGGCCGAGGCAGTGGAGCTGCGGCCGGTCTGGGAAATGGCGTCGGGCTGGACCCCTTGGAAGGTGATGGGCGTGTCCCCGAAAGGACTGCCCTCCTGGCCCCACGGTACCCAGGGCAACTCCGCTTCCTGCGCCCTTGTGCCAACGCCCGAGACCTGCGGCAGTGCGGCGGCCGTCGAGCCATCGTTTGTTGGCTGATTCGCCAACGACATCCGTGCCCGTCCGACCGCAAGCGGGTTGGAATCGTCCCGGCGCGTCTCGCTGGACCGCACGTAGCCGATGACACATGCCGGGGGCGATTCAATCCGAAGCCAAACTCCGAGGCGTTCGGAAACATCAACGGTTGTTCCCTTGGGAACCTGACCCACTGCCGGACACAGAACGCCCGGCCCCGCTCGAAGGAACGCGGGCTCGCCCCGAACCTTCCCCGTGGCGAGGTCCACGGCCCCGACCGAGATCCACACCTTGGCCTTTGCGGGCGCGGCCACCATGACCCATGGCTCCCCGGCTCCCGCCCCCGCGCCCGTCCCCGCAACCAGGACGGCGGAAGCCTCGAGCCGTTCCCCGTCCTCGAGCACGGCCAGCACGGGCCCGTCCCTCGCGGGCCGGGCTGAAAGCTCCGCCCTTCCCACAATGACCACGGCCTCGGCCAAGGCATCATGGACCGCAAGACCACCGCACGCCCCAAGGATGATGGCTACGACGCGCGGAAGCCATGGGGTTACCCAAGGGCCGAAGGCACGCAGCCAAGGTGCCGGTTCTCGAATCCAATGGGGCGCCAACCTCCCCGCCGTGACGCAACCCGCCAGCGGCGCGCAAGCCCAGACCGGCTGCGCCAACCCGCGTCTCAAGGGGCCGCCTCGATGGACTTCACCTTGATGACGCTGCGGGTCCGCCATCGCGCGTCACGGTACTCCTCGCCCTGGATCACGACCTGCTTGGATCGCCACTTCTCAAAGTCGAAGGTGGCATCGTCGCTGATCAGAAATCCAAGAGTGCCCTCCCCCCGACGGAAGCTGTCGAGTTGGTAGCGTCCGGGAGCCTGAGGGCTGACGGCCAGTGCCACGACGCCTTGCCGAACCACCGGACGCGGCCTCTCGTTCAAGAAGACGATCTCGGCCTGTCGGCCCGACTCGGATGGCGCGGGGATGGTGGGTTCTGCGGCAACCGGAGCGGAAACCCCCGGGGGAACGGACGCCGCAGACGCGTCCACGGGAACCGGTCGAGCCGCCTCGGTCGGCAGGCCCAACGCGGGCGCGGGAAGCGAGGGTGCAACGGAGGGGGAAGTCGCCTCGGCCAAGGGCACCGGCACGGCAGGCACGGGTTGGGGCACCAGCAGAGGACGCCCCGCAACGGTCGAACCCGGCGGAACAACACGACCCGCCCCCACCATGGGACGACTCGCGTTGGGCGGGAGGGGAGTGGGCCCCGTCCTCGACGACGGAAGCGGAGGCGGAGGGGGCCGGAAACCCGACGGAGGCACCATGCGTGCCATCGGCGGTTGCTTGGGCGGGGCAGAGGTTTTGGCGTCGCCCCCTGCGGCAGCACCGGCCGAAACATCCCCGGTCTCCGGCCTCGTGAGGGCAGCAGACACGTAACCCATGACGGCACCAGGCGGCGCGGCGATGCGTATCCAACCCTCCAGGCGGGTGGCCACGTCCACCACGGTGCCCTTGGGCACATGCCCCACCTCGGCAAAATTGGTTCCCGGGCCTGCTCGAAGGTGAGCGCGCTCGGCTTTCACCGTCCGTGTCGCCGCATCCACCAACCCCGCTGCAATCCAAACCCGCGCGGAAACCGGAGCCGAAATCTCCACCCACTCCGTCGGCTCGTCTGAGGTGGCCTTGACCGCTGGAACTTTTCTCGGCGACGCCTCGAACACGTCACCCTTCTTGAGCGACGCGAGGATCTCGGCGTCCATCGAAGGCTTGGCCCGGAGGTTGGCGTTGCCAAGCAGGACCACTCGCTGCCCCGCTGCCCAAGCAACGGAACCCACGGAGAGGAGCGCGCAGGCGCGCAAGACGGAATAGGGTAGCTTCATCAGCGCATTTAGGCCGGGGCGACCGCCCCAACCGCGTCACGTTCCCGGTTCAGGCGTGGCCCGGCAAGAGGGATTTGACCTCGGTGGGCGTCAACACGCGCCACTTGCCCGTGGGCAACTCGCCCAGTCGAATGGGTCCCACCTGGGTCCGACGCAACTCCACCACCTCATGCCCGAGGGCCGCGAACAGGCGCCGAACCTCACGGTTTCTTCCCTGCGCCAATTCCACCTCCACCGTGCTGTGGCTGTTGTTGGACGCCAACAATCGAACGCGCTCCGCCTTGAGGATCTCGCCTTCGTCCTCAATTCCGGCCGTGAATTGCCCCAAGGCCGACTCCGCTATGCGTCCTTCGATGACGGCCACGTACCGCTTCCGGACCCCATACCTCGGATGGGTCAACTGGAGGCTGAAGTGACCATCGTTCGTCAGGAAAAGTAGCCCCTCGCTCTCGCGGTCCAAGCGCCCGACGGGGAACAGAACGCCCCACTCGCGCGGCAGCAGGTCCATCACCGTCGGCCTGCCCTCGGGATCCGAACGCGTGCATAGCACGCCTCGCGGCTTGTTCAACGCGACGTAAACCTTGCGCCGCACCCGCACCGCTTGGCCATCGACGGCCACCACGACGGCGTCTGGCTCCACCTTGAAGCCCAAGGCGTCCACCACGGAGCCGTTCACGGTGACCCGCCCGTCGGTAATCAGCTTTTCCGAGGCCCGGCGCGATGCGACGCCCGCATCGGCAAGCAACTTTTGGAGACGAACCAATGCCATGGGCTAGCCCGAAAACGCTCGAAACCGTCAGATGGAAACAGCTCAGACCTCGCGGCCCGAGCCAAGACGGCCGCCCGTCAAACCGGGGGCAGCGTCTTGCGAAGGGCCGTCACGCGGTCGCCGTCCTTCCACTGGCCGCGGGACTTGAGGAGAGCCACGCGCTCAAACCGCTTGAGAACGTTGCGCTTGGCGCCGGTGGTTCCGGCCGCCGCACGAAGACTGCGATGCTGCGACATAAACTAAGAATGAATCATGCCCCGGTCCGTTGCGACGAGGGACGCTGTTGTTATCAAATCCAAGGTTTCCAGCAAAGGGGTTTTTCCGCTCATTTTCCCCAAGATCTCATTTGTTCGAGGAACCATCCCCGCCCAAACCGTCATGACCGTCTGAACCGACCTTCCCGGCCCCCGCGAACGGTCATCTGATGGGAGGCATGCCGTCGCCGTCGGGGATGCACGCCTACTGCACCGTCGCCCGGAAGAACGCCTTCTCCGGCACGCCCTCCGAGGGCACGTGGATCCGCATCAACTGCGTCCGCGTCGCCACGAAGTCCCCGCGCAACGGGGCGTTCGCGCCGTCCGTCGCCAGGCGGAACCCCGCCCCCGTCCAACCGTTCAGGTCCGTCGAGTACCGCACCGAATACCTCCGGCCCGGGATCGCCAGGAACTCCATCGACATCCGCTCCGCCGTCTTCTGCACCACCTTCAGCTCGAAGCCATCGGCCGGGTCGAAGGCATACGTTCCCGCTCGATACTCGTTCAGGTTCGAGATGCCGTCGCCGTCCGTGTCGTCCCCGGGCCGGACGTCCCGGATGTTCCCGTTGCGCCCCATCGAGGCCAGCAACGCCCGCTCCCAGGCGTCCGGGATGCCGTCGCCGTCCAGGTCCTCGCCCAACGTGAGGTCCATGGACGTGACCTCCGTGGACTTGCCGAGCGTGGCCATGTTCACGGCCGTCTCGAGCGGCAGGTACGTGACCTGCCCGATCTGGACCTTCATCCGGTACGACGAGGCGGCGCGCAGGGCGGTGGCCTTGTAGTTGTCCGGCGTGGCGCCGGCGTCCATCGGGATGGACAGGGAGTAGTTCCGGCCGGGGCCGAGGTTGGGGACGACGGCGGTGCGGACGCGGACGCCGGTGCCGGTCTCCAGGAAGACGACGGCGTTGGTGCTGTTGAAGGGGTCGCCCATCTCGGTGCGCACCATGCCGCGGACGATGTGCGGCGGCGCGGGCGGGAAGGCGTGCGCGAGGGAGAACCCAAGGGCCAGCAAGACGACGGCCACCGTGGCCGCGCGTCGAGGGGATGCTGGCCCTTGGGAAAGAGGTGAGGCAGGCGCCCCTGCCTGTGCCGAAATGGGGGAAGGATTCATCTTAGAAACGAGGTTGGAGGGACGTTGCAACGAGCGGATAGGGCCTCCCATCAGGGCGGATGGGCTCATGGACAGGAATCCGAGGGCTCAGCCTGCGAGTGAGGTCGTGGTGGGCTCGATTCGGCTGTAGGCCGGGTCCCCTGACCCGGCGCACCGGGCATGCGGCATCGCCGCCGCCGCGTGAGGGCACGCGGCCTACCGGCTGCCCAACTGCCGTTTCGAGGGTCATCGGTTCTGTAGGCCGGGTCCCCTGACCCGGCGCACCGGGCATGCGGCATCGCCGCCGCCGCGTGAGGGCACGCGGCCTACCGGCTGCCCAACTGCCGTTTCGAGGGTCATCGGTTCTGTAGGCCGGGTCCCCTGACCCGGCGAACGGGGATGCGACATCGCGGCCGCCGGGTGAGGGCACGTGGCCTACAGACGGGGCACCGGGCGTTTCCAGGTTCATGGGTGGGGAATCAGTTGCCCGAGTAGGAGTAGGTGACGAAGTGGAGCCGCACGTCGGTCACCGTCTGGATGAACCGGTCGAGGCCCTCGTTGGGGTTGTTCAGCAGCGTGCGACCGGGGATGACGAGCTTCCATTGGCTGTTCCAAGCCGAGCGTCCCACGAGGCGGTTGTTGGTGAACTGCGATCGCAGAAGCGAACCGCTGCTGCCATAGAGCGACGGGCTGAACAACACCGGGTTGGACACCGGCCGGAACGACTGGTGCTTGCGCACCGTGAACAAGGGCTCGGTGAGCGAGTCGGACGCCTGCCAGAGGTTTTTGTCCGAGAAGTCCGACCCTCCGATGTTGAACGGCATGGGGATGGCCACGTCCTCGACGTTCCAGCTCCGGATGCCATTGACGTCGCCCAAGGGCGGGCTGCGCATGGAATCGACGCCGACCGGGATGAGATAGACCTCGGGGTTGGCCGCCAACCCGAGCGGGTCGAGGAACCAACCGGCCGGGTCGCTCGGGGATTGGCCTCCGCCAATGGCGACCGGATTGTCCATGCCGCGGTAGCCAACCAAGGCAACGCCGACCCCGAAGATCTTCGTGGCAAAGGCGCTTTGCGCGAACGAGTGGTCGCCCGCCGCCAGCTCACGCCCGAACAAGTTCAGGCCGTCGGCGATGGTCGTGCCGAACGTCAGGATGATGCCGGGCACGGGCAGGCCGCTTCCCTTGTCGATCTGCATGCAATGACGGCGGACATCGACGTCGTCGAGGAGGTTGGCGACACGCGCGGACTGGAGGGCGTCCTTCCAGTTCGAGTCGCCGTCGCTGGTGGGCAGGATCCGCAACGCCTCGGTGCGCAGCGACGCGGTGGTGCCGTAGGCGTCCGGGTTGTTAAACCCAAGCCGCCCCCGCAGCACGTCCCAGTCCGCCTTCATCTCCGCCAGGGCGCTGGAGATGCCGGGGTCGCCCGTGTTGCTCCCAGCGAACATCGGCTCCCCGTTGCGCACCACGCCCAGCGCCCGCGAGTCGATGATCCGCTTCTTGAAGTCCTTGCCCTGCGCCGTCCCCAGCAGCCCCGTCTCGTAGTCGTAGGCGTTCGCCGCCAGCAACGCGTACCGCGCCGCCATGTCGAACAACGCCTTGTACCGCTCCAGCTTCTCGTTGCGGAACAGCCGGAACGCCGCGTCCCGCGTCCGGAACCCCTGGATCACCTGCGCCGACCGCTGCCGGCTCACGTACCGCTCGTCGAGCAGCTTCTGGCCGTCGGACAGCAGCCGCCGGTAGTGCACCAGCGCGTCGTCGTACTCCCGCAGCTTGATGTTGATCCCGTTCAGGTAGTCCGTCAGGCCCCACACGTTGTGCAGGATGTCGTACAGGTCGCCCTTGGTGGCCTCCGCCGCCTCCTTGTTGGAGATGGAGAACTCCGCCCAGCGCCGCGCCGTCGTGTTGGCGCTCTCGAACGCCTTCAGCAGGATGAAGCGGATGTACTTCGCCACGTTCAGCGACGCCTTCACCGTGAACCCGGCGGCCTCCAGCGCGGCCTCGCCCACGGACGTGATGTCGCCGCCGGCCGCCAGGCCCGCGATGAAGCTGTCCGGAAGGGCCGCCCCGGCGATGTCGCCCGTGGCCTCGATCGTCTTGTCCATCATGTCGTCGAAGCCCTCGAAGATCTCGTTGGCCGCCTTGGCGTACATCAGCACCTCGTCCGCGATGTGCAGGCCCATCTGGATGTCCTTGATCTCCGACTTCAGCGCCTGGCTCGCCTTGAACATCCGGATCGAGTTGTCCAGGTCGTTGCGCACGTAGGACAGGTCCCGCACCGAAAGCAGGAGCTGGGCGTGCGCCTTCACCACGTCCGACACCGCCTGCTGGATGCGCCCGGGCGACGCGCGTCGGCCCGTCCAGTCCTCCGGCTTCTGGAAGAAGCCATGCTTGTCCAGCTTGAAGACGAACACCTTGTCCGGGTCGTACAGCTCCGTCGTCAGCTCGCTGGCATCCGCCCCGGGCCTCGCCGCCAAGGCGTCCAGGACCTTCAGGTCCAGGCCCGCGATGCTGAGCGTGTACTCGTTGTCGCCATCGAGGGTCATCGTGCCGTCGAACGTCATCTCCGGCACGTCCACGTACGCATAGTGCAACAGGTCCGGCCCGGAGTAGCCCTGCGGGTACGTCTTGCCCGGCCCGATGTCCTCCGGGTACGGCGTGCCATACAGGTCGATCAACGCGTTGTTGTAGGCCGTCTCCTGCCGGTTCACCGCCGTCCGGATCTCCGCCAGCGAGTCCTCCTCCGACCGCATCAGCCGCGTCACGTCCTTCGCGTCGTCAAACGACGCCACCGCGTTGTTCAGCGCCACCTTCGCCCTCTGGTACACCTGCTCGAAGTGCGTGGACGACCCCGCGCCCGTCACCACGTTGGGGTCCAGGTCGAACGCCAGCCCGCCCTCCGGCACCCCCAGCGGGCTCAGCCCCGCCTCCGCGTTGTCCAGGGACGTCTGCAACGCCTTCGCCAGCGTCGCGATCTCGGGCAGCTCCGTCACCGTCGTGCGATCCACGCGCTGGATCCCCTCGTGCAACGGGTCGCCGTCCAGCGGCAGGACCATCGCGTTGCCCACCACCCAGTTCACGAAGGCTCCCTGCCCCGCCCGCGACGCCCAATGGTCCAGGCCCCAGTACCGCGTCACCGCGTTGGTGCCCCCCGGAACCGTGTACGTCCGCTGCGCGTTCGTGCGCGAGTTGGCGAAGTGCTTCCAGCCCTCCCCCTTCGGCTGGTACGCCTCACGCCACGTCAGGTCCACCACCTGCTGGCCCGCACGCAGCATCGCCGCCGCGCCCGCCGCGAACTTCCGCTCGTCCTGGTAGTCCACCGCCACCGGCACCCCCAGCACGTTCACCGACTCGATCCGCGGCACCCAGTCGAAGTACTGGTTCATGATCAGCGAGTAGTACCCCTTGATCGACGTCAGGTAGTGCCCGTACGCGTCGCCGTGGCCCTGCGGATACATCTTCGCCGCGTCCACCGCGTTGATCACGCCGTCCGCCGCGTTGTTGTTGTCCTCCTGGATGTTGTAGTTCAGCGCGTAGATCACCTCGCCCGAGTCGATGCCGCGCGTGTAGTTCCACACCAGCCGGTTGTACACCGGCGCCACCCGCACCCCCGGCACCAGGAAGTCATCCCGCCCGCGCAGCAACGCCAGCTCCTCCTGCGCCAACGTCGCCACCTGCCCCTTGAACGCGAACAGCGCCGTCGCGATGTCGCCATACGTCTTGTCCTTCGTCCCGATGCCGATCGTCGGGTTCGCCGCGTCCGCCCAGGCCTCGCCCCCAAGGATCATGTACAGGTCGTGCAGGTAGCCCGCCGCCAGCAGCAGCGCGTCGTTGGCGGGGCCGTAGTTGAACCCCGACTCGATGCTCAGCATCCGGCCACGGCGCAGCACCGTCTCGTAGATCTCGATCAGCCCGTAGTTGTTGATCGTGTCCAGGTTCAGCGCCACGTCGCCCTCCCATCGCCGACCCGCCTGCGTCAGCATGCTGACGTCCGTGTTCACCGCGTTGTTGTACAGGTCCCTGAGCCGCTGCCCGAACGGGTTGATCCCCGCCAGCACGCGCTTGATCCAGCCCTCCGCCAGCCGCGGCTCCGTCCAGTCCGACCACTGGTTGTACAGCGGGTGGTCCGCGTTCTTCGCCCGGTAGCGCATCACGACGTAGTTGTCGCTCAGCGACTGGATCCCCGCCCCGCCGATGGTCTTCCGGGGAAGGTCCAGGCCGCTGGCCAGGGAAAGGTACCGCGACATGGTCGCGTCGCCCTCCGGCGGCTGCCCGTTCACGGGCGCCGCGATCTTCCACTCGTAGTCGAACTCGGCCGACCGTCCGGCCAGGTCCGCCGTGTGCTGGAAGCTCACCATCTCGCTGAGCGGGTTGTCGGCCACGATCACCTTCACCTCGCCCGTGTAGAGCGTTCCCCCGGCCTTGAACACGTGCATCGACACCGGGTCCCCCGGCTGCGTGAACGCCCAGCCGTCGGCCTCAATGACCGTCACGTAGCCGTTGCCGGGGCCCGTCGCGCTCAACGCGTACGAGTTCACCGCCGTGTCGTCGCTCGTCACCTCCGCGAGGTCCCCCACCCCCACCGTCACCGTCTGCTCCTCGTCCACCACGTAGGTCCCCGGCGTGTCGAGGCTCTCCACGAACGTCTCCACGTCCGTCGCCAGCGCGTCCACGAGCGCGTCCCACTTCATCTTGTTCTCCGAGTCGGTCGCCGGGCACAGGGCCTTCACCGCCGCCAGCTCCGCGTCCCGCAGCACGTTGAGCAGCGTGTAGTTCTCGCCCAGGTCCGCCTTCACGAACTCGCCCGCCAGCACCAGCGTGCCCCGCGAGCCGCGGTTCGGCTGGATGAACACCCGCTTCACCAGGTGCGGCGGCAACGCCGGGAAGTAGATGCTCCCGCGGTAGGACTCCGACTGGATGCTCGGCGGCACCCGCTGCAGGTCGGCGGCCGCCAGGTCCGAGTACTTCTCGCGCGTGGCGTCATGCAGCACCACGCTGACGTCCGGCGCGTCGATGTCCCGCGCGATGGACTGCTGGTACAGGACGCGCGCGGTCCTCATGTCGCGGACGCCGGGCAGGTTGAACGCCGGCATCGTGAGCGTGGCCCCGAACGGCAGGGTCGGCACCGGCTTCGATGCGTCCTTGGGGTCGCGCACCGGCCACACGGGCCGATAGACGATCTCCAGCGAGGCCGTCTGTTTGTCGCCCGCCTCGCCCACGAACGTGCCCGTCGCCGGATCGACCGGCCGCAGGTAGGGCACGATGGAGCCCGCCGCCGGCGGGTTGGTCATGCCGGGCCAGTCGAAGCTCGGCTCGGTCTTGTAGTAATACCGCATGGTGAAGCTGTTGCTGGGCGCCGGCGACGCCGACAGGAACGGCGGCCGGGTGGTGAAGGACACCACCGTGCCCGTGTAGGCGTTGGTGCTCGGCAGGGACATCGGCCCCTGCGCCACCACGCTGCCCGTCGCCAACACCTGCAAGGGAAGCGTCAGGGCCGCCTCGGACCCGTCGTACATGTCCACGACCTTGAGCCCGACCTGCGTCGAGCCCGCGTGCGACGCCTCCGGCTTGCCGCGCAGGACCATTCCGTCGATCCGCAGCCAGGACGGCAGCGCCGTCGTCGCCACCAGCGAGAGGTTCTCGTCCTGGCGCGACGCATGGACGTGGTAATGGAAGTCCTCGCCGGCCACCGCCGTGGCGTCGGGCAACGAGGCGAAGGCATTCGACTCCCGGCTGTAGGAGCCGGCCGCCAAGGCGGGCTGGCCCGCGTGCGGGCCGCGGTACACCCACACGTTGTGCTTGCGGTCCGTCCACGTGAACGAGTCGTAGTGCGCGAACGCGCCGTTGTCGCCGCCGGCGTCCCATCCGCCCGGCACGTCGCCCCCGGGGCGCCGCACCTCGATGTTGTAGTCCGTGGCGTACATCCCGTCGCCCTCGACGGGCTTGGCGAGGAACCCCAGCGGCGGCGGCGGCTGGATCATCTGCCCGGCCGGCACGATGTAGTCGAAGACGTAGCCCGCCTCCGGCTTCTCGCGCAGGACCTTGAACACGGTCATCGCCGGGCGCCCGTCCGTCGCCTGGTAGCGCAGCAGGACGTGCGGCTCGGAGGAGTAGTCGTCGCCCGAGGTGATGTTGAGGTCGTCGCGGGTGGCGAAGGCCATGCCGCCGGACATGATGGCGTGCTCCTCGTTGGGGTTGTAGCCGGGGAGGTCCTTGTTGTTCTGGGCGTAGATGATGCCGGAGGCCTCGCGGGGCGAGAGCGTGCCGCTGCCGATCTTGCTGGCCAGGACGATCTCGGCCGGGCTGGACGGCCACACGATCTCGTACCGGCCGATGTAGGCGGGCCAATGGATGGGACGGAGGCCGATGCGTGCGTTGGCGGCGTTGTGGCCGACGGAGGGGGAGTTGGTGCGGAACCACCACACCTCGAGCTGGTGGTTGTTGGGGAGGCGATTGACCGGGATGATGGCCCCGGTGTTGGCGGCGGCGATGCCGGCGACGAGGGGGTCGATGTAGGCGGAGGCGAGGTACAGGTTGCCTTGGCTCACGTTGATGTGGCCTGCGAGGTAGGCGCCCGAGCCGCCGGGCTCGCCGGCCGGCGGTCGGAGGCGCTCGCCGATGGTGGCGGTGGCCGAGAACACGCGCGGCGCGACGAGGGCGTTGTCCCACAGGTTGGTGGAGGGGGCCTCGGGCAAGGTGGGGGAGGCCGGGGCCGCGACGAACGTGGGCGGGCTGGGCGGCGTCCCGACCGGGTTGGCGACGTAGGCGGCATAGGCCGTGACGAACTGGTTGGAGGACACGAGGTAGGCTTGGTGGGCCACCAGCTTGTCCTGGTATTCGGCCATCATGCGGGCGACGGCCTCGGCGCGCTCGGCCTGGCGTTGCTCCAGGTTCACGAAGTTGGACACGGCCGTGAGGTTGGTGGCGACGGAGCCGGCGAAGGTTTGGTCGCGCAGGGCGTCCTCGAGCCAGGAGAAGACGCGCTCGAAGGCGACCTGGTCGTTGACGACGAAGCGCAGGAGCGTGCGATGGGCGGGCTGGCTGCCGTCGAGGTAGGTGTAGAACTTGGAGTCGGGCGTCATCTTGGCCCGGGGCCGGTCCAAGGGATCCTGGTACGCGATGACGGGGGCGTTCTGCGGGGAGAGGGGGACGGCCGTTGCCTGGGCCTCCTCGTCGCTGGTCACGATCGGGCGGACATAGTGGCTATATCGGGCCTCGTCGGTGGGCCAGACGAGGTGGTGACGGCCCAGGAGCTTCGGCCACAGGATGCCCTGGATGCCGGTCTCCAGCCAGTGCACGAGGCAGTCGTTGGGGTTGGACGTGGCCCGGGCCGCGTAGAGCTGGGGCACGGTGCTGCCCGGGGCGTAGTGGACGTAGTTGAAGGGGATGCCCGGCCCGAGCTGCACCTCCTCGGGACGCAGGTCATCCAAGGAGCCACCGTCGGGGGGCCGAAGGCGCTCGCCCAGGTCGCAGTCGGCGTCGAGCGGCGTGGGCTGCTTGACGACGTCAACGATCTCGAAGCCGAGGGGGTTGCGGGTCTGGCCGTCCTCGCGCATGTCGCCGAGGAGCTCGACGAAGACGCGCCCTTCCTGGTTGAAGGCGTAGAGGAACCCTTGGCTTTGGTCGTACCAGACGGTGCGAAGCTCGCTCAGGACGGCGTTGGTGTTGCCATCGGCCGGGCTGGTGTAGCCGGGGCCGCGGTACTCCTTGGCCACGGTGCGTGGGAACTGGTTGTTAAACACCACGTTGACGGCCCCGACCTTGGCAGGGGGGATGGAGATGGGGCGTCCGAGGTTCCGGAATTCGCGCTCCGTCCAATACATCGTGCGCGGGGCCTTGGCGGCGCTGCCGGAGACGACGTAGGTGGAGGTGTAGAGGAGGTAGATGCTGGCTCCGTTGGTGACGAAGCTGGCCCCGCCGCCCGGGTTGACGTAGGAGGCAGGGCGGGTGGCGGCGGTATAGGCCTGGTTCTTGCGCCACGTGACGCGCACGGGTCCGGCCTGGATGGCATAGACGGACCGGGCGTGGGGGCTCCAATAGTAGCCCACGTTGGCATGGCCGTTGGTCGTGTAGGGCTCGGCGATCCAGTACCGTTCCTTGACCACGTTGAGCGCCTGGCCGGCCTCGTCGAGGTCGGGCACCGGGATGACACTGCCAAACGAGTACGGGCTCACCTTGTTGAGGTAGGGAAAGCCCAGCCGGAGCGTCCGGAACGCCGCCACCACGTTCGTGCCGCTCACGCCCGTGGGGAGCTGCATGTCGGCCATGGCTGCGGCGAAGCTGGTAGAACCGCCGAGGGTGGCCGACAACGACTTGGTCACCCAGTCGGAGGACACGGCGCCGCCGCTGAAGGGCACGGCCGTCAGGAACTGCCCCGCCGTCCTCTCGTTGAAGCTGCCCGAGGCATTCTCGGTGCCGGGCGCGGGCGCGCGGCCGTCCGAACCCGCCGGGTTACCCACCGCCGACGACAGCGGCACGCCGGCGGCCGATTGCAGGTTGATGCGGTCGCGGGTGGCATCGGCCTGGATGGGCAGTTTTTCCACCGCCTGGAGGGCGAAGGACGCCAGGACCAGGACCAGGGCTGCCATCGCATGGCGCAGGAATGCGAACGCCACCGAGCCGGAGCCACGCGTCATGGACGAGGTGCAATCAAGGGGATGGTTCATGGGACAAGAAAGGTCGTGGGGCCTCATTGGACGCGCATGATGAAGGCAAGGACGTAGAAGGGAGGCATGTTGCTGTGCGGCCGTCCCTCGCCGGAGGCGCTCGACTGGAAGCCGGGCACGTCCACACGGTGCGGATGATAGCCCCCGTAGGACGTGTTCATCTTGCCAATCCGTTGGTTGGGAAGGTTGGTGTCGTCGCCGTAATCCGGAAAGGTCTCACCGGAGCCCATGGCGAGCCGGTAGTCATGCGTCCCATAGCCGAGGCGCCCGTCGGACGTGTCGCCGCCGAAGCTGGTTGAATGGCGGTGCTGCGGAATCTGGTCAGCGGTCAACGTGTGGGCCTCGGAGCCGCCTCCCTGCCCCAGCCCACGGGCGCTGAGCCCCGCCCCAGTGCCCGCGCCGATGACAAACCGCCCACGCAGGTCGGGCGTGGTGACGCCCGACACCACCGAGCCGTCGCACACGACCCATCCCCGCGGCGGCGTGCTCCCCGTCCACATCACAATCGAGCCCACCGGCGCCATGCCGAGCCCGTCAAAGGCCACGGCGTCCACCGTGCCCGCCCCGGATGCAGCCCCGGCCACCACCAAGCCGGTCGCCTGGAAGCTGCCCGCCACGTCGAGCGTGGCCGACGGGTTGCTGCGGTTGATGCCCACCTTGTCGCCGACGGGCGTGAGCACGGGCTGGCCGGTGCGGTTGACGAGGTCCTGGGCCGTGCGCGCATGCCTGGCGAGCATGCTGTAGGCCCCGGCCGCCAACCGCGTGCGCGGCGCCACCGTCACGTCCGTCATGGCGGCACCGGCGCCCCGAAGCGTCACCTCGACGTACCGGTCCGATGCCGTCGAGTTGCGAAAGACCGAGGACAACGGGGTCCTTGGCTCGTTGGCGTAGGCGCTGCCCTCCCCCAGCAAGGCGCTGAACGCTCCTTGATACACCGACACCGTCTGTTGCTCCGACCACAGCAACTGCCCGCCCACGAGGCGGTCGAACACGCGGAAGACCACGGGGTAGTTCACGGGGCTGCTGGCGCCAATCACGGCGCCGTCGGGACCCACCAGGCTGCCCTCGAAGAGCAACACGTCGGGGGGTTCCGGACGGGACTGGGCCATGGCCACCGGGCCAAGAAGGGCCAAGCCAAGGCAGGCCATGAGACCTGCGCGAACGAGTGATGGGGTCCAAGTCAGTTTCATTCGGGGAAGCTTGGGTTGCACGCGGTCATTGCACTCGGACGATGTAGGCGAGGACGTAGAAGGGGGGCATGTTGGGATGGGGTTGGCCGCCGCCACCGCTCGTCGTGGACTCCACGGCGGGCAAGTCCACCCAGTGGTCGTGGTTGCCCGTCGAGCTGGTGTTGGCCCAGGACCTCTCCTTGGTGACGGCATTGGCCCCAGAAAGCGCCTGCCACCACCCGAAGGTGAAGGGGAACCGGTCCGGGAAGAACGCCCACCGTTGGCCGGGGAGGACGGTGTGTGCCTCCGTGTTCACCTCGTGGTTGTGGTCCCCGGACCAGTTCGTGAACTGAGGATCGGGATCCATGAAGTGGGAGTGCGAGGGCACCTCGGTCATCGACAACGCAACGGCCTCCGCGCCGCCCACGTCGCCCACGCGCCGCTCCGTCCGTCCGGGAGCCGCGCCCGCGCCGAGGACAAAGCGTCCCCGCAGGTCTGGCGTGCGCAGCCCGTTCACCACCGCCCCATCGCACAGGGCCCAGCCTGAAGGCCGGTCGGACGCGCTTCCCGACCACATCACGACCGTGCCGATGGGCACCGCGCCCGCGCCCGTCCATGACGCCGCCGTGGCCGCACCGCCCGCCCGCACGTTGCCGTTCACCACCGTGTTGCCCACGCGGAGGTTGCCGGCCACCTCCAGCCCCGTCACTGGGCTCGTGGTGTTGATGCCCACCTTGGACCCCACGAGCGAAATCACGCCCGTGCTGCTGCCGTTCAATAGGCGCTCCGCCGTCAGCGCGTACTGGCTCACCACCGCATACGCCGAGGGCAGCATCCGGACCCGGGGCAGCAAGGTGGAATCCGCACGCCCAGGACCCACGCCCTTCACCGTGGTCTCCAAGTATCGATCCGACGCCGTCAACGAGCGGAACAGCGTCGCAAGCCCAGGCTTGGGCTCCGTCCCGACGACACCCCCCTGCCCCAGTTGCACGCTGTAGCGGCCCGCATCGACGGTCACCGTCTGCTGCTCCGACCACAGCAACGTCCCGTTCGATGGATCGTCGTAGATCCGGAAGAGCACGTCGTAGTTCTTCGGGGTGGGCGTCCCCAACGGATTGCCATCCCCGTTCACCAACGACCCTTGGAACGGAAGCACGTCCAGCGGCAGCGTGCTCTGCCCCAGGCAGGGGACAGGGAGTCGCATCAGGACCAGCATCAGGGTGCAGGCTCCAAGGGCCAGCGCCCGCACCAGCCCGCGCAGGCCGCGCACCACGCGCCCCAGAATCCCCCCGCCCTCCTCGCTCTCCTTCCAGTTATTCATCGCTCGTTCCTCCAAATCTTGGTTCCACTCATTCCCCACCGCTCGCCGCTCACCCCCCTCTTCACCCTTCATCCCTCCCCTCTTCACCCTTCATCCCTACGGCGTCGTCAACGCCCCCACGTCCGAGAT
>CAYSGH010000083.1:0-19305 GCA_964430505.1 uncultured Akkermansia sp. | reverse complement strand
GGCTTAGGCCCGCTGATCCCAAGGGGGCCATCGGGGCCATGTCGGCGTTGGCATGGAACTCGGCGTGATGCCATGGCGAACGCAGAGAGTCGTCCCGGGCTGGACGCGGCCGACCTCGGAATAGGCCCCCCGCCCAAGGCATGGTCGGCGCGCCCGCGGACAGGCGCATTCCCATCGCCTCCCGCTCCCCGCTCCCCGCTCCCCGCTCCTCGCCCTCGCTCCCCGTCTGGCCGACGGGCGCGTCGTCACATCCCTACTTGGGCCGGGCCGCGATGCCTTGGTGGATGACTTCGAGGACGCGCTTGCGCTCGGCGCCGGCCAAGGGGAGGCGCGGCGCGCGGGTCCATTCCTTGCCCAGGCCCACCTCCTGCACGGCCAGCTTGATGTACTGGACGAACTTCGGGTGGGTATCGAGGTGAAGCAGCGGCGCGAACCAACGGTAGATCTCGCGCGCCTTGTCCCATTGCCCCTTCCGCGTCAGGTCCCAGAACCGCTGGTTCTCCTTGGGGAACGCAATGCCCGAACCCGCGACCCATCCGTCGATGCCAAGGATGGCGGACTCGAGGGCGAGGTCGTCCACGCCGGTGAAGAGGGCGTAGCGACCGCCCACGGTGTTGTGGAGGTCGGTGATGCGGCGGGTGTTGCCCGAGCTTTCCTTGAGGGCGACGAAGTTCTTCTGCGGCGCCAGCTCCGCGAACAGCTCGGGCGTGAGGTCGTGCCCGTAGCTGATCGGGTTGTTGTAGATCATGATGGGCAACCCCGTGGCGCGCGCCACGGTGCGGAAGTGATGCAGGGACTCCCGCGGGTCCGGCGACTTGTAGATCATCGGCGGCATCAGCATCAGGCCGTCCGCGCCCAGGCCCTCGGCGTCGCGGGCATACCGACAGGCCTCGACGACGGAGGACTCCGCCACGCCGCTGAGGACCGGCACGCGGCCGCGCACGGCCCGGACCATCTCCCCGAGGAGCAGGCGCTTCTCGTCGGGCGCCATGGACTGGTTCTCGCCGAGGGATCCCAGGAAGACGAGGCCGGCGATGCCGGACTGGATCAGGACGTCGGCATGGGCGGCGGTGCCCTCGATGTCGAGGGATCCGTCCTTGTGCATCTGGGTGGTGATGGCGGGAAACACGCCTTGCCAATAGGGCTTCATTGCGGGACGCAGGATGTCGCCAACGCCCGCGCCGTGTCTTGCGTGAAATGGGAGCGGGGAGCGGGAGGCGGGAGGCGGTCGCATCGGGCAAGGCCGAGACGGTGTTGCGGCCTTCTCCGAGGCGCCGCGGGAAAGGGCGCGAAGGGGCGGCGTTGGATGGGATGTCTTGACCTTGGGACGTGGGCTGGGGACAACGCGCACCCATGAGCATGGTCTCCAGGGCCGAGATCGAGTCGGCCATTCGCAACGTGCCGGACTTCCCGAAGCCGGGCATCCAGTTCAAGGACATCACGCCGGTGCTGGCGGACGGCCGGTTGTTTGCCGGCGCGATGGACCTGCTGCTGGACGGCGTGGGGCGTCACGACGTGGACAAGGTGGTGGGCATCGACGCCCGGGGCTTCATCTTCGCCGCCGCCGCCGCCGCCCGCCTGGGGTGCGGCTTCGTCCCGGTCCGCAAGAAGGGCAAGCTGCCGTGGCAGACACACGAGGCGAGCTACGACCTCGAATACGGCTCGGCGACGGTCGCCGTCCATGTCGATGCGGTGCAGCCCGGCGAGCGGGTGCTTCTCCTGGACGACTTGCTGGCCACGGGCGGCACGGCGGCGGCGACGGTCTCGTTGCTGGGCAAGCTGGGCGCGCAACTCGTGGGCATCCGGTTCCTCATCGAGCTTTCGTTCCTGGACGGTCGCCGTCGGCTGGGGGAGGCCCCGGTCCAATCGCTGGTCACGTACTAGGGGGATCAACGGGCCGAGCCTCTCCACGACGTCGCCACCCCGCATCGCCGCGCACCGCATCGCATGCTCCCGTCGCTCGACCTCCGGCTGTTGTCGTTCTTCAACCGGGGGATCGCGCACCCGTGGCTGGACCCGCTCATGCAGTTCCTGAGCGGCAACGTGCTGTTGGTGCCGGGGTTGGCGGCGTTGGCGACGGCGTTGATCGTGTGGGGCGGGCGCAGGGGGCGGGTGTTTGTGTTCATGCTGGCCTTCGTCCTCGCCGTCGGGGACTCGCAGGTGAACAACCGGCTGAAGAAGCTCTTCGGGCGGCCGCGCCCGTTCGTGGACCACCCGGAGGTCCGGTTGCTCGCGGGCCGCGGCCCGAGCTTCTCGATGCCCTCGGGCCACGCGTCGATCTGGGGCGGGATCGTGGCGGTGACGTTCCTGTACTGGAGGCGTCGCGAGGTTCGGGCGTTGGTGGTGGCGACGGGCCTGGGCGTGGGCGTGTCTCGGATGTACCTCGGGGTCCATTACCCGTCGGACGTGGTGGTGGGCTGGGCGGTGGGGCTGGCGTATGGGGTGGCGCTCGCGCGGATGGCGGCGTGGTTGTGGGATTGGGCGGGCCGACGCGTGTTTCCGGCGTGGCATCGCGCGTTGCCGGACTTGCTGGACCCGGACACGGGGGAGCGGGGATTGCCGGTGGCGCACGGGCATTGGCAGGCCTTGGGATGGGTGGTGCTGGCGGCGTTGCTGGCGGGGCGCTGGGCCTACGTGGCGGTGCCGGTCATCGAGCTAAGCGAGGACGAGGCATACCAGTGGGTGTGGTCGAAGCGGATGGATTGGTCGTATTATTCCAAGCCGCTGGGGATTGCCGTGGCGCACTGGCTGGGGACGCACGTGGCGGGCGACCGCGAGCTAGGGGTGCGGTTGCTGCCGCCGTTCATGGCGTTTGTGCTGGGGGTCGTCCTCATGCGCTGGATCGCGCGGCGCACGGACGGGCGGACGGGGTTCCTGTTCGTGGTGGCGTTGCAGGCGACGCCGTTGCTGGCGGTGGGCTCGATCCTGCTGACGATCGATCCGCTGACGGTGTTCCTGTACACGCTGGGGATGCTGGCGACGTGGCGCGCGCTGACGTCGGCGGGGCCGGCCACGGGATGGTGGGCACTCGTGGGCGTGACGATGGCCGGGACGCTGCTGACGAAGTACTTCGCGCCGTTCCAATTGGCGGCGGTGGCGCTGGCGTCGTGGGTGGTCCCAGGCGGGCTACGTGCTTGGCGAAGGCCGGGGCCCTGGGTGGCGCTGGGGATTCTGGCGATGGGAACGCTGCCGATCCTGGCGTGGAACGCCGGGCATGGGTGGGTGACGTTCACGCACCTTGGGGAACGGGGCGGGCTGCACCAGGCGTGGCGGTACCGGCCGACGTGGACGGTGGAGTTCGCGGGCGCGGTGGCCGGGTTGTGGAACCCGGTGTGGCTGGGCTTCGTCGTGGTGGCGTCCTGCGCCGTGGTGCGCGAGGCCGTCGCCCGATGGAAGGGACGGGCCGATGTGCACGAGTCCACGACGTTGGAGGAACGGTTCCTGGCGTGCTTCTGCCTTCCCATCCTTGGGTTTTACGTCGCGTACACGTTTCGGGCGCGGGTGCATCCCAACTGGATTGCGGCGGCGGTGCTGCCGGGGCTCATGCTGGCGACGTTGCACGCGCATCGGGCGTGGCGGGCGGGGTCACGCCGGACGTGGGCATGGGCGCGGGCGGGGCTTTGGCTGGGCTTGCCGTTGGTCGTGCTGGTGCACGAGACGGAATGGGTGGGCAAGTTGGTGGGCCAACCCTTGCCCGCGGCCGTCGAACCCTTGAAGCGCGTCCGCGGGCATCGGGACCTTGCGTCGCAGGTGGCGGCGTTGCGGACGAACGCGGCGGCGGGCGGGCGCCTGCCGTTTGTCATTGCCGACCATTACGGGCGGGCCGGGTTGCTGAGCTTCTACATGCCCGGCGGCAAGGAGGGGCTGCCGGAGGCGCCCGTGGTGTACACGTTGCGAAGCGGGCGCGTGACGAGCCAGTTCGACCTGTGGCCCGGGTACGAGTCGCGCACGGGTGAGGATGCGCTGTTCGTGCGGCGTTCGCCCAAGGAGGCCGGCGAGCCCCTGCCCCGGGCGTTGATGGAACAATTCGAGGAGGTGGAACGCGTGGGCGAGGTGGCGTCGGGCCACAAGGGCCGCGTCCTGCACCGGCACGAGGTGTTCCGGTGCCGGCGCCTGAGGTAGCGCCGCGCGGGGTGCATTGCGGCGTGGTGATTCCCCGGGAACGCCGGGGCTCAACCCCGGGGGAACATGCCGGCCGTCCATCCGCCATCGACCGACAGGCAAGCGCCCGTGACGAAGGAGGCCTCGTCGGACGCAAGGAACAACGCGGCCTCGGCGACCTCCTCCGGCGTGCCCATGCGGCGCATGGCCTGGGTGGAGGACATGTCGCGGCGGGCGGCGGCGGGGTCGGGGTACTCGGCGAGGCGTGCCTTGACGAAGGGGGTTTCGATGCGGCCGGGGCAGACGGCGTTGACGCGGACGCCGGAGGTGGCGTGGTCGAGGGCGGCGCAGCGCATCATGCCGACGACGGCGTGCTTGCTGGTGGTGTACGCGAATCGATCCACGAGGCCCTCGAGTCCGGCGGTGGAGCCCATGACGACGACGCTCCCGCGGCCCCGTTGGATCATGGCGGGCATCCACGTTTTCAGGGTGCGCAGGACGCCGGTGACGTTGACGGAAAGCATGCGCTCGAAGTCGGCGACGCTGGTGGTGAGCAAGGTGCCCACGTGTCCGATGCCGGCGTTGGCCACGAGGACGTCGAGGGTCGGGACGACCCGCAGCGCCTCCTCAAAGTCGGCGTCGCAGGTCACGTCCAACCGGAGCGCCTCCGCGCGGCCGCCCGCCGCGCGGGCCAACCCGACGGTGCCTTGGGCGGCCGGGAGGTTGACGTCGGCCGCCCAGACGTGGGCGCCGGCCCGGGCGAAGCGCAGGGCGATCGCCTGGCCGATGCCCGACCCGGCACCGGTCACGAGGGCGGACTTGGACTCGAGGGAAAACGGCATGGCGAGGACATGCTCCGTTCAACCGCCGGATTCAACCTAGAAACGGCAGTTGGGCAGTCTGTAGGCCGCGTGCCCTCACGCGGCGATGGCGATGCCGCATGCCCGGTGCGCCGGGTCAGGGGACCCGGCCTACAGCCGCGTCGAGCCCACCACGACCTCACTCGCAGGGTGAGCCCTTGGGTTCCTGCCCGTGAGCCCATCCTCCCGGATGGGAGGGCCCTTTCCTCGTTTTGGAATCCTCTTCGACTGCCGTTTCTAGGTTCAATCCAAATGCTGGGGATCAGCGCAGGTCGGGGCGGCGGACGGCACCCGGGAGCAAGCATTCCGCAGCGCCTTCGAGGCGTTCCGCCGCGAAGGTTGTCGCCGAGCGCCCTTGCGGAATTCAAAAACGACCTTGTCAAGGGGGGCGATGTTGGTAGCGTCGCCGCTCTTTGGTCACATGAAGTCTGACATCCATCCGAAGTACGAGGCGTGCGAGATCCGCTGCGCCTGTGGGAACTCCATCGAGACCCGTTCCACCCGCAAGCAGATGCTGGTGGGCATCTGCAACGCCTGCCATCCGTTCTATACCGGCCAGCAGAAGTTCGTCGATACGGCCGGTCGCGTGGACAAGTTCCAGCAACGCCTTGCCAAGACGCAGGCCGCACAGGCCGCGCTGGCCGATGCCGCCAGCAAGAAGAAGAAGCGCGCCTAGCAACGCCCCGCGAACCCCGCCCGTCGGCCCGTGCCTCCCAGGCAAGCCGGCGGGCGGGTTTGTTTTTGGCACCACGTCCCCCGGCGTACCCGTCCCCTTGCAAGCCCCACCCAACGCCGCCGCCGCCATGGATCTCCAGCCCTTCATCGAGCGCTTCCGGCGGCGCTTCGACGAGGTGGAGGCGTTGCTGTCGTCACCCGACGCCTTCGCCAACCCGGCCAAGGGCCAGGAGTTGACCCGCGAGCATTCCCGGCTCCGGGAGTTGGTGGCCGACGGCGAGGCATGGTCCGCCACCCGGCGTGAGCTGGCGGACAACCGCGCCCTCGTCGCCTCCGAGGCCCCGGGCTCCGAGCTGGCCGCCATGGCGGCCGAGGAGGTCCAACGGCTCGAGCCAGAACTCCAGCGCCTCACCCTCCGCCTGTTCGACGGCATCGCGCCGCCCAGCCCCACGGACTCGCGCAATTCCGTCGTCGAGATCCGTGCTGCCGCCGGGGGTGCCGAGGCCGCCCTCTTCGCGGCGGACTTGTGCCGCATGTACTCCCGCTACGCCGAGGCCCGTGGCTGGAAGGTGGAGACGCTCGACGCCAGCTCCTCGGACCTCGGCGGCCTCAAGGAGGTCGTCCTCCTGGTCACCGGCCAGGACGTGTTCAAGCGCCTCAAGCACGAGTCCGGCGTGCACCGCGTCCAACGCGTCCCCGCCACCGAGGCCCAGGGCCGCATCCACACCAGCACCGCCACCGTCGCCGTCCTGCCCGAGGCCCAGGAGGTGGACGTGGACATTCGCCCGGAGGACCTCGATATCAGCGTGTGCCGCGCATCGGGCCATGGCGGGCAGGGCGTCAACACCACGGACTCTGCCGTTCGCATCGTCCACAAGCCCACGGGCCTCGAGGTCCGTTGCCAGGACGAACGTTCCCAGCACAAGAACAAGGCCAAGGCCATGATGGTCCTCCGGTCCCGCCTGCTCGAACGACGCATGGCCGAGGAGGCCGAGAAGATGGCCTCCGAACGGCGCGGCCAGGTCGGAACCGGCGAGCGCTCCGAGAAGATCCGCACCTACAACTTCCCCCAGAACCGCGTCACCGACCACCGCGTGGACATCACCCTGTACAACCTCGCCGCCTTCGTGGAAGGCGACCTCAACCCCATCCTCGACGCCCTCGTGGCCAACGACGTCCAGCAACGCCTCGCCAGCGTCAAGGCGTGACCCCGCCCCCCGCTCCCTGCCCCCCGCTCCCCGCCTCCCGCTTCCCGCTTCAACCCCCCTTTCCCATGCCCGACTTCATCCCCGCCGGACTCGTCTTCGACTGCGACGGCACCTTGGCCGACACGATGCCGCTGCATTGGCGTGCGTGGTCCGAGCTGGCCCGTCGCCATGACCTGATCTTCCCGGAAACGCGCTTCTACGGGCTCGGCGGCGTGCCCACCCGCGACATCCTGCAGATGCTGGCGGCCGAGCAAGGGCGTCCGGACATCGATCCCATCGCCCTCTCCCACGAGAAGGAGGAGTTGTACTTCCAATACCTGCCGGAGGTCGGCCCCGTGGAGGAAGTGGTCGCCATCGCGCGCGAGCATCGTGGCCGCGTCCCGATGGCGGTGGCGTCCGGCGGCTCGCGCCATGCCATTCGCCGAATCCTGGCCCACCTCCAGATCCTCGAGTGGTTTGACGCCGTCGTCACCAACGAGGACGTGACCCGGCAGAAGCCCGCTCCCGACATCTTCCTGGAGGCCGCCTCGCGCATCCGGGTGGAACCCGTGCGCTGCCGCGCGTTCGAGGACACGGACCTAGGGATGCAGGCGATTCGCTCGGCGGGTATGGACGCCATCGACGTGCGGCTGATGCGCACGGGGCTTCCGGACGCGGCGTTTGGACGCTGACGGTGCCCGACGATCGACGGCCGCAAGGTTAAGCCTTCAGCGCTTGCCTCGCGTCGCTCGCGCTGGCGCATCCGCCACGGCGACGTCGCAAAACGTCAGCGCCGCGATCCCATTCGCGCCCCGCAGCACGCGTCCCGGCTTCCACGAGCGTCCCTCCAGGTAGCTGATCGTTCGAGCGGTCGTCGGCCCCTCCAACCGCAGGCGCACCTTGTTGCCTTCCGCCTTGCCGCCCACCACGCGTGGGCCGCCGCGAAGGCCCACCCAAAGATCCTTTTCCAGCCCGTCCATCCACGCCATGGGCTGGTCAAACTCCAGCTCCACCTCGTCGCGCGCCGCTCCCACGAAATGGGCGGCCAGGATGTTCGGTGCGGTCACGTGCCCCGACGGGCGTCGCCCATAGTGGTCTCGCTCGACCAAGGGAAAGACGAGGCGCGCGATCTCCGCATAGCCCGCCGCCGGGTAGTGGCATCCGCCCGGCGGATCGATGCCCAGCGTGGACATCACGTGCACGCCATCGAAGTCCTCCGGCAAGCGCCGCTGCACCTCGCGCAACCGGTCGTCCGAGTCGCCCACACCCATCGCGCAGGCCCGAGGCCAGATCTGGAACACGTGCACGTGCCGGACGTTCGGGTAGTCCCGCTTCCATGAGCCGTATAGGTCGCCAAAGAGCGGCCGATAGGTCTCCCAGCCGAACCCGCCCGTCGGCCCGTCCGCGCCTTGGTCGTTCTCCCCTTGGTGCCACAGGATGCCCCGGACGCCGTGCGTCAGCCGCGCGGCCCGCGTCCGCCACAACAGGCGGCCGTACAACGTCGAGGGATCGTCCGGGCGCGCCGCGTTGCGCTGGTGCTGGTCGATGCGCGTGCCGCCGACCGCGCCGTTGATCAGGCACACGGGCACCTTCTCCGCCTCCACCAAACGGCGGCCCAGCTCCAACGCCCAATATCCGACTTGGAACGATTCGTTCCCCTTCCCGCGCGCCACGGCCTCGCCCCAGCCGACGCGCGGCTCCGGCTCCCCGGACATGGACCCGAAGCTCCGAACCCACGGGCTCGGCCCCGGCGGCTCGTCCTTGCCAAAGTCCGTCGCCACCGCGTTCGACTGGCCCATCACCAGGAACACGTCCCCGCACACCACGTTGGTCGCCACGTGGAAGACCTGCTCCTCGCGCCCCGCGCGCGTCCCCACCTCCACCCGATGGCGCGTCAACCCGGCGGGGATACGAACGGACACCGCATAGGCGCCCGATTCCCCCGCGCGCCTCGTGGCCTCGCGCACGCGGCCGTCCTCGGATGTCACCCGCACGAACACCCGGCTTCCCGTGCCGGCCTTCGCGTGCCCCGTGCACGTGACCGTTCCCTCGCCGCCCTCGTCCCGGGCGTAGAACTGGTTGTCCTCGGGCAATTCCATAGCGCCCGGGCTGCGCTGGACCCACGGGTCCCGCGCCGGGGTCCGCACCTCGACATGCAGGGATCGTTCCACGTCCTCGCCGCCGTTCGACGCCATCACGCGCACCCGCAGCGACCCGCTTCGATGCGCCCGGACCAGCCGCAGTTGACCGCCTTCGGCCTCGTGCGTGGCCGCGAATCCTTCCACGTGCCACGTGAACCGCGTCTCTGGAGCCCCCGCTGTTCGGAGCGCCGCCGCGTTGACCAGCCGTGCCGAAACGCCCGTCAACCGCCGCCCGTCCCATCGCGTCGGCCCCTCCAAGGCCACCACGGGATCCGGGATCGCCTCCTCCACCGTGACGGGAACCTCCCGCGTCCGAACCTCGTCCGCATACGCGGCGTGAAACACGAGCGTGCAGGACTTCGTGCCCGAGACGCGTCCCGCTTCCAGCACGTGGCTCATCGAACCCGTCGAAGCCACGGCTTCCTTCCCGTCGCGCCGCAACGTCCACCAGACCCGCCGCGCCCCACCTGCGAGCCCCCGCACCGTGGCCGTCGAGCCCTCCCGGACCACCAACCGCTCCGGGACCACGCCCCACGCGACCCCTTCCGTCACCAGGTGCCCCGCGAGTTCCTGCATCGGTTTTTGGTTTCCATGCGCCAGCCGCAACCACTCCGGCGAACGCGCCACCGACGCCAAACGCACCTCGTCGAGGTCGCCGTCGAAGACGTCGTGGCCATGCCAGCAACCCAGCCAAAGCCGGGACGGCGCCTTGATGGACAACGGCGTGGCGCGTCCCTCACGCGAGGCGTCGAGCACCCCGTTCACGTACAAACGCGCCACGCCCCGTTCATACACGTGCGCAAGGTGCGTCCATTCGTACGTCGCCACCCGAGCCGTTCCCTCCACGTTGGCGTCCGAAAAGTAGCCATCGACGCGCGCATGGGCCGGGCTGCGCACCTGCAACACCACCTTGCCCTGCGCTGCCTCGCGCCCCCAGCCCACCACCGTCCCGTTGGGTCGCGCCATCCGAACCCATGCCTCGGTCGTGCTCGGTGCCGACCCCATCGGATGCCCTTCCAATGTCGCGCCCGCCGACATCCCGCCCGCCCCCGGGCGACGGGCCCGACCCGCCACGCCCTCCACGACCGAGGAATCCCGTGCCTCCACGGCACCGCCTCGAACCGCGTCGCGCAGGTCCGCACCCAAGTGCCACACCCCAACATGACCGTCGGTCGGCCCAAAGACCGCCGAAGGGTTGGACGCCGTCGTCGCCGTGCCATGGCCCCAGTGCACCCGCACCTCCTGCTGGTCGTCGCCGCGGACCTCGGGAATCCGGACCCAAATCGCCGCCCGGCCCGCCGCCGCATCCCATTCCTCGATCTCAAACGCCAAGGGCTCGCCCGATGCCGACGTGAACCGGACATCCTCGCCCTGGGGTCGCGCGGATCCGAAGTCGAACCCGGCCTTGTCCCATCGCATCAGCGCGGGAAAGCCTGCCACGCGCGCCTCGCGTGGGAGCGCGACGCCGTTGGACGTGGTCAGGATCCACGCCGACGCCGAGTGCTTCCACCCGGGCAACCGAAACGCCTCCGCCGCGTGGCCTGAAGGCATCTCCAGCCATGCCGCCCCCAGGGAAACACCCATGGCCAGGACGCTCGCGCCGCGCTGCATGCAGGATTTCATGCCCACGAGGGACAACGCCCCAGCCCCGGCCGTCAACCATGGACTCCCGGCCGCGTGAGCAACTCCCAAGGCGAGATCTGGCCGATCGGGCGGATCGACCGGATCCCCGTCACCGGTCCCCCGGCTGGCGCTCGCAGGAAACCTCCACCGTGGGCCTCCCCTGGAGCCGCAGCGTCAGGCGCCCCCTCGCGGCATCCCATGCCTCCACTTCCGTACCGAGCGCCTCGCGTCCGTCCACCCGAACCACCGGCCGCGACGCCAGGCCATCGACCAGCATCCACCATTCGCCCGAAGGCCATGCCTCCACGCGCATCGTCGCGCTCCCTTTGCGCTCGTGCGTCACGTCCACCCGTCCCGGTGCCTGGACCACCCAACCCGTCGCCCGGACCCGACGCAGGTCGTACAACCACGGCCCGCCGAGCGTCCGCAGGGCCTCCGGGAACAACGTTGCCGGATTGATGGGCACCGGGAGCGGCACCTGCGCCCGCAGGTCAAAGCTGTCCGGCAACAACCCCGCGTGCCGCGGGCTCTCCGACGACAGCGTGTGCTGGATCCCCGCCCACGCGATCCCGTCCGCCAGGCGATCCCACGGGCCACCCGGGTCGTGGCGTGCCAGCCTCCGCACGGCGTCGGCATAAACCAGGCCGCACCACTGCACGGGCAAGCCGATCCACAACGGGGCCACGTAGTGCGTCGCGCCCAGCACCGGGATCGTTCCGTACACGCCCACGGGCTCCGACGTCGGCGGCGTCAGGTACACGAACGGGACGCCCGTCCATGCCCAGCTCCGTGCCTCCCCTAGGCACGCCTCGTCCCCCGTCAGCTCGTACCCCAGCGTCCACGCCCGCGTCATGTGCGCGCTCGCGAGGATGTCCGGGGCGTTCAAGGGAACCTCCCATGTCTGGGCGCCCCGCGGCACCGTGTCCCGGAACCGCCCCAACGCCCGCAGCAATCGCATCCCTTCCTCCCGCAGGCCGCCGTCGCCCGTGAACGCCGCCAATTCCATCAACCGTGCCACCGCCGCCCCCGCGAGGCCGTTCGCCTCCGACGACCCATGGGTTCGCCCAAGGTCCGGGCCGCCCTTCGGAGCCCGGTACGGCAACCCGCCCCCGGCATCAAACGGCGCCACGATGCCGCGCCCCTCCCGCACGGCGTCCGCCACGTTCTCCGCGATGGCCCCCATCACGAGGGGAGCCTCCGCCGGATGCCGGACATGCCCCAGGGCCGACGCATGCAACCGATGCCGGGGAACCTCCGCCTCGGCCGCCCGCGCCAACGCCGCAGCCTCGGCCGCCATGGCCTGATCCTTCAAGGCCCCAGCCCCCCATCGCAGCCCCAGCGCCGCATCCGCCGCCGGCGCGCTTCCAAAGCCCGCGCCCACCGCATGACGAAACCGCGCCCCATCCCGGATTTCCGAGCGGAGCCAGCCCATGGCCACCAGCCGCGCATACTCGCCCACGTCCATGCCGGGCACCCGCGGCAGGCCGGGCAACGGATGCCGCCCCACATAGGCCTGAACGGCCGGCAACACCGTGTTCCCGCGCGATCCCAGAATCGTCCCCCGCACCACCCACGGCGTCCCCGCACGGATGCGAACCGGGCCGTAGGGCATCAACGACCCGTCCTCCCGCGCCTCCGGTCGCGCCCCCGGCACCAGCAATCCCATCGCGTGCCCACCGGACCGGAACACACGGTCGGGCGAGTCATGCAACGCCGCGACCTCGGGCCCGGGCTCCCATTCCAAGCCGAGGCATCGTCCGCGCGCCGAGATGGCCATCAACGGAAACGTCAGCTTCATGGGATCCGGCACGCGGCGACGCGCCCCCGGCCCCGTCACGGCCGCCGTCGAGCTGGAGGGCTCGTCCTCCAAGTATTCCACCCCGGCCATCAACCCTTGCGCCTTGTGGGAACCGAACCCGCCCGGGCCCGCCCCCGGCAACAGGAGCAACATCGGCGCGTGCACCACGTCCCGGTCACGCGTGGTCCCAAGCCGCGCCTCGAAGTCCAGGGCGCCCGCCGTGGACGAGGCCCGGAACACGTGCTCGACCTCCCAATGGCCACCGTCGGGTTCCGCCACGCGGCCCTTTACGCGAAGTTCGCCCCGGCGGCGCGTCACGGAGGCCGGCCCCGAAAGCGGGGTCCATTGGACCTTCCCGGCGACGACGTGGCCCAACTGCACACGGTCGTGCCCGGTGGCCATGGGTTCGCCCGCGATCCGCAGCTCGAATTGTCCCACGCCACCGCCGTGCGCGAGTTCCATCTCACCCGAACGCAGGGTTTCCTTCGCCTTCCATGCAACGCCCGACGGCGGGTTCCAGTTGGGCTCTTGGAGAACCGGGCGCGGCTCGAATCGGACGGACGCCACCACGCATGTCCCCGAGCTGCCGGGCGGGTCGAACCTGAGCCGCGTCCCCGGGCCCAACGGCGGCAACGGCAACCGTGCCTCCCGCCATGTGCCGCCACGGATGTGAAACCGGATGGAACGATCCTCGGATGCGCCCGTGTCGAAGTAGAAGACCTGCGCCATGCCCGACGCGTCCGAGCGCATCCGCACGTGCATCCACAAGGGTTGGCCAGGCGGGAAATCCCGGGGTGGCCCCTCCATGAAGGGATCCTCCCCATCCACGACGACGACCCATCCGGCGTCGGATGCGGTCAGCGAGCGGATGTGATGCAACGGACGCCAGCCCGCGCGGTCGGCGGGCCGCGTGAAGTCAAACGCGGGCAGGGCGTCCGGGGCTGCGGCCCATGCGGACAGCGCCTGCCACGCCGCGCAGGCCGCCCATGGCCATCGGATGCCCTTCATGGGGAATCCTCCCGTTCAAACCACCACCACGTCGTTGACGAGCGAGCCGATGCCCGAGACGTGGATGGTGACGCGGTCGCCGGCCGCGAGCGTGAAGTCGTTCGGGGGAACGACGCCCGTGCCCGTCAACAAGATGGCGCCGTCGGGAAACTCCTGGCTGCGTCCGAGCCAGCCTGCGAGCTCGGTGAACGTGCGCTTGATCTGGCCGATGGAGGTCTCGCCCCCGAACACCTCGTCACCTCCGCGCTCGATGCGCACGCCGATCGACCACGTGCGGGCCTCGGCCTCGTCCGCCAGCACGCGGATCGCCGGCCCGAGGGCGCACGACGCCCGGTACATCTTGGCCTGGGGCAGGTACAACAGGTTCTCGCCCTCGATGTCGCGCGACGACATGTCGTTGCCCACGGTGTAGCCCACGAGCTGCATGCGGGAGTTGAACACCAGCGCGAGCTCGGGCTCGGGGACGTTCCAACGGGCGTCCGCGCGGATGCCCACGGGCCCGCCGGGCCCGGACACCTTTGCGGGCATGGACTTGAAGAAGATCTCGGGGCGCGGGGCCTCGTACACGCGGTCGTAGGCGGTGGCGCTGAAGTCGGACTCCTCCATGCGGGCCTTCTTGCTGCGGAGGTAGGTGACGCCAGCCGCCCACACCTCCTGCCGGTCCACCGGCGCCAGCAAGCGCACCTCGGGCAGCTCCAGCACGGGCAACGACGCCCCCGCCAGCCCACGCAACACGCCCCCAAGGTCCGGCGACTCCAGCAAGTCGGACAGGGCCCCAACCCCCGCCGCCGAAAGGTCCCGGACGATGCCGTCATCGAGGATTCCGGGCCGAACCACGGTGTCACGCCCGACAACAAACCGGCAAAGCTTCATGGGCCGCAGGCTATCGGGGCTGGCCCGGGGTTGGGACAAAAAACGCCGCGTCAACCCTACGGCCCCAGTCCGCAGCGATGCCTCCAACATGCCGCCCGGTTTGACCGGCCGATCCCGGCCTCCCTCCTTCCGCTGCCCACTCCGTTTGGATGGCCCCGTTCCCTTGTCCGGAGGTCTCCTTCCTTCGTTCGGAGGTCTCGTTTCTTTGTCCGGAGGTCTCAAACCTGCCCGCCACGGTTGGTTTCCTTGTTCGGAGGGTTCGTTCCTTTGTCCGGAAAGCTTGGTTCCTTGGATCGGGTGGCGTTGCCTCCTGTCCGTGCTGCTTTGCGACCACAGGAGGCCGTCAACCGGAGTGACGAGGTTCGCCCAAGGCCATCCATCCCAAGAACACCACGGCCCGTCCGCCGGGACCTTTCACCCGGGGACGGAGAGGCGCGGGGGAGACCGGGGCACAACGGTCGGCCGCATGTCCGCACGCGGCATCCGTTGGGAGCCTTCACCATCGCCGGTGACCTCATCCCATGGCTCCCATGCCGGAACTGCGTTGCGTTGTTCGCGGTTGTTGCGGCCATGCACCCCCGCGCTGCAAACCCCGGTGTCCATGACTGCCGCCACAAAAGACACGAGTGCCAAAAAGCCATGATTCACCAGCCCGGGTGACCGCATGCCGTCTTTCCAACCGACAAGCGCGGATCCCGAGAAAGATGTCGAATGGCAAGATTTGGCGGCCACTGGAGGCGTTCACCCCTGAATACACCGCCCCACGACCTAACGCCTTCTGATTTCTATCACCCTGTCTGGCTCCCGGTAGTTCCCCATTTTGATGAATGTTTCGCAAGAGCCCATCACCCCTTTGGTATCGGCAACGGTGACGGTGTAGTTGAGTTTTTCAATAAGTCTTCCTTCATGGAAGAAAAGGGCCAGGAACTCGTCGGAACTAAACCCCGTCTTGCAATAATGCCACTCCTCCACGGTTTGCCTGAAATCGCTTTTGACTGGGGGACCCATGATCGCTTCGACCTCGGTTTTAGTCATACCGGGGCTTAGCTTGTGCGCAAGGCTCATTCTTCGCTGCGCGCCGCATCCAGCCAAGAACATCATTAGTAATATCAGGGTGACAGGTTTCATGGGGGTGCTTTCCAGGGGGGTTAATGTCGGTGTAATCGGCTTTTTGATTAGGAGTTATGGGCAAACCAGCTTAGGCCTCAGCCTTCCATTCAGGTTGCGTAGCGCAGGTCTGCTGATCGTTTGAGGAGCCTTAAACGCCAAGAGGACCTCCGAAACTCAAGAAAAGGCTCTAGACGACTATTGTCAAGCGTGGTTCTTGACGTCGTTGCAAAAATTCAACCTGCGGCGTGCTGCAGGAGCATGATGGGGCTGGTCAAAACAAGCATTTTAGGAGGACCTCAGGCCGCTGGTTCTCGATCGGTTTTGGGGCTCGGTTGCGCCCCGAAGCGGACAGCCCGCTGGGGCGGTTTTGGCGTAGCCACGGTCTTACGCTGCGGCCAAGCGATGGCTTAATGACGACCCGCGATGTCCGATTGGTTTTTCACGGATGGGGTGGCTGCGGTCATGGATGGCGCACCGCATGTGATGCTGACCAAAGCTCAAGACTCGGGAGGAAGGCATGGAGGTGTCGAGGGCGTTGGAGTCGAAATACTCAGGGGCGCGGTTGACCCAATCTTAGGTTTGGCGGTGGTTGATCTGGCAACTTGATGGGACATTCAAGCGCCGAGCGATCCCCGGTGTTCGATGCATTAAATCCTTCTTTGCCAAACCCTGACCTTCCCCATGCGTCGGCCCCGTGCTGGCGGATACGAAGGCGACCTTGGTCCCACCCCAACACAAACACGTGGCGGCGGCGGGCCCTGCGGCGAGCCGACCGCGACCGGCGTCGTTCACGGCGCCTTGAGGGTAACGATGCGGCCCTTGGCCATGCGCTTGATGGAGAGCTTGAGCTCGCCCGGCTGGGCGGACAGCCGCTGGAACGCGGCGACGTCGGGCACGGGCTGGTCGTTGACGTGGGTGACGATCTCGTAGGGCTTGATGCCAGCCACGGACGCCTTGCCGCCCGGCTCCAGCCGCGAGACGACCACGCCCGGCTCGGGCTCGGGCCGCTGGATGTACCGACGGACCTCGTAGGTGAGGTTGCGCACGGTGATGCCGAGGGGCTCGGACTTGTAGCGGGACGCGGACTCGTAGTGGGCAGGACCCGCCGTGACCGTGAAGTCCCGCGAGGCCAGCTTGCCGTCGGCGACGTATTCCAGCGTGAAGGGGCGGCCGATGCCGACGTCGGTGAGGGCGCGCGTGAAAGAATTCTGCGCGGGCGCCCAGGGTGTGGGGAGGCGGTCGAAGATTTGCTCCCGGATCTCGTCGAGCCGCTCCCACGGAAAGGGCTGCGACCGCATCATGTCCTCCTCCAGCTCCACCTCGACCGGGACGGGTTCGCCGGGAACGCGGAGGCGCAGGAGGACGGTGCCGGGGGCGATGCCGGCGGCGGCGGCGGGCGAGCCGGGATGCACAAAGGTGACGATGGCCCCGGAGGCCCCGTCCTTGGTGTGCTCGGAGACTTGGTTGGCCCGGGCCAACTCGCGGGTCATGGGCTGCAGCTCGACGCCCAGCCACGCGAGGCGGTTCTCGTCGGCCTCGGAGACGGGGACGTTGGCGGGGTCGGCGGAGGCGGGCAGGGCCCGGACGGCGTCGGCAATCAATCGCGCCGGCGTCAGCTTCGTGGAGGCGCGCATGCCGAAGCGACGGCGGGGCGCCTCGGACCCCTTGGAACGCTCGGGCACGGGAAGCGCCACGAGGACGGAGGGATCGTCGAAGAGGAAGGCGTTGTCCGTGTCCGAGGGATCGGGCAACTCGGGGAAGCCCTCGAGGCGACGTCCGACATGCACGGCGTTGATGCGGGCATGGTGGAGGTGCTGGACCCGGTTTTCGCCTTGGATTTCGAGGTCCACGCGGAGGGTGAGCCGTTCCATGTGGCGGGACATGGGCAGCGGGGACGCCGTGAGCACGGAGGACAGGGGGGATTCGGGCTCAACAACAAGGACGCCATGGTCCTTGAGGGAGGCAACGAACCGGGCGGTGACGGCCGCGCCGGAGGCCGGGTGCAGGGTGATCTTCTGGAGGCGGGCCGTGGTGGACGGCTTAAGGGCACTCAGGATGGCCACGCGTTGGGGCGCGAGGACCACGCCGATGACGTCGCGCTCGGTGGAATCTTCCTCCTCCGAGTCGCCCATCGGGTTGGCGAAGCGGAACCGGGACTGGCCGGGCGTGGCCTTGGGGCTGCGGAAGCTGAGGCGCGCGCGCATCAGGGATTGGTCGGCTGACTTGCCCAAGGCGACCAGGCGCGCGTCGTAGTCGGCCTTGGACAGGATGGTCCATCGGGCTGGGGACCCCTGCCATGAGTCACCCTGGGCGAGACGCCGGTTCAGAAGGATGCCGAGGGGGGTGCCGTCTCGTGCCACGGCAACCCCTTGGTTTTCAACGGCGCGCCACGTGGCTCCGTCCTGGGCCTGCTGGAGCCGTGATGGGAAGGGGAGAAGCTCCCGCACCATTTGCGCCTCCAACCGATAGAGGGTCGCAACACCGGCGGGCTTGCCAGACCCAAACTTGAGGGGCGCCGCGCCCGGCAACGGACGTTCGAGTCGCAGGAACACCGCCCAATGGTCCGTGCCATAGCCCTCGACCGTCGCTGCCGCCTCGCCGGAGGCAGAGCGAACGCGGATGGCCTTGATGAAGCGCGGGTGAACGGTCCAGTCCATGGCGACGACGCGGTCCGGCGCGATGAGGAAGCCCGTGGTTTCAAGAGGCCGTTCCTCGGCCACCACCTCGGCGAGGGAATGCGTGCCGTGGTTTCGGGAGCCCGGGTCCACGTCCAGAACGCCGGCCGGTGGCTCGCCCTTGTCGAATTGAAGGTCGATTTCGACGTTCACCATCCCTTGGGCAACGGAGGCGAGGAGTCGGCTGGGAACATCGACGGCGCGGGCGTGGAACCACCCGGCTGAAAGGAAGAGGGCAAGCCAACCAACAATGCGGCGCATGGGCGGACCTTGTCGCCGACGAGGGGCTTGCGCATCCGAAAAGGTTCGGGGGGATGGCCCAATCTCCTTGTTGCAACGGGGCACGTGCGGGAGCCCACGGCGGAGCCCGCAAAGGTCCTCACACGAATTTGCATCACCCTGTTTCGCCCCCGATACAACCGGGCCTGAAATGCCCACCCAACCGCTTCGACACCCCCTGGAAGTTGACCCTTGAGTTCTACCTCCCGGCCCTCATCGAGCTGCTCTTTGGTGACGTCGCGGCCCTCGTGGACTGGTCCAAGCCGGTCGCCTTCCTGGACAGCGAGCTGCAGGCCATCGTCCCCGACTCCGAGGCCGGCGACCTTCGCGCCGACAAGCTCGTCCAGGTCACCCGCCGCGACGGCACCAACACGCTCCTCTTCATCCACTTCGAGATCCAGGCCCAGCGAGATCCCACGCTCCCCCGGCGGATGTTCCGGTACCACTACCGCATCTACGACCGCTTCGGACAGCATCCCATCAGCCTGGTGGTGCTGGCCGACGACGAGCCCGGTTGGCGTCCAGGCCCGTACGTGGGAGAAGTGGGGCCGGTGCGGCTGAGCCTGGAGTACGCGGCGTGCAAGCTGCGGGACGTGGACCTGGGGCCGTGGCTAGCAGCGGGCAGCCCGGTGGCGCGGATCGTGCAGGCGCATCGGTTGGCGCAGCGGACGCGCGGGGACGAGGCGGGGCGATGGGAAGCGAAGCTGGCGTTCCTACGGGAGCTGCAGGGTGCGGGGCTTGGGTGGGAGGACTCGGTGCGTGTGATGCGGGTGGTGCACGGGCTGCTGGCGTTGCCGAGGGAGCTGGAGATAGCTTTGCGGAAGGAAGTCAGGAAGCGGGAGGAAGCCATGCACGAGACGATGAGGAGTCCCTACGAGACGGTGGTGTGGGAGGAAGGCCGCGAGGAAGGCCTCCAGGAGGGCCGCTGTGCCGCCGCGCGGGAGATGCTTCTGGGAATCCTGACGGCACGCTTCG
>CAYSGH010000082.1:0-19409 GCA_964430505.1 uncultured Akkermansia sp. | reverse complement strand
GCGGGGGCCGTTCCGCGGCCCTTACCGCGCGACGGAGGACGGTGTTGCGCAAGCTGACCTACCCCGCCCTCCCCACCAAACTGAATCGGCCCGGCTTTGTCATGCCAGCGTCCAAGGCGACGGCACGCGTCAACGGGTTCGCCGGTCCCTCAGCGCCGGGAACTCCGCCCGCCACCGCGCGGCCTCGCCCAGGTCCACGTCGAGCTGAAGCCAACGCTCGCCCTCGCCGAGGTCCGCGCGCACGACGCCCGTGGGATCCACGACGAGGCTGCGCCCGGCATAGGTGGCATTCGGGTCGGCTCCCGCGCGGTTGACGCCCACGACCCAGGCCTGGTTCTCGATGGCGCGCGCCACGAGCAACGCCCGCCAATGCCGGTCGCGTCGGGCGGGCCAGTTCGCCACCACAACCATGAGATCCGCTCCCCGCGCTGACGCCTCGCGAAAGACCTCCGGGAACCGCAGGTCGTAGCAGATGAACGGGGCCACGCGGCAGCCATCGGCGTCGGCCACCACGACGTCGGAGCCAGGCGGAAAGACGGAGGGCTCGTTGGCTGGGGAAAACCCGTGGAGCTTGGCGAACGACAGCCATTCGCATCCCTCGGCGTCGTGCCCCACGAGGCGGTTCCTGGGCGTGCCGCGGACGACGGACGCGATGCCGCCGAGGATGCGGACGCCGAGTTCCATGGCCCAGGAACGCTGGGCTTCGAGGGCGATGCGGGCGGCGTCACCGCACGTCGCGGCGACGTCCATGCTGAAGCCGGTGGCCCACATCTCGGGCAGGATGACCCAGGATCCGCGGGCGGGGCGCAAGGCGCGAAGGGCTTCGCCAACGCGGCGGGCGTTGGTGGCGGCGTCCTCCCATGCGATGTCGATCTGGCCGAGGACAAGTCGCATGGCGGGCGGGTGGGGTATCAGGCCGCCGGGCGGGCAGCCGATGAGGGTGCGCCGTGGCCGCGGACCCGTTCAGCTTTCACGCGGGACATCTCGACCTTGAGATAGTGGAGCACGACCGGGGCAAGGATCATGCCGGGAATGCCCATGAGGCGCTCGCCGATGACAAGGCCCAGGAGGGTGAGCCACATGGGGTTGCGGATGCGGTCGCCGATGATCTTGGAATTGAGGAAGTACTCGAGCTTGTGGATCACCACGAGGAACACGAGGGCGAGGATCGCCGTGCGCTCCGAAAGGGTCAGGCCGATGCTGATGATGAGGGTGTTGGAGAGCAGGTTGCCGAGGATGGGGAGGAGGCCGAGGAGGAAGGTGAGGACGACGACGACGCCGAGGTGCGGGTAGTGGTTCCAGCCCAAGAACACGGTGGTGAGGGCGGTGTTGATCGCGGAGATGACGATCTGCGCGCCCATGACGGTGGCGAAGCTCTGATAGAAGGTGGCAAAACGATCCACGATTGCCTGGCCCGTCGCCGCATACAGGTTGCCCTCCTCGGCCCCGGGGTGGCTGCCGAGATCGAGCTTGCGGGTGAGGAAGAGGCTGATGGCGACGACGATGCCAATGATGACGGAGACGGCCTCGACGGCGGCGGCGCGGAGGTACTTGGTGATGCCCGCGATCTGGCTCATCTCGCCGAGCTGTTCCTGGACCTTGCCGATCACCATCTCCTTGAGGCTGCCCATGTCCGTGAAGGGCAGTTGCAGGCCGCGCGCGGTGGCGTAGTCGATGACGCGCGGAATGGATTCATTGGCAATCTTGGGCAGCGCCACCAGAGCCTGGCCCGTGAAGAACCAGAGGCCGCTCACCACGGCGGCCAGCACGACCGCGAAGAGCACCAGGCCCAGCCAGCGATGGCCGAAGCTGAGCTGGTTCATGGCGAAGAAGGCGAACAGGACGGTGATCAGCGGCACCGTCATGTGCATCGCCGCCACCAAGGCCAGCAGGCCCAGGACGAACCCGTAGGAGATGCGCGTCGCGCGGTTCATGCGCTGCGAGACTGCCCGCATCCCAGCCCGGCCGCCACTACCGTATGGCCTCCAGCAGGTGCGCCCGCAGGGACGCGATGGGCACGCGCTGCTGGCTGCCGTCGTCGCGGCGGCGCACCGTCACGGTGTCCTTCAGCTCCGGCGTCTCGCCCAGCGTGTCGAAGTCCACCGTCACGCAGAAGGGCGTCCCGGCCTCGTCCTGCCGCGCATACCGGCGCCCGATCGCCCCGGCGTCGTCGTAGAACGCCAGCATCGAGCCCCGGAGCGAACCGAACACCTCGCGCGCCTTCGCCACCAGCTCCGGCTTGTTCTTCAGCAACGGGAACACCCCCACCTTCATGGGCGCAACCGACGGGTGGAAGCGCATCACCACCCGCGTCTCGCTCCGGCCCTTGTCGTCCGTGGTCGTCACCTCCGTGAACGCGTTGGCCAGCAATGCAAGGATCAGCCGGTCCACGCCCGCCGAGGGCTCGATGACGTGCGGGATGTACTGGCCCTTCGCAAGCCCGGCGGCGTCCTCGCGCGCCTCCCGCTCCGCCTCCGCCTCCGGCGCGCCCGCCCGAAGCAGGTATTGGTGCCGGTGCCGGAAGTACGAGTCCGAAAGCCGCTGCTGGGCCTCCGGCGCGAGCTTGGCCCACGCGGTGCGCAGCTCCTCGTCGAACACGCCCTGCGGCTTGCCGGAGCTGCGCTCGTGCTGGCTCAGGTCGAAGTCGCCGCGGGCCGCGATGCCCTCCAGCTCCTGCGTGCCAAACGGGAACTTGTACAACAGGTCCACCGTTGCCCGTGCGTAATGCGCCAGCTCCTCCGGCCTTTGCCAGTACTCCTCCAGCGACGTGCGGGGCAGGCCAATGGACTCGTAGAAGCGGATGCGTTCCTCCACCCAGTACTGGTGCCACATCTGCCAGCCCCAGTCGGCGCGGGGCTCGCCCGGATGCCCCGGGCCCTCGGGCCGGGCCACCCGCCCGCACAACGCCTCCACCACCTCGTCCGGCTTGATGAAGAACTCCAGCTCCATCTGCTCGAACTCGCGCGAGCGAAACGTGAAGTTGCGGGGCGTCACCTCGTTGCGAAACGCCTTGCCCATCTGCGCGATGCCAAACGGGACCTTCTGCCGAGACGTCTCCAGCACGTTCTTGAACTGCGCGAAGATCGCCTGCGCCGTCTCGGGCCGCAGGTAGGCCACGTTGTCCTCGTCCGCCACCGGCCCCACGTAGGTCTTGAACATGAGGTTGAACGGCCGCGGCTCGGTCAGCAGCGACCCGTTGTCCGGGTTGAACCGCTGCGAGTTCTCCACCTTCTCCGGGCGCTCGCCTTGCAGCTCGACGGAGCCGAGGCCTCGCGCCTGGTAGAACTGCATGGCCAGCTTGCGCGCGCTCTCCGGGGGCTTGCCCGGCGGCAACAACACCGCGTAGGGCTCCGAGGAGGACTTGCCCGAGACCGGGTCCGTCGCGCCCGTGTAGTGAAAGGCCGTGCCCGACTGCGGCTCGATCTGGTCCGCCCGGAACCGCTTCCGCGTAAGCAGGCAGTCCGCCATGGGGTCGCTGAACGTGTCCACGTGGCCCGAAGCCTTCCAGATGCGCGGATGCATGATGATGGTGGCCTCGAGCCCGACGACGTCCTCGCGCAGGCGGGTCATGCGGGTCCACCACAGCTCCTTCACGTTGCGCTTCAGCTCCGCGCCCAGCGGGCCGTAGTCCCAGAAGCCGTTGATGCCCCCGTAGATTTCCGAAGACGGGTACACGAACCCGCGCCGCTTGCAGAGGCTCACGATCTTCTCCATCAGCTCGTTGACTTTCGGCTCGCCCATAAGAACCCGAGCGTTGCGAGCCCTCCCTCCGACTGTCAACGACGGCGCGGCTTCCCCCATCGGCGCTCAGCAGTTCACCCAAGCCCTCTGGAGCGGCAAACGGACGCCGATGGGCGCAGATGCCGCGAGACGCCATCGTCCCCTTCACCCCGACATCTCCGTCCACCCCTCGTTCACGGATCCCTGCCCTTCCGGCGCCGCCCGCGAATCGGCTGCCCTCGTGCCATGCAAGGCTCCCCGGCAACCCCGGCAATGCCGTCGCTGGTTGCTCCCATCCCGGGCCGCTCTCGGTATCCTCACAGCCGCGCCCGCGCCGAAGCGTTCCGTCGCCGGAATTGACAGGCGACGCGTGGTTCGGTAATGGCCACCACGGTCAACCGGGAGTCCCCGTGAACATCCTTGGACAGCAAGTGTTGGTTCTCAACCGCCTCTGGCAGGCGGTGAACCTTTGTTCCGTCCGGCGTGCCTTGTCGCTGGTCTTCGAGGGGCACGCCCAAATCGTCGCCGCCGATGGCGCGGGCGAGTTCCGCACCTACGACTTCCACCAGTGGCGGGACTTCGGCGCACACCCGGACGACACGGATGTCATCCGGACCGTGTCGCTGCGCTTCCGAGTGCCGCGCGTCATCCTGCTCATCTTCTTCGACCGGCTCCCCCGCAAGGAGGTGAAGTTCACCCGGCACAACATCTTCGAGCGTGACCAAAACACCTGCCAGTACTGCGGCAAGGTGTTTGACCGACGCGAGCTGAACCTGGACCACGTGATCCCGCGCGACCGCGGCGGCCCCACGACCTGGGAAAACATCGTGTGTTCCTGCATCCCGTGTAACACACGGAAGTCCAACCGTACCCCGGCGGAGGCCTCCATGCGCCTCGTGCGCAAGCCCAAGCGTCCCAAGTGGCGCCCCTTCGTCCAGGTCACCTTCGGTGCCCCCATCCATGACTCGTGGAAGCACTTCCTTGACGTCGCCTACTGGAACGTCGAGCTGGGCGAGGACCGGGCCTGACCCTTCGCAACGACACCCCACGGGGCGCGTCAGGCGTGCGCGCGACAAATTCACGCCAGACCGCGCCGTCCTTCACACCGGCGCCTCCGGCGACTCGAACAGGAACTGGAGGTCGTCCATCGACAACGCCTGCGAAAAGCGCTCCTCGCCCAGGATGTCCTGCGCCAGCGCTGACTTCGACCGCTGGAGCTGGCGGATCTTCTCCTCGATCGACCCCTGCACCACCAAGCGATACGCAAAGACCGTGGCCTTCTGCCCAATCCGATGGGTGCGGTCGATGGCCTGGTTCTCGACGGCGGGATTCCACCACGGGTCGAACAGGACGACGTAGGAGGCGGACGTGAGGTTGAGGCCGAAGCCGCCGGCCTTGAGGGAGATCAGGAAGACGGCGGCCCCGGGATGTTGGTTGAACCCATCCACCAAGGGTCCGCGGTCCTCCGTCTCGCCGGTGAGGATGAAGGTGGTGACGTCCTTCTGCCCAAGCGCCTCCTGCAACACGTCCAACATCCCCGTGAACTGGGAGAACACGAGCACCTTGAGGCCCTGCGCCAGGATCGGCTCGATCAGCTCCAGAAGGGCCTCGAGCTTGGCGGACGGTTGCTTCCGGTGCTTCGGATCCACCAGCGCCGCATGGCAACAAATCTGACGCAGCCGCAGCAGCGACGTCAGGAAGTGAAACCGGAACTTGTCGAGGTCCGACTTCGTCTGGATTCCCAGGAGCAGCGCCCGGGCCTTCTTGTACTCGGCCGTGTACAAGGCCTTCTGCACGCCCTCGAGCGTGCACAGCACGTCCTCCTCGATGCGGTCGGGCAAGTCCTGCGCCACCTGAGCCTTCGTTCGCCGCAACAGGAACGGCCGGAGCCGCGCGGCCAGGCGGCGGCGCGCGAAGGGGTCGTCCTTGGCAAACGAACGCTGGAACTGAGCCCGGGGCCCCAGCGCGCCCGGCATCGCGAAGGCCAGGATGGACCAGAGGTCGAGCAACCGGTTCTCGATCGGCGTGCCCGTCAGCGCGAGCCGATGCAGCGCCGCCATCCGCCGCGCGGCCTGCGCCGTCTGCGAGTCCGGGTTCTTGATGTACTGGGCCTCGTCCAGGATGACCGCCAGCCATGTCCGCGCCGCCAGCGACTCCTCCAGAAGCCGAAGCTGCGCGTAGTTCACCACCAATGCGTCATGGTCCGCCAGGTCAGCCTCGATGGAGGCCGGGGCCACGCCGGACCACGCGGTCACCCGCAGGGAAGGCAGGAACCGCTTCGCCTCCGCCTGCCAGTTCGGGAGCACGGACTTGGGACACACGATCAGCACATGCCGCGCCCGCGCCGGCCCCTCGGCCGCCGTCTCGACGTGCTGCCCCCGCAGCCAGGCCAGCCACGTCAGCGTCTGCAACGTCTTGCCCAGCCCCATGTCGTCGGCCAGCACGCCCCCAAAGTTGTTCTGGGACAGGTACGCGAGGAAATGGAACCCATCGAGCTGGTACGGCCGCAGGGACGCCTGGATGTCGCCCGGCACGGGGGGCGTGACGCGGGCCTGGATCTCGTCCGCACGGCGTTGGACGTGGGCGGCCTGGGCCTCCGGCAAGATGCGCTTGGCGGCGGGGTTGTTGAGCTGGAGGGCGTGCAGGCGCAGGGGCTCGGACGAGATGGCGCCTGTCTCCAGGCCCAGCTCGGCGAGGTGTTGCTGGTCCTCGGGCGACAGGGTCACCCGCACGCGTCGCCAGCCCTTGCCCGGCAGGTTCACGAAGGAGCCCTCCGCGTCCAGCAGGAGCTGCAGCTCCTCCGGCGTCAGGTCCGGGTCCCCCGTCGTGATGGTGGCCGACAAGTCGAACCAATCGACCTGCGTCTCCGCGACCTGGAGCTGGAACTGGGCCTCCACCGGGGCCTCCCTGAAGTGGGCGAGCTCGGGCGGCAGCTCGACCTGGACCTCGGGCGGGATGGACTGGAGCCAGGCATGGAACTCGTCCGGGAAACGCTTGGTGACCCGAAGGGCAAAGTGCCGCGGGTACGGTTCCCACTTGGCCTGCAAGTCTCCGATGGCCTTTTCCAGGATGGCCGCATGGGAGCGCACCGGGATGACGATGGTACCGGGTTCGACGCCGCCCTTGGGAGGGCGCCCCCTCGGCTTGACCCGGACCCATTGGACGTCGTCGAGCTCCTCGACGACGCGGCCGTGGACGTCATGGGCGAAGGCCCCGGCGATGAGACGCTGGCCCTTGCCGGCGTCCTGGAGATTCAGGCTGAGGACCGGCTTGAGCGGGACGCGGCGGATGCGGGCGGTGAGTTGCTCCGGCAGGTCCACGCCGAGGTGATGCAAGGCCTCGATGGCGGTGGCATCTTGCAAGACCTCGGCAGGGATGTGCTGCAAGTGCGGCAGGCTGTCCGGGAGCTGCGGGATGCGATGCACGGAGCTGGCGGTGATGAACCAGATGGGATTGCCCTCCGCGATGGCGATGGGAATGGGCACCGGCGAGCCATCGTCCAGCCGGGGCTCCAGGTCGAAGTGCGACGGCGACCCATCCGCCGCGAACTCGCTGGGGACCAGCTTCCACGTGGCCGGCCGCAGCGCCGCCTCGACCGGGGTCCCATCATCGCAGACGATCGAGGCACGCGTTTGGGCCTTGCCCAGCAGGACCGCGACCCTGGAGTCGCCTTCGACGTAGGAATACCCGCGTGCGTAGGACAGCTCCGGCCGCATGGGGTCGCTCAGGATGCGGATGATGCTGAAGACCAGGGGGGCGCACTCCGCCTCGGTCGCCAGCCGCAGGGCTTGGACCTCCAGCAGCAACTCCTTCAGCTCCGTCTTCTTCGGAATGCGCCAAGGCTCGGACTCCGCCAGTCGAATCTCCGCCGCCGGTGACCCCGCCATGAGTCGCAGGCGCAGGCCCAGCTTCCGGGAGTCGGCCGCGGCGGCGTGGTCTGGGATGACCGATCCCGCGCCCGCGCCGACGGCGGATTCGAGGGAGCTTTGCCACCGGGACGTCGCGTCGCGTTCCCATGCCTTGAGCCACTCGGGTGGCGGCGGGTTCCCTTTGAGGACCTCGGTCATGAACCCCGGGGGACGAAGCCCCAGGAAACCCAGCGTCCGCACCACGCCATGGTAGAAGTCCAGCAAGGTCGCGGGCTGGTACGGAAACCAGCGCCCCACGTTGGCCCGGCTCAGGAGGTGGGGCCGGGGCCGCACGTCCGGCCTGGCGGGATCCCATGCGAGGGCAAGCATGTCTTGGAGATTGAACGTGTGGCTCAGCACGTACTTGTGACGGGCACCCCGGATCGCCTCGATGTACTCCTTTTCGCGCTCGGTGGGCTCACGCCCGAGGGCCGCCTTCACCAACCCCGCGATGTCGTCCTTGGGTTGGTGGGCGGGCTTGGTCCTGGACGCCAAGCCGCCAACGGCCTCGGCGGCAGGCCTTCCCATCTCAAGGCCGAGGGCGAAGGCCGCCGTCCCGAGGCAATGCTCGCAGTTTCGCTCCTTCTTGCAGCTACATGCCCCGCCCCACTCCTCGTTGAAGACACGTTCCAGCATGACCTCGACGCGTCGTCCCCCACCGGTGGAACTCGCCGTGATCACCCCGTCCCGCGGGCTCCACAGCAAGGAGAGCGGGAGGTTGGGGATGACCTCGTCCCCAAAGCCCCGCACGTAGGCAATGAGTCCGTTGAGCTCCGCGCGGCTAAACTCGAATCGTGGTGTCATGGGACTTTGCCGGTGCCTTCTAGCCCAGCGCCGCCAGCGCCTTCCGGACCAGCTCCGCCGCCTCGGCCGATGTCCCGGCCAAGGCTGTCAGGTGGCCCATCTTGCGACCCGGGCGCGGGTCCGTCTTGCCGTACAAGTGAAGGTGAACATCCGGGAAGCCGAGCGCCGCCTCCCAACGCGGGGTCCCGCCCGCCGCCGCCCACACGTCCCCGAGGAGGTTCGCCATCGCGGCCGGCGACCGAAGCCGTGTATCCCCGAGGGGAAGGCCGCAGATCGCCCGCACCTGTTGTTCAAACTGGCTGGTGACGCAGGCGTCGAGGGTTACGTGCCCCGAGTTGTGCGTGCGCGGGGCCAGCTCGTTCACCAGCAAGCGGCCGTCCCGGGTCAGGAACAATTCCACCGTCAGCAGGCCCACCACGTCGAGCGACCTCAGGATTCCCGCCGCCAAGTCCCGCGCCGCCGCTTGCACGGCCTCCGGCACGTCGGACGGCACCGTCGTCACGTCGAGGATGTGCCGCGCATGGGCGTTTTGGAACACGGGGAAGGCCGCGAAGTCGCCCGACGCCGTGCGCGCCCCGACCACGGACAGCTCCAGCGCAAAGTCCACCATGGCCTCGAGGATCGCCGGCGCGCCCTGCAACGCGGCCAGCGCCGGGGCCAGGTCGGCCATCGTCCTCAACACCTGCTGGCCCTTGCCGTCATAGCCAAACGCCGCCGTCTTCAACACCGCCGGAAACCCCAGCTCCGCCACCGCCCGCTCCAGCTCGGGCAGGCTCCCCACCGAGCGAAACGGCGTCACCGGAAACCCATGGTCCCGCAGGAACGTCTTCTCCCGCAGGCGGTGCTGCGTCACGTGCAACACCCGCCCATCCGGCCGCACCAGCGCCAGCTCCGCCGCCGCGGCAGACGTCGCCGAGGGCACGTTCTCAAACTCGAACGTCACCACGTCCGTGCCCCGCGCGAAGTCGCGAACGCGTGCCAAGTCCTCGTAGGGTGCGACGCATTCAACATCGGCCACCTGCCCGGCCGGAGATCCCGGCTCGGGGGTGAAGACATGGACGCCGTAGCCCAGCGAGCGCGCGGCCAGCGCCAACATGCGGCCCAGCTGGCCGCCGCCCAGGATGCCCAGGACGGACCCGGGCGGAATGACGGATGAGGATGAGTTGGATTGCACCATGATGGGGTTGAAAGGGGCGGGAACGGGAACGGTCACTTCACGCCGGAAAGGCGTTCCTTCCAGATGCGATACAACTCGGCCGTGGCCTTTACGTCCCGGAGGCAATACTCCGCGATGTCACGGTGCCGGCCCTCGGCCAAGAGGTCGTTGACGTCCCGGCCCGTGATGCCCTCGGCCTTGGGCGACGGAATCCCAAACGCCCGGCAATAGAAGTCCAGGTTGAAGCGCCGGGCCGCGCCATCCTTGCCGGACACGTTGTAGAAGGTGAACTGCTCGGCGAGGTCGCAGTGCGGATCCGTCTGGAACCGATACCCCAGCCAGTCCTTGCGGGAGATCGGGACGTTGAGCAGCGCCGAGCGCAGGTAAAGGAACGGGACGTCGAACCCCCGGCCGTTGAAGGTCACGATGGAATCGTACCGCCGCGCCACGTCCCAAAAAGCCGTCAGCAGCTCGGCCTCGTCCATCTGCGGCGCAAACTCCACGCCCGCCCCGGACCCGCTGCCCGCCCCACCGCCGCCCTCCTCCTCGAAGTCGTCCGACTGAAACAAGACCTGCCCACGCCCGGTGTCGGCGTTGACCATGGCGATGCACACCACCTGGGCCGTGAACGGCCACAGGTTGAACTGCTGTTGGATCTCCGAACGCTTCAGCGCCTTCGCCACGTCGTCCGGCTGGCGCTCCGCCTCGCGGAACAGGTATTCGAGCCGCGCCTCGTCGAAGTTCTCGAGCGGCAGGGCGGAGGTTTCGATGTCGAAGACTAGCCGGGCCATGCAGGCGCCAAACCTAGCGGGCGCGTCCCGTGGCGGGAAGCCCTGTTGCCACCCATGGGCCTGCGGCAATGAGGTCAACGGAGCAAGGGTGGTTGAAACCTGTTGCACCGGCGGTGCCGATGCGCGTAAGCAGCCGGGGCTTTGAACGCGGGAACCTTCAAGGTCATCGGGGGCGACGGCCGGGAATACGTCGCGGAAGGCCTCAACGAGCTGCGCGCGTGGGTGGCCGACGGCCGAGTGGGTCGCGAGACCCTCGTGTGGAGCCACGAGGATGCCGCGTGGCGCCGCGCGGCGGACCGTCCCGAGCTGCGCTGGGACCTCCCCGATGCACCGCCCCTCCTGTCGGGCTCGCCGCCGGCTTCCAGCAGCGGGCCGCCCAGCCCTACGGCTGTTCCCTCGTCCATCCCTGTTCCCGATCAGCCCCTGCTCGCCCCGTCGGACGCCGAGCCCGCCGGGTTTGGCGTTCGCCTGGCGGCGGGGGCCATGGACCTGGTCCTGGTCGTGGTCTTGTTCAACGTGGCGTCCCTTCCGTGGGCCGACGAGCTGCGCGGGCTTCAGGATTCCCTGCGGACGGAGTCCCAGAAGGCGATCCCGGACATGGGCCTCTTGCTTCGTGCCAACGGCATGGTGTTCCTGCCCTTGCTGCTCCTGCGCACCGTGTATTCGGCGGCGTTCCATGCGTTGGCCGGTGCCACGCCCGGCAAGCTCGCCTTCCACCTCAAGTTGGTCGCGCTCGACGGCGCCGCGCCCGGCGTCGGCCGCGTGTTGATCCGCGCCCTCCTCGAGACCGTCACCCTCGCCACCCTCGGCATTGGCTTCGGCATCATGATGCTTGGGGGCGATGGCCGTGCCCTGCACGACCTGCTGGCCGGGACGCGCGTCGTGCGCAAGAAACCCTAGCCGGGGCCTAGCCGACCGGGGCCACCGAGCGCCCGACGCAGGCGTCGCCGCAGCATCGGGGCGTTCTTGCCTCGCAGCTCATGCTCCCAAACACGCACGACCTTCCAGCCCGCACGGCGAAGGGCCGCGTTCACCCGGCGGTCCCTCGCCACGTTGCCCCGCAGTTTCCTGCGCCAAAATGCCGCGTTGTCACCCGGCCGTGACCCATGCAGCGGGCAGGCATGCCAAAAGCACCCATCCACGAACAACGCCACACGCAGCTCCCGGAACACGAAGTCCGGTCGCACCCTCACCGGCGGCTCTCCCTTCGTCGCCTCGCCGCGCACCCTCACGTGCCGCCGCCACCCCGTGATCCCCAGCCCACGAAGCACGCGAACCATCCCCAGCTCCGTGCCCGCGTTCCCGCGCGACCGGATCCGGGCCATCCGCTCCGACCGCTCCGCCACCGTCAGGAAGTCTGCCATCGTGCGCCCATCAACGGACCCTCGTTCGCATCCAGCCAGCCTCACTGGGCGACCTCGCGAGAACCACGCCTGCCAAAAACGGCTGCCCCTGCCCCTAACCGCGAAACGCTGGAACCAGCCGAGGAAGTTGTGGCGCGGCCGCTCCGCGCGGGGCCTCCGCCATCGAGGCCCAGTCGGCTCAGTTCCGGGACGGGTCGTTGCGATGGAGGCCGACGTCGTGGGCGATGTCGTCGAACTCCTCCTGGGAGACCTCGTGGAGCTCCTTGCCGCGCTGCGCGAGCTTCTCGTTGATCTTGATCGCCTTCTCCGTCATCGCGCCATGCGTCTCCGCCGTGCCGCCCACCAGCGCGAAGTTCTTCCCCGTCGTCACGCGCTTGTGGCCGTCCGAGTCGAGGCCCACCCCAAGCAACAACGCCTTGCCCCCCTTTGCCGGCTTCTTGGCATTCGCCATACGCTGCACGCTACCCGGGTCGCCCCTTGCAGCAAGGAGCGAGTTCGCCCGCGTGTGGGCCGACGTCGCCTTCCCTTCCCATCGCCGGCATCCTCCCCCGTCATGCACGCCATCCATCGCGTTGTCGGGGTCATGTCGGGCACGAGCATCGACGCCGTCGATTGCGCGCTGTGCCGCTGCGAACGCGAACATCTCGCGCTCGTCCGGACATGGTCGCGACCCATGCCCCGGCCGATGGCGCGGCGCCTCCATGCCATCGCGCGCGGGGACGCGACCTCATGGGAATGCGGCCAAGCCCACCATGACCTCGGACGGCTCTACGCGGACGTCGTCGCCGAGGGATTGGGACGCACGCGTGTCGATGCCGTGGGCCTGCATGGCCAGACGGTGTTTCACAAACCGGGCGGACGGTCCCCGGCGACGTGGCAGCTCGGCGAGCCCGCGTGGCTGGCCCGGCGGCTCGGGGTTCCCGTGGTGTCCAACTTCCGCGCGGCCGACATGGCGGCGGGCGGCCAAGGAGCCCCGTTGGCGACCTTGTTCCATGAGGCCGCGTTCTCGAAGGAGGGCGCCTGGACCGCCGTGCAGAACCTGGGCGGCATCGGCAACGTCACGTGGATCGACCGCACCCGGGCGCGGACGCGCCGGCTGTCCTTCGACACCGGCCCGGCCAACGTGTTGCTCGACATGGCCGCGCGCCTCGCCAGCAACGGGAGGGAGTCGTTCGACCGCGATGGACGGCGCGCGTCGGCGGGGCACGTGGACGAGCGCCGCCTGGCCGCGTGGCTCCGGGATCCGTTCCTGCGCCGCAAGCCGCCCAAGAGCACCGGGCGCGAGCGCTTCGGGGAGCCCTTCATGGCCCGCATCCTCCGAGACTGGCCCGAGGCGCTGGCGGACGGCGGCCACGACTTGATGGCGACGTTGGTGGCCTTCACGGCCCGCAGCGTTGCCTTGAATTACGAATGGCACGTGCCGCCGCCCGCGAAGGGGAGCGACGCGCGGGTCATCGTGGCCGGCGGCGGGGCCAGCAACCCGGCGTTGATGTCGGCCCTCCACGGCGCGCTGGAGGCCGTCCTCCCCGGGATCGATCTGCGGGCCGTCGCCGACCTGGGCTGGCCCACGCAGTCGGTGGAGCCAGCCGCCTTCGCATGGCTTGCGGACCGTCACCTGCGCGGCTTGCCAGGCAACGTGCCCAACACCACCGGCGCACGCCGCGCCTGCGTGCTGGGAACGCTTACGCCGCCGTGATGGCGATGGCACCCGACGCGAGGAAGCCGTGCACGCCGCCGAGCAGGGCGTCGCACCCATGGCCGCGCCCGGCGTCGTTCAGGCCGCCTTGCGCCGCAGGACCACCTGGCGCACGTCCATGACGGCGGGGCCGACCTTGCGCCGGACGCGGATCTGGAGCCGGTGCTCGCCCGGGTTGGCAATCTCGATGTCGCCGAGCCGACGCGGCATGAACTTCTGGAAGCCGCCCGTCTCCATCACGACGAACGGCAGGCGCGATCCCGCCAATGCCACCTCCACATCGCTCCCGCCGCTGCCCGTGCCGCACCCTTGCAGGATCTCGACCTCATAGCGGCCCGGCGCGGGCACCTGCAGGACCCACTCCACCCAGTCGCCCGCCTCGACCCAGTAGCCGATGGTGTTCTTGTGGGCGGGGGGCTCGTACTGGAGCTTCGCCCCGTGGGTCAAAGCCCGATGCGCCGGCAGCAAGAACGTCCCGTCGGGCTGGGGCGTGATCGCGGCGGGGACGTGCGCCGGGTTCGGCACGGGCATTTGCGCCCCCACCTTCCTGCGCCATGCCGCCAGCTCTCGCGCCATCTCGTTCGCCTTCTCCGGGAGCGCGTTCGCCAGGTCCGTGGCCTCGCCGAGGTCGGACGCCAGATTGTAGAGCTCGAGATGCCCGCTCTCGTAGAACTCCACCAGCTTCCAATCGCCGGAACGCACCGCACCGTAGGGCGTCGCCCCGCCTGGGTGGTAATGCGGGTAATGCCAATACAACGAGCGGTCGGGCGTGGAGCCCTTGCCCTTCAACAACCCCACCAGGCTCGTCCCGTCCACCTCATGGCCCGGCGCATCCGCCACACCCGCCACCTCCAGCAACGTGGGATAAAGGTCCATCGTCTGGACGGGGCGTGACGACGTGGTGCCGGGCCGCACGACGCCCGGCCAGCACACGATGAACGGCACGCGGACGCCCCCCTCATACACGTCGCCCTTGCCGGACCGCAGCGGGCGGTTGCTCGTGGGCCGGTCCTTGCCGAGCACCAGGCCGCCGTTGTCGGAGGTCAGGACCACGACGGTGTTGGTGGCGATGCCCAGGCGTTGGAGCGTGGCGCGGAGGTTGCCCACGGAATCATCCACGGACTCCAGGAGCGCGGCATACACGGCATTGCGTTGGTCGTCCGGGGTGCGTGCCTTGTACTTCGCGACGACGTCGCGCTTCCCATCCAACGGCGTGTGGACGGCGTAGTGGGCGAGGTACAGGAAGAACGGCTTCCCTTGCTGGGCCTCGATGAAGCGAATGGCCTCGGCGGACTCGCGGTCCGTGAGGAACTCGCCCTGTGGCCCGTCGGGCAGCTCCGGGAGGCTGTACGGCGAGACGTATCGGGGCGGCTGCCCGCGATGGTCGCCGCCGTGGTTCACGTCGAACCCAAACTGCTGCGGGCGCGAATTGGCGCCCAAGTGCCACTTGCCCACGGCGGCCGTGGCGTAGCCCGCGGACTTGAGGCGCGACGCCAGCGTGGGCTCAGAGGGGTCCAGCCGCTGCGACCACGCGGGCGGCAACAGCTTGGCCTTCGGGGCCGCATGGCCCGCGATCCAGTCCGTCAGGTGCAACCGGGCCGGATGCTTGCCCGTGAGCAACGCCGCTCGCGTGGGCGAGCACACCGTGCATGCGCTGTAGGCGTCCGTGAACCGCATGCCCTCCCGCGCCATCGCGTCGATGTTCGGCGTCTGGTGGTACTGGCTCCCCTGGCAGCCCAGGTCGCCCCATCCGAGGTCATCCACAAGGACCACGATGACATTCGGCGGCACGGCGAAGGCCCTGGAAAAGAGGACGACCAATACCAGGCACACGGCAAGGAATGGAGGGTGACGCATGGGCTTCAGGCTACGCCGACGCCCCGCTGCGGCGGTAGTGTCAAAGTGGAAGGCGAACGCCCCGGCGTGTCCGGCATACCCCCGGTCGCAAAGGAATCCGATTCTGCCGAGCTCTGCGCCCGCGAGTGGATCGCCAACATCCAGGGGCGAGGCCGGCCCACCGCCCAACCGCCGCCCCGTCCCAACTCCTCCCGTTTGCTGGTCCCGTGCTCCCACGCGGCGCCTTCGCGCCTCACGAACCCAACGCCATCCCGCAGGACGGGATCGGCGTCTGGCTATCGCACGCCCACCACGGATTCGGTCACGCCAACCCAACGGCATCCGTTGGCAATCAAAGACATCAAAACGCCCATATTTCAGATCGGACGCCTTTGCCCTTTTTCCAGCCTGCCCGCAGAGGACGTGCATGGCCCCCCGTATGGAACGGTTGCACCTCATTCAAAACGCATCTCGCGGAGCCTCGTTGCATCCCGGTTCCCAAGGGGCGGTTCCCATGCAATGACCGCCGAAACGGCCTCCCCTTGGGATTTGACCGCCTTTTCGGATGACGATAGGCAGGAGGAGCGATGCGAACCTTCCAATGCCTCCTTGCCGTGGTCCTCCTTGCCGTTGCTCGCGCCCAGGCGGGCGAAGGTGCGACGGCAGTCGCCACGTTGACCGCCGGATTTGTGACGGCCATCACCGTGACCCACGGGGGCTCCGGATACCTCGCCGAACCATCGGTTGTCATTGCAGGCGGCGGGGGCAGTGGAGCTACGGCCAAGGCCATCCTCCAGGGCGACAAGGTTTCGGCGATCGTCGTCCTCACGGCAGGCAGCGGCTACACGACGGTGCCAACGGTGGCCATCGAGGCTGCACCCAAGGCGCTGGGCCTTCGATTGGATCCCGTCTTCAAACTCACGGTGGAAGGACCCGCAGGCAACCCTGCCTTGGTGGAATGGGCCGGAGACGTCGCCGGCCCATGGACCACGTGGACCAACGTGTTGGTCAACGCGGCAGGCACCGTCCTTCTCGACCTGTCCGCGGCGCCGGTCCGTCGATTTTATCGTGTGGTTCCGGATCCCCGCCCCGTCGGCCCTCCAGGCTTCGTTTGGATTCCCCCGGGCACCTTCATCATGGGCAGCCCCGAGGATGAGGGGGATCGAAGCGCCGACGAGAGGCAGCACCCCGTCACCCTGACGCAAGGCTTCTGGATGTCCGACCACGAGGTCACGCAGGCCGAATACCAGGCCGTCATGAATGCGAACCCGTCTGGGATGAAAAGTGACGCTCGCCGTCCGGTCACATTGGTTTCATGGGATGAGGCCGTGTCTTATTGCCAGCGATTGACACAACGAGATCGCGCGGACGGGCGCATCAACCCAGGGCAGGCATATAGGTTGCCGACGGAGGCCGAGTGGGAATACGCCGCCCGCGCCGGAAGCACGGCAGCCCGATATGGCGTTTTGGATGATATCGCATGGTGGCCCGGCAATTCCGGCGACATCATCCATCCCGTGAAGCAAAAAGCGCCCAATGCCTGGGGGTTGTATGACATGATCGGGAACGTGGCCGAATGGTGCTCGGATTGGTATGCGGAATACCCTTCCGGGAGCGTCACCGACCCGACGGGGCCAAGCACGGGGACTGAGCGGGTATGCCGCGGCGATTCCTATCGGTTTACCAACTATCACATCCCTCCCAACGATGGACCGCGCCTCGGCCGGGCCGCCGACCGACATCGCGCCGCCCCCTCAACCTTCAGGAATTCCGTCCTTGGTTTCCGCATCGCCCTAAGTCCCATTCAATGACTCAGCGACCGGGCTGACTTAGCGGGACCACTCGGGGCAGCCCCATGAAACGACCTTGCAACCAGCCTGCTCCGTTCGGGATCGCGCTCGTCCGGTCGAAAACAGGCCGAGCATTCGGAAGTCTAGCTTGGATTGTGGCGCGTCGTCGTGAAACCCCGGGGGTTATTGGATGGGGCAAGAAACCACCTTTGGTTCCATGGCAACAGGATCGAGGCCATGCATCTGAGCCCATGGCCCAGTCTTTGTTTCCATGCCCAACCAAAGGCCTAATCACCGCCGCTGATCGCCACCTGGATCGGTCTGGCATGATGGACGATTGGATTTGGAAGGCCTTCAAGGAGCCGTCGCCTCCATTTCATGGAAGACCCCAACCCGACAGGGGGGATTTGGGATGCGTCAAGATCCCCCTCCAAGGTCATGACGACGGGCGAGCGATTCCGGAGCGGGCTCGTCCATGCCACAACGCATTAGGGTTGTGGATGACGGCTTCCCCCCTGCCGGGAAGCCATGCCTACAGCGCACGCCACACGGGATCTGTGCGAGGAGTGCGCGGGACTGGCACGTTGACCGCACAGGGGCGGCAAGCGGAGACCATCGCCAGGCTGTTGCTAGGCCTAATGCGGAAAGCACGGGGCGACCCCCACTGCCTTGGTCTATCGCACGGATCACCCGCCTAGTTGTTCCTGTTCCGGCACGGGATGCTGAACTTGAAGTCCTCCATGCCGGGCTTGAGCACCAACTGGCAACCCAGCCGTGACGTCGGCTTGAGCCCATACGCCAAGTCCAGCATGTCCTGCTCTTCCTCGCTGGCCGGCGGAAACTTCTCGAATTCCCCCTCCTGCAAGACCACGTGGCACGTGGTGCATGCGACGGCACCCTCGCAGGCTCCCTCCAACGCCTCCGGGCCAAGCCCCCTCTGGATCGCCTCCAAAACGGTGCACCCAGCGCCGGCGCTGACTTCCCGAACGGCACCTTGGGACGTCTCGACCTGAATCTTGATGATTGACATAAATTGAATCCTAATGCGTCAGGGACTTCAATTCAAGCGCCGAATTCCCACCCAATTCCCGCGGGGTGCACGACCGATTCGTTGTTCGGACCCCTAATGTAGTGTTGCTTAAATGTATTTACTAACGACCCCATGGCGTGCCAACCTTGGTGCATGGCGCGTCCGAAGTTGCCCCTTGTCTTGTCTCCCGAGCAAATCTCCGAGCTCACGCGTCTGGCCACAGCCCCGGGCACCGCGCAAAAGCTCGTCCTCCGCTGCCGTATCGCGTTGCTGGCCCACGAGGGTAAGAACAACAAGGACATCGCCAAGGAGTTGCGCACCAACCGCGTGACCGTGGGCCAGTGGCGGCAGCGAGTGATGGACCTTGGCGTGGCCGGCATCCATGACGCCGCGCGTCCCGGCAGGCCCGCCACGCTCGCGGCCGCAAGCGTGGGAAAGGTTCTGGCCGACGTGGTGCGGCCCCCGAAGGGCCGGGCTCGTTGGAGTTGCCGAACGATGGCCCGGCACAGCGGCATGTCGGCGGCCTCCGTCCATCGCCTGTGGGCCGCCAATGACCTCAAGCCCCACCGCACCCGGACCTTCAAGCTCTCCAACGACCCCCACTTCGAAGCCAAGTTCTGGGACGTCGTGGGCCTGTATCTGAACCCGCCCGCGAGGGCGGTGATCCTGTGCTGTGACGAGAAAAGCCAATGCCAGGCCCTGGAGCGGACCCAACCCGGACTCCCGCCGGGGCAGGGGCACATCGCCACGCGAACCCACGACTACTACCGGCATGGGACCGTGACCCTTTTTGCGGCGTTGAACTACCTCAACGGCAAAGTGTTGGCGCAACGGGCGCCCCGTCATCGTCACCAGGAGTGGCTGAAGTTCCTCAAGGCCATCGAGGCCGACGTGCCAGCCGACGTCGATGTCCACCTCGTCCTGGACAACTATGCGACGCACAAGCACCCCAGGGTCCTGCGGTGGCTGGCGGCCCGGCCCCGGTTTCGTCTTCATTTCACGCCGACCAGTGCCTCATGGCTCAACTTGGTGGAACGTTTCTTTCGCGACCTGAGCCAGGACGTGGTCCTGCCGGGCAGTTTCTCGAGTGTGAATCAGTTGGTGGAAGCCATCTGGGCCTCCCTGGCTGAGCGCAATCTCAAGCCCCAGCGATACGAGTGGCGTGCGGATGGGGCCAGCATCCTGGACAAGATCCTTCGAGCCCGCGCCGCCTTGGCACGAGAGGCGAATGTTAGTGCAAACACTTCTGAAACACTACACTAGAAACGGCAGTGGGTCCGTCTGTAGGCCGCGTGCCCTCACGCGGCGGTGGCG
>CAYSGH010000081.1:2090-19471 GCA_964430505.1 uncultured Akkermansia sp. | reverse complement strand
GCACAAGCCAGTGTAGCTCAGTGGTAGAGCAACGGTTTCGTAAACCGTAGGTCGTCGGTTCAATCCCGACCACTGGCTCCACTTCTCCCCCAACAGTTGACGCGCCCCAATCCCCTCCCCCGCACCGTGTCGCGGCACGGCCGGACAACAACAGCCCACGGCCGCGAACGGCTTCCATCCTTTACGCCCCGCCCGATGCCCCGGCAGGGTCGGCGCTGGTGACACTGCTGCCGGTCGTGGAGCGGGAGATGCGGGTGGCGTCGCGTCGCCGCTGGACGTACTGGGGACGGACGGCGGCGGGCGTGGCCTCGGTGCTGGCGATGGCGTGGTGGGTGTTGCTGCGTCGCTCCCTCGGGCTTGGGTCGCTGGGGGGCGAGTTGTTCGCCATGACGAGCTTCCTCGCGGGCTGCGTGGCGCTGCTCTCGGGTCCGTTGCTCACGGCGGACGTTGTGTCGAGCGAGCGTCGCGAGGGGACGCTGGGGTTGTTGTTCCTGACGGACCTGCGGGGCTGGGAGGTTTCCCTGGGCAAGCTCGCGGCGTCGTCGCTGGGCGCGTTCTTCTACCTCGTGTCGATGTTGCCGGTGCTGGCGGTGTCGATGCTCATGGGCGGGGTGTCGGCGGGGGAATACCTGCGCATGGTGGCGTGGCTGCTGTCCACGATGGCGTGCTCGTTGTCGCTCGGGTTGCTGGCCTCGACGATGTCGGTGAACGCGAAGCGCGCGGGCGCGTGGGCGCTGGGGTTGAGCGTGATGGCGTGCGGCCTGGTGCCGGCCCTCGGCGGCCTCGCCTATGTCTTGGGCGCATGGCTGTTCGACGTGCCGAACAACGTCCTGGACCGATGGTACGAGGCGACGAGCGCGTGGGTCAGCCTGGTGCCGGCCTACTTCCATGCGTTTGATTCCGGCTATTCCAGGGCGGCCGTGTACTACACGCGCGGCATGGGCGTCTCGTGGTGCCTCACCACGGCCAGCCTCGCGTGGGCGTCCTGGAGGATGTCGCGCCTGGCGAAGGACGAGGGAACGCGGGGCGGCGGCGGCGCGCGGTGGTGGGCCCGGACGAAGGCCCCGCGCGGCTGCCGGTCGGACGCCGACGCGGCGCGGCGTCGCCGGTTGCTGGAGCTGGGGCCGATGTGCTGGCTGCTGGGAAGGCATCGGTGGCGGACGGCGTGGGTCTGGGGATTGCTGGCGCTGGCGGCGTTGGTGAACGGCCTGGTGATCTATCTCAACGGCCGCCTGGCTAGCACGGACTTCGAGGCCTTCTGGGTGGGCACGTCCCTGGTCCTGCACTTCCTCCTGAAGCTGTGGATGGCGGCCGAGGCTCCCAGCCAGTTCCACGAGGACCGGCGCAGCGGCGCCATGGAGCTGCTCCTCACCACGCCGTTGACGGCCCGGGAAATCGTCTCGGGCCGCCTGGCCGCCCTGTGGCGACGGTGGCGGTTTGCCGTGGGCGCGGTGCTGGCCGCCGACGTGTTGCAGTTGGCGTTGGGCGTGGCGAAGGGACAGGGCAACAGCGCGGACGAGTGGATTTGGTTTTGGGTGGCGCGGATGACGTTCCTGGTGGCGGACGCATGGGCGTTCGCGTGGATGGGCATGTGGCTGGGCGCGAGCACGACGGGCCATCGGACCACCGCGCCGTTGCTAGGGCTCGTCCTGGGCATCCCATGGCTCTGCTTCCTGCTGTACCTGTTGTTGGTCGCCACGATTGGGAACGCCCTCTTCCAGGCCCTCGGCGAGGTGGGGAACATCCTCTTCGCGCTGGTGGGCGGGACGTTGAACTCGGTCCTGTGGGCCGAATGGGGCCGACGCCGCCTGCACAAGACGTTCCGTGAATGGGCGATCCTGCGACCCGGCGAACGTCGGCAGAAGGGAACGTGATGGGCCCGTGGCGCGCCATGCTGGGGCGGGAGTTGCTGGAGTCGTCGCGGCGTCCGCGAACGTGGACGTTGCGGTGGGTGTCGGGGGCGGCGGCGGTGGCGGCGCTGATGGCGGTGACGTGGATCGGCGGCGGGGCGATGACGGGCGCGCGCTGGGCGGCGGATGGCCGGGCGGCCTTCGTGGCGGTGGGCAGCCTGACGGCCTTGTGGGCGTTGTTCGTGGGGTGCCAGAAGACGGCCGACAGCCTGGGGAAGGAACGTCGGGAGGGAACGCTGGGATTGCTGTTCCTGACGGACATGAAGGGCTGGGACGTGGTGCTGGGGAAGCTGGCGGGGGCGGGCGTGGACCTGCTGCTCCAGTTGGCGGCGGCGGTGCCGGTGTTGGTGGTGCCGCTCCTGATGGGCGGCGTGTCGGTGGCGCAGGTGGGCTGGCTGGTGGCGGGGTTGATGGGGGCGTTGCTGATGTCGTTGGCGGCGGGCTTGCTGGCGTCGTTGGTGTCCCAGGACCCGCGCCAGGCGACGGGCCTCGCCGTGGCGTGGCTGCTGGCCATGTTGCTGGTGCCGCTCGCGTTGTTCCTGTTGCTGGTGAACCTCGAGCAACGCGTGCCCGAGGACGTCGCGGTGTGGGTGCTGTTGCCGTGCCCGGCCATCCCGTTCGTCCAGGCGTTCGGAGGGACGTTGGGATGGCCGCTCACCGCGACGGCCGCTCTGGTCCAGGCATGGATCTCATGGCGCGTGCTGGCGTGGACGGCGCGTTGGGTCCGCACCGCATGGCAGGAGGGAGGCCGACGCACCTGGCGCACGCGCTGGATCGAATGGCTCAACCGGGTGCGCTTTGGGGGCCCGGCCGCGCGCCGGCGCTGGCAACAACGCTGGCTGGCCGTGGGCGCCTGGGAATGGCTTTCGCTGCGCGAGCGCTGGAAGCCCGTCCTGCCGTGGATCCTCACGGCGGTCGCCATCGGGCTGTGGCTCGCCAACATCGGGCAGCTCGGCTGGCAGGATGTCGCGGCGACCGCAACAGGCATCCTGTCATTGCTGTTCCACGGGTTGTTCGCGCTATGGGTCGCGGGCGAGGCGGGCATCACGCTGCACGAGCAACGCACGTCCGGCGCGTCGGAGCTGTTGCTGACGTCCGGCCTCAACGCCGCCGACATCCTGGGCGGGCAAGGGCAGGTCCTGCGCCGGATGCTGATGGGGCCGCTCGCGTGCGTGACGGCGCTGGACGTCCTGGTCCTGCTGTGGGTGCCCACCATGGATGTCCAATGGAGCCACGTCGCGCTCGGATGGTGGACGCACCTCGCCTGCGCCGTGCTGACGCCCTTCGTGTGGGTGGGGATGCGTTGGGCCACAACGTTGTGCGTGCTCGAAGGCAAGGCGATCAACGCGGCCGTGGGGCGCGCGGCCGGGAAGGCCCTGATCTGGCCCGGCGCCACCTTCTTCGGCGTCGCCGGCGTGTGGGCGGGCTCGGGCTACTTCACGGGACGCCTCGACACGTCGTCGGCCGTCGCCTGGGGGACGTTGCCGCCGACCGTGTTGATGGCGTCGTGGCTGGCGTGGCGCTCGCGGCTCTGGCGCCGGGAGTCAGAGGACATCTTCCGCGAAGGCATGGGCGGCGGGCGCAAGCCTCCCACCTGACCTTGCGCCGCCCCTTCAGCGAGGCCGTCGTAGCTCCTGAAGCCATCGCACCAACACCGGAGCCGTCACCACGCGCGTGTCCGGTGGCAGCCGTTGGATGGTGTCGTGGATGGCCTCCATCGGGCCCCCCTTTGCGCCAAACGACCACGCATGAACCTGCACCACGGCATACGCGTCGTCGGAGCCCACCGGGTCGTCGGACTGCTTCGCCACGGCGGCGGCGACGCCTTCCGGCAACCAGTCGGGGCGCAGCGTGCCATCGGCGCGCCGTTGTTCCCACAGGAGGTAGCGGTACGCCACGGCGGGCTTGCCATGATGCCATGAGATCGCGCCGCGCCGGCGGTTGTACGGGGCGTAGTCCTTGTACAGGACGCCCTCGACGGACGACGAAGCCAGCAACGACGCGATCTCGCCTGGGTCGCCGCCGTCGTTCAGCACGCTGGAGACCGCCAGCCGGGCCTCGTCCAACCAGCGCGCGGAATCCGCCGCCGCGCGTCCGGCGTCCGGATGCACGTGCGGGAAGTAATAGCCGCCGCCACTCGGCCCGCCGACGAAGGCATCCTGCGCCGTGGCCGTGCGTCGCAGCCATGCATCGGCGGCCGGCGCCCACCGGCGAAGTTGCGGGGCCAACTCCCACGTCACCGCGAACGAGCCGCGCCTCGGACTCGCCCAAAATCCCGGGGCCTCCGTGAACCGACCGAGCAACCATTGGAGGTTGTCACCGTCCGAGACGACGAACGCCACGACCCGTTCGCCGCGCTTGGGCAGGCTCTCCTGCGGGGCTTGCTCGCCTTGGGGCTTCGCGGACGGAGCCTTCAGCCAACGATGCGCCGACAGGTTCAAGGCCCAGTCCGCCGGTAGCACCCATCCGCCGCCCCGCGAGACGGCCATCACGAAGTCCCGCTCGTCGCTGCCCCAGCCCAGGACGTCGGTCCCCGGCCCCAATGCCCGGACCAACGCCGGCAAGGGCGTGTCGTCGGGATGCGACGGCTCGAAGTCCACCCAGGCGCCCGTCGCGATGGCGAGGTCGCGCAGGTGCAGCGGCTTGGACATGGGCTGATGGACGAGCAAGCGCCGCGCGGCTCCCGCCCCGTGCCGCGCGAAGGCTCCCGGCGGCGTGTCGCGGACGTCCATGGCCTCGGTCAAACCCATGCCGAGCGCCTTGTCGCGCAACGACGCGTCCGTGACGAGCCATCCGCGTTGCCCGGCCAACGACGTCGCGAGGTTCAGGGAACGATCCGTCACGCGGCACGTGACGAAGTGGGAAAGACGGGAACGGTTCGACGCCACCAACGCCCACACGCCCGGCATGGCCTCGAGCGTTGGCGCCGGTTCCAGAATTTCCAAGGCCCGGGCATGAAGCCCACCCGCCTTCAGCCAGACACGCGCCTGCTCGCGATTGAGCACCCCTTGCGCCGACGCCAGCAACGCCTGCTCGGCCGGGCCGTGGCCGCCGGGATCCACCACCTGCAACGCCAGCGGCCTGGCCATGGCAAGGGCCGTCGCCACGAACCAACCCGCCCAACCCGCCACCCCGGCCCTCCAACACGCTCGCCTCACCACGCCGCAGCCTGGAACCCGGGTGATGGCGATACCAACTCGAAGTTCCCATCCGCGCCCGTGGCAAGGTAGTAGCCAGCAGCCTAGACCTGTTCCTGCCTCCCCTTGGGCAGGTACATCGTCGCCATCAATCCCCGGATCTTCCTGCCCTTGAACTGGGGCAGGAGCCCGGTCATGTGCGGCGGCTTTGTTGGCACCTCCGCCCCATGGGCTGTCTGCTCCAGTGCGAACCGCTCGTGGAGGAGGCGCTTGCAGGACCGGTAGGCGAGGCCCTCGGTGAAGGATCCAAACTTGTTGCCGAACCCGCCCGGGATGGTTCGTTGCAAAGGAGGCGTTGGGACGGCCCGCGTGGGAGCGGCCCGTCAACGAATCGCGACGTTGAGGCTCATGGCCCCGCCCATGAGGTCCACGACCCGCGACTCGCGGAAGCCCAGCGCCCGAAGTCGCTCGTCGATGCCACGCTGGCCAGGATACCGGACCAATGATTCCAAAATATAGCCGTGCGTGTCGGCGTCGCCGCAGAAGAGGCGACCGAACACGGGGACGACCCAGCGCAGGTATTGGAAGTAGAGCCAGCGCCATGCGGGATGGGGGGGCTTGCCGAACTCGAGGACCACCAACCGGCCGCCTGGACGCAGCACACGCCGCCACTCCAACAAGGCTCGCCCCACGTCCGCCACGTTCCGCAACCCGTACGCAACCGTGACAACATCGACGGATGCATCCGCCACGGGCAACGCCATGGCGTCGCCCTGCAGGAACGTCACGGGCGGGCGGCCCGGCCGACGTCGCGCCACCGCGAGCATGGCAGGGCTGAAGTCGATCCCGGTGACAATGGCCCCCCGGGCGGCCAGCGCGAAGGCCACGTCGCCGGTGCCACAGCACAGGTCGAGGGCCACGTCCCCGCTCCTTGGGGCGGCGGCGGCCACCAAGCGACGCTTCCAGACGCGGTGCATGCCGAGGCTTTGCAGGTCGTTGATCACGTCGTAGCGAGGCGCCACGGCGGCGAACAGGTCCTCGACCTTGGCCGCGCGCCCGGCCCCCTCCACGTAGTACTTGCTCGCCACGGAGGCAGGCTATCGCGGGTCCGGCGAAATGCCACCTCGCCCGGAACCCAAGGTGGCGACCACCTCGTTGCCCGGGCGTCGGCATGACCGGCCGGGATTGGCACGGGCGCGGGACTCGAATCCCCCCTTGCCTCGGGGGCGGGGCTCCGGAGACTTCGTGGCCGGATGGCGTTCGACCTGGGGTCGTTGAATCCCGAGCAACGGGAGGCGGTGGTGACGTTCGAGGGGCCGGTGCTGATCCTCGCGGGGGCGGGCACGGGCAAGACCCGGACGTTGACCTGCCGAATCGCGCACATGATTGGACGCGGCGTCCCGCCGGGGCAGGTGCTGGCGGTGACCTTCACCAACAAGGCCGCGCGCGAGATGGCCGGACGCATCAACGAGATGCTCCCGCGTCCCAAGCGCCGTCGCGGCGACCGTTCCGAGCCGGAGGACCCCTTCGACGCACGCCCAACCGTCTGCACGTTCCATTCCCTTTGCGTCCGCATCCTGCGGCAACACATCGAGCGGCTGGGCTACAAGAAGAACTTCGTCATCTACGACGAGGGCGACCAGGTGGCCGCCATGAAGAAGGTCCTGAGCGCCATCTCGGCGAAGGGCGAGAAGACGGACCCACACGCCGTCCTGTCGATGTTGTCCAAGCTCAAGAACGCCGCGCCGGGGGCTCCCGTGTTCGGGGACGAGTCCGCGCTGGCGCTCGCCCAGCATGTCCGGCGGCGGTACGAGTCCGCGTTGCGCGCCGCCAACGCGGTGGACTTCGACGACCTCATCCTGCTGGCGCTGCAGTTGTTCCGGGAGCATCCCGACGCCTTGGAGGCCTGCCGCCGCCGCTGGCGCTACGTGATGGTGGACGAATACCAGGACACCAACGGCAGCCAATTCGAGCTGGTCCACGCCCTCGCCCGCGAGTCCCGAAACCTCTGCGTCGTGGGCGACGACGACCAATCCATCTACGGATGGCGCGGGGCCGAGATTGCAAACATCCTGGATCTCGAACGGCACTATCCCGAGGTGAAGGTCATCAAGCTCGAGCAGAACTACCGCTCGACCAACACCATCCTCAAGGCCGCCAACGCCGTCATCCGCAACAACGCCCGTCGCCGCGGCAAGAACCTTTGGTCCGCCAAGGGCGCCGGCCCCAAGGTCGTCGTCCACAGCTTCAAGGACGACGAGGAAGAGGCGGGCACCGTGGCGGACAACATCGAGTTTGACCGCGCCGGCCGCCGCATCCCATGGGGACAGCAGGCCATCCTCTTCCGCACCAACCTCCAGGCCCGGCCCATCGAGACGGCCCTTCGCAAGCGCCGCATTCGCTACCGGCTCATCGGCGGCCAGTCCTTCTTTGACCGACGCGAGATCCGGGACTTCCTCGCGTACATCAAGACCTTCGTGAACCCGGAGGACGACGTGAGCCTCCTCCGGATTGCCAACACCCCTGCCCGGGGCCTCACGGACGTCACCATGGAGCGGTTGCTCGGGCTCAGCTCCGACCGCAAGGCCAGCGTCTGGGCCATTCTTCGCCACACGGACGTCCTTGGATCCTTCCAGGCGCGCACGGCCGATGCCATCCGCTCGTTCCATGCCTTCGTCGAGCGCAGCCGGGAGCCTGTGCTCGGGCTGGGCCGCATCTCGTTGTCGGAATGGGCCGACGGTTGGCTTCGGGAAACGGGGTATCTCGACGACCTGCGGCGTTCGGAAAAGGACCCGGAGGTCGCGGACAACCGCGTGCGCAACGTGATGGAGTTGGTGGCGGCGCTCGACGGCGGCGACGTCCGCCCGTTCCTCGCCGCCGCCACGGCGGCCAAGGGGCCTTCCTTGGCCGAGGCCGCCGGGCTCGAGCCCATCCGGCTCGCCTCCGAGGACCCGCCGCCGCCACGCCCGGCCACGCCGCGCCTGCCTCCATCCTACGACGGCACCCCGATGGAGCGACTCAACGAGTTCCTATCGGAGGTGACGCTGGATTCGGACCGTGAGTCCGAGAAGGACGAAGTCGGCGACCAGGTCACCCTCATCACGATGCACGCGGCCAAGGGGCTCGAGTTCGGCCACGTCCAAGTCGTGGGCGCCGAGGAGGGGTTGCTGCCCCATTCGCGGAGCAAGCTGGAAGGAACCCTCGACGAGGAGCGCCGCCTGTTTTACGTCGCGATCACCCGCGCGCAGGAATCCCTCCGGATCAGCCACTGCGCCGCCCGCCGCAAGTATGGGCAACTCCTGCCCTGCCATCCGTCCAGCTTCCTCAAGGAACTTCCCGCCGACTGCATCGAGAGCGCCGAGGGCGGCGGCGGCGACCCCGTCGAGGCCGGCTCTGGCGACGACTTCTTCGCCGCCATGCGGTCTGCCATCGAGGAGTAGGCGGATGCTCGGCTTGGCCCTTCCCCAGTGTGCATGGGTGCAGGGGCCGGAATCCGAATCTCAGCCTGCGGGCGAGGTCGTGCTGGGCTCGGCAGGACGGTAGGCCGGCCCTGATTTGGCGCGCAGCGCGTGGGCCATCGCCGCCGCCGCGTGAGGGCACGCGGCCTACAGACGGCCCAACTGCCGCTTCTAGGTTTAAGGGAAGGCATTGGGTGCCATCCCCCCTGGAAACCGCGTGCCCAGGTGATGACCGAGGGTCACCCACCGACAACGTCGAAGAACCGAGCTCCGGGGCTTGCCGGGAAGTTGGGTCGCGCGAGATGCAAAAAGGGCCGCCCCCGGATGGGAGGCGGCCCTTGCGAGGCTTCGAGAGGAAGCCTTTGGATGGGGACTAGTACACGCGGGTGGACTCTTCCTCGGTGACCGGGGCCTCCCAGCCGTCAGGCTGGACCTTCACGATCAGGCGATGGTCGCCCTCGCCGGCACCCTTGGCCGTGATGGTGTAGGTGACGGCCTGCTTGGCACCCAAGCGCGGGATCGTCGGGAAGCTCACGCTCTTGCCCGAGACCGTTCCGCCCTGCGACGAAACCGGGGTGACCTCGGCCTTGAACTCGGCGGACGACTTGATGTTGGTCAGGTCGGCATTGCCTTGGTTGGTGATGCGGATGGTGTAGGTGGTGGACTCGCCGATCTGGATGGGATCGGGGTCATCGACCACCTCGACGAGGACGGCGGAGACGCCGATCCAGGTCGTGCAGGCCTCGGCCGTCTCACGCAAGCCTTGGGTGGAGTTGATGGACGCCACGTTGCACCAGCGACCGGCCTGCGTGGAGGTCAGCACCACGGCAAACTCCTTCTTATCGCCGGGCTTGAGCGAGCCGACGTTCCACGTGGCGGTGTTGCCCGCCACGGAGGCACCCGGCGCGCTCACGATCTTGGTTTGCGGCGGGGCGGTGTCGGTGACGATGACGCCCGTCAGCTCGGTGTCGCCGGTGTTGGAGGCAACGATCTTGTACGAGGCCTGCTTGTTGATGAACCGCTTGTCATCGCCGGACTTGGCCAGCTTGAGGCCGGGCTTCACGACGGTGGTGCAGGCGTCGTCTTGGACGGTGCCGGCATTGGAGGAGGAGGCGACGGCCACGTTGCAATGGCGGCCACGCTCGGCAGCCTTGGCCTTGACGGGGATCGTGCGTGCCTGGCCAGGGGCGAGGTCACCCACCTGGAAGGTCTTCTCGCCGCCACCGAGGCCAGCCGGGACCTTGTCGGTGACCACGACGCCCTTGGCGACGGCGGACCCGACGTTCTTGACGGTCACGTTGTAGTCCACGTCTGCGCCGAGCTGGGCGATCTCAGGACCCGTCTTGTCGATGGCCAACTGAGGCTTGCCCACGACGGTCTGGGAGCAGACGCGGGGGTCGGCCTTGATCGTGGCGCAGCTCGTGAGGGTGCCCTCCTTCTCGGGCTTGACGGTGACCTTGATCGTCTTGCTCTCGCCGGCGTCGAGGTTGCCGAGGTTCCATGTCAGGTTGCGACCATTGACGGAGGCCTCGGGCTGGCTGCTCACGAGGCTGACGCCCTCGGGGAGGGTGTCCGTGACGACGACGTTGCCCGCGCAGCCGGAGGCGAGCGCCTTGAGCTCGTAGGTGAAGGGCTCGCCAAGGGATGCATCCGAGGGGGCGGTCTTGCCGAGGCTCACCAAGCCCGTCGTGGCGGTGCTGCATGGCACGGCAGGCTTCGCAGGGGCGGCTGGCTTGGCTTGGGCGACCTGAGGCTCAGCGCCGCGGAAGTAGGGCGATCGACCCGTGTACAGGTCGCCCACCACGACATCATAATTTTGGCGGCCGCGTGTGCGCATGTCGCGATCGGCGACCTTTTGCGCCTGGGCCGACAACGCGGCGGACAGGGCAAGAAACGCCGCAATGCCCCATCCAAGGCCAGATTGCATCCTCATCTTCATGGTAACTCGTTTGTCCTGACTAACCTTACGGGTTGATTCTTGAAAACTCGCGCGCCCCTCTGCCGAGGCCGGGCCGCATGATGACGCGGAACGGCCTTTTTGCCCGTCAAAAAAAGCCGCTGCGCATGGCACACGGCCTTGCGCTCACGCATTTGCCCGCCCGGAATCGCATGGCACCCCTCCGAAGTCAAGCACCCGGACCCATGACACGCCCGGGAAATTGGGCCGCCGCCCGGCCACATTCATCGGTCGCATGAACCCAACCATGGCAACCTGCGGGCACGCACCGACAGGGCCCGTCGGCCATGACACCGTCCCTCCCGTCGTTCCTTCACCCAATTGGCACGGGGGGATGCCACCTTTTGGTTTGCCGCCGCTCCCATGCTCGACGGCACTCTCTCGCTCATGTCACGAAACTGCACTTGGACCGCTTCCAAGGTCACGGCCGCAGGCGCCGCCATGGCCGGCCTTTGGCTCGCCACCGGTTGCGCGGAATTGAGCCCTTCCCTCGCCTTCCCAAAGCCCAACACGGAACGCGTCGGACGTGTCGGCCAAGACGCCGTCCTCCCCGTCAACCAACGCATCACTCCCGCCGGTCGCTTCATCGACCTGCCCGGCCTCCGCCCCCAGGCCATCGCCCTTTCCCCGGACGGGCGCCTCCTCCTCGTCACCGGCAAGACCAGCGAGTTGCTCGTGCTCGACCCCGCCGACGGCGCCATCCGCCAGCGCGTCGCCATGCCGAACGACAAGCGCGAGCCCGGCTCCGACGTCGTCTCCCCCAACATCCTCGCGCCCGACACGTCCGGCCAGGTCAGCTTCACCGGCATGGTCTTCTCCCCGGACGGCCGACGCGTGTACCTCTCCAACGTCAACGGCAGCATCAAGGTGTTCGGGGTCGGGCCCGACGGCGCGGTGTCCGGGCTGGGAGCGTTCGTGCTGCCGGAGGCCAACGCCCCGCGACGCAAGCCCGAGATCCCCTCCGGCCTCGCCCTCTCGCCCGACGGCGCCCGCCTCTACGTCTGCGGCAACCTCTCCAACCAACTCCTCGAGCTCGACGCCGCCAACGGCCGCGTCCTCCGCACCTTCCCGACCGGCGCCCTCCCCTACGACGTCCGCATCGTCCGCGGCCGCGCCTACGTGTCCAACTGGGCCGGTCGCGTCCCCGGCCCCAACGACCCCGTTGGCCCCGCCGGACGCGGCACCGAGGTGCGCGTCGATCCCGTCCGCCACGTCGCCAACGACGGCTCCGTCTCCGTCATCGACCTCGCCACCGGTGCCACGCGCGAGCTGCCCGCCGGCCTCCACGCCTCCGGCCTCGCCGTCTCCCCCAACGGCCGCCACGTCGTCTGCGCCAACGCCAACAGCGACCACCTCACCGTCATCGACACCCGCACCGACGCCGTCGTCGAGACCATCTGGTGCCGCCCCAAGCCCTCCGACCTCGTCGGCGCATCCCCCAACGCCCTTGTGTTCGCGCCCGACGGCAAGACCCTGTACGTCGCCAACGGGGCCCAGAACGCCGTGGCCGTCCTCCGCTTCGACCCCGCCGACCGCGAGTCCCGCATGGAGGGCCTGATCCCCGTCGGTTGGTACCCCGGCGCGCTCGTCCTCGACCCCGTGCGCCGCCAGCTCTGCGTGGCCAACATCAAGGGCCATCCCATCGCCCCAAAGTCCAAGACCGAAAACGGAGCCCCGGTCCAGGGCTTCAACACCCACCATTACTCCGGATCCGTCTCCCTCGTTCCCATCCCCTCGCGGCGCGACTTGCCGCAACTCTCCGAGACCGTCTGGCGCAACCTCCGACGCGACGCCCTCGTCCAAGCCCGCCTCAAGCCCCGCCCCGGCCAGCCCCCGCGGCCCGTCCCCGAGCGCATCGGCGAGCCCAGCCCCATCCGCCACGTCGTCTATGTCATCAAGGAGAACCGCACGTACGACCAAGTCTTCGGCGACCTCCCCCAAGGCAACGGCGACCCGCGCCTCTGCATCTTCCCCGCCCGCATCACCCCCAACCAACACCGCCTCGCGACCCAGTTCGTCCTCCTCGACAACACCTACTGCTCCGGAATCCTCTCCGCCGACGGCCACCAGTGGAGCACCACGGCGTTTTCCACCGACTACATGGAGAAGTCCTTCGCCGGGTTCCCGCGGAGCTATCCCGACGGCATGGGCGAGGACGAGGCCGACGCCATGGCGTACTCGCCCGGAGGCTTCCTGTGGGACAACGCGGCCAAGCACGGGCTCTCCATGCGCAACTACGGAGAGTTCGCGGCGCCCGACGTCCGCTGGAAGGCCCCCGGCCGCAAGGGGACGCCCGACTTCACCGCCTGTTACCGCCAGTGGAAGGGCGTCGGCGACGACGTCCTCTTCGCCAGCAAGCCCATGATCGAGTCCATCCGTGCGTTCACCCCCACGAACTACGTGGGCTGGGAGATGTCCGTTCCGGACCAATACCGCGCAGACGTCATCCTGCGCGAGCTGGCAGGATACGAGGCGCGCGGCGAGTTCCCCCGCCTGACGATCATTTGCCTCCCCAACGACCACACCAGCGGCACCTCCAAGGGCGCGCCCACGCCCGCCGCGTGCGTCGCCGACAACGACCTTGCCTTCGGGCGCATCGTCGAGGGCTTGTCCAAAAGCCGCTTCTGGAAGCACATGGCCATCTTCGCCATCGAGGACGATCCCCAGGCCGGCTGGGACCACGTCTCCGGCTACCGCACCACCGCCTATTGCATCTCCCCCTATGCCAAGCGCGGCGCCGTCGTCTCCACCCAGTACAACACCACCAGCCTCATCCGCACCATGGAGCAAATCCTCGGCCTGCCGCCCATGAACGCCTTCGACGGCAGCGCCACCCCCATGTGGGATTGCTTCACCGACACCCCCGACTTCACCCCCTACGCCGCCGTCCCGTCCAACGTCCCGCTGGACGAGATGAACCCGGACCCGAAGGCCATCTTGGACCCCGTCCTCAAGCGAGACGCCATCGTCTCGTCCAAGCTCAACTTCCGAGAGGTGGACAAGGCCCCCGAGGACGTCCTCAACCGCATCCTGTGGCGCGCCATGAAGGGCACGTCGGAGCCCTATCCCGAGTGGGCCGTGATCCAGGTCGAGGACGACGACGACGATGACGACCTGTAGGCGGCGTGGGGCGTGGGGCGGAACTCCGGCCGGGATCAACCGCCGTCGTCGCCGCCCTCCGCGCGCTTCTCCCAACGGCGCAGCGCGCGCTCGGGCAGCGAACGGTCGGCGGACACGAGGAAGCATTGCGGGCCGCACACGGCCTCCAACGCCTTCTCCAGCTCCACGGACGGCGCGACGACGTACCGGTCGTTGGGCTCGATGAAGACCAACGCCCCGGAAGGAACCCGGACGCGCAGGTAAAACGGGACGCGCCCGGCGTGGGCCTCGAGGATGTTGCGGACGGACTCGAGCCTCTCGCGGTCGAGCTGGGCGTGGTCGAGCTGGAGCTGGACCTGCTTGGTGAGGCGTCGCGGGGCCTCCTCCAGCTTCAGGATGTCCGTGGGGAAGAGCTTGGGCTTGTCCTCGCCCGTCGAGACCTCGCCGACGACCAGCAGCGGCATGTTGACGACGAAGAGGTCCCGGAACTTGTCGAAGGACTCGTTCATCGCGAGCAGCGTGACGGCCCCGGTGAGGTCCTCGACGGTCACCATCGCGTAGGGCTTGCCGCTCTTCTTCGAGACGCCCTGCTGGACGGCGGACACGAGCCCGCCCACGCGGGCCATGGAACGGTTGGGAAGCGAGGCCAGCCCCTCGACGGTTTGGAGGGCATAGCGCTCCAGGAGCCTGCGGTGCGGCTCCAGCGGATGACCGCTCACGAAGAAGCCCAGCAGCTCCTTCTCGTGCGCGAGCTTCTCAGCGGGCGGCCAGTCCGGCAGCTCCACCGTCGCCTCCGGCTCGGCCGATCCCCTGCCCTTCTTGCCCTTCGCAGGGGCGGGCTCCAGCGCGTCGAGGAAGCTTGCCTGGCCCCGGGCGCGGTCCGCCGCCAGGGCCGCCGCCCGTCCCATCGAGGGCTCCACCTGGGACCACAAGGTGGCGCGGTTGGCCCCGAGGCCATCGCACGCGCCAGCCTTCACGAGGCACTCGAGCGTCTTCCGGTTCAACGCCCGTCCGTCCACGCGCTCGCACAGCTCCGCCAAGGTCTGGAAACGCCCCTGGCCGCGCGACTCCAGCATCGCCTTCACCGCCACCTCGCCCACGCCCTTGATCGCCGCGAGCCCGAAACGGATCACCGTCGTGCCATCCGACCGCCGCGCCGGCGCAAACGCCACGTCCGACTCGTTCACGTCCGGCCCGAGGACGTCGATGCCGAACCCGCGCGCCTCGGCGATGTACTGCGCGAGCTTGGCGAGGTCCGCCTGGTCGTTGGTCATCATCGCGCACAGGAACTCCACGGGGTGGTTGGCCTTCAGGTAGGCCGTCTGGTAGGCGACGATGGCATAGGCGGCGGCATGGGATTTGTTGAAGCCGTACCCCGCGAACTTTTCGAGCAGGTCGAAGACCTCGTTCGCCTTGCTCTCGGGGATCTGGTTCTTGTCGCGGCAACCCGCCACGAACGTCTCCCGCTGCTTGGCCATCTCCTCGGGCTTCTTCTTGCCCATCGCGCGCCGCAGCAGGTCCGCGCCGCCGAGCGTGTAGCCCGCCAGCACCTGGGCCGCCTGCATGACCTGCTCCTGGTAGATCAGGACCCCGTAGGTCTCGCGCGACACCGGCTCCAGCAACGGGTGCGGGTACTCCACCTCGCGCCGCCCGTGCCGCCGCTCGATGAAGTCCGGGATCAGGTCCATCGGGCCCGGCCGGTACAACGAGATCAACGCCGTGATGTGCTCCACCGACTGGATCTGGAACTTGCGGCACAGGTCCCGCATGCCGCCGGATTCAAGCTGGAACACGCCGAGGGTCTGGGCGTTGTTGAGCAGCGCGTACGTCTTCGCGTCGTCCAGCGGCAACGCATCAATGGGCACCTCCACCCCGGACGTGCGCCGCACCATCTCGCAGGTGTTGCGGATCACGGTAAGCGTCTTCAGTCCCAGGAAGTCCATCTTGAGCAACCCGAGGTCGCCCACCGGCCCCATGGCGTACTGCGTGACGATCGAACCGTCGTCCGCATCCTTCAGCGGAAGCAGGTTGACCAACGGCTGCGCCCCGATCACCACGCCCGCCGCGTGCACGCCCGCGCTCCGAGCCTGGTCCTCCAGCACCAACGCCGTGTCCACCAGCTCCCGCGTCGTCTCCTCCCCGTCGTAGGCCCTCCGGAAGTCCGCGCTCTTCTCCAGCGCGTCCTTCAGCCCCCACTTCACGTCCGTGATCATCTTCGCCAGCCGGTCCGTGTCCGAGAACTCCAGCCCCATCACCCGCCCCACGTCCCGCACCACCGACTTCGCGCCCATCGTCCCGAACGTCACGATCTGCGCCACGGCGTCCTGGCCGTACTTCCTCCGCACGTACTCGATCACCTCGGCCCGGCGGTCGTCCGCAAAGTCGATGTCGATGTCGGGCGGGCTCACGCGCTCCGGGTTCAGGAAGCGCTCGAAGAGGAGCCCGTAGCGGATCGGGTCCACGTTCGCGATCTCCAGCAGGTAGGTCACCAGCGACCCGGCCGCCGACCCGCGCGCCACGCACGAGATGCCCATCGAGCGCCCGTGCCGCACGAAGTCGCCCACGATCAGGAAGTAGCTGACGTAGCCCGTCTTCTCGATCACGCCCAGCTCCAGGTCGAGGCGGTCCAGCAACGCCTGGATCGCGTGCCGGACCTCCGGCGACGCCAGCGTCATCGACGCCGCCTCCGGGCGCGGCGCGCCCTCCGCCCCCGGCGGGAACAGGAACTCCAGCAACGCTGGCCGGAGCGCCTCGTCCACGACGATCCGGCTGCCCTCCACGTGCGCCACCAACCCGTACCGCGTCTGGAGCCCGTCGCAGAGCAGCTTCCGAAGGTACCCCTCGCGCGTCCACGTCTCCGGCGGCTGGTACACGGGGTAATGCTCGGCCCCCTTGCCAAACCGGATCTCGACGTTGCACTGCTCCGCCACCGAGACCGTGTTGAGCACCGCCTCCGGCACCTCCGCGAACAGCCGCTTCATCTCGTCGGCCGTCCGCAGGTAAAACTGCGCCTGCGCGTACCGCATGCGCTTGGCGTCCGACAACTGCGACTGGTTCCCGATGCAGATCAGGCAGTCGTGCGCCCGCCATTGGTCCTTCTCGACGTAGTGCACGTCGTTGGTGCAGACGGTGCGGAGGTTGAACTCGCGGGCGTACCCGAGCAGGGCGCGGTTGACCTTGGCCTGATCCGGGATGCCGTGGTTCTGGAGTTCCAGGCAGAAGTTTTCCGGCCCCAGCACCTGGCGGAACCAGTCGATGGCGTCCCGCGCCCGGCGCTCGTCGTCGCGCACGATGGACTCCGGGATCTCGCTGGCGAGGCAGCCCGACAACGCCAGCAGGCCGTCCGCGTGCGCCGCCAACAGCTCCTTGTCGATGCGCGGCTTGTAGTAGTAGCCCTCCAGGTGGCCCGCCGTGACCAGCTTCACGAGGTTCTTGTACCCCGCCTCGTTCCGGGCCAGCAGCACCAGGTGGTTGTACACGTCCCGCCCGCCCGTGGAGGACTTCTTCTCGTGACGCGAGCCCCGCGCCACGTACACCTCGCACCCGATGATCGGCTTGATCCCCGCCTTCTTGGCCGCCTGGTAGAACTCCACGGCCCCGTACATCACCCCGTGGTCCGTCATCGCAATCGCCGGGAAGTCCAAGGCCTTGGCCCGTGCCATCAGCTTGTCCAGGCGGCAACACGCATCGAGCAACGAATACTCGGTGTGCAGGTGCAGGTGGACGAAGTCGGACGCCATGCCGCCGATGTTGCCGGGACGGAACTCCCGGGCGAACGAAAAGAGGGCGGGCCAGCGGCGGGGAGCGGGGCGCGGGAGGC
>CAYSGH010000081.1:0-1990 GCA_964430505.1 uncultured Akkermansia sp. | reverse complement strand
ACCCCGCCCCTCGCTCGCCGCTCGCCGCTCGCCTTTTGGACCCTGGCCCGCTTTCCTTTCCAGTCATGTCCACCCACGAATCGCCGGGCGGCGCGCGGCCCGGCCACGCCTTGCTGATCCGCGACTTGATGCTTCGGGTGCGCACCTGGGCGCCCGGGCGCACGATCCAGTACCGGGACCGGGTGACGTTGACGTACCGGGAATGGCTCGCCCGCACGGCGCGCCTTGGGGCGTGGCTGGGACGGCTCGGCGTCCGTCCGGGGGACCGAGTGGGCGTGCTCGACTGGGACAGCCATCGGGTGCTGGAGATGTTCTTCGCCGTGCCGTGCGTGGGGGCGACGTTGCACACGGTGAACGTGAAGCTCACGCCGGAGCAGGTGGGCTACACGATCCGCCACGCGCGGGACACGGTGTTGTTCGTGCACGCGGACTTCCTTCCCTTGCTGGCGGGCATCCGGGGATTCCTCGGCATGGTCCGCCACGTGGTGGTGCTGGCCGACGGCCCTTGGGAAGCCCCGGATGGCTTGCCCGTGGCGGGCGAGTACGAGGACGGGTTGGGGTCGGTCGAGCCCTTGGCGTCCTGGCCGGACCTCGACGAGGACACGACGGCGACGTTGTTCTACACGACGGGGACGACGGGCGACCCGAAGGGCGTGTCGTTCACGCACCGGCAGATCGTGCTGCACACATTGGCGGCGGCGATGACGCTGGCGATTCACGAGGAGCCGATGTCGCTGCGCGCGTCGGACGTGTACATGCCGCTGACGCCGATGTTCCACGTGCACGCGTGGGGGGTGCCCTACATCGCCGTGACGGTGGGGCTGACGCAGGTGTACCCGGGCCGATACGAACCCGCGATGTTGCTCGCGTTGATGGAGCGGCATCGGGTCACGTTCACGCATTGCGTGCCCACGTTGCTCCTGATGCTGCTGCGGCATCCGGCGGCGGAGACGGTGGACTGGCGTCGGCTAAAGGTGGTCATTGGCGGGGCGGCGTTGCTGCCGGCCGTGGCGCGCGAGGCGCGGGAACGCGGCGTCTGCATCGTGGGGGGCTACGGCATGTCGGAGACGTGCCCCATCGTGGCGGTGTCGAACCTCCAGCCCGGGCTCGTGGGCCCGGGCGGCCGCGTGGAGGACGAGGTGGACGTGATCACGCGCACGGGCTTTCCGTTGCCGTTGGTGCAGGCGCGGGTCGTGGACGAGGAGGGGCGCGAGCTGCCGCCGGGCGGGGAGGGCGTGGGCGAGCTGGTATTGCGGTGCCCATGGCTGACGTCGGGCTACGTGGACGACCCCGCCGCGTCCGAGAGGCTGTGGAAGGATGGATGGCTCCACACGGGCGACGGCGCGCGCATGGACGCCGATGGCTACATCCGGATCACGGACCGGATCAAGGACGTGATCAAGATCGGGGGCGAATGGATCTCGTCGCTGGAGATCGAGGGGGTGCTGGCGCGGCATCCGGCCGTGGCGGAGGCGGCGGTGATTGGCGCGCCGGACGCGAAGTGGGACGAGCACCCGAGGGCGGAGGTGGTGCTAAGGCCCGGCGTGGCGGCGCCCACGCCGCGGGAGCTGGTGCGGCACCTGCACGCGGCGGTGGAGGACGGCGTGCTCCACAAGCGGGCCCTGCTCACGGAGGTGGTGCTCGTCGAGTCCATCCCCCGCACCAGCGTGGGCAAGGTGGACAAGAAGCGGATGCGCGCGGCGCTGCGGGCCGGGGGCTGAGGCAGATCATCGCGGGCTCGCCGCACCAAGCGCCCCGGACCTTCATCTCCTGGAGCCAGTGCTCGAGCCCTCTTGCGTAGGATCTCGTCCATCTCGGCCTGGTCCTCGATCGGATTGAAATAGACCAAGGACGTCCCTTGGACACGCTTGTGACGGAGGAAGTCGAGGAGCCAAAACGTGCCGTTGGGCTTCCGCTTTTCGAGGATGTGGATACAGGGGTAGGGATGGGGCTTTCGCCCCACCCCTCCCTCCGAACCGGACGGGCGGAT
>CAYSGH010000080.1:4389-20087 GCA_964430505.1 uncultured Akkermansia sp. | reverse complement strand
TGCGGCTGAACCTGACGGTGTCGCTGCCCTTGGCGGTCCCGGTGCTGGACCTGCGAGGCATCCGATAGCCGTCGCATCCGAATTTGCGATGGACACGCGGTCCGTCGGCCCGCGCAGTGGATCCGGGCGTGCAGTGCGGGGAAGGTCCCGCCGAGGTTGCAACAGCGCAGGAATCAGCAGACGGCGGTTGGAGATGAGGGCTCCAAGTCTTCTTGGTCGGCTGCCGGACCGCGGTGCCTGCGCAGGCCGCATGGCCCAACGCGGTGAGACCAAGGCTGGCATCGTCGCGCGCCGTGCCCGGAAGCGTGGGCTGACGCCCTCGCCGGGCATGACACGATGTCACATGCAAGGTAGGCCCTCGAAGTGAAGTCCCGCGGATGGACCCGTCGGCCCTGATAGGAGTGCCGTTTCGCTGGAAGGAATGCTCTTCCTCCGCCGGTACGTTCCAATCTCTGTTGCCCGGTCAGCGGAACAGGACGGCGTGGAGGGCCATCCGGAGCTGCGATGCAACGAACGACCCGCGGCAATCAGGATGTGGGAAAGCCGGCCATCTGGTTCGCGGACGGGCGAGGCTGGGGATGGCAACGGAGGGCCGCAGCATGGCAAGGTTGGATTCCCAGGCTCGCCCGCGCTCGTCGATTCCGTTGGATGCCGCATCCACCTTCCGCCGCCATACCCCAAGTCGCATTGCCGAGAGTCACCCCGAAGGATCCTGCGGACTACGTCCCAGTTGCGGCGTGAGGATTCCCGGAGGGCGACGTGGAACCGACGACGGGCGTGGGGGGAGTCTCCATGCCAAGGTCGCCCTCTTGATCCTCGCCCGGCCCCAGGATTCATGGGTGCTCGCAGCGGATCACTGCCCCCTTGCGGGAGCGATGCCGCGTCACCTCGGAAATGACTGTCCTCCGGCCTCCGTCCATGCCTTCTCCCATTGGGCCGGAAAGAAGGGACCCACGAAGTCGCGGGTGGCCTCGCTGGAACGGGCCTTGTCACGGACCTTCTCGAGGGCCGCCTGGGCCGTCCCGGGGGTCGCCCCGGCATCCACGAACGCACGGGCCTCCGCCTGCAACAACTCGAAGAAGGCCCGTTGACGCCCGAGCAAATCCGGCCCCGCCATCAGGCCGTGCCCGGGGCATACCACGCGGGGCTTCAACGCCTCGGCCGCCGCCAACGTCCTCACCCAGTCGGCGATGCTCGCGTCGCCCACGGAGTTGTATGGCCCGTTCACGCAGGCGTCGCCCGTGAACAGGATGCGTTCCCTGGGCAACCACGCGAAGCCGTCGCCGCGGGTGTGCGCGACGCCCAGGTGGAGCAACTCCACGCGCATCGAGCCGTCGTCCACGACGAGCTTGTCCCGGAACAGCAAGGTGGGCGGCGCCAGGCGCGAGGCGCGCACGTCCGGGCGCGACGCCGCCTCGGCCTCCCAACGGCCCGGGGGTCCCCCAAAGAACCCGGTCTCGTGCCGCCGCATCTCGGCGAGGACGCCCTCATGCGCGACGATGGCGGCCCCTTGCGCGACCCACGTTTGGTTGCCGTAGGCGTGGTCGCCGTGGTGGTGCGTGTCGAAGGCGAGGCGGATGGGCTGGGGCGAGGTTGCCCGGATCTTGGGGAGGACGTCGGCCGCGCCCGAGGGGAAGTTGGCGTCGATGACGAGCACCTGGTCGCGCAGGACGACCCAGCCGTTGTTGGAATGGCCGCGTCGGACGAGGTCGCCCTCATGAAACCACACGCCGGGGGCCACCTCCTGGGGCTTGCCCACCTCGGCGAAGGCCAACGGCGCGGGGGTCGAGGCCAGCGCGAGGGCCAGGGCGAGCGCCAGGCCTGCGTCCAGGGCGGGGGCGGGAACGGGGCGGGATGGCATGGCGGTGGACGATGCTCAGGCCAACGGCGTCCGGCCGCGGACGATGGACACGACGCAGCGCTCGGGAACGAGGCAACGGCGCGCTGCGTCGCGCACCTGCTCGGCGGTGACGGCCTCGTAGCGGGCGGCCTCGCCGTCGCCGTGGTCATGGCCGAGCCCATACAGCTCGTCGAGCGCGGCCTGCATGGCGACGCCGCCGAGGTCCTGCCGTGCAATCTTGCGTTGGCCCACGACCTTGGCCTTGGCGCGGGCCAGCTCCTCGTCCGTGAGGCCGCCTTCCGCGAGTTGCCGCGCCTGGTCGCGCAGCTCGGCCTCGACGCGTTCCACCTCGCCCGGCGCGGTGCCGCAATAGAACGCGAAGTAGCCGGGGATGCGCCCGAGGAAGTGGCTGGCCCCGACGTAGTACGCGAGGCCCAGCTCGTCGCGGATGCGCATGAACAGGCGCGAGCCCATGTCGCTGCACGCCTCCTGCAACAGCTCCAGCGGATAGCGGTCCGGGTGGTCGAACGTGGTCCCGGGAAAGCCGATGGCGATGACGGCCTGCTCCTTGTCGCGGTCCTCCACGAGGCGCGGGGTGGCGACGGTGGGCTGGGTCATGGGATGGCCGGCCGGCAACGGGGCCGGCAGCCATGACGCGAACGCCTGCTCCACCTCGGCGCGGACGGCGTCGGCGTGGATGTCGCCGTAGATGGCGAGGACGGCGTTGTGGGGGACCACCATGCGCCCATGGAAGGCGGCGAGGGCGGATGGCTGGAACGCCCGCACCGTGGACTCGGTGCCGAGGGCGTCGAGGCCGTACCCGTTGTCGCCGAAGAGGCCCTTGCGAAGGGCCTTGAAGGCGCAGGAGAGAAGGTGGTCGCGCTGGCCCTTGATGCTGGCGAGCTGGGCGTCGATCTCGCGCGCGACGGCATCGGGCGGCAACGACGGGCGGAGGAGGACGTCGGACAGCAGGTCCAGGCCTCGCGCGAAGTCGCCGGACAAGACCTCGGCGCTGACGCCGAAGCTGTGGTTGCCGGCGTAGGGCTCGAGGGACCCGCCGAGGCCCTCGATCTCGTCGGCGATTTGCAGCGCGGTCCGGCGGGCGGTGCCCTTCATGAGGAGGCGCGCCAGGAGGCTGGTGATGCCGCTGTTGACGGGTGTCTCGGCAAGGAGCCCGCCGCCAAGGGCCATGCGGAACTCGACGAAGGGCAGGCGATGGTCCTCGCGAACGAGCAACCGGAGGCCGTTGGGCAGTTCCCATCGATGCACGGGATGCTCGGCCGTTGCGTCCACGACGACGTCCGGCCGCGGGGCGCGGCCGATGGGCACGAGGGCGTGGAGGGTGCGGTTGGTCTCGACGAGGTATTCGTTGGCGACACGGCGGAGGTCCTCCGGGGTGAGTCGGCGGACGGCGGCAAGGTAGCGCTCGCTGAAGCCGGGGTCCTGCGCGGACATCCAGTTGCCGCCGAGGTCCTGGGCCTGGCCCTCCATGGTCTTGCGGGCGGAGAGGGTGGCGGCGGTGAACTGCTTCACGGCCTTGGCCAGCTCGGCGGAGCTGACGCGCTCGGACTTGATGCGCTCGACCTCGGCCAGGACCTCGTCCCGCGCGGCGGCGAACTTGTCGCCGTCGCACACGCCGCTGGCGCCGAACATCCCCGCGAGGCCCGGCGTGTAGATCCACGCCGACACGGAGTGGACCAGCGCGGCCCGCTCGCGCACGGCCTGGTACAGGCGGCTGCTCCGGCCCGAGCCCAGCAGTGTGGCGAGGACGTCGAGCGCCGCCGTGTCGGGGTGACGGAAGCCGGGCATGTGCCACGCGATGTTGAAGTGGGCCAGTTCCACGGGCGCCTCGTCGATGACCTCGCGCGGCGTCGTCTGGCGCGGTTCCTCGGGAAGGACGGTGGACGGCACGGGCCGCCCGGGCGACCCGGCGAACGCGTCCCGCACCTGGCGCACGACGTCGTCGGTGCGCACGTCGCCCACGACCACGATGAAGCAGTTGTTGGGGGCGTACTTCTCGCGGTAGTAGGCCACGAGGTCGTCGCGCGTCACGCGGTTGAAGTGGTCCGGGAGACCGATGATGGGGAACCGGTACGGGCTGCGGGCGTAGGCGGCCTGGAACAACCCCATGCTCGCGCGGCGGCCGGGGTCGTCCCGTCCCATGTCCATCTCGCGCCGGATGACGTCCAGCTCCTTGACGAGCTCGTCGGCGGGCAAGGTCGCGTTCTGGAAGATGTCGCAGAGGATGTCGATGGCGGTGACGGCGCCGGTGTTGGGGACGTTGATCCAATACACGGTGCGGTCGAACGACGTGTAGGCGTTCATGTAGCCGCCGGCCGCCTGCACCTCCTGGTCGATCCGGCCCGCGCCCCGCGTGGTGGTGCCCTTGAACAACATGTGCTCCAGCACGTGCGACAACCCGGCCCCGAGCCATGGCCCCTCGTCCACCGAGCCCGCCCGGCACCAGGCCTGCGCGCTCACCACCGGGGCCGACCGATCCTCGCGAACGAGGATTTCAAGGCCGCTTTCCAGACGGTGCAGCGACACCCCCGGCGGCAGGTGCCGGTGGACGGTTGCGGAGGACGACGTCGGCGCGGGGGACGATGGGGATTCCATAAGCGAGGAGCGAGGAGCGAGAAGCGAGAAGCGGGGAGCGGGGAGCGGGGGGGCGGGGCAGGGGTTAGCGGCCTTTCCACTGTTGGCCGGGGGTCTTGAAGCGTTCGGGGTTGGGCTTGGTGGAGGCGTCGAGGACGATGTTGGTGCCGGGCGTCCAGCCGACCTCCTTGAAGTCGATGAACAACGTGCGGGAGACCATCTCGATGGCGTGGCCGAAGCACTCGAGGGTGACGGTGCCGGGGAGCAGCGTGGTGTCCACGAACACGACGCGGCCGAAGGGCATGGCGTTGGTGATGGGCACGCTGAACACGGCGGTGATGGGGAGGTCCGTGCGGGCGGGCTTCTCCCCGGGAAAGCGAATGGTGACGGGCTGGGGCCCCAGGAGCCGCGGATGCTCGATGCGCAGCTCGGGCACGCCGTCCTTGCCGAGGGCATGGGTGACGTTCCAGGGCCCGCCGCGCACGCGCATGGCCTGGCAGGCGCCATAGCCGGTCACGTACACAAACAGCGTGCCCACGAACCCCCAGAAGAGCCTCTTCAGCATCGGCGGCGTATCATCCGTTTCCGTCACGCCGGAAACCCTACCAACACCCGCGCCGGATGCACCCATTCCGTGAAGGGACCGCGTCGGGACCGTGCGCTCGTGAGAGAGGCGGGAAGGGGACGCGGGAGGCGGGCCGTCTCGGAACCGGGTTCTCGAACATCGGGCTCACGGGGTGAGCGTGCCTCGATCCGCCGGATGTCGATGCACGCCGCATGGCATGGCGGTGGCAGCCGAGGCTTTGCGCCGGACCATCGGCGCAGGATGCGCCGCGCGAGGGCCCGGCCCCGAAAAGGCTGGAGGCCTTCGAACCCCAGGCTTCCCGACCTCGTGCCGAGGTACGAGGGGGTGCTGGAAAAGGAGGGGCACCGGATATGCATCGGGGAAGTTCCCACGGGAATCCGGAAGCTCCCGGGCCGAGCCGATGATCCCTCTCCGGGTGCCCTGGACCGTTCCCGCCGATGGAGGCCGGGTCCCTGTTTGGGTTCCTCGACGTTGTCACTGGCCGACCGCCGGTCATCGACCAGGTGCGATTCCGTGGGCGAGGGCTTGGGCAGGGGGCGCGTGAGTCGAAGGCATGGAAAAAAACGGGATTGAAGCCGGGAGGCGGGCTGGTCTTTCCTCGGGGGAGGGCGTGCGGGCGTAAAGTCGTCACCGCGAGGGAACGCCGCTCGCGTCGCCACGCCAACCCTGCTTCCAACTCCAGAACATGACTCCTGCGACCTCGTTGTACCTGCTGAAGGATGGCCAGCAAACCGGCCCGTTCCCAACGGACGAACTGCGCCAGCGGCTTGGGTCAGGAGAGGTTGCCGCCGGGGACTTGGTTTGGGGCGAGGGGATGGCGGAGTGGGCGACCTTGGGGTCGGTGCTGGGGCTGGAGCCGTCCGAAACGGCGGGGAATGAAGCCGCCGCCGGGGAGAGCCCGTCATGGAATCGTGCCGCCGTGGGCGACGTGGCGGCCGCATTCGGCGAGGAACGGGGGTTCGGCGCCATGCTGTTGGATGCGCTGGCGTATCCGTTTCGGGGCGATGGGTTCATCATCCTGGCGCTGGGGACCGTCTTGTTCACGGTCCTGGATTTCGTGGGAATGTTCAGTTGGATCATCTCGGCGGCGGCATGGGGCTACCTGCTGCTGATGTTGCAGCAGGTGTTGCATGGCACGGCCATGGGCGAGGATCGGGTCCCGAACTGGCCGGACTTCGATGGCTTCGGCCAGTTGCTGGGGAAGACGTTCCAATGGGTGGGGGTGTTGGTGGCCTGCTTTGGGCCGGGCATCTTCCTGGCGTTCAACACCCCCGAGGACGACACCGTCCGGGTCTTGCTTTCGGTGGGGCTGCTTTTTGCCGGGTTGGCCATCGCACCCATGGCGCTGTTGTCGGTGGGGATGCACGACACGCTGAACGGGTTGCACCCGGTGTTCCTGATGAAGTCGCTGGGGCGCGCGCCGGGGCATTACATCGGGATGCTGGTGGTGTTCGCGGCCTTGGCGGGCGTGCAGGTGCTGGCGGGGAAGCTCAGCGACATGATCCCGATTGCGGGGGTCGTGATCGACAAGCTGGACGAGATCTGGACGGCGGTGTTCATCGCGCGCGTGATGGGGGCATTTTACTTCGTGAACCGGCGGCAGCTCTCGTGGTTTGGCGAGGGCTGATCCACGCCGGGCGTTGGGAGGCATGGGGGCCGGAGAGCGCGGGCAGCGTGTCGATGGAGCCCCGGCTGGGGCTTGGGCGTCGGCATGAGGACTCGGGTCGGCAACCGTTGGACATTCACGGGGCACGCGGCGGCCCGTTCCTGGGTTGACAGCTTCACGGTTGCCGCCGGAGGCCGCCGCCGTAGCCTCGCGCCGTGGCTTGCGATTTCATGAGGACATTCCTTGGTGGGTGCGCGGTCGGGCTGATGGCGGTTGGGGCTCCATTGATGGCTGCCACGAACGGGCCCGCGCCGGTCGTGCGGGACGTGCGCGAGGTCTCGTCGCCCCCCTGGCCGTCGGCCCCGTTGACCCGCGTGCAGTGCCTGGACCTCGCCTTGACGTGGAACGGCGCGCTCCGGAAGGGGAGGCAGGACATCGCCGAGTCCCACGGGATCGCCCTCCAGCAAAAGTCCGCGATCCTCCCGCGCCTTGCCACCACGGGGGCCTACAACCGCATCGACGAGGGAAAGATCGAGCGCGTGGCGTTCGCGCCGGGCGCGCCAGCGGTGGCCTTTGCCAACAACCAGAACTGGAACGTCACGTTGGCCGCCACGCAGCCGTTGTTCGCGGGCGGCAAGCTCCGTTCCGCCGCGCGGTCCTCGCGCCTCACCGTGGCCGCCGCGCTGGCCAACTACCAGGCCCTCGTCTCCAACACCCTCCTCGACGTCCGCGTCGCCTACGACGACGCCCTCCTGGCCTCCGAGCAAATCCGCGTCCAGGAAGCGTCGCTTCAGCTCCTCGAGCGCGAGCTTTCAGACGCACGCCGCCGATTCGACGCCGGCACCGTCCCCCGCTTCAACGTCCTCAGGGCCGAGGTCGAGGTTGCCAATGCCAAGCCCCGCCTCATCCGCGCACGGAATGCCCTCCGCAACGCCCGCAACCAGCTCGCCGTGCTGGTGGGCTTTGACATCCCGCCCGGCACGGACCGCGACATCCCGCTGGGGGTCGCCGACTCGCTGGCGGCGGTTCGTGCCGAGGTGGACCTGCCCGCATCGATCCTCAAGGCGCTCGGCCAACGGCCCGAGCTCGCCGCGTTGCGCACCACCGAGAAGCTGCGGGGCGAGGACGTCCTCCAGGCCCGCGCCGACCTTTATCCCCAGGTCGCGGCCGTGGTCGGCTACGGGTGGCAGTCGCGCGTGTTCAACCGCGACCTGACGGCCGCCCTCGATGGATGGAACGCGGGCGCGCAGCTTTCGTGGAACGTCTGGGACTTCGGGCTCACCCAAGGCAAGATCGACGCCGCCAAGGCTCGCCTGGGAAGGGCCGCCATCGACGTGGCCGACACGCGCCGACGCGTCGAGCTGGAGGTGCGCATCGCCCATTCCAATCATGCCGAGGCCATGGAGGTGCTGGATTCCCAGGCGCGCGTGATCGAGCAGGCCGAGGAGGCCCTGCGCCTGGCCAACGCACGGGCCGAGGCCGGGGCGGGCACCCAGCTCGACGTGCTCTCCGCCCAGACCGCCCTCACCGAGGCCCGCACCACCTATTCGGTCGCCCTGCGGGACCTGTCCGTCGCCCGCGCGCGCCTCGACCGCGCCATGGGCGAGGGCGTGCAGCTCGCGGCCCCGCATTGAACGGCGCCGGGGGCTATCGGAGCGCCTCCCAGCCCAGCTTCGTCGTCAAGGCCAGCACCACGGCGAGGAACACCGGCCGGATGACGCGTGCGCCCCCGCGGATCGCGACCCGCGACCCCGCCCACGCCCCCACCAACTGGCCGCACGCCATGACCAGCCCGATGCCGTAGTGCACGGACCCGGACGCCAGGAACCATCCCAGCGCCGCGAGGTTGCTGGTCAGGTTCATGGCCTTCGTCACGCCCGTCGCGCCACGCAGGTCCAGCCCGTGGACGAGGACGCACGCCAACATCCAAAACGAGCCCGTGCCGGGCCCGAGGAATCCGTCGTAAAACCCCAGCAACAAGCCAAACCAGAGCCCGAATGCCCCGGCCTTCATCCGCGCCGGCCGCTCCGCCGTCCCCAGGTCCGGCTTGAGCGCCGTGTACACGGCCACCGCCCCCAGTGCGACGGGCACGACGCGCCGAAGCCATCCTGGATCGATGGCCGTCACCGTCGCCGCCCCGCCCAAGGCCGCCGCGAACGTCATCAACACCCCGGGGATCCAGCGGCGCCACGGGACGAGCCCCGCCCGCGCATAGTTCCATGTCGCCAGCGCCGTGCCGCACGAGGACTGGAGCTTGTTGGTGCCCAAGGCCACCTGCGGCGGAAGTCCCGCCGACAACAGCGCCGGCACGGTGAGCAGGCCGCCGCCGCCGGCGATGGCATCCACGAACCCCGCCACCACGCCCACCCCGAACAACACCGGCCCCGCCCAGTTCCACTCCATCGCCATGAGGCTTACCCGGTCTCTCCCACCCGCCGTGTCTCCGCCTGCAGCGACTGCAGCCACGGCCATAGGTCGCGCAGGTCGTCGTCGATCAAGGCATGTTGGATGACGCGGTCCCGATGCCCCACGGCAAGGGCCTTGCGAATCCAGTCCTTGGCGGATTCCGGATCGCCCAGGCTGACGTAGTAACACGCCAGGTTGTAGAGGAGCACGGCTTCCCCGGGATGCTTCTGCACGGCGGGCAACACCACCTCCACCGCCTCGTCCGGCCGTCCCAACCAGAACAACACGTTGCCCACGTTCATGAGCCCGCGGACCTCCGTGGGGAACCGATGGAACTGGTCCCAGGCAAGGGGCAAGGCCTCCGAGAAACGACGCTCGCGAACCAGCAACTGAAACCGAACGTCCAGGGCCTCCGCCGAAATGGCCGCCGTGGCCCCGACGCCTTCCAGCTCTCGCGCCGCCTCCGCCGTGCAGCCGAGCTCCAGCCAGCCACGCGCAAACTGCAAGTGCATCCGGTCCGGATATGGAAGGGGCTCGCCCATCACCTTCAACGGCCCTCCTTCTCGCCCACTTGCCCCCGGATTCCAAGCCTCACTTCCAGCCCGCATCACGATCCATCGCCGTCCTTGCGCGGACTTCAACTCGTGGTTGTTTTCCGTTACGGCGAGTTCCTCGTCCCAACCTGGAAATGAGTTCCATCCCTGTCATCCGCGAGCGTGTCGGGCCCGCCCGTCAACGCCTCATCGGCCACCCCTTGTATCACCGCATGACCTCGCTCGACGACGTCCGGCGGTTCATGGAGGCCCACGTCTTCGCCGTTTGGGACTTCATGTCCCTGCTCAAGCGGCTGCAACGCGACCTCACGTGCGTCCACCTCCCGTGGGTGCCCGTCGGCTCCGCCGACGTCCGCCACCTCGTGAACGAAATCGTCGCCGGGGAGGAATCCGACGTGGACGCGCACGGCCGACGCACCAGCCACTTCGAGCTGTACGTGGCCGCCATGACCGAGGCCGGGGCGGACACGGCGCCCGTCTTGGCGGCCGTCGATGCCGTGCGCCGTGGTGCTCCCGTTGCGGAGGCGCTGGCCATGCAGGGCGTCCCGCCCCACGCCCGCGAGTTCTCCGCCGCCACCTTCGCCCTCGCCGACCAGGGTGGAACCCACGAGGTGGCCGCCGCGTTCACGTTCGGGCGCGAGGACCTCATTCCCGATTTGTTCCATGGCCTGGTCAGCCGGTTGGCGGCGCAGCACCCGGGCCGACTGGCCACGTTCCAATATTACCTTCAACGCCACATCGAGGTGGATGGCGGCGAGCATGGGGGCCTTGGGCTGCGGATGGTGGAGGCCCTGTGCGGCGACGATGCCACCCGTTGGAGCCAAGCCTCGCAGGCCTCCGTCGCCGCCATCGATGCCCGCCTTCGCCTTTGGGATGGCGTGACCGCCTCGCTGGCCTAGGCCCAACACCTACCTCCAGCGCGCCGGGCCCGCGGACCCGGCCCGCTGCGGTCGGCTGGGATCCTCTCTCTCCAGCTTCGGCCACGCTGCCCATGGAACCGTGCGGCAATCCCCGCGGCTGGGCGTCACGATGCGGCGCCCACGTGCAGGGCACCCGAGGTGGTGGGCGTCTCGGGGTCCACGAGCGATGCCGGCAGGCGATGCATGGGCCGATGCGTCCTTGGCCCAACGATGGAGTCGTGCCCGCGGGTCCCAACCGGGCGATCGCCAACGGGAATGCAGTGTCCACCCTGGCGGATGGAATCAAGCCGTGAATGTCCAGCCTTCGATCCAGCAGCGCCCACGGCGCGACCCATGCCAGGCCCCCTGCGCCCTCGAAATCGTGTCCCCCAGTGATGACCTCGCTTGGCCCACCGAACACGTCGAGGGACTCACAAAAAAGGCCCGGCGAGCCATGGGGCACGCCGGGCCTGCGGAGGAGGGGATGCCTAGACGGTCTTGGTCTTGCCGGGGACGGCGATGGCATAGAAGCCCTCGGCGTCGGGCTGGCTCTTGGGGGCGGCATTCCATGCCAGGGTGTCCGGAGCCAGGGAGATGCTGGAGTTGAGGGCGGCATCCCAGTCGATGGGCACGCCGCTGTAGGTGGACATGCGGCCCATGATGGCAACCAAGGAGGACTTGGCCCCGTTGAAGGCCTCGTTGTAGGGGGTGTTGGCCCGGATGGCGGCGAACAAGTCGTCGTGCTCCTGCTGGTAAGGATCCACGCCGCGCTGGCCGCGGAAGCGCCAGGCGTCGGCCCCCTTGGCACGGATGATGTGGCCGGAGACGTCGGCGTCGCCCTTGGTGCCCACGCAATGCTCGGAGACGGAGCTCCAGCAACCGCGGATGTGGCGGCATTGGCTGTACATGCGGGTGCCGTCCGCGAACTCGTACTCGACGGCGTGGTGGTCGAAGATCTCGCCGTATTCCTTGGCGGTGCGGACCTGGCGGCCGCCCATGCCGAACGCGCGGACGGGGTAGGCGTTCTTGATCCAGCAGCCGACGTCGAGGTTGTGGATGTGTTGCTCCACGATGTGGTCGCCGCAGAGCCAGTTGAAGTAGTACCAGTTGCGAAGCTGGAACTCCATTTCGCTCTGCCCGGGCTTGCGGGGGTTCACCCACACGCCGCCGTCGTTCCAGTACACGCGGAGGGACGTGATGTCGCCGATGGCGCCGTCATGGAGGCGCTTGAGGGTCTCGAGGTAGCCGGGCTGATGGTGGCGTTGCAGGCCGACGCCCACCTTGAGGTTCTTCTTCTTGGCCTCCTCGGCGGCGGCGAGGACGCGGCGAACGCCGGGGCCGTCGGTGGCCACGGGCTTTTCCATGAAAACGTGCTTCCCCTGGCGGATGGCCTCCTCGAAGTGGAAGGGACGGAAGCCCGGGGGCGTGGCAAGGATGACGACGTCGGCGAGGGCGATCGCCTGCTTGAATCCGTCGAGCCCGACGAACTGGCGGTCGGGCGGGACGTCCACCTGGGCGCCCTTGGATTGCTTGAGGTTGTTGAGGGAGCCTTCGAGGCGGTCCTTGAAGGCGTCGGCCATGGCGATGAGCTTGGTTCCCGGCACGCTCAAGGCTTGGTTGGCGGCCCCGGAGCCGCGGCCGCCGCAGCCCACGAGCGCGATCTTCAGGGTGTCGCTGGCCTGCGCAAAGGCGAGTCGATCCGTCACGAGCCCGGTGGCCGCCACCGCGCCCAGCGTCGCGCCCGTGGATGAGAGGAAGCCGCGCCGGGTCATCGGCGTGGCGGGGGAGGATGCATTCATACGTGTCAGATGTGTCATGTCGCTCGGCCTGGTCCGACGCCCTCCAAAAGGCGACGATTCATGGCCCGTTCTGCGGTGAGCCGCGGGGAACGTCGAAGGCTATCGGCCCGCGACCGCCGACGGCAACCCCAAGTTTCGGCAGCGTCCGGTAGCAACGACCTGGCGGCCATACCCGGCACGCCGCGCGAGTGGGCTATCCTCCCTGCGCGAGGGGCGTCCCTTGCAGGCGGAGGCGATGGTGGAGGCGGTTGACCAGTCCCAGCAGGGCCAGGTTGATGCCCAGGCAGAACGCCTCGAAGCCCAACCCAATCAGCGGGAACGGCAAGGTGAGCAACCCCGCAATGTTCAAGAACGCCCCTGCCGCGATGCCTACGATGCACAACCGTCCGACGAATCCCTTGGTGCGTTGCCCGTTGACCAGGCCATAGACGGTGGCGAACGGCGACACCACCGCCGGCGCGAGGGCGACTTGCAGGCCCACGACGGCTCCGACCCATGCGGGTTCCCGGGCGATCCCCATCGTGACCGCACCGCCCAGGGACAACACGACGCCGGGCAGCAACGTCCGAAGCAGCGTGTGCTTCCATCGCAGCCATGCCGCATCCAGCAGGCGAACGGGCAGGATGCGAACGAGGAGGATGGACTGGAACGGCGAGAGCCACGGCACGAGGAGGGTGACGGCGATGACGTTGGGGACGATGGCGGCCGCAAGGATCGGTCCCTCGAAGGATGCCCGCGCAGCCAGCCACGTCCCCAGCCACCCGATGGGAACGGCCAGCAGGCCCACGAGCTGATGGCGTCCCGCCCTCGGCCACGCGCGCGCCATGCACTCGGCCAGCACTCGTTGCGCGGGCGTCCACCAACGCCATGCCCAACGGTCACGAAGCCGCTCCGCCGAGGCGAGGGGCGACGTCAGGAACGAGCGGTCGAGGATGGCGTCGGCGTTCGCGGTGGGGCCGGGCGCATGGGCGGACTGGATGTTGGCGAGGGCCTCCTGCACGGCGTCGCCCAACTCAGGCGGCGCCCCCTGTGGGACTTGGCCGAACCACTCGAACAACACCCGGTCCCGGAATCGCCCGGTGGCGAGGATTTCAACGAGTGCACGCGGCAAGGCGAGGAGGGTCAGGCCCAGGGGAAGGAGGAACCACGCGTTGAACCACGGCCCGCCACGCACCCAGGCCGACCACGGCAGCACCAGCCATCCGGCGGGGGCCAGCGCGGCGAGGGAATCCCCATGTTCCGCAAGCAACGCCTTCATGGAAGGCCTTAGGCCCTCCGCGAACGCGGCGGCGGCAAGGAAGCCAAGCCCCGCCAAGAGGAGCGCGGCGAGGTATCGCCTCAGGAGCTTCCAACGCAAGGCGGCCCAGGCATCGACGACCCCAAGGCAACCCAGCACCAGGGCGAAGGCCGCGCCTTGCAGGACGGCCAGCAACGGCCGCTCGAAGAGGGTCGCCCTGGCAGCGGCCAGCCCATGCCCCAGGCCAAGGCATCCGCAGGTCCAGGCCCAATTCACCAACGACTCCCGGCCCAATCGACGCACCGCCGCGTCCTCGTCGGCCGGCCAGAAGGCCAAGGGCAGGTGATGAGCGTGGTCGGCGCGGATCCATCCACGTGGGCAAAGCAGCACGCCCAGGAGCAGGAGGGCGTCCCCCGGGTTGCCGACGTGGGAATCCGGCGCGTGCAACACGGCGGGCATCGCCACGAGGAACGCCGCGAACAGGAAAGCCCCAAACCCGCCATTCCAGGCGCGTCGGGCGCGGTTCATCACCGGCTCGCGACGTCCCCCGGCGGCCCGGATCAACCGTCGCGTTTCCCGGATGAAGTCAGGCGAGGCTGCGAGGCGAGGCTTCATGCGTCGCGCAGGCCTTGCAGCAACGCGTCGAGGACGCCGTCCGAGCCCGTGGTGGACGCGCGTCGCAGGTCGGCCATGGGCGCGGTCAGACGCAGGCCGCCCTTGTGGAGGACGCAGGCGCGGTCGGCGAGTCGCTCGGCGGCCTCGAGGATCTGCGTCGTGAAGAGGATGGTGCGGCCGCGCCCGGCGGCCTTGCGGACCTCGGTCCGAAGGACGGCGAGCCCTTGTGGGTCCATGCCCGACGCGAGCGGCTCGTCGAGGAGCCACAGTTCCGGGTCGATGACGAGGAGCGCGACGAGCGCCGCCTTGTAGAGCTGGCCGCGCGAGAGGAAGCCCACGGGCTTTTCCGCGAGATCCAGCAGGTCGAGCGCCTGCATCCAATGGAGGACCTTCGCCGGCGCGTCGGGGCCGTCCGCCTCGTAGATGCGCAGGAGCAGGCCGAGGTTCGCGAGCACGGACTCGCCAGCGAAGACGGGCGGGAAGTCCGGCAGAAAGAAGATCCGGCGGCGCAGGGCGAGGTCGTCCAGCCGCAGCGGCCTGCCGTCATAGAGGACCTCGCCGGAGTCCGGCTGGAGGAGCCCGGAGAGGACGCGCAGCAAGGTGGACTTGCCGGCGCCGTTGGCACCGAGCACGGCGACGACCTGCCCCGGCTCAAAGGTGGCGGAGACGTCGTCGAGGGCGCGGACCTTCCCGAAGACCTTGGTGGCGCGGTCGAGTGCGAGGTGCATGGCGGCGGTCAGCACATGGCCGCGAGGCGGTCGCGGGTGGCCTGGAGTCGCTCGAGCATGACGTGGGCAATCCGGGGGAAGATGGCGGCGGCGAAGCTCGTGTCCTCGGCGGCGAGGTCGCGCAGCTCGGCCCCATGGAAGAAGTAGGCCTCCACGTCCGTGACGGTGCGGGCGGAGAAGCGCCACGTGTAGGGAGGGAAGAGCCACGACCATCCCAGCACGTCGCCCGGCCCCAGCGTCTGGATGGGCAGTGGCGCATGGCCCGGGCGCTCGGCCAGCAACAAGACCGCGCCGGACCGCACGATGTAGAAGCGGTTCGCGGGGTCTCCAGAGCGGAAGAGGAGGTCGTCGGCGGGGAAGGAGGCGCGCAGGGCGCAGGCGGCCATGGCCTCCAGGTGGCGCCATTCGAGTCCATGGAGGAACCGACAGGCCGAAAGCTCCGAAGCGGAAGGGGTGTCCACTCCCCCGAGTTAGGCACGAGGCGAGGGGGTGTTCCCAGCGTGAAATGAATCTGGAAACGGCCGCTTGGGCAGTCTGTAGGCCGCGTGCCCTCACGCGGCGGCGGCGATGCGGCATGGCGCGATGCGCCGGGTCAGGGGACCCGGCCTACAGAAGTGGATTCGTCCCGACGGTAGGCCGCGTGCCCCCACGCGGCGGTGGTGATGCGGCATGGCGCGTGCGCCGGGGCAGGGGACATGGCCGACTCCCGCCTCCCGCTCCCCGCTCCCCGTCCACCGATCACGCGCCACGTCACGGCATACGGCCCCACGGCCTGCCCCGCGATGTCGGCTCGCCATCGCGCGGGGTGTTTTGGCAGGTTCCACGCCCATGGA
>CAYSGH010000080.1:0-4289 GCA_964430505.1 uncultured Akkermansia sp. | reverse complement strand
CGCGATGTCGGCTCGCCATCGCGCGGGGTGTTTTGGCAGGTTCCACGCCCATGGAGTTGCCTGCGCGCGTCAACGTCCTCGGGGTGGGCATCAGTGCGATCAACCTGGAGTCGGCCGTGGCCACGCTGGCCGCCGCCGTGCGCTCCGGCACGCGGGGCCATGTGTGCATCACGGGCGTGCATGGCGTCATGGAGTCGCAGGCGGACCCCGCCCTGCGCCGCATCCACAACCGGTCCCTCCTCACGACGCCGGACGGGATGCCGATGGTGTGGCTGGGGCGGATGGCGGGGCATCGTGCGATGGACCGGGTGTACGGGCCCGAGTTGATGGAGCACGTGATGGAATGGAGCCGGGGCTCGGGCGCGACCCATTTCCTCTACGGCGGCAACACGGGCGTGGCGCAGGATCTGAAGGCCCGGCTGGAGCAGCGGTTCCCGGGCGTGCGGATTGTGGGAACGTACACGCCGCCGTTTCGCCCGTTGACCCCCGAAGAACAGGCCGCGCTGGAGGCGCAGGTGGCGGCGTGTCGCCCGGACTTCCTCTGGGTGGGGTTGAGCACGCCCAAGCAGGAGCGGTTCATGGACGCGCAGGGAGGACGGTTGGCGGCGACGGTGATGCTGGGCGTGGGGGCGGCGTTCGACTTCCATGCAGGCCGCGTTCCCCAGGCGCCGCGCTGGATCCAACGCAGCGGGCTCGAATGGCTCTATCGCCTGTGCAAGGAGCCGCGTCGGCTCTGGAAACGGTACCTGAGCAACAACCCGCGCTTCATCGTGCGCATCCTCGCCCAGAAGCTCGGCCTGCGAACGTACACGCTGGAGTCCTGATCCCATGGCCGCCCGACCTTCCGCATCCAACCCGCCGCAGCCCCCCTCGGCCCGGTTGTCCGACCTCGTTGGACACGCCGAGGAACTCCTGCAACCCGCGCGCTTCAAGGATTACCCCGGCGCGGTCAACGGCCTGCAATTCGAGAACCGCGGCCGTGTCACCCGGATTGCCGCCGCCGTCGATGGGACGCTGACCGTCGCCCGCAAGGCCGTGGAGGCGGGGGCGGACCTGTTGTTGGTGCACCATGGGCTTTTCTGGGGGCCCACGACGCCGTGGACGGGGCGTCGGGCGGAGTTGCTGCGGTTGCTGGTGGAGCACGACCTCGCGGTGTACTCGCAGCACCTGCCCTTGGACGGGCACCCGCGCCTGGGCAACGCCGCGTGCCTGGCCCGCGCGATGGGGTGGAGCCGGCAGCGGCCGTTTCTGGAGCGCGATGGGATGCCGATCGGCGTGCAGGTCACGTTGCCCAAGCCGTTGCCGCGCGAGGCGGTGGCGCGGTTGCTGTCGGAGGCCACGGGCGCGCCTCCACGCGTGATGCCCGGAGGGCCGGAGCTGTGCCGTCGCATTGGCATCTGCACGGGCGGTGCCGGGTCGGAAATCCCGCAGGCACGGGCGTCCGGCGTGGACACGCTGATCACGGGCGAGGGCCCGCACTGGACGTACGCGTTGGCGGAGGATTGCGGGATGAACGCGATGTACGGGGGGCATTACGCGACGGAGGTGTTTGGGGTGAAGGCGCTGGCGGCGGAATGGTCGCGACGGTTTGGGGTGCCGTGGGTGTTTGTGGATCACCCGACGGGGTTGTGAGGGGCGGCGGCCCCTTGGTGGTTGATCCATGAAATCCCGGAGTGACGCTCCGGATTTTCAAGGGTGTGCCGGGTTGGATGCAGGGGTTGCCTGCCTTCACTTCCCGGGATTCACGAGCACGCGGAGGGCGCGGTGCAGGGTGCGGATGCGCACCGGGGTCTGGCCGACGATGTCGCCGTCGGCCGCGACGGGTTGGGGCGGATGCGCGTCCACGTCGAGAAAGGGGGAGGGGAAGTAGTCCACGTTGGGGTGATGCACGTGGCGTCCGGAGGCGAGGGAGAGGAACTGTCGGGCGATGGCGACGCGGCCGAGGGCGCGGATGAGGCTGACGTTGGCGAGGCCGTCGTCGAGGTGGGCGCCCGGGGCGATTTTCATGCCGCCGCCACCGGCATGGGGCGCGTTGGCCGCGAGCGCGACGACGAGGGGTTGCCGCTGTTCGCCGCGATGGGACCGGACCTGGAGCGTGGTGGGCTTCCAGGCCGCCAACGCGCGGAAGAAGCCCACGGCATAGCTCAAGCGCGGCCCGAACCAGCGCTTCACCGTGGGGGTGGTGTAATGGAGGATGTCGGACGCGATGCCCACCCCTGCGAACAGGAAGGCGTGGCGCACCACCTCGGCCCCTTGGTGACGGCAACGGACCTCCAGGATGTCGCGCTCGACGGGTTCGTGGAGGCCATGGGACCAGTCATGCACGGCGGCGAGGACGTCCGGGTCGCGTTGGAGGCCCGAAAGGAGGGCGACGTCGTTACCGGTGCCGAAGGAAAGGGGCGCGACGACGGGCGGCGTCGCGACGGAAGATTGAAGCACGCCACCCACCATCTCGCAGAAGGTGCCGTCGCCGCCGACGGCCAGGAGGAGGTCGCAGCGCGGGGCGAGATTGCGCGCGGCCAGGATGCCGCCACCGGGGCCCTGCGTGACGCAAGGATGCAGGACATGCCCCGCGTCCCGGAGCGCATCGGACACCGCGAGGAGCCGACGGGACTGATCCCGGGCCGCCTGGGCGGCGGGATTGACGACGAGGCCGATGCGCAGGGGACGGCCGTCGCGGGCGCGGCTCATTTGGGCGCGTAGAGGGAGGCGACCTGGTCGGCGTATCCGTTGTAGGGCAGGGTGGGGATGCGGTTGCCGGTGGCGAGGTCGCGTTCGGTGGCCTGCGACCAGCGGGGGTGGGGCACGTTGGGTTCCACGTTGGACTCGAAGGGGTACTCGCTGGGGGCGAGCGTGTTCCACAACGTCTCGGGCTGGTCCCGGACAAGCTCGATCTTCACGATGCTCTTGATGGACTTGTACCCGTACTTCCACGGGACAACGAGCCGCACGGGGCCGCCATTCTGCTTGGGCATGGGCTTGCCAAAGAGGCCGGTGGCGATGATCGCCAACGGATGCATGGCCTCGTCCATGCGGAGCCCCTCGGTGTAGGGCCACGGATAGTCCGACAGCCTTTGGACGCCGGGCATCTCGTCGGGGCGCAGCACGGTGGTGAACTTGACGTAGTGGGCGTCGGACGTCGGCTCGACCTTGGCGAGGAGCTTCGCGAGGGGGAAGCCGGTCCAGGGGACGACCATGGACCACGCCTCGACGCAGCGGAACCGGTACACGCGCTCCTCGAGGGGGGCGACCTGGAGCAGGTCGTCGAAGGACAACGTCATGGGCTTGGCGCAAAGGCCTCCGATCCAGACGGACCATGGGTTGGTGCGGAAGCGCCCCACCAACTGCGCCACGCGGTCCTTCTGGGTGCTGAACTCGTAGTAGTTGTTGTAGTTGGTGACGATGCGCTCCGGGGTCAGGGGGAGCTTGGGAGAGAAGGCGGGGTTGCGCGGGGCGGCCTGTGGGGAGGCGGCCACGGCATTCGTTGAAGCCGCGCGGTTCGTGGCCTGCGCGAGGGTTGCCGGAGCCAACGCAAGGCCGGAGCCCAGGAACCCAAGCTGGCGAAGGAACTCGCGGCGACGACGATGAATGTGCTCCGGGGTCACCGCGTGGTCGGGCAACATCCAGGGCGGACGAATCGAGATGTAGGCCATGGGGGCACCATGCCGTCGAACGCCCCGGGCGGCACCTGAAAAATCCGGTCCCCACCAGCCCCGCCCGTGGGGACCCCTCAGCGCCAGCGGCGGCGTTCGAGCACGGCCTCGTGGCAGAACATCGACGCCCACTCGCGGGCCTCGGCCTGCTCGCGCCGGGAGCCGCCCCGGATTTCCGTGATGCCGCGTCGAAGCCGGACGACGCGCGTCTCGCCAAAGGTGGCGATGGTCTGGACTTCCTCGTTCCCGTTCGTGGCCCAATCAACCTTCATGGTCATGGGCCAACCATGCCACCCGCTGGCGGACAAAGGCTGTCCGACCCTCGGTTTTGTCCCGAAAGGCCAGATGGCAACGACGCCGGCCACGACCCGGCCCTTCGGATGCCTCGACGTTTCGACGGGCGACCTGTGGGCATCACCCGGGCACACGGCTCCGAGAACGCGGGGCATCCAACGCCCTTGGTCCCAGGGCCCGGCGCACCCGCGGGGCAACCTCATGCCAGCCCCGGGGCGCTCTCAGTTCCAAGGCACGCTTCCCGGTCCGCGCCGATCAGCCATGGCGGGCGTCGGATTCCCGGTGGCTTTCACCCTAGAAACGGCAGTCGAAGAGGATTTCAAAACGAGGAAAGGGCCCTCC
>CAYSGH010000079.1:0-20257 GCA_964430505.1 uncultured Akkermansia sp. | reverse complement strand
CCCAGTCGATGAGCTTCTCCTTGACCATGTCGGCGGCGAACTTCAGCGCGGCGGCGGCGGTGCGCTTGCCGTTGCGCGTCTGGAGCATGAACAGCTTGCCCTCCTGGATGGTGAACTCGATGTCCTGCACGTCCTTGAAGTGCGTCTCCAGGGTCTTCCGCACCTGGAGCAGCTCGGCGTAGGACTTGGGCATGACGTCCTTCAGCTTGAGCACGGGCTCGGGCGTGCGCACGCCGGCCACGACGTCCTCGCCCTGGGCGTTCACGAGGAACTCGCCGTAGAACTCATTGGTGCCGTTGGCCGGGTTGCGGGTGAAGGCCACGCCGGAACCGGACGTGTCGCCCGTGTTGCCGAACACCATCGCCTGCACGTTGACGGCCGTTCCCCACTCGGCGGGGATGTTGTACTTGCGGCGATACACGATCGCTCGGTCGTTCATCCAGGAGTTGAACACGGCCCCGGCGGCGCCCATGAGCTGGTCCCACGGATTGGCGGGGAAGCCCTTGCCGGTGCGCTCCTTCACCAGCGCCTTGAAGCGGCGGACGAGCTCTTGCTGGTCCTCGGCGGTGAGCTTGGAGTCCTCAATGTCGCCATGGTAACGCTCGTGCTTGTACGCGTGGATCACGGTCTCGAACGGCTCATGGTCCTCGCCGGGACGCTTCTGGACGCCCAGGACGACGTCCCCGTACATCTGGATGAAGCGGCGGTAGCAGTCCCAAGCAAACCGGGCGTTCTTCGTGGCGTTCTCCAGCGCCACCACCGTCTCGTCGTTGAGGCCGAGGTTGAGGATCGTGTCCATCATGCCCGGCATCGAGTCCCGGGCGCCCGAGCGCACCGCCACCAGCAGGGGCATGCCGGACTTCGCGCCGAACCGCGTGCCCATGATCTTCTCCATGTTGGCAACGCCCGCCTCCACCTGCGCCCGCAGCTCCTTCGGGTAGGTACGCTTGTTGGCGTAGTAATGGGTGCACACCTCCGTCGTGATCGTGAAGCCCGGGGGCACCGGCAGGCCAATGCGGGTCATCTCGGCAAGGTTCGCGCCCTTGCCGCCCAACAGGGCCTTCATGGAACCGTCGCCGTCGGCCTTCTTGTTGCCGAACACGTAAACATACTTCGCTGCTTTGGACATACGCTCTGGGATACAGGTACAGGTGAAATCGGCGGAAAATCGCCGGAAAACGAAGGCCGGAGGGTATCCATGCAAGGGGGGCAGTCAATTGGGAACACAGGGCGACGCGGCGGGCGGGGATCGGGGAGCGAGGGGCGAGGGGCGGGGAGCGAGCGCGTCTTGGGGTGCGGCCGCGATGCCGTCCCGGATGGGCCTCGTTCCTGCGATCCTGGGATGGGTGAGCGCCCCGGCCACTTCGCCCCCTGCCCCCCCGCCCCCCGCTTCCCGCTTCCCGTTCGTCGCCCGGCTTCGGTCGTTGACATGGAAAGCCGGTCGTTTCTAGCGTCTTCAAAAATAAGCGCCATGTCCGAGAATACCCCGGTCCCTCCCACGCCCCCGCCGCAACCCGGCGCCGACGCGGTCCAAAAGAAGCAAACGGTCCGCATCAGCCTGCCCCCGAAGCCGGCCGGCGGCCCGTCCATTCGCATCCCCACGGCGGCTCCGGCGGCACCCGCTGCGTCCGCCCCGGCTGCGGCCCCCTCGGCTCCGGCGGCTCCGGCGGCTCCGGCGACCGTTGCCAAGGCTGCCGCCCCGGCGGCCCCCGCCGCCAAGCCCACGGCTCCCGCGCCCGCCCCGGCTGCACGGCCCGCGCCGCGTCCGGCCTCCGGCGGCAGCAAGGTCAGCGGCCTGGACGTCGGCCTCGCGTTTGCCTCCGCACTGCTCGGCATCGCCGCCGTCGCGGTCCAGTACTGGTTTGTTGCCCAGCAGTAGGACCGTCTGTAAGAACGACCGAGTATGGCAGCAACGAACATCCTTTCCGTCGGCGCGAACAACTTCCAGTCCGACGTCCTCCAGTCGCCGGTGCCCGTCCTCGTGGACTTTTGGGCCGAGTGGTGCGGGCCCTGCAAGATGCTGGCCCCCGTGCTGGACGAGCTCGCCACCGAGCTGGGTGACAAGGCCCGCATCGCCAAGGTCAACATCGACCTCAACCAAGACCTCGCCGTGCAGTTCAACATCTCATCGATCCCCACGCTGCTGGTCTTCAAGGGCGGCAAGGTCGTGGGACAGACCGTCGGGCTGAAGTCGAAGGCCGCGCTCAAGGCCCTGGTCGAGGGCGCCGCCTAGGCACCGGGGCCGAGCCGCGTCCCCGGTACCAGGGGCGTTCGTGATCATGATCGGGTTTCCAGCGCCCGCCGACCTGCGTCGGCGGGCGCTTTTTTGTTCGCAGCTCTCCACGATGCTGGAGGCGGGCCTCGCGTTGCCCCGGAGCCTTCAGACCTTGGCTGGATCGGCCTCGGACACCCCGGAACGGCGCCTGGCGACGCGATGGCTGGACGGGCTGGAGGAGGGGCTGACCTGCGCCGAGGCGCTTGAAGGGCTCGGGGGACGGTTCGCGGACGGGTTGGACCTCGCGCTGGTCCGAGCAGGCGAGCAGTCGGGTCGGCTCGACCAGATGTTCGCGTTGCTGGCGCGGCATTACCAAGCGAGGGCGGACAACCTCGCGGTCATCCTCCAGTCGAGCATGTATCCGCTACTGGTACTGCACGTCACGGCGTTCATCGCTCCGTTGCCGACGTTCGTGCGGACGGGCGACGGCGTGGCGTACTTGGCGCGTTCGGCCGGGGTGCTGGCGTTGCTGTACGCATTGGGCGCGGCGGCCGTCTGGGCGTGTCGGCCGTGGCATCCGTGGCGGGGGTGGGTCGAACGGATGGGAATGCACGTGCCGTTGCTCGGGCCGGCGCGGGCGGACCTTGCGGTGTCCCGCCTGGCATGGTCGCTGGAGGCCTTGCTGTCGGCGGGCGTCGTGGTGACGGAGGCATGGCCCATTGCCGCCCGAGCCAGCGGGTCGCCTGTGATCGAGTCCGCCGTCTCGCGGTGGCGACCGAGCCTCGACTCGGGGGCGACGCCGGCGGAGCTGGTGTCGGCGGCGGGTGTTTTTCCAGAGGGCTTCGTGGGATCCTACGCGGCGGGCGAGGCGTCCGGGCGGCTGGAGCAGGAACTGGGGCGGTTGGCGCGATGGCACGAGGAGGAGGGGTTTCGCCGCCTGCGCCTATTCGCGATGTGGAGCCCGCGCGTGCTGTACGCGTTGGTGTGCGCGTGGGTGGTGCTGGAGATCGTTTCCATTGCGTCCGGATACTTCTCGGTGGTGGGGCAGTTGCTGGAGGAGTGAAGGGGGATGGTGGGAGGGGCTCCCTGCGCCCAGGCATTCCGGCTGACACGACCGAAGCCGAGACTGGGGTCCGCGTGATGCTTCAGAGGGACATCCTTGAGGCCCTGTCCGAATTGACCATGGCGGAGCGTCAGGAGGTTCGCCTGCGGTTGGCCCGCCTGGACGGGGAGGAATGGAAGGATGCAGTCGATCCCCTGACCGACGCCGAGAAGGCCTTGCTGGATGCCCGTCTGGCCGCCTACGGGAGGGATCCCGATGTTGGCCACTCATGGGAGGACGTCGAGGCCCGGATTCGCGCCCGGCTGGGGGCATGAGCCGCAGCCTGATCATCCGCCCGGAAGCCGAGGCGGACATGACCGAGGCGGCGCTGTGGTATGAACAAAGGGAAGCGGGCCTGGGCATGGAACTCATCGAGGAGATCCGAGCAGCCATCCGGCGCGGCGTTGAAGGCCTTCCCTCCTACCCATGCCTTCGCAGGAGACCCAATGTCCGGCGCGTCCTGGTGAAAAAATTTCCCTGCCGGGTCTTCTTCACTCTTCGCGATGCCGTATGGGTGGTTTTTGGGGTCCTCCACGCCGCACGTCTTGATCGACACGGGCGGAGTCGGGCATGAGCCCCGGCTGGGGTTCGGGCCGTTGCTTTGCGACGTGGCCACTTCACGGCCCGCCCATCCAGAACAGTCCCACGGTCTTCTGCAGAGTGGATGCCTCGAAAGACCCGCGGTTCCTCGGCCGGCCCAGAGACGAGGCTCGCCTTGAACGCCGGGGCCCGGATAGGCTGTCGTGACAACGCTATGGCAAAGTCGAAGTCGAAGTCGAAGTTGAACACGTACCGGTTCTGCGCGGGTCCATGGAACTTCAGCGAGGGGCGCGATCCCTATGGCCCCGAGACGCGCCCCGCCCAGTCGTTTGACTGGAAGCTCTCGGCCCTGAAGGAGCTGGGCTTCGACGCGATGATGTTCCACGACGACGACGCGGTGCCGGACATCGACTCGAAGAGCCCGGCGCAGGTGTTGAAGGAGGCCAAGGAGCTGAAGAAGCGGCTCGACGGCGAGGGCATCGCGGCCGAGATGGTCGCGCCGCGCCTCTGGTTTCATCCGCACACGGTGGATGGCGCGTACACGAGCAACGACAAGAAACAGCGCCGCTATGCGATCGATCGTTCCAAGCAGGCGATTGACATCGCGGGCGTGCTGGGGACGGACCTGCTCGTCCTCTGGCTGGCCCGCGAGGGCAGCTACCTGCGCGAGTCCAAGGACGCGCGTCGCTGCGTGGACCTGCTCGTGGAGGCGCTGGACGCCATGCTGGCGCACGACCGCCGCATCCGCCTTGCCATCGAGCCCAAGCCCAACGAGCCGATGGACCACGCCTACCTGCCCACCATCGGGCATGCCCTCGCCATCGCGCAGCTCACGGACGCCCCGTCGCGCGTCGGCTGCCTGATCGAGTCGGCCCACGCCATCCTTGCGGGGCTGGACCCGTCGGACGAGATCGACTTCGCGATGGCCTTCGGGAAGCTGTGGTCGTTGCACCTCAACGACCAGAACGGGCTGAAGTTCGACCAGGACAAGCCCTTCGGTTCGTCCAACCTGCGCGTGGCGTTCAACCAGGTGCGGGCGCTGGAACGGAACCAGTACGGGCGCAACGGCGAGTTCATCTGCTTTGACGTGCACCCGTTCCGCACGACGAAGCCGGAGCATTACCTCAAGCACCTGGCCAACTCGCGCGACACGTTCCTGGCCTTGCTGGAAAAGGCGCGGACGTACCCTGAAAAGGAAGCCCAGGCCCTGATCGCCGACCGCAACTACCAGGACCTCGACCTGCTGGTGCTGCGCCACCTCATGGGGGCGTGACCGGCATGGAAACCCCAACGCCGCCCCGGCCCGCCGAACGCCCCCGACGCCTCGACCAACTCCTCGCCTCCTGCGGATATTGCTCCCGTCGCGAGGCCCGGGGCTGGCTCCGGCGCGGGGGCGTCACCGTCGATGGGGTCGTCGAACGCGCCCCGGACCGGCGCGTGCTCCCGTCGGCCGTCCTCGTCGAGGGCGAGCCCGTGGATCATCCGGATGGCCTCGTGGTGCTCCTGCACAAGACGGCGGGGACGCTGTGCACGCACGACGACGGCGAGGGCGAGACCGTGTTCGCGCGCCTGCCGGAACGTTGGCGGCACCGGCATCCGCCATTGGTCGCCGCCGGGCGGCTCGACAAGGACGCAACCGGCTTGCTGGTGCTCACGGACCAAGGGGACCTGGTGCATGGATGGACGTCGCCGAAGCGGCACGTCGCGAAGGGTTACGTGGCCACGCTGGACCGGGAAGTGCGCGAGGAATGGGTGGCGTTGTTTGCGGGGGGCTTGTCCATCGGGGACGAACGACCGTGCTTGCCAGCGCGGTTGGAGGGCGTGGGCAGCCGGGAGGCGCGCGTGGAGTTGCACGAGGGTCGGCACCATCAGGTGAAGCGCATGTTCGCGGCCGTGGGCGCGATGGTGCTGGGGTTGCATCGGACGCGGTTTGGGCCGTACGAGCTCGGCGAGCTAGGTCCCGGGGCGTGGCGCGTGGCGGCCGGGCCGTGGGAGGGTTGATGTGCGCGTGGGCAAGCCCTGACCGGAACCCCTACCCGAAGCCTTCCGTGACGCCACAAAAATCCCGAAGAAAGGTCTTGTGAAAAATTTCACGTTCCACACGATGGCGGCCTTGCTGGCGGGCGCGCCGTGCTTTCCATCGTCTGTTCCCGGGATGGCCCAGGCGCTCGACAAGGCTTGAATTCCTTTCATGGGCTGGGTGCGAAACATTTTGGGTGGGTTGGCAGCCTTCGGGCTGGCCGCTGGAACCATGGCTGCCGACGCGCACGGCCATGGTGACGGGGGCGAGCATCACGGGTTGTCGGCGGCGGCCTCACAGTTCCAGTTCGGTCCGGTCACGGTGACCAACTCGATGATCGTGACGATCCTCGTGGCATTGGGGATCATCGTCTTTGCGCAGTTGGCGACGCGGAAGATGGCGGCGGTGCCCTCGGGCTTGCAGAACTTCGCGGAATGGCTGGTGGAAAGCCTCTATGGCTTCATCGAGTCGTTGTTGGGGCGGGATCTGGGCAAGCGTGCGTTCTGGTTCTTCGGCACGTTGTTCCTCTTCATCTTGTTCACGAACTGGTTTGGGCTGATCCCGGGCGTGGGCACGATCACCTTCCGTGGCGAACCCCTGTTGCGAGGCGGCAACGCGGACCTGAACACGACGTCGGCGATGGCGATGTTGTTTTCCGTGCTTTGGCTTTACTGGAGCATCCGGTCCTTGGGCGTGGGTGGATTTCTGAAGCACATCTTTGCGGCGGGCGGCGGTGGAAAGGGCGTCATGGGGATCTTCATGGTCCTCGTGTTCTTCATGGTGGGCCTGATCGAGGTGGCCTCGATCTTGTCGCGGCCGGTGTCGTTGAGCTTCCGGTTGTTTGGAAACGTTTTCGCGGGCGAGAACATCCTGGAGTCCATGATGACGGTGGTGCCATGGCTGGGCTGGATCATCCCCCTGCCGTTTTACTTCCTGGAGTTGTTGGTGGGGATGGTCCAGGCGCTCGTGTTCACGCTGCTCACAGCGGTCTTCACGGCGTTGATGTGCGGCGCCCACGGCCATGACGATCATGGCCACGGCGAGCATCACTAAGGGGAAAACTTAAGATTTCGGCCGTCAGACGGTGGCAAGACTGCCGGGGCGGCCGGCAACTAAACAGAAAGGCAAAACTATGATGCCCATGTTGGCAGAAATCGCCGGGAACCTCCATGTCGGTCTGGCCGCCCTCGGGTCGGCCATCGGCGTGGGAATCATCGGCCTTAAGGCTGCCGAGGCGACGGGTCGGAACCCGGGCGCCGCCGACCAGATCCGGAACAATGCGATCATCTTCGCCGCCTTGGCGGAGGGCGTCGTGTTCTTCGCGATCTTCTTGGCCAAGTAATATGACCGGGCGCGGGTTTGGCCCGTGCCCGGATTCCTTTTCCATCGTTCGTCCATGATGCTGCAATCCATGTTGGCCGCCGCCGGAGGGGCTACCGGCAATCCGACGCAGGCGATCCTCGACCAGTTTGGGTGGAACAAGCAGTTGTTCTTCTCGCAGGTGGCGTTGTTCGTGATCTTGGCGCTGGTCCTGCGCAAGTTCGCGTATGCGCCGCTGTTGGCGATGCTGGAGAAGCGTCGCCAGCAAATCGCCGAGAGCGTCGAGAATGCCGAGAAGACCCGCCAGGCGTTGGCGCAGGCCGAGGCGCGGGCCTCGGAGATCGTGGCGCAGGCCGGGCAGCAGGCGAACCGCATCATTGAGGAAGCCCGCGCGGCGGCGGTGTCGCTGGGTGACCAAGAGCGCCAGAAGTCCGTGACGGAAGCGCAACGCATCCTCGCCAAGGCGCACGAGGCCGGCGAGGCCGAGCTGGCCCGGCTCAAGGGCGAGCTGCGGCGAGAGTTTGGCCGGCTGGTGGTGCAGGCGGCGTCCCGCTCAACGGGAGACGTGCTGACCAGCGACCAAAAGGGTCGGCTGTCCGACGAGGCCGTTCGGCAGTTGTCTGCCTAAGTCATAGCGACCGCTCCACAAACCCATCCTTCCTCCCATCGAATGAAGACGGGCAAGCAGGCGGTGCGCGATGGCAAGGCGTTGTTCCTTGCGTGCAAGGTGAACGGCGTGGTGGACGAGGGCCGTGTGCGGGATGTGGTCCGTCGCGTCCTGGAGGTTCGCCCGCGCGGCTACCTGGCCGCATTGGGATATTTCCGTCGGCTGGTGAAGCTGGACTTGGACCGCCGGGCGGCGGTGGTGGAGTCGGCGGTCCCGGCCAGCCCAGCCTTGGAGACGTCGGTGCGCGAGCAGTTGTCGCGTCGTTACGGGCACGGATTAAGCATCCGCTTCGAGACGAATCCCTCGTTGGTCGGGGGCATTCGGGTTCGGGTGGGCAGTGACATTTACGATGGCAGCGTGGCGGGTCGCTTGGAGCAGCTCGCGTCGTCCCTGTGACGGCGGGCGCCACGACCCAAGGCAAGAAAGTCGAATTCCAATCTAGGTTCCGCGATGAGCAACATCCTTCAGGAAATTGAGGCGCAGATCGCCGGCGTGCAGACGTCGGTCACCCGTCAGAACGTTGGTGTCGTCCGTGAGATCTCGGACGGCGTGGCCAAGATCGAGGGCCTGACCGACGTCATGCTCAACGAGATGATCGACTTCGGAGGCGGGGTCATTGGAATCGCCCTGAACCTTGAGGAGACCGAGGTGGGCGCGATCGTCTTGGGCGACTATTTGGGCATCAAGGAGGGCGCCGAGGCCAAGTGCACCGGAAAGCTCCTCTCCGTGCCCGTGGGGAAGGGATTGCTGGGCCGCGTCGTGGACACCCTCGGCCGCCCCATTGACGGCAAGGGTCCCATCACCGCCACCGCCCAGTACCCGGTCGAGAAGATCGCCCCGGGCATCGTGAAGCGGAAGTCGGTCTCCCAGCCGCTCCAAACCGGCATCATGGCCGTCGATGCCATGATTCCCATCGGCCGCGGCCAGCGCGAGCTGATCATTGGCGACCGTTCGACGGGCAAGACCACGATCGGCGTGGACACGATGATCAACCAAGCCCGCATCAACAAGGTGGGCCGCGCCTCCAACGACCCGTCCTTCCGTCCCGTTTACAACATCTACGTCGCGGTCGGGCAGAAGCAGTCCAACATCGCCCGAGTCATTGCGGAGCTGGAGAAGGCGGGCGCGTTGGAGGACACGATCGTCGTGGCGGCGGGCGCGGATGCACCGGCCTCGGCGCAGTACCTGGCTCCCTTCGCGGGCGCGGCGATGGGCGAGTGGTTCATGGACAACGGCATGGATGCGTTGATCATCTATGACGATCTCTCCAAGCAGGCGGTGGCCTACCGCCAGGTGTCGTTGGTGCTGAAGCGTCCGTCCGGCCGTGAAGCTTATCCGGGCGACGTCTTCTACCTGCACAGCCGCCTTCTGGAGCGCAGCGCGCGCGTCAACGAGGTCAGCGGCAACGGCTCGCTGACGGCCCTCCCGATCATCGAGACCCAGGCGGGCGACGTCTCCGCCTACATTCCCACGAACGTGATCTCGATTACGGACGGCCAGATCTACCTCGAGACCGACCTCTTTTACCAAGGCATCCGCCCCGCCATCTCCGTGGGCTTGTCCGTGTCCCGCGTGGGATCGGCGGCTCAAATCAAGGCGATGAAGCAGGTGGCCGGGCGCATCAAGCTCGATCTCGCCCAGTACCGCGAGTTGGCGGCGTTCGCGCAGTTCGGTTCCGACTTGGACGCCAAGACGCAGGCCACGCTCGAGCGCGGCAAGCGCATCGTGGAGTTGTTCAAGCAACTCCAGTACAACCCCATCCCCGTCGAGATCCAGGTGGCCATCCTGTGGTCGATGCAAAACAACCAGCTCGACGACGTGGCGGTGGACAAGATCAAGGACTTCCAAGCCAAGCTGACGGACTTCCTCACCACCCGGAAGACCGCGTTGCTGGAGAAAATTCGCAACGAGAAGGCCATCGGCGACGCCGTGGCGGCCGAGCTCAAGGCGGCCTTGGGCGAGTTCAAGGCCAGCTACCGCTAAGGCGAGCGAACGCGCGCACCTTTCATCCACCTGACGCCATGCCCAGCACGCGCGACATCCGACGCCGGATCAAGTCGATCAAGAACACGGCGCAGATCACGAAGGCGATGCAAATGGTCGCCTCGGCCAAGATGCGCAAGGCGCAGCAGGCCGCGCTGTCGGGGCGCCCGTACGCGGCGTTGATGAACGAGGTGCTGGCGGCGGCCGTCGAGGGCGCCGGCTCGGGCGGCTTCCGTCATGCGTTGACCGAGAAGCGCTCGGGCACGCGTCGCGCGGTCATCCTGATTTCGACGGACAAGGGCCTGTGCGGCGGGTTGAACACCAACTTGCTGCGCGAGGCGTCGCGGTTCGACAAGGACACGACGGTGTTCATCTGTGCGGGACGCAAGGGGGCGCAATGGGCGGGGCGGCTGAAGCGCGAGCTGGCGGCCGAGTTCACCTACAAGGACAGCCCGCAGTTCGCCGAGGCGCGCGCCATCTCCAAGTTTGCCCAGCAGCTTTTCCTCGAGGGCAAGGTGGATCGCGTGGATGCGGTCTACACGAACTTCATCAACACGCTCTCGCAGAAGCCCGAGGTGCGGCAGTTGCTGCCCGTGGGCGCGATCAAGGCCTTGGAGGCCGGGGTGGAGGGCGACGGGGCCGGGAAGGATCTCGGTTCCGCCTCGCGCGAGTTCCTGTTCGAGCCGGCGCCAGCGGACCTTTTGGGCAACCTCCTGCCACACTACCTGAACTACCAAGTCTTCCAGTTCCTTCAGGAGGCCAAGGCCTCCGAGCACAGCGCGCGGATGGTGGCGATGAAGAACGCCACGGACAACGCCAAGCAGCTCGTCAAGGACCTCACCCTCGAATACAACAAGATCCGCCAGGCCAGCATCACCAAGGAACTCCTCGAGATCACCTCCGCCGCCATGGCGATGGGTTGATGCGCCGGCCCCCCTCGATTTCACCACGCACCCCTAGTCCCCAAGTTTTCAAGCCGCCCATGAACAAAGGCAAAATCGTCCAGATCATCGGTCCCGTTGTGGACGTGGAATTCACGGGAAACCTGCCCGCCATCTACAACGCGCTGGCCATCGAGTACTCCATTCCTGGCCAGAGCCAGACCCGCCTGACGCTGGAGGTGCAACAGCACCTGGGTGGCAACTGGGTTCGCGCCGTCGCCATGAGCACCACCGAGGGCCTCAAGCGCGGCATGGAGGTCGCCGACCTCGGCCAGCCCATTGCCATGCCCGTGGGCACGGGCGTGATGGGCCGCGTGTTCAACGTCACCGGCGACGCCGTGGACGAACAGGGACCGGTCCAGGCGGACAAGTTCTATCCCATCCACCGCTCCGCTCCGCCCCTCGTGGACCAGTCCACGAGCCCCCAAATCCTCACCACCGGCATCAAGGTCATCGATCTCATCTGCCCCTTCCTCAAGGGCGGCAAGGTCGGTGCGTTCGGCGGCGCGGGCGTGGGCAAGACGGTCGTCATCATGGAGTTGATCAACAACATCGCGAAGCTGCACGGCGGCATCTCGATGTTCGCGGGCGTCGGCGAGCGCACCCGCGAGGGCAACGACCTCTACAACGAGATGATCGAGGCCGGGGTCATCAAGACGAAGAAGGACGCCAAGGGCCATCCCGTCATCGGCAGCAACGGCCTCCCCGTCCTCGACGAGGGCTCCAAGATCGGCCTCGTGTACGGCCAGATGAACGAGCCGCCAGGAGCCCGTCTCCGCGTCGCGTTGTCCGCCCTCGCCGTCACCGAGTACTTCCGTGACGAGCACAACCAGGACGTGCTCCTGTTCGTGGACAACGTGTTCCGCTTCTCGCAGGCCGGGTCCGAGGTCTCCGCGTTGCTGGGCCGCACGCCGTCGGCCGTGGGTTATCAACCCACGCTGGCCGCCGAGATGGGCAACCTCCAGGAGCGCATCACCTCCACCAAGAAGGGCTCCATCACCTCCTTCCAGGCGGTGTACGTCCCTGCGGACGACCTCACGGACCCCGCCCCGGCGACGACGTTCGCGCACTTGGATGCCACCATCGTTCTCGAACGTTCCATCGCCGAGCTGGGCATCTACCCGGCCGTCGATCCCCTCGCCTCCACCTCGCGCGCCCTCTCCCCCGACATCGTGGGCGAGGAGCACTACGCGGTCGCGCGCGGCGTGCAGAAGGTGTTGCAGCGCTACAAGGACCTGCAGGACATCATCGCGATCCTTGGCATGGACGAGCTTTCGCCGGACGACAAGCTCACCGTGTTCCGGGCGCGCAAGATCCAGAAGTTCCTCTCGCAGCCCTTCTCCGTGGCGCAGGTGTTCACCGGCCGCGAGGGCAAGCAAGTCCCCGTCGCCGACACCGTCCGCGGCTTCAAGGAAATCCTCGAGGGCAAGTACGACGACGTCGCCGAGAACAACTTCTACATGAAGGGCGGGATCGACGAGATCCACGAGTAAGGCGGCATGCGACGGCGAGGCGATCCCATGGGTCGCCTCCCCGTCCTGGCCCGGAGAAACACGCGATGGCAACGCTCAAGCTCGAAATCGTCACCCCCGAGGCGAAGGTGTACTCGGAGGACGTGGACATGGTGACGCTGCCCGGCGTCGTGGGACTGCTGGGCATCTACCCGATGCACGTGCCGCTCATGACGCAGGTGGCGGCCGGCGAGATCGTCGCCCGCAAGGCGGGCCAGGACTTCTTCCTCGCCATTGGCGATGGCTTCGCCGAGGTCTCCCAAGACCGGGTGGCAATCCTGACGGACATGGCCATCAAGGCGGACGACATCGACGAGGCCCGCGCCGAAGAGGCACGCAAGCGTGCGGAGGCACGGCTTCTTGAAAAGCTTAGCGACGAGGAAACGGCCACCGTCCAGTCGGCGCTGCTTCACTCCTTGACGCAGCTCAACGTCAAGCGCCGCCGTCGCGCCTGAAGGCGGCGGTAGCTGGGTGGGAGCGGTTGCCAGCAGGCGGCTCCCATCTGCTTCACCGAGTTGTCCACGGCGGCCCTTGGCACCGTCCTTTCCCCGTTGCTGCGTCAGCCACGTCGATCGAGCGGCACGCCGACATCCACGCTCGGTTCCACACTGGGACTGACCCTCGCGGTGATTGACCGCACGCCATCGACTCCCCTCCCCAGGGCAATGGCGACTGCCGGAGGTCTGCGGCTCACAAGCGTTGAGTGACATGCGCACCCGCGTTGCCGGGAGCTGGAACTCCATCATTGCGGGGGTGGGAGGGGCGTGGATAGCGTCCGCAGGCAGGGTTTTCCGAACCTCATTGAACGATGAAGCAACACTTGGACTTCGAGAAGCCGATCATGGAGTTGCAGCGCAAGCTGGACGACCTTCGGCTGCACCCGGAAACGCATTCCCTCGGGGTGAGCTTCGAGGAGGAGATCGCGTCGTTGGAGGCGAAACTCGGGGAGGTTCGACGCCATGTGTACACGAGCCTGACGCCGTGGCAGCGGGTGCAACTCGCGCGGCATCCGCGTCGGCCGTACACGCTCGATTACCTGCAGCACGCGTTCGTGGGCTTCGAGGAATTGCACGGGGATCGCCTGTTCGCGGATGACCGGGCAGTGGTGGGCGGGTTCGCGATGCTGGGCAACCGGCGCGTGATGGTGATTGGCACGCAGAAGGGACGGGACACCAAGGAAAACATCCTGCGCAACTTTGGCTCGGCACATCCGGAGGGGTATCGGAAGGCGCTGCGGCTGATGCGGATGGCGGACAAGTTCGGGCTGCCGGTGGTGACGCTGATAGACACGGCGGGGGCTTATCCCGGGGTGGGCGCGGAGGAACGGCACATCGCGGAGGCCATCGCGGTGAACCTGCGGGAGATGATGTTGCTAGGGGTGCCTGTGGTGGCCTGCGTGATTGGCGAGGGCGGCTCGGGCGGGGCGCTGGGCATTGGCGTGGCCGACCGCGTGTTGATCTTGGAGAACGCGTATTACTCGGTCATCAGCCCGGAGGGTTGCGCGGCAATCCTTTGGAAGGATCGGAAGGCGTCTCCCGAGGCGGCGGCGGCCCTGAAGATCACGGCGACGGACCTGAAGGGATTGGGGCTGGTGGACGAGGTGGTGCCTGAGCCGCTGGGCGGGGCCCATCATGATGCCAAGGCGACGGCAGCGGCCGTGCAAGAGGCGTTGGACCGCCATTTGGGCGAGGTTCTCACCCTGACCCAGGAGGAGCGGCTGGCGGCGCGGTATCGGAAGTTCCGAGGCTTCGGGCATTATCTGGAGCCCGGAAACGCGGCGGCATGAGGGCCGCCAGGCCCGTGAAGCCATCCTACTCCCACTCAATGAGCGGCACGACGAGGACCAGCAACAGCAGCAGACCCTGCGCACGAGAAGGATCCTGAATGATACCGTGGCATCCCTTGACCTTCCGGCCCATTTACCAAGACCGCGTGTGGGGTGGCGACCGCCTCGGCGGGCTCTTTGGACGCACGTTGCCCGCAGGGAGGAAGATCGGGGAATCGTGGGAGGTCTGTGATCGGCCCGAGGCCCCGAGCGTCGTGTCACAAGGACCGTTGGCCGGGCGCACGCTGTCCGAATTGATGGCGTCGGAGCCCGTTGGCTTGTGGGGTCCCGGCGGTCCGGCTGGGATGCGGTTCCCTTGGCTGTGCAAGCTGCTGGATGCGCGGGACGACTTGTCCTTGCAGGTACATCCGCCCGGATGTCGGGCGGCGGAACTGGGAGGCGAGCCGAAGACGGAGATGTGGTACGTGGCGGAGGCCAGCCCGGAGGCGGCGGTATACGTCGGGGTGCTGCCCGGGACGACGCCCGAGGAATTCGAGCGGAGGTCACAGGATGGCACGGTGGCCGGGTTGTTTCATCGTCTGCCGGTGACGGCGGGGGACGTGGTGTTTCTCCCGAGTGGTCGGGTCCATGCGCTGGGACGAGGGCTGGTCATCTTGGAGATCCAGCAGAACAGCGACACCACCTACCGCGTGTTCGATTGGAACCGGGTGGGGTTGGACGGGCGGCCGCGGGCCCTGCACTTGGCTGAGGCGATGCGTTCCATCGACTTCTCGGACACGGCGCCAACGCTGGTTTCGCGGGAGTTCGTCGAGGGGGAACGAGAGGGTGTTCGGCGACTGGTTCGGCATGAGTTGTTTGCCATCGACCACGTGAAGGCATCGGGCCCGCGGCACGAGGGCGGCGGGGCGGGAGCCTGGATGTTGGCTCCGGTGCGTGGCGAGGTTGCCGTGACGGCAGGCGGGGTGACGGTGACCGCGATGCCGGGTGATTTTGTGGTGGTGCCCGCCGCCCTTCGAGGAGCGACCTTGGAGACGACGGAAGGCGCGGAGTGGCTTCGGGTGAGGCGAGGGGAAAGGGAGCGGACATGAGCATGGGCAACGGGTCATTCCCCGCCCAGCGGGATGCCGTGACGCCTGCGATGCGGAGGCGAGGCGTCTTGGTGGTGGAGAAGAAAAACCCATGGGGCCCCCGGATGCTGGCGCTGGCCGGATTCGTGGCCGTGGGCGCCATGCTGCTGCTGGCTCGTTGGGTGCCCGCCACGCCGCTTCCAGATGGACGGGCGTGGCGCATCAGCGGATTGGATTGGGTGGCATGTCGCTGGCATGACCGCTCGATGGGCACGCCAGGCATGGCGGACTTCAAGCCGGGGGTGGCCGCATGGAAGCAGCGGTTGGAGCGGGAGCCGGGCTCGTTGAATGCCACGCGCGGCTATCTGGACTCCTTGCTGACGGGTACGGCGTCCGAGGTGAGCAAGGCCGTGTGGAGGGCCGCGCTGGAGACGGCAGGGCGGCTTCCATCCATGGCCGGGACCAACTCCAGCGACCTCGGGCGGCTGCTGCGCGTGTCGCTCCGAGTGACGGACCGCGGCGACGAGTGGCGCCGGGCCGGGCGTTGGGTGGATCGGCTTCCCGGGGCGGACCTTGCGCTGTACCTCGCGACGGCAGCCGACCACGGCGACTGGGAGGAGGTTGGGGCCGTTTTGACGACGGCAACGAGGCACGAGAGCCACGCGAGGATGGCTCGCGTGGCCTTGAAGGCGACGAAGGCTGGCCGGGACACCGGCACGACGGACCTGCTGCCCGAGCTGCGCACGGCTTCGGCGGGAGGGGGCGAAGGCTCGGTATCGACGCTTCGCCTGATGATGGCGTGCGCCGTGGCCCGGTCGGATGCCGGGTTGGCAACGGAGGCCCTCGGGGCGCTCCGCAAGCTCGGGGCGGCCCGATTGATGGATTACCTCCAGGAGGACACGCTGCGCCTGGGTGACGCCCAGCCTGAGTCGGGAGCCGGGCGTGCCAAGGATTGGCCTCCGCCCTCCGAGTGGCGGGAGGTGCGCCCCTGGACCGAGTGGCTGCGCCGAAACGGCGAGACGAACCGCGCCAAGGCGGCATTGCATGGGGCGATCCTGGAATGGGACGCGCCCTCCTGCTGGATTGAGACGACAACCCTTGTGCTGGAAGGCAAGGACTGGGACCTCGCGGAGAAACTGGGCGACCGCTTGATTGGCGGGACTCGAAGCATCCGGGATTGGGACAGCCTCGGCCACGCGCTGCGCGCGCTCGCCTTGGATGCCAAGGGAGATTCGGCGGCCGCCCATCGGGAGTGGGAGCGCATGGCCAAGACGCCCTTGCCGAGGCATGGCGTGGTCTTGGAGTGGTGCAGGGCCTTCGATCACGCAGGCCGCCTCACCCTCGCGGACTCGTGGCTGCGCACCGTGGAGGGTTCCTTTGGGACGGATGCGGCCTATTGGCGCCTGCGCATGCGGTCCGCCATGGCGACGGGCGACACGGAGTCATGGATGGCGGCCACGACGCAGGCGGCAAAGCTGGCTCCCGGGGACGTGGGCCTTGCGCTGGACCGGGCGTGGGGCGTGCTGGTGCTGGGCAGGGAAACCGAGGAGGTCTTGAGGTTGTTGCAGGAGGACGCCGTCATGCTCAAGGGCGGCCGGAGGGGCCAACTGTTGACGGCCTGGGCGGAGGCACGGCTGGGACGGACGCAGAAGGCGGAGACGTTGCTGCGGCTGCTGGAGCCGGCCGTGAAGGAACCGACGGACCGATCGTTGCTGGCGGTAGCGTGGTTCGAGGCCCTCAACAAGGCGGGACGCATCGAGGATGCTTGGAAGGCCTACCAGAAGGTGGACCTCGCCATGCTCCCGGCCCCCGTCGCACGCATGCTGGACCGCGAGGGCGCGGCGCTGGCGATCCGCGTGGAAAAGAAGAGGAAGTTCGAGGAGGCCTTGGAGGAGGCACGCCGCCGCCCATGAACGCGCATCCGACGGCGGAGGCGGAGCCCAGCGCGGCCGAGGCCCACGCATCCGGCGCGTCGGGCTCGGGGCGTCGCGTGGCCCGTGGGATGGCGTGGGTGCCGTGGCTCGGGACGGGCATCGACACGGCCCGCCAGGTGGGTGCGTTCACGCTGATTGCCTTCGGGACGCTGGCCACGCAACGGCGCCATGCCACGCGGGTGATCGGGCCCATGGTGCAGGCGCAGGTGGCCCGCTCCGGCGTGCGGGTGCTGCCCATCATCTGCTTCCTCGGCGTCGCCATCGGCGCATTGATTGTCTCGCAGACCACCTTGCTGCTCGTGCAAGTGGGCCAAGGCAACCTGGTGGGCTCGTTGCTGGCGACGGTCGTCGTGCGGGAACTGGCCCCCTTGACGGCGGCGCTGGTGGTCCTCGCGCGGGTGGGGACGGCGACCGTGGCGGAGCTGGGCATGGCGCGGGCGATGGGCGAGGTGGAGGCACTGGAGGCGCTGGGGATCGACCCGGTCCACTACCTCGTGGTGCCGCGTTTGGTGGGCATGTCGGCGGCCATCGTGTGCCTGACGGCCTACCTGGTGCTGACCGCACTCGGCGCGGGCTACGTGGTGGCCTTTGCACGGGGGCTCTCCATGACGCCGGCCGACTTCGCAGGGGCCGTGGCCGGGGCGTTGTCCTGGGTGGATTTCCCCCTGCTGGCGCTCAAGACGGCCGGGTTCGGCGTGCTGACGTCGATGATCATTTGCTTCCATGGGCTGGCGCGGCCGTTGCGCATGGAGGAGGTGGGCGACGCCACAACGCGGACGGTGGCGCACACGGTGGTGGCGTGCGTGCTGCTGGATGGGTTGTTCGTGCCGGTGTACTTGGCGTTGTGATGTTGGGCCAACCCCCAGAGGTGCTTGTGGAGATGGAGGCGGCCTCCGTGGGCGCCGCCGACGCGGTTGGCGGCCCATGGGTCCGCGGCGTGGATTGGGTGGTTCGGGCAGGCGAGGCATGGGTGCTGACGGGTCCCATGAGCGCGGGCAAGTCGGCCCTGCTGGAAACCGTGGCGGGGTTGCGGGTCTTGGCTGCAGGCAGGCTCCACGTCATGGGCCAGCAGTGGGAAGGATTGGAAGGCGATGCTCTCGTGTCCCTGAGGCGGCGGGTGGGATTGGTTTTCGAGGGGCGAGGCCGCGTGTTCCCGGGGTTGACGGTGTTCGAGAACGTGGCGCTGCCCCTGTGCTACCACGGCAATGCCACGCCGCCGGACGTGGAGGCGGAGGTGGCCGCATGGCTTGCGGATGCGGGCCTGTCCCGGTGGGCCATGGAAGCCGCAGGAAGGCTGAACCCAGCCTGGGCGCGTCGCGTCGCCTTGATCCGGGCCTTGGTCCTGCGACCGGACCTCGTGCTGCTGGACGACCCCTTGGCAGGCCTGGATCCGTCGCATGCACGGTGGTGGCAAGATTACCTGGATGGGTTGCGCAAGGGATGTCCCATGCTCGGGGGCCGGGGCCTGACGCTGGCCATGACGGCCAGCACGCCCAGCGCGATGCCCGATTGGGGAGAGCGCGCACGTTGCGCCTGGATGGATCAAGGCCAATGGCGGGACGTGGGACGGCTGAGCGATCTTGCCTCTCTGAACCAGCCATGGCTGGTTGGCGCGGAAACTCAGGCATAGAAGGAACCAGACATGGGACTCAAGGACCTCACGCCGCAATTGCGGACCCGCATGGGCCGCGTGGAATGGTACGTGGGCCTGTTCCTGGCCACGACGGCGCTCCTCATGGCGCTGGCGTTCGCGCTGTACCTCCAACGGACCGCAAAGGCCCGGGGCTGGTTCGTCGTGGAGGTGCCCTACTTCACCTACCTGCCCGATGCCTCCGGGCTCAAGGCGGGTTCCCCCGTCAACCTGATGGGATTCAAGGTGGGCGAGGTCACGGAGGTGACCGCCATCAACCTCGAGGAACGCAACTCGTGGGACTACCTCGCCACGAATGGCTACAACGTCTTCGTGGGCTTTCGCATCCGGTCCGACGACCGCTCCGAGTTCCCCGGCTACGTCGGGAGCGACGCCACGGTGCGCATCGCCGGCTTTCCCGTGGACCTTCTCGGCGGCACCGCCCTGGAGGTCCGGCAAGGAAGCGGCAGGGGAACCCTCACCTATGGCAAGACGCCCGAGGGCAAGCCTGGCGTCCTCGTCGCCAAGTTCGCCTTCGCACCGCCCGGGCCAGACCGCACCAACCAAATGCTCCGCTACGAGCCGGTGAAGGGCTCGAAGGGCTACTTCCTGCCGTTGGACCAGTCCGAAACCCTCGTTGCGCAGGCTCAACGGGTCGTGGAACGACTCGAGCGCATCGCCGCCACCGTGGATGACCGTCTCCCGGCCATGCTGGCCGAGTTGCAACAAACCCTTGAGGTCACCCGGGGCGCCTTGCCGGGCATCACCAACCAGGTCGGCCAAGTCCTCGAAACCGCCCGCCTCACCCTCCCCGGCCTCACCAACAACCTCGGCGTCGTCCTCGCCAACACCCGCGACCTCACCGCACAGCTCCGCGACACGTGGCCCATGCTGACCAACACCCTCGATCTCACGCTCGTCGCCTCCCGCCAGCTCGTGACCAACATCAACGGGGCCATCCCCACCCTCGCCTCCAACGTCAACGTCGCCCTCACCAACGTGAACGTCCTCCTGTCCCGCGACACCAACATCACCGCCAACACCAGCCTCCTCGTCTCCAACATCAACCAGCTCCTCACCCGCCACTGGCTCTTCCGCTCCGCCTTCCCCAAGCCCACCACCCCCCCCCCGCCCTCCTCCCTATCCCCACGCCGGGGCCAGCCCGCACGCTCGCCACGGGATGCGTCCCGCCCGTGACCCAGCCGCTCGCCCATCACGGCCCAATCCCCCTCGCCGCCTCCATGCCATCGTCCATTTCTGCCCCATCCGCGTGCTATGCGCCATCTGCGGGGTTCGGCAGTCCCAGCAGGGATGCCCTGCATCACGTCATCATGGAAACAGCCGCTGGGCTTGATTGGGGCCGCGTGAGGCCACCGGTCCTGCCGCGAGACCCGTGGCCGTTTCCGAGCCTGAACCCTTCCCCCTCCGCAACCGCCCGGGAGTCCGTGGACTCCCCGGAATCCGTCGCTTGAACCTAGAAACGGCCGTCGAAGAGGATTTCCAAACGAGGAAAGGGCCCTCCCATCCGGGAGGATGGGCTC
>CAYSGH010000078.1:0-20338 GCA_964430505.1 uncultured Akkermansia sp. | reverse complement strand
CCAATCGAAAACTGCCCGTTTCGGCCTCCTAGCCCCTCCACAACAAAAGACCCTGTTTTGGATACGCGCCGACACGAGTTCGGGTTTGCCTTGCCACGTGCGCCGGCCTTGGATGTTCCCTCAAGCCATGAGGACGAGACGTGCGAGCGCAGTGCCCGGGCGGGGCTTCACCTTGATCGAGTTGCTGGTGGTGATCGCGATCATCGCCATCCTGGCCAGCATGTTGTTGCCCACGCTGGCGCGGGCCAAGGCGAAGGGCGACCAGACGGTCTGCCTCAACAACCTGAAGCAGGTGGGGTTGTTCATGAACCTCTACATCGAGGACAACAACGACACCTACCCGTCCCATCGCAACCATGGGTTGACCACGGCGGACGAGCCGCCCTCTCGCACGAACTGGTGGGGCACCACCATCCTTCCGCCGGGCCAGCGGTACTCGAACCTGTTCCGATGCCCGAGCATCAAGGGACGGCGCCTCGACAACGGCGTGAGGTGGGAGTGGAGGTTCGACCCGCACAAGGTGGGCTATGGGATGAACACCTACTTCCTGAGCCTGTGGCCCTATCCTTCCGCCGAGGTGACCGTGGCGGGAATCCGCTTCGACAGCCGGCCCTGGTTCAAGCGCTCGCAAATGGTGTCGCCCTCGAACTGCCTCCTCGTGGGCGACGCCATGCCCAAGGCCGACGGCTTTTGGAGCAGCAGCCTGTGGTGGCCGAACGCCTGCATGGACAAGCGGGTGTCCAATGGCGGCTTCGAGGGGATCGACCAAGTCCGCCACCAGAACAAGGGCGTGGTGGTGTTCGCGGACGGCCACAGCGAGGCCCGGAAGGATGGGATGATCAACCCGCCCGTGGACCCGGGGTCCGGCAGCGCCAGGGGGATCATCAACTCGGAGTTCTGGGATCCGTTGAACCGGGCGCGGCGGTAGTTCCGCCGGGCGGGCGATGGACCGTCGTTCCTCGCGGCCCGTCTCCCCCCGCTCACGATTCGGCGGCCGTGGGGCCGTTGCCACGGGCGGGCCGTCCGGGGTGTTGGGCCGCCTCGCGGGTCACGTGGCCATGATCCATCCGCCACCCAGCACGCGGTCGCCGTCATAAAACACGCACGCCTGGCCCGGGGTCACGGCGCGGACCGGCTCGGCGGCGGAAACCTCCGCGATGCCTCCGGGCAGCGGGCGCACCACGGCGGCCACGCCGGCATGGCCGTGGCGCACCTGCGCGATGCAACGCGTCTCTCCCTGGGGCCCGATCCCATCCACCCAGCTCGTCGAGGCGACGCGCCAGCGATCCCGCATCAACTCGGATTCCTCCCCCACCACGACCCGGTTCCGCGCGGCGTCGAGCCCGACGACATACAGGGGGCGACCGGCGGCGATGCCGAGCCCGCGGCGCTGGCCGACCGTAAAGAACTCCACGCCATGATGACGGCCCAGGACGCGGCCCTCGCGGTCCACGATCTCGCCCTCGTGCCGCGCGACCATCCCGGATCCCTCCAGGAAGCGGCCGTAGTCGTTGTCGGGGACGAAGCAGATTTCCATGCTTTCCTCCTTGTCGGCCGTGCGAAGTCCCGAGTCGCGGGCGACGGCCCGGGTGTCGGCCTTGGTCTTTTCGCCGAGCGGGAAGAGCGCGCGCCGGAGCTGGTCCTGGCGAAGGCTAAAGAGGAAGTAGCTCTGGTCCTTGCGTGGATCCTTGCCTCGGAGGAGCGAGACCGTGCCGTCCTCGTGGCGTTCCACGCGGGCGAAGTGGCCCGTGGCGATGTACTCGGCTCCCAGTTGGTCCGCCCGGCGGAGGAGGCTCCCGAACTTGAGGTGCTGGTTGCACATCACGCAGGGGTTCGGCGTGCGGCCCGCGCGGTACTCGTCCGCGAAGTAGCCAATGACCCGCTGCTGGAACTCGGCCGCCTCGTCTACCAGGTAGAAGGGGATGCCGAGCCGCGCGCAGACGGAGCGGGCGTCCATGACGGCCTGCGGCCCGCAGCACTTGTCCTCCGCCCGGGCGGAGCAGTCCTGGGGCCAGAGCTTGAGGGTGACGCCGATGACCTCGTGGCCCTGGGCGAGCAGAAGGGCAGCCGTGGCGGAGGAATCCACCCCGCCGCTCATGCCAACCACGACCCGCGTCTTGCGGGTCGTTGCCGGGTTGGACGGATCGTGAGGCACGACGTTCGGGTTCATGGCCTACACCCCGAACACCGTCCGCACGAAGCGACGACTGCGGGTGTGGTTCTCGACCACGCCCCGGCTGATGACGGTGCCGGGCTCGATGGCCAGCTCGACGGCGAAGAACTCGGGCAGCCTGCGTGCGCGGACCTCGGCGGCGATCGCGGCGTAGTCGATGTCGCCCGTGTCGAGGTCCTCCCACCATGTCTGGCCGCGGCTTTGGCGGAGGTGCCAGCTCACGATCCGGTCGCCGTAGGCCTTCAAGGCCTCCGACGGGCCGATGCCCCCGCGGTACACCCAATGGACGTCGTAGCAGAAGCCCACGTGCTCGGGTCGCGTCCGGCGGAAGTTGGAGTGGAACTCGGCGCCGCCGTTGGCCAGCTCGGGCGTGTGATGATGGATGCCCAGCCGCATCCCCATGCCGGCCAGCTCCGCGCCCAGCTCCGACAACGCCTCGGCCTGCACCTCCAGCTCCCGGTCCGTCTTGGGCCGGCCCAGCGGGTCCGGGTTGAAGTTGATGATGCCGAACCCTGCCTTTGCCGCGTCCTTGGCGGCGACGGCAATTCGCTCGCAGGTCTGCGTGGCCTGCCCGAGCACGTGCGTCGCCCCGCCCACGTACAGGCTCACCGGCCGGAGACCCTTCTTCCGGAGGCGGTCGGCGAACTTCCCGTTGTTGTCTGGCTTCGCCACGTCGAGGGAACCCTCCGCGAAGTCGTATCCGGCGTCGCGCAGGGCGCCGAGGACGTCGTCCATGTGCTTGGACAGGTCCTTGCCTTCCCGTGCGTAATACTGGCCCCAGCCATAGAGCTGCGAGCCCACGGCGGGTGGCCTGGGCTTCGGCACCTCCTTCGCCTTCTTCTTGTCGTCGGCTGCCATCACGCCCATCGACGCCCACCCCAGCGCCGTCGTTCCCAACAGGAAATCCCTCCGGTCCATGCCCCTCGTTAGCCCCCACCGTGCCCGCGAGTCGAGCCCGGAAACGCCCCCTTGCCGGCGGGGGGCGTTGAGGGGAGCAAGCGGCGGGTGCGGCCGTTGCCCTACCGCGCGGCGGAGGGGATGGGGCCGGGGCGGGGCATGACGAGGACATCCTCGGGATCCACGTGGTAGGCGCCCGCATGGCCTGGCGCGGGGGCGGCCCGTGGGTTGGGGACGAACCGGCGCACGGTCGCGCCCGCGCCCTCCAAAACGTGCTCCTCGACCTCGCCCAGGTAGCTCGCGCGAACAAGGAGGGCATCGAAGGCGTTTTGGTCCGCACGCCCGGCCTCGACGGACTCGGGCCGGAAACCCACCCATGCGGCGTCGCCCGTGGCGAGGCCCTCGCCGGGGCCGGTGATCTCGCCCAGGACGGTCCGCGCCGTCGCCCAGCCGTCCCGGACGCCCACGACCTCGCCTTCGAGCCAGTTGCACTCCCCGATGAAGTCGGCCACGAACCGGGAGCGGGGCTTGCGGTACACCTCGCGCGGGGGGCCGACCTGCTCGATGACGCCCTCGCGCAGCACGGCCATGCGGTCGGCGAGGGCGAGGGACTCCTTCTGGTCGTGGGTGACGTACACGGTGGTGATGCGGAGGGTGGCGTGGAGCCGCCGGATTTCCTCGCGCATCTCGAGGCGCAGGCGTGCGTCGAGGTTCGAGAGCGGCTCGTCGAGGAGGAGGACGTCGGGGCGCACGACGAGGGCGCGGGCGAGGGCGACGCGTTGCTGTTGGCCGCCGGAGAGCTGGTTGGGGCTGCGCGTGGCATAGGCCTCCATGCGGACCATGGCGAGCGCCTCGTGCACGCGGTGGCGCTTCTCGGGCCCGGGGATGCGCCGCACGTCGAGGCCATAGGCGACGTTGTCCTCGACGGAGAGGTGGGGCCACAGCGCGTAGTTTTGGAACACCATGCCGGCATTGCGACCGTGCGGCGGCACGTCGTCCACGCGCCGGCCCCCCAGCCAGACCTCGCCGGCGTCGGCGGCGTGGAAGCCGGCGATCAGGCGCAGCAACGTCGTCTTGCCGCAGCCCGAGGGCCCGAGCAGGAAGAACAGCTCGCCGTCCGCCACGTCGAGGGACACGTCGCGCAGGACCGGGGTTCGGCCGAAGCCCTTGGTCACGTTTCGAATCGATACGGTCATGGTGCGTTTCCCAGGTCGATCATGGCGTGGCCTTGCTGCTCGGGAGGCGAGCCAGGCGCGCGTAGCGGGCGCGGGCCTCCTGCTGCCAAAGCGTCTTGAGCCGGTTGCGCTCGAGAGGCGACGTCCAAGCGCCCTGGGCCAGTGCCAGGGCTTCCGCCTCTCCCAAGGGCACGGTTCCCAGTTCCCGAACGGCATCCTCGGGCGTCCCCAGCTCCACCACCCGACGCCAGGCGCGCACGAGGTCCTCGTGCACGTCCACGTACAGCGCCCCGAACATCGAGCGCACGATGTCCCGGCGGCTGTTGGCCAGCCGCGCGTTGTAGCGGAAGCCGGATCGCACCTCGAAGGGCCGGACGCGGATGGGCGACTCCGATGCAAAGCGGTCGTAGAGGCCCGGCCTGACCGGAAGCCGCAGCAACGTGTTGCGGCGCGGGCCCTGGGGATGACCGGCCGGCAACATCCACAGCCGTTGCCCCGCCTCGCCCATCACAAAGTCCATGAACCGTCCGGCGGCCACCCCGTGCGGCGCCCCCCTCAGCACCGCGATCCCGTCCGGGCTCACCGAGACGAAGTCCTCGGGCAGCACGAACGCCATGTTGGTGCCGCCCGCCGCCGCCATCTGCACGAATGCGTAGTAGTCGATGCAGAACGCGCACGACACCTGGCCCAGCATCGCCTCCTTCGCCGTGGACGAGCTGAGGCGGTCGAACTGGCGCACGTTCCCGGAAACGCGGGCCAGGAGGCTCCATCCGCGCTCCCATCCAAAGGCCTGGAGGAAGGCCTCGTACATGTTGTTCATCGTGCCGCTGAGCCTCGGGTCCCCGGCGCCCACCCATCCCAGCAGGCGCGGGTCCGCAAGGTCCTCCCATCGACGCGCGGCCGGCAATCGCGCCCACGCCTCCACCTTCGCGTTGCGCAGGATTCCAAAGCTCGAAAGACACGCGCCATGCCAGCGCCCGTCCGCGTCGTGGATCTCCAGCCCGTTCACCTCGCGCCCAAGTCCCACCGCCGCCTCCGTCGAAAGCGCGTGGCGCTCCAGCAATCCCTTCTCCGCCAACGCAAGGAACGGCTCCGGCCCGCCCCCGAAGAACACGTCGATCCCGATGCCGCGCGGCTTCGACGCGAACTCTGACGTCACGAAGCGTTGCGCCTCGCCCGAGCCCCCGACGTCCCGCCATTCCAGGCGTGTTCCGCCCCCGAACCGCTCCCGGTGCCATGCATCGAACGCCGTCGCAAACTCGGTCCGGATCTCCTCCGGGTGCGGCGTCAGGATGACCACGATGGATTCCGCGACCCCGGCCGTGCGGGGCTCCGGGGCGGGGCCTTCGCCCAGGACGGCCAGCATCCCCCCCAGGAGGATGACGAACGATCCCGCCCATAGCCTGGATGCCCGCGCCAATGTGCCCACGGGCGTGATGCTATGGGCAAGGGGGAGGGGATGGCGAACGAGGAATGGCGACGGCTGGTCGTATCGCGCAAGGCCCGGTGCAAGGGCTAGGTCCGCCGGGTTCCACGGGACTCAACGTCCGGGGGCGGCGAGCCGGCGTGCTTGGGACAGGACGCGTTCCCAGTCGAAGGCGGGCCCCGGGTCCACCTTGTTGGGTTGGACATGGTAATGGCCGAGGAGTCCGGAATGGCCTTCGAGCGTGGCGGCGGGGAGCGCGTGCGAGATGACCGCGCCGTCCGGCCCGCGCGGGGCGTCGAGGCGGATGCGGGGCAGGACCGCATGGAGCGTCGCCGTCAGCCGGGCGAGGGCGGCGTATTGCTCGGGAGTAAAGTCGTATTGGATGAGGTCGTTGCCCTGGATCTTGCCGATGATCGGCTCGGGTCGCGCAGGGCGACCCACGAACCCAGGCGTGGCGATTCCCGGCTCGCCAATCCACTCGGGGAAGATGAGGCGCATGCCCTGGTCGTCCCGGGCGTACCAAGAGTCGAGGACGTGGCGGTTGGCCACCGGATGGGCTCCGGCCTGCGCGATCTCGATCCCGACGCCGCGGCTGTTCGAGGTCGTCGCATGCCAGGCCCGCTCCTTCAGGTCCAGCGTCTGGTAGATCGTGCCGTCCACATCGAGCATGAAGTGGACGGAAAGGCCCCGCAGGTCGTGCAGCACCTCGAAGCAACGCCGGCTCGTGCCCGTGGCGTCGAAGTGGATGACAAACTGGTCCACGCGTTCCTGGAGTTCCTGGAGCTGCCATCCGCCGCCGCGGACCCGCTCGCGCATGGCCGCGTCGAGGCCGTCGCGCCGCAACCCGTAGCGGTTGGGCGTCTCCGGCCCCTTGCCGGTCGCCCGGGTCGCGTCCCAGTCAGACGACTCCAGCGGGGCGAAGCGTCGTTCCACGCGGTAGGCGTCGTACCCGCCGGGGTCCATCCACGTGACGACGCGCGTGCCCGTGTGGAAGAACTGGCCGCACACGACGATCTCGTCGCCGGTCCGCGGGAGGGGTTGCCCGGGCTTGATGCCGGGTCGGGTGGCGCATCCGGCGAAGGCCAGGGCGAGGGCGAGCGCGACGAGGAGACGTGTCATGGGGCGGGAAGGGGGAAGCGGGGGGCGGGGGGCGGGGAGCGAGGATCGGTCGGGTTCAGGGCGTGGCGAGGAGGCGTTGGAGGGCGGGGAAGAGGACGCGTTGGACGGACGGGGCGACGCCGGACGAACGGGGCTCGGTTTCGTAGCCGCCGAGGCCATAGGCCTTTTCCGTGCCGATGTATTGCGGGCCGTAGTCGCCGTACGCGGCCATCGCGACGTGGAGGTCGGGACGCATGAGGCGGGCGGCAAGCTGGTATTCGACGAAGAGCTCGCCGGGCAGGTGGAGGATGCGGATGTCGCCCAGCCGCAGGCACGAGAGGTCGGTGGGTGCCTGCTGCCGGCGACGCTCGACGAAGGCAAGCTGGGCCGCCTGGACGTACAGGGCAGGGGAGGGACGGCGGAGCGCCGCGTCGAGTTCGTCGGGCTTCAGGTGGGGCGCGAGCGGAAGCTGGACGGACTCGGAGGACCAGCCGACGTCGGCGGGGGTGACGGCTTGGCGTTGCATGCCCTTCCATGCGCGTTCCATGCCATCGGCAAGACGACGCGCGAGGACGGGGCGGTTGGTGGGGTTGCCGTCGTTGTACTTGCCGGCCCCGAGGTTGCCGCCGGCGCCGTTGAAGTGGACGTGGAGGGTGCCCGGAAGGGCCTGGTCGCGGAGGAAGCGGGCGATGCCCGGGAAGTCGGGGTGGGCGATGCCGGTGCGGTAATAGCTCTGGGGATGGGTGGCGTAGTAGGTGAGGACGGCCACGGGCTTGTCATGGCTCCACAGGCCCACGGCGACCACCAGGGGGTCTATCAGGCCCTCCGGCGCCGCGCGCAGGGCGGCGTCTGGCGTGGCGGTGTACCGGACGGCCCGCACGAACCCGTTGGTGCCCGGCACGCGCCGGTTGGAGGCCACCTGAAAGACATCCGCCTGGCCCCACCCGACGTGGGTAAGGGGAACGACGTTGATGGAGGCCCGGGCGACGGCGTTGGACGCGCGAAGCATGGCGGGCCGGACGATGTCGGAGTGGAAGCATCCGGGGGCGAGGCCACGCGAGGCGAGGACGTGCTCGGAGGTGCGGTCGGCGACGGGGGCGTCGTGCTGGTGGAGGGCATGGATGGCGACGCGGGACCGTGTCGTGCCGGCCGCCGCCGCCAGCAGGTCACGGAAGGCGTCATGGGACTCGTTGGCGACCCCGATCCAGTCGATGGCGGCGAGGACGATGGGGTCGCCGGCGCCGCGGATCACCACGCCGCGGCAGCGGAGGGTGAGGTCCCCGGCCGCCGTCATGGGGTCATAGGCCAGGCTGGAGCCGGGGGCGGGGGTGGCGTCGGCGTCGAAGGGCGCGACGGCAAGCGGCTGGGCGCGCGCGACGAGCAGGCCGAGGCCGAGCGCGACGGCGAGGCAAAGGGGGGCGCGTTGGAACATGGGATTCATCCCGGCGTGAAGGGCGCGAAGAATCAAGCGCGGGGTTGGAGCGAGAATCGTTCAAAATGGGTGCTTGATTGAAACTTGGTCACTGACATAGCGTCGCGGTTCCCGTGGCAAGGGACCGCATTGGTTCCCGGGCGGGGAACGAGCTTTTACACAGATTATGGCAGTCAAGATTCGCTTGAAGCGCGGTGGCGCGAAGAACAACCCGGTGTACCGCATTGTGGTCGCGGATGGACGGAGCCCGCGGGATGGCAAGTTCATCGAGGAACTGGGGACCTATGAGCCGGTGAAGAAGGGTGTCAACTACACGTTGAACCTGGAGCGCGCCAAGTACTGGCTCGGCGTCGGCGCCCAGCCGTCGGACACGGTCGCGTCGTTCATCCGCCACGCGGTGCGGCAGCCGGTCGCGGCGTGAAGGGTGACCGGGGTCCGTCCGGCACCGGCCCCGACGGGCGGATGCCGGGGCGTGACCCGATGCCGCCAGCCAACGCACGACAGCCAAGGCAGAAGCTTCTCCCCAACCCCTACGAATCATGGATGAGTTTGTTTACTTCGTGATCCGCGCCTTGGCGGACAAGCCGGATGACGTGCGGGTGGACATGGTGGAGCGGTCCGGCATGACGGTGATCCAGTTGCGCGTGGCCCCGGTGGACGTGGGCAAGGTGATCGGGCGCCGGGGCACGACCATCCAGGCGATTCGTTCGTTGGTCCAGGTGGGCGCCGCGAAGTCCGGTCGTCGTTGCACGCTGGACCTGGTGGAGGACTAGCCGTTCCCCCGCGATGCCATGCGGGTGGACGTGGTGACTTTGTTTCCCGCGATGTTCGCGGGGCCGCTGGACGAAAGCATCGTCCGGCGGGCGAGGGATGCGGGGATCCTGGACCTTCGGGTGCATGATCTTCGTCGTTGGACGCATGATCGACACAAGACGGTGGACGATCGTCCGTTCGGCGGCGGGCCAGGAATGGTCCTCAAGCCCGAGCCGCTCTTTGAAGCCGTCGAGTCGTTGCGGGGCGAGGGGACGCGCGTGGTCCTCACGTCCCCAAGCGGCCGGTTGTTTGACCAAGCGTTGGCTCGCGAATGGGCGGGGACGGGACACCTGATCTTCCTGAGCGGGAGCTATGAGGGGTACGACGAGCGCATTCGGCAGCACTTGGTGGACGATGATGTCTCCATTGGCGACTACGTCCTGACGAACGGGGCGTTGCCGGTGATGGTGATGGTGGATGCCGTGACGCGGTTGTTGCCCGGCGTGCTGGGGGACGACGCGAGCTCGGTGGACGAGTCGTTCAGCAACGGGTTGCTCGAATACCCGCATTACACGCGCCCGGCCGAGTTTCGGGGTTGGGGGGTGCCGGACGTCCTGATGTCCGGCAACCATGCGGAGATCGAGCGATGGCGGCGCGCACAGGCGGCGCGCCGGACGGCGGAGCGGAGGCCAGATTTGTGGGAGAAGCGGCGCTGGGAAAAGCCTTCCCGGCGGGCGCGTCCCGAGTGATGGAAGATTTCCAAAGAGAAGGTTAGGTCATGAACAAAGCTGCACTGTTTGACAAGATTGAGGGCGAGCAATTCCGGAAGGACTCGCCGAAGTTTGGCGTGGGCGACTCCGTGCGCGTCCACACCAAGGTCGTCGAGGGCGACAAGGAGCGCATCCAGACGTTCGCGGGCTTGGTGATGGGCATCCGCGGCCGCGGGCTCAACCAAACGTTCACCGTGCGCCGCATCAGCTACGGCGAGGGCGTCGAGCGCATCTTCCCCGTCAACTCCCCCCGCGTGGAGAAGATCGAGGTGGAGCGCGAGGGATCCGTGCGCCGCGCGAAGCTGACCTACCTCCGAGGCCGCATCGGCAAGGGCGCGATGGCCGTCAAGGAGAAGGACGTTCTCGCTGCCGCCGCCAAGAAGTAGCCGGGGTCCAGTCGGCCATGCCGACGTTCACAAACGGGCGTTCCCTCCTACGGGGGGAATGCCCGTTTGCGTTGCATGGGATGGTTGTTGGGCGTCCCAACAAGATGACGCTTCAAACGGCGACGCGGCGACGGCAGGGTTTTTCCACGAGATGAACTTGTTTGATTTGCGGGGCGAGGTGGCCGTGGTCATCGGCGCCACGGGGGTTCTTGGGGGCGCGATTGCGGAAGGGCTGGCGGCGGCCGGCGCGGCGGTCGCCGTGGCAGGGCGGAGCGCGGAACGCGGCGGCGAACGCGTCGCGGTCATCCGCGCCGCAGGCGGGACGGCCCTGTTCGTGTCGATGGACGCCTCGGATCGGTCGTCGTTGGAGGCAGGCCAGGCGGCGGTGGCGACGGGGTTGGGCGAGCCCACGATCCTCGTGAACGCAGCGGGCGGAAATCACCCCACGGTGACGGTGACGCCCGAAAACCCGTTCGAGGGAATCGGATTGGACGCATGGAGGCAAAGCATGGAGCTGAACCTCGTGGGCGGCGCGCTGCTTCCCTGCCAAGTCCTCGGGGGCGCGATGGCGCGCAACGGGCGGGGCAGCATCATCAACATCGCGAGCGTGTCCGCGCACCTGCCCTTGTCCCGCGTGGTGGCCTATTCGGCGGCCAAGGCCGCCGTCTTGAACCTGACGCGCTTCCTCGCCCGCGAGTGGGCGCCCAAGGGCGTGCGGGTCAACTCCATCACGCCCGGGTTCTTCCCGGCGGAGCAAAACCGACGCCTCTTGTTCGGCGAGGATGGTCAGCCCACGCCGCGGGCACGGGCCATCCTGGGACACACGCCCCTGGGCCGGTTCGGCGAGGCGTCCGAGCTGGTCGGCGCGGCCGTCTTCCTCGCGAGCCCCAAGGCGGCGTCCTTTGTGACGGGATCAGACGTGGTGGTCGATGGCGGCTACCTGGCGCAGACGATCTAGGAGGAACCGGGCTCGCGCTGGGAAGTGCGCGGGCCCAAGCGCGAAGTTGTCGAAGGAAAGGAAGCCCAATCATGAGCGAGGTGCACTCGAAGGTGGCGGCCCCGGGAACGTTGCTGGGGGCGTCGGACGTGGCGGAGGTGGTGGCACGGGCGTGCCCCGGCGCGGCGCACCGCGGGAAGCGCGTGTTGCTGGTGATTCCGGACAGCACGCGCACGGCGCCCATCGGGCTGATGTTCCGGGCGTTGTTCGAGGAGCTGGCGGGGACGGTGGCGGCGCTGGACATCCTCGTGGCGCTGGGCACGCACCGCGCGATGACGGAGGAGGAGATTTGCGTCCGGTTGGAAATCACGATGGAGGAGCGGCGCGGACGTTATGGCCGTGTTCGCTTCTTCAACCATGAATGGGACAACCCGTCCGCGCTGAAGCCCTTGGGCGTCATTCCCCGGGAGGAGATCCATGCGTTGTCCGACGGCTTGTTCGCCATGGACGTGCCCGTGACCGTCAACCGTCGCGTGGACGAGTACGACCGGATCATCATCGTGGGCCCGGTGTTCCCGCACGAGGTGGTGGGGTTCAGCGGCGGGAACAAGTATCTGTTCCCCGGGATTGGCGGCGCCGAGGTGCTGAACTTCTTCCATTGGCTGGGGGCGGTGATCACGACGGTGGGCGTGATTGGCAACAAGTGGACGCCGGTGCGGCGCGTGGTGGACCGCGCGGGGGCAATGGTGAGGACGGACAAGCTATGCCTCGCGCTGGTCGTGGCGAACGGCGGCCTCGCCGGGTTGTTTGCCGGGACGCCGGAGTCCGCATGGGACCGCGCCGTGGACGAGTCGGCCCGGCATCACATCGTGCGCAAGCCGCGGCCGTTCCAGACGATCCTGTCGTGTGCGCCGGCCATGTATGACGAGCTGTGGGTGGGTGCGAAGTGCATGTACAAGCTGGAGCCCGTCTTGGCGGAGGGCGGCGAGCTGATCATCTACGCGCCCCATCTCAGGGAGGTGAGCCTCGTGCATGGCAGGCTGATCCGGCAGGTCGGCTACCATTGCCGGGACTACTTCCTCAGGCAGTGGGATCGGTTCAAGGACCTGCCCTGGGGCGTGTTGGCGCACAGCACGCATGTCTTTGGTCAGGGGACCTACGTGGACGGCGTGGAGACGGCGCGCGCGCGCGTGACGCTGGCAACCGGCATCCCGGAGGAGGAATGCCGCGCCATCAACCTGGGCTACCGGGACTGGCGCAGCATCGACGTGGCGTCGTACCAGGGGCGCGAGGCGGAGGGCGTCCTGCACGTGCCCAAGGCAGGGGAGACGTTGTATCGGCTGGAGGCGTGAAGCGGGGAGCGGGGAGCGGGGGGCGGGCACCGGGGAGCGGGGGGCGAGGCCCAGGTCGTGGGACGAGGGATGAAGGATCGAGGGCCGCGTCCGGCGTCGCCTTTCGGGCGGGGGGCGGATAGGCTGCGGCAGCGATGACACAATGGATTGAGTGGGTGAACCACCCGGCGGCATGGGTGAGCTTGTTGACGCTCACGTTGCTGGAGGTGGTGCTGGGGATCGACAACCTGATCTTCATCTCGATTTTGTCCGGCAAGCTGCCGGTGGAACAGCAGGCGCGGGCGCGCCGGATGGGCCTGGCGCTGGCGTTGGTGACGCGGGTGATGCTGCTGTTGTCGATCAAATGGGTGATGGGCCTGAAGGCGACGCTCTGGGACTACTCGATCCTGGGCCTGGCGTTGCCGAACACGGGCAAGGACCTCGTGCTGGCGGTGGGCGGGTTGTTCCTCGTGTACAAGTCCGTGAAGGAGATCCACGAGAAGCTGGAAGGCCCGGATGGCGGGGCGACGGGCGGGGCGGTCCCGTCGTTCACCGGCGTTGTGGTGCAGATCCTGTTGCTCGACATCGTGTTCTCCCTGGACTCGGTGATCACGGCGGTGGGCATGGCGCAGCACGTGCCGGTGATGGTGCTGGCCGTCGTCATCGCCATGGTGGTGATGCTGGTGTTCGTGGATGCGATCGGCGGGTTCGTGGAGCGGCACCCGACGGTGAAGATGCTGGCGTTGTCGTTCCTGATCCTGATCGGGACGCTGTTGCTGGCGGAGGGCTTCCACCAGCACATCCCGAAGGGCTACGTGTACTTTGCCATGGCCTTCGCGGTGGGGGTCGAGATGTTGAACCTGCGGCTTCGCAAGAAGGCGGAGGGCGTGAAGCTGCACCAGCCCTACCGCTAAGGAACACCATGACGATTGCCGAGCTGCACGCCGACGAGGCGTTGAGGTTGAGGGAGTTTCCCGTGGCCACGAAGGGCGTGTTCCTCGCGCACGCGGGGGTGAGCCCGTTGCCGAGGCGCGTGGCGGACGCGATGAACGCCTACGTGGAACGGAGCACGCTGGAGGACCAGTACGAGGCCCAGCACGGGGACATCGTGGAGGCAACGCGCGCGGCCGCCGCACGGTTGATCGGGGCGAAGCCCACCGAGGTCGCCTTGGTAGGCCCCACGTCGCTGGCGTTGTCGTACCTCGCGGCGGGCCTGCCGTGGCGGCGCGGCGACAACGTCCTGGTGTACTTCGATGACTACCCGTCAAACGTGTACCCGTGGATGGCGTTGTCGGAGCGCGGGGTCGAGGTGCGGATGCTGAACATTCGCGAGCTGGGCAAGGTGCGGGCGGTGGACGTCCAGGGGCAGGTGGACGAGCGGACGCGGGTGGTGACGCTGGCGAGCGCGCATTACCTCACGGGATGGCGCGTCAACGTGGACGCCATCGGGCGTCACCTGCACTCGCGCGGGATCCTCCTTTGCGTGGACGCGATCCAGACACTGGGGGCGTTCCCGTTCTCGGTGCAGCACGTGGACCTGCTGGCGGCGGACGCCCACAAGTGGATGTTGGGGCCGTGCGCGGCGGGGTTGATGTACGTGAAGGAGGACCTGCAGGACCGCCTCCAGCCCATCGTGCATGGGTGGCACAACCTCGAATGCCCGCGCTTCCTCACGCAGGAAGACCTCGTCTTCAAGAAGGACGCCCGACGCTATGAGGCGGGCACGCACAACCTGCCGGGGCTGGCGGGCTTCAAGGCGGCCCTGGACCTCCTGGACGAGGTGGGGATGGAGGCCATCGGCGCGGAGTTGTTCCGGAAGCGTTCGTGGCTCGTGCCGGAACTGTTGGGCCGTGGGTTCACCGTGTTGCAGCCGTCCGCGCCGATGGAGAACGCCGGGGGCTCCGTGTCGTTCTTCCGGCCCGGCGAGGATCCTTCCGTCCTCTACCGCCGGCTGCGGGCGGCCGGGGTGACGCCGTCGCTCCGAAACCTCCCTGGCGGCCAGGCGGTGGTGCGGTTCTCGCCGCACTTCTACAACACCGACGCCGAGCTGCGTCGGGCGCTCGACGTCCTGGATGCCGGATAGGTCTGGACCGGGCCCCGGGCAGGGTCCCGTTGCCTCGAACGGCCTCGGGACTGCCTTCCCACCGCCCATGGAGGCGTCCCGCGCCGGAACATGCTCCAGCCGACGGTTCTTGGGCGGATCTTCCATCCTCCCCAACCCCTCGGAATCCCGGATGCTCCGAGGACTCCGCGGTTGAACCTAGAAACGCCAGTCGAAGAGGATTTCAAAATCAGGAAAGGGCCCTCCCATCCGGGAGGATGGGCTCACGGGCAGGAACCCAAGGGCTCACCCTGCGAGTGAGGTCGTGGTGGGCTCGACGCGGCTGTAGGCCGGGTCCCCTGACCCGGCGCACCGGGCACGAGGCATCATCGCCACCGCCGCGTGAGGGCACGCGGCCTACGGACGGACCCACTGCCGTTTCTGGTTTGAAGCCGGCTCGTGCAGGCTACCGAAAATCGTACGGCTCGTTGGTGCGTCCACAGCCCGGGCATCGGCTGCGCTCGACGCCGGGGTCGTCCGTGTACACCAAGGCGCACTGACGGCAGCGGAAGACGACGTCGGGCGCGCGCGGCGGGTTGAAGCTGCGTCGGCGGTACTCCTCGAAGAGCGCCAGCGCCCCAATGATGGACAGGGCGCCGACGACATAGGCCCAGATGAGGTGCTCGGCGCGCATGACTAGCTGCCCGGTGTCGGGAGGCCCCACGCTACGGTTAGGGATCCCCATGTGAGCCCGCCGGTGTCAAAGGACGGTCGCTTGGCGGCGCCAGGCCATGGCTGGAACACCGCGTTGCGCAAGGCTGCCAACGCCGCGTCGTCGGCCTCCCGGGAGCCGGAGGACTCCGCAACGCGGAGGACGACCAACCATCCCTGCGGGTTGACGGCAACCTCGAGCCGGGTGACGCCGGGGCTCTCCTGTCCCGGCCACGGGGGCAGGATGGGTGACTGAAGCCACGGGCGACCTGCAAGTCCACCCCCTGGGAGCACCACCGTCTGGCGCGACGCGGCCGGCCGGGCATCGACACGGGCAGGGATGGCAACCGAGGCAAGGGCGCCTGGGACCGTGGCCCATGGGAACGGCACCGGGCGCATGGAGGGCGGATTGGTCAGCCAACGGTCGGGCTCGCGCCATTCGGCCAGGCGATACTGCGGGGCGGGAAGAGAACGTTGGGCGACGACTTGGAACGGGTCCGCGGGGTCGCGTTCCAGCACGTCGCGCCGGGCGCCGGGCACGCCCGTGAACGCGGCCTCCGATTGCTCGCGGGTCCACAACAACACCGTGGTGCTGCCCGCGCTGGAGCGGGGCAGGGGAATGTCCGGGACCCCGGCAAACCGAAGGACGACGACGGCCTGGGCGGCGGTGAGCAGAAGGATGCCCCACGCCATCCGGCCATGGGTCCATCCCATCGTGGGTTGGGCCGGGGTCATGGCGTGGGGCGGGCCATGAGAAAGACCTGCTCCAGCCCGGCCTTTCGGGCGATGCCGCCCAGGCGGATCACGACCTCATGGGGCACGGAGGCGTCCGCGTGCAGGAGGACGACGGGGCGCTCGGGCAGGCGCGACCGTCTTTCGGCGAGACGACGCACGAGGTCTGGCTCGGGGACGTACTGGTTGTCGAGGTAGGTTCGGCCCTGCCGATCCACGGCAAGGACGATGCGGGGTTGCTCGGGTGCGAGGCGCACCTCGGAGGCGCTGGCGGGGAGCTCGACGACGACGCCCGGTGGAAGAACGAGGTGGGAGCCAAGGAGGAGGAAGAACGCGAGGGGAAAGAGGACGCACAGCCATGCCACGGCGTCCGGGTGCCCGCTGATGGGCTGGGTGGTGGGCGCGAAGCGCATGGGATGCCGGCCTAGGCCTTGGCGGCCGGTTGCGACTCCGGGCTTCCGCCTCGCGTCGGCGAGGCCTGGGCGTCGGGGACCACCATGCGCAGGGCCTCGCGGCTGGCGCGGTCGATGTCGAGGGCGATGGCGTGGACGCGTCCCAGGAGGAAGTTGTGGGCGGTCTCGCTGACGATGGCGATGCCGAGGCCTCCCGCCGCCGAGTACAGCGCCTGCCACAGGTGCCGGAACATCTGGGCGGGGGCGGCGAAGCCGGAGTTGGACTGGAGGTCCTCGAAGACGCCAATGAATCCGAACAAGGTCCCGAGGAGGCCGAGAAGGGGGGCGATCCGGCCAATGGTGGCGAGGACGTTCAGCCGGGCCTCCAGGCGCGGCACCTCGGCGGTCCCAACCTCCTCGATGGCTTCCTCGACGCGCGTGCGGCCGCCATCGCGGGCAAGGATCGCGGCCTTGACGAGGCGCGCGACGGGGCCCGGGGTGGCATCGCAAATGGAGACGGCCTCGACGACGTTGTCGCGCTTGAGGACGTTGCGGACGCCCGCGAGGAACTCGGACAGGTTGATGCGCTCGCGGTGGTACACCAGGTAGCGGTCCACCACCACCAGGAGCATGGTGGAGCTCACCACCAGGAGGGGCAGCAGCATCAGGCCAAACCGCGCGAGGAAGCCGGGCAACGCAGCGTCGGCCCCCGAAACGCCCGCAGCCCCGGCCTGCGCGATGAGCGCGATCGACGTCATGGCGGTGTTATACGGCAGCCGTCTCCCGGCCCCAACGCCTTTTTCCCCGAACGCAGCCGCACCCATGTCGCCCCGGCGCCGCCCCATGCCTCGGTGGCCAGGCTGAAGCCCTCCACGTCCGGGTGGCGCGACAACAACGCGTGCACGGAGCGCGCCAGGACCTGGCGACCCCGCCCGTGGACGATCCGCACGTCGGCCCAACCGGACTCGACGGCCACCCGGAGGTATTCCTCGACCACCTCGGAGACGTCGGCCGGGCGGAAACCGTGCAGGTCCAGTTCCTTGCCGGGCTGGCTCACGACCGGGGGCCTTGGCGACGGGCGGGTCGGGTTGTCAGGGATTCAACGCCGCCTGCTGCTCCCGCACCCAGGCGATGACGCGCTCGGCGGCCTCGGCGACGGGAACCTTGACCATGGGGCCCGTGCGGGGCTTGAGCTCCACCTCTCCGGCCGCAAGCGACTTCTCGCCCAGGTTGACGCGCAGGGGGAAGCCCACGAGCTCGCTGTCCTTGAACTTGACCCCGGGTCGCTCGTCCCGGTCGTCCAGGATGGCCTCGATGCCGGCCGCCGAGATCGCGTCGTGGAGCTTCTCGGCGAGGGCGAGCGGGGCGCTGCCCGGGGCGACGCTGAGCGGGGTGATGCAAACGACGAAGGGCGCGACGCTCACGGGCCATGCAATGCCGTTCTCGTCGTGGCATTGCTCGATGACGGCCTGGAGGGTGCGGGTGACGCCGATCCCGTAGCAGCCCATGACGCAGGGACGGCGCTGTCCATCCTCCGCAAGGAACGTGGCGTTCATCTTCTCGCTGTACTTGGTGCCCAGCTTGAAGACGTGGCCCACCTCGATGGCGCGCCGGATGCGAAGCGGCTCCCCGGAACGAACGGAACCCTCGCCGGCCCGGACGGTGCGCAGGTCGGCCCAGCGGGACACGCGGATGTCGCGCTCGACGTCCACGTGGCGGTAGTGGAAGCCGTCCTCGTTGGCCCCGGTCACCATGCCCCGGGCGCCGCGAAGGGCCTCGTCGGCCAGGACGCTGACCTTGGCCGGGACGCCCGCGACGGCCCCGAGGGAACCCGGGCGCGCGCCGAGGGTGGCGGCGCATTCCTCCGGCGTGGCGGGGCGTGCGTGGACCGCCCCGGTGCGTGCCATGAGCTTTGCCTCGTTGAGGGAATCGTCGCCGCGCAGGAGGACCAGCAGCGGCAGGGAATCCACGATGTACACCAGCGTCTTGACCTGGCGTGCCGCCTCGACGCCGTGGGGAGGCTGCGACAACTGCTCGATGGTGACGACGCCCGGCGTGGGGAACTTCTCGGGGGCGGGTCCGGTGGACTCGGCCGGGGTGGGCTGGAGCGGCCCCTGGCTGGTGGCCTTCTCGATGTTCGCCGCGTAGCCGTCGGTTTCCCCATACACGACGTCATTCTCCCCGGTCTCGGCCGGAACCATGAACTCGTGGGAATGGTTGCCGCCAATGACGCCGGTGTCGGCCTCCACGGGGAACGCCTTGAGGCCGCAGCGCGCAAAGATGCGCGAGTAGGCGTCGTACATGCGCTGGTAGCTGGCCATGGCGCCCTCGTCCGTCGCGTCGAACGAGTAGGCGTCCTTCATGATGAACTCCTTGGCGCGCATCAGGCCGAAGCGCGGGCGGATCTCGTCCCGGAACTTCGTCTGGATCTGGTAGAAGTTCCGGGGCATCTGGCGGTACGAGCTGATCTCGGAGGCCGCGAGGTGGGTGATGACCTCCTCGTGCGTGGGCCCCAGCACCCACTCGCGCCCGGCGCTGTCCTTGACCTTGAACAGCACGTCACGGGCGGTCTCGTAGCGGCCGCTTTGCTGCCAGATGTCCGGCGGTTGCAGCGCCGGCATCAGGACCTCCGTCGCCCCGGCGCGGTCGAGTTCCTCGCGGATGATGCGCTCGATCTTGCGCAACGTCCGAAGGCCCATGGGCAGGAACGTGTACAGGCCGCCCGTCAGCTTGCGGACCAACCCCGCGCGCAGCAGGAGCTTGTGCGAGATGATCTCGGCGTCCGAGGGCGATTCCTTGAGGGTCGGGATGAAGGTTTGGGACCAGCGCATGGCGGGGAGGGGGTGACAACGGTGGGCGAGAAGCGGGGAGAGAGAAACGGATCGGATGGCTGAGAAGGAAGAGGGGTGACGCTTGGGTTGGATGTCCCGGCGGTGCTCCCGCGAGGGAGCCAACCGTTGGGAACGACGCCCGCATGGATGGGCGGGCGGCCTACTTCACGGCGTTGACCAAGGGAGCCAAGCCTTGGATGCGCACCTCGAGGCGGTCCCCAGACTCAATGGGGCCCACGCCGGCCGGCGTGCCCGTGAGGATCACGTCGCCGGGCAGCAGCGTCATGTTGGTCGAGATGAAGCTGACCAAGTGGAAACAGTTGAAGAGAAGCTGGCTGGTGTTGCCGTTCTGCCGCAACTGGCCGTTCTGGAAGAGCTGGATGCTCAGGTCGTGCGGGTCGATCTTCGTTTCGACGTAGGGCCCCAGCGGCGTGAACGTGTCGAAGGACTTGGATCGCGCGAATTGGCTTTCCGAAGCTTGGATGGTGCGGTCCGTGACATCCTGGGCGGCGGTGTAGCCAAAAATATAGCGGGCGGCGGCGGCCGGCGTCACGTTGCGAACCCGGCGGCCCATGATGATGGCCAGCTCGGCCTCGAAGTCGTTGCGATGCGTCGCAAAGGGAACCTCGATCTTGGCGCCGTCGGGAATCAGGGACGTGGGTGCCTTGAGCCAGAACAACGGCTCCTTCGGCAGGGCCTTCCCGGCCTCGCGTGCGTGGTCCGCATAATTCAGGCCCACCGCGATGATCTTGGAGGGCACCACGGGGACGAGGGTCTTCAATCCCTTCAGCGGCGTGGGCTTCTTCTCGAACGAGGGAGAGCCATACACGTCGCCAATGAGACGGAAGATTTCCCCGTCAATCACCTTGGCATGGAAAATGTCGTCGCCCTTTTGGAAGCGACCGATTGCGGCCATAACGGGGCTGTTGTATCAGGCACGGCCCCCGAGTCGCAAGGACGGATTCCTCGGCATGATGCGCGCGCCGGGTTCTCGGGGGTGTTTGGGGTACCGCAAATCCACGCCGACGGGCACGGAGATGCCTGCCGATCCCGGGGATTCCGTGGTTCCTCGACGCCATGAGCCCTGCAAGGGCCGCCCAACCTCGGCATCAGGGCATCAACCATGGGTCGGCGCGCCCCGTCAGGTCTGGGATGGGCCGCGCCGTGGGCGCTCTCGGGTCCAACGCAAGCCATCCCCGGTTCAAGGGCATCGGCCAGGCGGGCCATGGCTATCCACCCGCTGCCACCGCCCA
>CAYSGH010000077.1:0-21009 GCA_964430505.1 uncultured Akkermansia sp. | reverse complement strand
TGGGTTCCTGCCCGTGAGCCCATCCTCCCGGATGGGAGGGCCCTTTCCTCGTTTTCAAATCCTCTTCGACTGCCGTTTCTAGGATCCGTGAGGCCGAACCCCACGCGGGACGTCGATGGAACGGTCGGTTTGCACCGAAGGTAAACCTCATCGAATGAGCCTCGACAAGGCTCGCATCCGGAAACCGAGCCGCCGCCTACACGGCGAAGGCTGCCACGCGACGCCCAGCCTTCGTCACAAAGGTGTTGGCCCATCGAGGCGGTGGTCGAGCCGATGAACCGGCGGCTGAAGGGCTGGGCTGCCACGTTGCATGATGGGAACAGCCGGGAGGCCATGGGCTGGGCCGCGGAATTGGCGCGGCGACGCCTGAGGGGCGGGTTGCGGCGGATGCATGGGTGAGTCCACGGGTTGCGGAACCATGACACGAGCGAGGACCTGCATGATCGGCTGGTCCCATGCCGGAAGCCGCAATGGACGGCATGGAAGGCCGGCCGGAGACGTGATCCGACGAACAGCCCTTGGGAAGCCGGATGCGGTCACGCCGCCCGTCCGGTTCGATGAAAGGCGAGCCTGGGGACGGAAACGGACGACTGCGGTCTGTTGAACTCCGCTCTCCCCAGCCTCGGCTCCTCTACGAATGGCGTCGGAGGACGCGGGAACCCGGGGCGTTGCCCTGCGCTGGCAAGGGCTGCCCCGTTGGGGCGCCGGGCCCTCTGACGGGCGGCGTTGGGTGACGTGCCCCATCGAAACCATGTGCCTAGGGGATGACCAAGACCCAACCGCCGGAAACGTCGAGAAGCCCATTTGCAGGGCAAAATTCGACAGGGCCTGCGAAATGCCTTGCTAACAATACAAGGTCCATGGGATGAAACGCCAACAAGGAGGGATGAAAAAAACAGGCCAGCAACAGCTCGGATTGCATCGTTCCTGGCACATGGCGCCTGCGCAGGCCGTGGGTTGGGTTCCGCGGCCGAATTGGCCAGGGTTTTGGCTGGGAGTTGCCTTGGTACTTTCGGGAAATGGCTTGGGGCAGGGGAGCGGCGACGCCTCCACGGTGCCCTCCGTGTCCTACCAAGGACGGCTTGTGGATGGTGGCCGTGCCGCCAGTGGTTCGTATGACTTCCAGTTCGTTCTGACGGATGCCGCCAGCGGAGGGCAAGTCCTAGGCCAACCAATCTCCCTTGGGCTGAACGTGCAGCAGGGGGTCTTCACCACGCCTCTGGCCTTCGGAGCGGAGCATTTCAACGGTGCGCCGCGCTGGATCGAGGTACGGGTTCGGCCCACGCCAGCCAACGGGGCCGTTCCAGAATCCTATGCCGTGCTGGAACGGCAGCCGGTGCACTTTGCGCCGTACGCCATCCGCGCATCGACGGCATCGACGGTCGTCTCGGTCCCGGTCCAAAGCCTGCCTTCGGCGGTGCCGCTCAAGGACGAGCAAGGCAAGCTCGACAGTTCCCTCTTCGGTTCCGACATCGCACGGTCGGTGGATGTCGCGTCCGTGTCGCAGGCCCTGGCACAGGCGCAGGCCACGTTGCAGTCACAGGCAGTCGTCGTCGGCCAGCTCCAATCCCAGGTCGCCGCCCTCGTGCAGGAAAATGCCGCCCTCCGGCAATCCGTGGAGACGGCGGCCGCGCCGGTGCGGTCGGGTTGGATGGTGGCCTCGGTGGACCCTGCGGACCCAGCGTTGACGAGCGCAGGGTTCAGCCGGGCATTTTCGACGCCGGAGCCTGCGTGGGTGTTCGGATCCACGGCGTCCGCGCCCTCGGCCCGGGTCGATGCCAGCGGCGTATGGACGGGGCAGGAATGGTTGGTTTGGGGGGGCCGTGGCGCGGGTCAGGTGCCCTTGGCCACCGGCGCGGGCTATCGGCCTGCCTCCGACGCCTGGGTCGAGCTGGGATCGTCCGACGCGCCGGAGGCTCGCAGCGGCCACACGGCGGTGTGGACCGGCACTGAGATGATTGTTTGGGGCGGGTTTGCGTCCACCAGCCTGAACACGGGGGGGCGCTTTTCTCGCAACCGGATTTCGTGGGAGCCGGTGGCGACCTTGAATGCCCCAACGGCACGACACGGCCATGGTGCCGCTTGGACTGGCACCGTGATGGTGCTCTTTGGTGGCCGCAGCGTGAACGGTCTCCTGAACGACGGAGGCCTCTACGACCCGGCTCAAGACCTTTGGACGGCGCTTCCCACACCGCAGGCACCCTCGGCAAGGATCGGGGCCACCGTGTTGTGGACCGGTTCAGGCATCTTGGTGTGGGGCGGGGAAACAGCCGAGGCCGGCGACGCCACGGGCGCCTTCCTCCCCTTCGATGCCAATGGGAATCCTGGCGCATGGGAATCCTTGCCCGTGTTGCCGGGCTTCGTGGCCCGGTCCGGGCATGTGGCAGCATGGGACGGTCAACGACTGATCGTCTGGGGCGGGCGCAGCATGGGGCGGCAGTTGTTGTCCGATGGCGCCGTCCTGGACTTGGGCAACCGGACGTGGACGACCCTCAATTTGAACGGCGCACCGACGGCCCGATACCAGGCAAGCGGCGTTTGGACGGGAGAGGAATTGCTGGTGTTCGGAGGGCAGGATGCCGGTGGGGCGGCGTCCGGTGGCCATGCATGGAGGCGTTCCTCCGGCACATGGCGCGTGTTGCCCGCCTCCAACCCGGCGGTCGCCCGGTCCGGCGGCTTGGCGGCATGGACTGGGACGGAATTCCTTTTGTTTGGCGGGCAGGGGGCGGCGGGTTCATCCCCCATCGGACAAGCCCAGCGCCTCGCGGCGGCGCCGCCATGGCACTTCTTTAGACGAAGCCCGAACTAGCCCTTGGAAGACGATCAACGGCCATGACGAAACAATTAGCATACTGGCATGGGTGGGTGACGGCATGGCTGTTGATGGCGACGGGCGTGGGCGTGCGTGCGCAATGGACCACGCAAACCAACTCCCTCAAGGCCGGCTGGAATGCCGTGTACCTCTTCGTGGACGCGGGTTATGCGCCCATCAGCGACGTCATGGCCTCCGCCCCGGACATCGAGGAGGTGTGGCTGTGGAACCCGCCCATCGTGGGACAACAATTCGTGGAAAGCCCACAGGTGCCCACCAGCACAGGGTCGAGGTGGAGCAAGTGGACCAGCAGCCTTGGGCCAACGTCGCCCCTGAAGGTCCTGATCCCCAATGCCGCCTACTACGTGAAGGTGCGGAGCACGACAGCGACCTATTCCTGGCGGCTCAAGGGGAGGCCCGTGCCGCCCGTGTACGGCTGGACCAGCTCCGGCCTGAACTTCATTGGGTTTCCGCTCGCACGGCAGCTCTCCTACGAGCGGTTTTTCCTCCCGGCGCCCCAGCTCATGCAGGGCACGGAGATTTACGCATCGCCAGGGGGTGCCTTTGGAGCCAGCAATCCCGACCGGGTTTATGACTTCGCGCGGACGGTCCTCCAGCGCGGCGAGGCCGTCTGGATGCGTGTGGACGGGGGCTTCAACCGCTACTTTGGGCCGTTTGAGGTCAACGTGGCAGGCCAAAGAGGCATTAACTTTGGTACTGAGCTCACCCAGGTGGGCTTTCGCATTCGGAACACGTCGCCCGGGACGAACAAGATCCTGATGACCTGGCATCGGTCCGAGCTGCCGCCCACGGGGCAGCCCGTGATCCCGGCGCTGCCGCCTTTGGTGGTGCGGGGCGACTTCAATACCGCGGGCGGCCTCAGCTATGCGGGCATCCCCATGGTGGACAGCGACGAGATGCTGGCCTTGGACCCGGAGGCCGCCACCGCAAGGGAATGGGATTTGCCGCCGGCCGGCCAACCCGGCGCGGACATCCAAGTGGTGGTGGGCGTCGCACGGGCCCGAATCACCGAGGAACCCGGCACCGTATTGGCTGGAATTCTCAAAATTCGAGACGAACAAGGCCTGCTGCAAGTGGACCTCCCGGTGACGGTCACTGCACAGTCCCCTGCCGGCCTTTGGGTGGGCGAGGCGCGCGTGACGCAGGTGACGCAGTACCTGAAAAACTATGCCGGGAGCGGGACAGGGTCGCCCCAGATCGGCCGGCGGTGGACTTCCACATCAGTGGACACCTTCACGGGGGGCGACGCGGGCGAGGGCCTCGACCTAGATGGGACGTTTGCCTATGCCGTGAACGTGGGGGAGGCAGTGAGTTCCAACGTCCGAGGCGTCGCCTTCACTGCGGCGGCCGCAACCACGGGATACGTTCAAAGCCTCCAAGCGACGTCGGCCACGTGGCTGCAACCGGATTACGGCACGACCGCCGCAGACAATGCCCTGGAGGTGGTGATGCGGTCGATGGGGTACTCTGGAAATCCCAACAAGCCCACGTTCACGATGAACGTGGAGGCAGGGGTTCGGTACAAGCTGCAGTTGCTGTTTGGGGAATCCGGGACCACCGCCCCGTGGCGCGGCTTCGATGTTCTCATCGACGACAAGGTCGTCGTGCCCAATTTCATCCCTGGGACCTACACCACACGCGAGGGATCCTTTGCGGTCCAGAAGGCCAAGGTGGGCGTCGTGGTCACCCATGAGTTCACGTCGGCCTCCGCGCAGGTGAAGGTGACCTTGGACGGCCCGGGGGCGAGCTCGACGGACATCCAGAACCGGGACCCGATCCTCAACGGTCTGACGCTGGAGCGATTGGACGCCGCGAGCTTGCCGCCCGAGCTGGTGGCCGAGGAAGGCGCGTACGTGCTGAACTCCACGGAGGAGCGGCTAGTGGGCGTGCCCAAGCCCTTCCCACTCCGGTTGATCGTGCACGACGACGGCACCAACGCCGTCTTGCTGCAGCGCGTGTTCGTCGGTGAAAACGTGGCCAGCAACACCATCGTGTCCACCCGCCAGGTGCTCCTGGATCCCCTCAAGCTCAAGGACGCCCGCCGCATCTCGGCCGCCCACTTGCCATGGACCCAAGCCAATGCACCCTGGTCCTTCCTGACCGGCGGCACGAATGGCAACAGCCTGGTGACGACCGTCAGCACCCCCTACGACGCGACCGGTTCGAATCCTTTCGTACACCAATACCACCCGGACCACGACAACCTCAACGCGGGGTTTAGCCAAGTGCTGCCCAAGGGTCAGGAATCCTTTGGCATCACTCGCACGATTCGCCTCACGCCGGCCGCCGTGGCCTTTGACTTTGAAAGCCAGACGGCCGGGTTCAAGAAGCGGATTGGGACCTACGAGGAGACCGTCACGCTCGAGGGATCGGGGGCCAATGTTCGGACATTCCGGTCGGCCGGCACCTATTCCCTGACCCGCATCAGCCCCATTTCCAAGCTCACGAAGGATTAAAGGATCGCCTGTTCGCTTGATTTCCAAAGCTAAGACCCTCCCTGCCATGAACCTGTTCCCACATTGCCTGATCCGGCGCACCGGCGGCGCCGCATGGACCCGAGTGCTTCAACTGGGGTGTGCCCTCGCGTTCCTTGGGGTTGCCACCGCGACGCGGTCCATGGCGCAATCCGCGACGCCTGCCGACCTGATGTCCTACCAAGGGTATTTGGTGGATGCGAATGGCGCGCCCTTGGCGAATTCCAACCCCGTCAACTACACCATCGTGTTCCGCGTGTACGCGACGTCGTCGGGCGGCAGCAGCCTTTGGGCGGAGTCCCAGACGGTGACCGTGGACAAGGGGAGCTTTGCCGTGGTGTTGGGTGAGGGCGTGCAGGAGGGCAGCGAGCCGCGACCCGCTTTGTCGTCGCTGTTCGCCAGCACCAGCGCCTCCGACCGGTATATAGGCATCACGGTGAAGGGGCTTTCGGGTGGCGATCCCGAAATCATGCCCCGGCTTCGGTTGCTGCCGTCGCCCTATGCCTTCCTCGCACGGTCAGCCAATGGATTGGTGGCGGCGGACGGCACGTCGTTGCTGGTGCCGGACGCGGGTCGGCTCCGACTGAGCCAGGCGATCCAGTCCACGGGCGGCAATGCCCGGGGCGCAAGCGCGGTGGACCTCCAAGTGTCGCGCCAGCCGGCGCAGCCCACCCAGGTGGCGAGCGGCCGTGCGAGCACCCTCACCGGCGGCGAGAACAACACCGCGTCGGGCGAGACTGCGGTGGTGACGGGTGGCGTGGGCAACACGGCGTCGGGCCTTGGGTCCGTTGCGTTGGGTGGCACGGCCAACACGGCGTCCGGCGGCCATGCGACCACCGTCGGCGGCCGCCAAAACACGGCATCCGGCGAGTTCGCCATGGCCGCCGGCCGGCGCGCCAACGCCATCCATTCCGGAACGTTCGTCTGGGCCGACGGCCAGGACGCCGACTTCGCCTCCACCGCTGCCAATCAATTCAATATCCGAGCCGCCGGTGGCGTTGGCGTCAACACGTCTGCCGAGGCGGGGGTCGGCCTGAAGGTGGCCGGAAGGGTCAAGGCCGACACGGTGGACGTCACCACGCTGAACGTAGGCACGCTGCAGGCGACCTCCTTGACTGGTTACGGCACCACACCCCTCGGCGGCATCATCATGTGGTCGGGCAGCGAGTCGTCGGTCCCTGCCGGATGGGCGTTGTGCGATGGGCGGACCAGCAATGGAAGGGTGACGCCTGACCTGCGGGGCAAGTTCGTGGTGGGTGCACAGAGCAGTCAACCTGTGGGCACCGTGGGCGGGGCATCAACGGTCACCCTCTCGGTGGCAAACCTGCCAAGCCACACACATGGTGTGAGCGGCGACACGGTGGATGGGGGCAACCACAACCACTACTTCGACGATTATTACGTCAGCGAGAACATTGGCAATGGCAATTGGGGATGGCTCGGCCTAAGGGGTAACGACTGGGACAACAGGGGTCACACCACGGGTAACAATACGGCTTACAATGGGACCCATCGTCACTCTTTCTCGGTGACGAGCGCTGCGACAGGCAGTGGGTCGGCATTTAGCATCGTCCCACCCTTCTACGCATTGGCCTTCATCATGCGCGTCCAATAGCGGCGTTTGCCGTTGGGACATCCAAATAAGAGCTGCCATGGACACAACAACCAGGATGCGCGCGCTAGGGCTGGTGCTTTCATTTGGTGGAATGCTGCTGGCCCAGCAGGCAAAGGGTCCTGCTGAGTCGCGGCAAGACTTGACGCTGTACAACATCACGAGCCGCCGTGGCTTGCCGATTTCAAGCGTGGCTGGCACCCCAGCCGGTTCGGATGGCCGGGTGCCGGCCGAGGGGGTACAGCTTCCCCCCTTGCCCTCGGTGCCCCCGACGCGTTCGCAATTCCAGTCGGCGGTGTTCTTCGGGGGCGCCGTGCGGCCCAAGGCCGCATTGCTGGACCCGACGCGTTCCTTGGTGGGCAACGCGGTACGGTTGGACTTGCCGCGCCTGGGCGGCGCGAGCCCGACCCACATCTTGCTGCGCGCGCAGGTGGGCGCGCCGATCATCAGCCGGGGATTGGACTACCTGTTTGGGGCGATGATCCAGCCGCCGTCCACGGACGAGTACGGCGTCTTGCTCCCGCCCAACATCCGGAGGGAGGACTATTGGTACCCGGAACCCTACTCGGCAAACAACCATGCGACGGCCGGGTATTATTGGAGTCCCAACGCACGGTCGGTGTTTGCGACCAAGCAGGGGGTGATTGAGGTGACATGGCGGCGCCTCGCGGGTTCCACGACCCGACCAGGGCTCCCGTCGGGCACCAGCATCGGGATCTACACGGGCGGCGACCCCAATGAGGGGCTCGACCTCCAGGGCACTTTTGCCTATGCGGTGAATTTTGGAAGTTCGTCGGGCGGGCAGGTCGGCGATGCGAATTTCACGGGTGAGAGTGACCTTGCCGGCACCACCACCACGGTCGTGCCGGGTGCCACAATTACCGCGCAGAACAAGATTGGGAATTGGATTAGCCCGACGTTTGGCAACACCGCGAACGACCTGCGCCTGTCCGGTGTGACGCGGTCGATACGCTGGAGCTCGAACCCGGCCAAGCCCACGGTGGACCTCACGGTGGTGTCGGGGACCCGGTACAAGCTGCAATTGTTGTTTGTCGAGAACCCGGGCAACAAGCGCGGGTTCAACGTGGTGGTGAACGGCCAGGTGGTGGCTCCCAACTTCATTCCGGGAGACTATGTTGCGACGGCCACGTCGAGCCAAGGCACCAAGGGCGTTGGAGTGGTGGTGACCCATGCCTTCGAGGCGGCCGGCACCAATCTGAGGATTGAATTGGATGGGGCGGGCGCGAGCAATCCATTGCTCACGGACCGCAATCCGGTGATCAGCGGCCTCACGCTGGAGCGGCTGGAGTCGGCTGCGGACACGACGGTCCCGGAGGCGATTCAGGACGCCGGCATTTGGTATCCCTTGTTCAAGCAGCGGTTGATCGTCTCCGGGAGCCTGGTGAAGGCCTCTCGCCCCATGTACTGGACGCAGGGGGACTTCCAGAAGACCGGCAAGCCCATTTCGGTGCCGGGCAACCGTATTGGCGACGTCAAGGTGGTGTACAACAATCAGGTGCCCGAGCGGGTGGCCAGCGAGTACCAGGGCGGGAGCCTGATCGTGTCCACGAACCCGGTGCCCGAGACGCGCACGTTGTGGTATGATCGCACGACGTCCCAAATCCTGGCCTACAACCGCGAGGGACGCGTCTTTGTCGAGCTGCTCGGGGACGTTAAGCCCGACGGCACGCGCCAGCACCTGGGATATGAGCTGGTGGACATCCTCCAGCAACCCGTCCCACAGGATGTTCGGGTGGACCTCGGCGACCGGCTCAAGGCTTTCTCGGACGCGTCGCGGGACGATTCCGGGCTGTATCCCGAGGTGGTGCCGGCCATGGGGGCGCAGTTTGTCGAGACGCTGTCAGGCGGGGACGAGAAGCCGGTGCAGTTGTTTGCGGCACGCGAGACCCGCAACCTGAATGATGTCCTCGTGTTTTGGATGGAACCCGGCGAGCAGGGGCTCAGGTGGCCCCGGGTGCTGGCACGCTATGACATGCAGTGGCCCACGGACCCCTCCCGCTACAGCCACTACGTTCGGCCGCTCGTGGGCAGCGAGGACGAGGCCAAGGAAACGGCGGTACGCCTTGAGCAAAAGAACATCCCGACGCTGCTGTACCAGGACCCGCTGGACCAAGATCGCGCGAAGCTGACGCCAGACCTTTACTTCTACACGCACCTGACGCCCGAGCAGCCCGCTCACCGGGCCTTGCTGCGCTATGGCACAGAGAGGGGGCTGGCATTCGAAAGGGTGTTTTCGTGGTTGGACGCCAACCTGAAGTCGGCGAACTGGGGTGGGACGATCGTGACCAATCTCGTGGCCTGGAATCGGACGGACCAGACGTTGGTGTTTGCCGATCCCATGTCCGGTCCGCGTGTGGTGACGAGTACGGTCTATGTGGGCGACCGTCTGGTGGCCCCGGATGGCGAGCTCGGCGCCGGTCGGGGTGAGTCCTACATGGCGGGGCATCTTCGCACCTCTGTGGGCACATCCTACCATCCGGGTGCCTATGTCGATCCATTGACGCAGGGCTTCGAGGCGGCGGCCATGGGGGCCATCATCCCGGTCAATGCCATCCCCGGCCGCAACCAGCTTGAGGTTTGGTGGTTTCGGAGAGACAAGGTCCAGCCGACGCGGGGCATTGTGCCCATCGCATGGCCTTCGGCGATTGGCCGCTACACGATTCAGTACCCCGCGAGTCCCCGCGAGATCGTGCTGGCCAGCAACGCGGGCACGGGTGGCTTGTCGAGCCTCGAGGCCAAGGGTTCCATCTATTACGAGAACGACCGCACCCGGCCCGGGTACAATCCCAACGAGGAACATGCCATGATGATTGGCGGCCAAGGTTGGGCCTTGCGCGACGACCTCAACATCACGACGGCGACCTCGGACTTCTCGTCCATGCCCTTCGTCTTGATCAGTTATTTCGGGCCCGACAACCGCCCGAGCATGGCGGCCTTCAGGGTCCTGAGGGAAAAGCCTTCGGCGGGATGGCTCTTTGACTACGTGGTGGATGCCGGGACGATCCTGCAAGCCCCCATGCCACTGCCCTTGATTCCGCCTCCCACCGAGGGCGAGGGCGTCGATTTGGTGAACTACAACGTCGAGGTGCGAAAGACCGGGGCAGACCTCCCGGCCGGCTGGAATGCCACGACGGACGAGGCGGGACCTTATGCACATTATCGCCGGTTTACCCTGCGTGACCGCAAGGAGGCCTTTTGGGTGTACCGCGGGCTGCATACGGAGCCCAACCTCGCGGCCGGCAGGTACGTCCCGGCATCAGGGACCTTTGCGGCGATGGCCAAGGCGGATGCGGTGGTGGGGCGGGTTTTTCGGCAATACATCCATGCGTCGCGCCGTCCGCAGGGCCTTGTGTTGAGCGTGGCCTCGACCACGCCCTTGCCTAGCTGGATGTCGATTGGCTCCGACATGGAGGGTGTCTTTCTTGAGGGAAGGCCTGACGTTGCCAGCGCCACGCAGACCTACAACCTGACGCTGTCGGATGTGGGGGTTGGCCAATCGGTGGCGTTGACGTTTAGCATGGAGGTCAAGACCTCCGGAACGGACAGTCCACAGGGGCCATTGCGCATCTCGCGCACGATGGATGACCTGTCGCAGGCAGAGTTTCGCGGTAGGCCTCCGTACCTTGCGGCCCAGCCGACGGATGCGAACAGCTTCACGATGCGGTTTTGCTACAAGACTCAGGAGGGGTTCGCATGGCCGAAGGGCGAGGTGCCCGTAGGAACGATCGTGCCCTACCTCAGGAGGCCGGTGGTCGGAGGGTATTCTGGGGAAGCCACCTCCAAGACCAGCGGGCTGGAGATTGTGTATCGCCCGGCTTGGCCCGCGCTGCCCGCCCTGATGCAGGTGGGCCAGACCTTGACGACCCCGGTGGCGGGCCTGCCGGACTTGCGGAGCCAGACAAGCGCGGAGGTCGTGTACCAGCAGTCGATCGCCCGGAACTTCACGGTCAAGCCCGCCAGCGTGACATTGATGGACCCGACACGCGCCAAGACGGCGTCCTTGGAGGAGTTTGGGCTGTCTCAGTTGCCGACCGGAGTCTTGGCGGAGGCCTACCAAGGAAAGTACTACTTTCCGAACCTGCCGCCGCACTTGGCCTCCCGCGTGTACTTCGATCCTAACGTTGGGGCGAAGGGCTCGTTGGTTCTGAAGGGGGAGCGAGCGGGGGACGAGGCCACCGGCCAGTACCTCAGGGTGAACGTGCTTCGGGGCCTGGGGAGCAAGCAGGATTTGCAATGGGTGCTGGACCTGTGCCCGGCCTCTCCTGCCGCAGAGAAGACCAGTTGGGACAACATGGTACGGGGCTTGGCGACCTCGGTGGAGACGTTCGTGGAGGACGAGAAGGTGCCGGGTCGGTTTATCGTGGACCCGTTGAGGACGGTGAAGGTGGGCGTTGACACTGTCGTGGAGATCAGCAACGACGACACGGCGGTGGACTCCTATGCGATGAGCGCAATGGGGCCGGGCGTGGGCTATGTGACGTTGATCGTGGGGAATGGGCAGGCGTTCACGGAGCCTGGCGAGCCGGTCTCCATGCATGTCTTTCGGGTGGGCGGGCCTTTGTGGCCGGGCGAGTTGCGGGTGGTGCCCTCGCTCAATCCGCTCAACGAGTTGCTGACGATGGAGCACACGCCGGACCTTGGTGGAAGGCAAGGGCAGTTTGAGTATGAGTGGAAGATTGCTGCGCCGGTGGATGGCGGGCCGCCTTCCAAGGGCAACATGAGCCTGTGGCAAGACCTGCAGTCTGGTGTCGGCCTGCCGCGATACACGTTGGGTGGAGCCGGGGTGCAGGTGTTGGCGGACAATTACCTGATGGTCCGATACCGGCTTGCGGGCGGGACGGATCCTGTGCTGGGGCAGTGGTCTCCTTGGTCTGATCCGCAATTGGCGGAGGGCTGGGTGAAGCGGGTTTTGGCTGGGATCAACCCGTTCCAGCAGCGGGTCAAGGACCTGTACAACAACGCCGTGAACACGGACGTCAGCTCGCTCACGCAGGCGGGGCGCAGGTGGGAGGGCGCTATTGCCCTGAACTTGGCCAACATCAACAACTTTGGGTTGATTGAGATTTACGAGACGGTGTCGCGGCGGGCACGCGACCTGAGCATCCATGCCGGGATCAACTACGGGCCCGCCAACGATGCCCTGCTCTTGGTCACCGGCTATCTCAACGACCTGTACACAATCCTAGGCAACGAGGCGGCGGCGGACGCAGCGGACCCCACGATTTCGACGGCGACGGCGGCTGGGGTCCAGAATAGCATTGCCACGGCGCGGTTCTCCTTTGCCGGGCAGGTGGGGTCGTTGTTGGAAGAGGAGCTGGGCTTGCTGCGGGGTCGGGACGACTTCATGCAGCCGGGTGTTCAGTCGGCCCCTGCCTACAATCGCATGTGGTGGAACTACACGCGCGGGATCGCGTCGGGCGAGGTCACCTATGCCGAGAACTACAACATCCAGGACCTCAACAACGACGGTGTGATCGACGCAGCCGACGCGGCGGTGGCCTATCCGCAGGGGCACGGGGATGCGTACGGGCATTACCTGACGGCGTTGAAGGGGTATTACGGATTGATCCTCAACGAGAAGTTTGACTGGGTGCCCCGTAGCGAGGCCGTGTTGATCCTCGGGAAGGCGGTATCGGTGGACTATGCGGACGAGCGCAAGTTTGCTGCTGCGGCGGGATCAGTCAGCCAGACGGCGGTGGACGTGCTGAAGCTGGTCTTCAGGCAGTCCTATCGAGCGCAGGAGGGGTTGGGTTGGGACCGTTTTGGGGAGACCCGGGCCAACACCAACCGCTCGGTGCCGTCGGTCCGGCATTGGGGGTTGGATCATTGGGCCACGCGCGCCGGGCAGGGATCCTACATTCATTGGCTGGTGGGCAACTCGATGTTGCCGGAGGTGGATCCCGACCCGACGCACGAGGGCATCCAGAAGATCGACCGGACGACGGTGCCGGAGTTGTCCCAGTTGCCGTTGAACCATGAGGAGGTGCAGGGCCTCCTGGATTCGGCGGAGGGTGGATTGACGCCTCTGGGATTGTCCTTGGGAAGCATCGCATTCGACCTGAATCCGGACTTGGTTGTCGGCTCGCAGTCCCAGGGCCACTTCGAGCAGACCTACGTGCGCGCCGTGAAGAGCCTGGAGAACGCGGCGGCGGCCTATGCCGATGCGAGCCGCCTCACGACAGACCTGGCGAGCGAGACGGACACGCTGGAGAAGGAAAAGCAAAAGATTGTGGATTCGGAACGTTCCATGACCGCCCGCCTCACGGAGATCTATGGCACGCCCTACACCGATGACATCGGGCCCGGGAAGACGTATCCGCAGGGCTATGATGGGCCGGACTTGCTCCACTATCTCTACGTGGACATCCCGGAGTACAACTTTTCCTCCATCAAGGGGGCCATCGCTCCCGCGACATTCAACATCGACGTGTATGGCGTTCCGGACCCCTACAACAATCAAGGGGCAGACGACGCCATCAAGGACTTTGACAGTGGCAAGGGCGACCTGAAGGGCTTCGTGGACAGCATGTCGAACCCCAAGCTCACGAACATCTCCGTAACTGTGACGCTGGATGGCTACACTCCTAGGCCGGCAGGGTGGGTTGGAAGAAGGCGGTCCCCCGGGGAGATCCAGCGGTCCGTTTCTTCCATGATCGCGGCGCATTCCCGGTTGGTCGAGGCTTGGGACGACATGTATGGAGCGAGCCTCGCGTGGGAGAAGGCCGCCAGCCTGTTCAAGGCAAACTGGAAGTCGAGCCAGGAGATCAACCAACTCGACAAGGACCTGTTGGTAGCCCAGCAAACGTTGCAGTCCGTGTTGTTCGCCAACGATTTGTTCGAGGTGTGGACGGATGCGGCAAAGGAGACTGTCGGGAACATCACGAAGACCTTCGGGGATGCCCTGCCCGACAGCTTCATCGCCGGGCTTGCGGCGGGCGGCGACCTGACCTCGCCAGCGGAGGGGGCGATTCAAGCGACGGCGACTACGGCGATCCAGGTCTTGAACGCGGCCAAGGCGGTGCGTTTGTCGGTCGTGAAGGCATTGGAGTTTGCGACGGGCACGGCAGACCAATGGGTGCGATATGAGCGGATTGTTCCCTTGGAAAGGAGGATGGATCTCAGGCAGTCCCTCATGGAGCTGGCTGAATCGGCGAATGATGTCCAGTTCAAGCTTTGGAACATCAACACTCGGAAGCGCGAGCTGTACGACGCGCAGTTGTCCCTGCGGGCCTTGCTGGCCGAGGGTGAGCGCTTGCAGGCCGACCGGCTCGCATTTAGGCGGCGTGCGGCAGCAACGATCCAAGGATACCGCACGCGGGACGTCGCGTATCGGCTGTTCCGGAACGAGAAGCTGGACCGGTATCGATCCCTGATGGAGCTGGCCTCGCGATATGCTTTGCTGGCGGCGAATGCCTATGACTACGACACGGGGCTTCTGGGCACGGCCAGCGGGCGCGCGTTTATCGACCGGATCATCCAGGCCCGGGCGCTGGGCGTGGTGCGGGACGGGGTCCCTCAGTTCACCGGGAGCCGGATCGGGGATTCGGGGTTGTCGGGCGCGCTGGCGGAGTTGTATGCCGACTGGTCTGTGCTGAAGGGGCGGCTGGGCTTCAACAACCCGGATGCCTACGGAACCACGGTTTCGTTGAGGATGGAGAAGCACCGGATCCTGCCGGGCGCCGACGGGGATGCGGCATGGAGGGACGTCCTGCAAGGGGCGCGCCGGGACAACATCATGGACGACGTGGACGTTCGCCGGATGTGCCTGGGGATGAACCGGACGGACGGGTTGCCGGTGCCGGGGCTGGTGGTGGAGTTTGCCACGGTGGTCGAGGACGGCTTGAACCTCTTTGGACAGCCCTTGGCGGCCGGGGATCACGCTTTTAGCCGCAGTTCGTTCGCGACGAAGGTGTTTGCCTTGGGAGTTGCGCTGGAGGGCTACAAGGGGATGGACACCCCCGGTTTCAACACTGGAACGGTGGGCGGGGCGGGGGCCACGAGCCCCACGGAGCCCAGCTCCACCTTCCTGGACCCCTCCGCGATGGCGGCGACGCCCTATGTGTACATGATTCCCACGGGCTTGGACTCGATGCGAAGCCCGCCGTTGGGCGACCAAGGGAACGTCCGCACATGGGCGGTCGAGGACGTGACCATCCCGATGCCGTTCAACGTGGGGGCGTCGGACTTCTCGGCGAAGAGGTATTGGCAGACGTCGGACTCTTTGCAGGAACCACTGTTTGCATTGAGGAAGCACCAGGCGTTCCGTCCGGTGCCTACAGCGTCGATGTTCACGGCGAACATTTACGGCGATGGCGGAGCCTTGCAGCGGTCGCAGTTCACCAATTCACGGTTGATCGGTCGGTCGGTTTGGAACAACCGGTGGAAGCTGGTGATCCCTGGGACGGCCCTGCTGAACAATCCCGAGGCAGGCCTGGATCGGTTCATCCAAGGGGTGAGGGACATCAAGCTGCATTTTGTGTCCTATTCGTATTCGGGCAACTAGGCGGATTCATGCCGAGATGAAGACGATGAACCTACGACGATGGGCACTGGGAGTGGCGGGGCTTGGTGCGACGGGCGTGAGCCTCGCGTTCCCTCCGCTGCCGCACCACACGGTGTTTGGATTGGTCCGCGACGAGCTGGGCTCGCCGCTTACTTCGACGTCGGGCGAGGTGATGCTGGAGACCATGTCGGGGGCGACCCTGAAGGTGATGCTGTCGCCCGGGACCGAGGCTGGCGTGAACTATCGCATCGAGGTCCCCATCGACGCTGGGCTGACCACGGATGCGTATCTCCCCTCCGCGATGCAGCCGACGGCTCCGTTCCGGATGCGGGTGAAGCTGGGGACCCGAACGTACGTGCCGATGGAGATGAAGCTCAGCCTTGGGAAGCTGGGGCAGCCAGCGGAGTCGTCGCGGGTGGACCTGACGCTGGGCGAGGACACGGACGGCGACGGGCTTCCGGATGCATGGGAGCGCATGATGATCCAATCGGGCAAGCTGAACATGACGCTGGACCAGTTTGGACCGGCTTCGCGGCTCAACGGAAATCCGCTGACGGTGATGGAGGCCTACGTGGCGGGGACGTATGCGTGGGATCCGAAGGATGGATTTCGGCTGGACATCCTGTCGCGGGAAGGAGGGCTGCCTGTCCTGGAATTCATGACGCTACGGGGTCGTAGCTACACGATCAGCGCGTCCTCGGACCTCATGGCCTGGCGTGACGCCACCTTTGTGGTGGAGGGGGACGCCGCGGGTCGCGAGCGTGCCTTCTTTCAGCCGCAGGCGTTGCAAAGGGTTCGGGTGCGCGTGAGGGGCAACCCGGGCGACGAGGTTCCCAAGTTCTTCCGTTTGAACGTCCAATAGTGTCCCGCAACGGGCTCACTGGATTATGATGCCGAGGGCGGGTCCATGTTTGCCGGGAAAGGACCGGGTCCAGGGTAAGCACGGGAAAGGCCTGCCATGGCCCACGATGGGCTTGATGCCATGGGGCATGTTGGCCGTGATCCTTGTGCTATCGGGTGTTTTGCGTGGACGCGCCATGGCGCAGTCCTCGGCCTTCACCGAGGTGCTTTCGGTGTCGTCGGCTTCCTTGTCCGGTGATGGAAACACGTACTCGCAAACGTCCCAGTTGCCGGCCGGCGCCGTGGTGGAGAGAACCGTTCTGTCGGCCGAGTACAGCACCTACTGGAGCTGGATCGCCTTTGCACAGAACCTGGTCTTTTTGAATGGTGTCGAGACTGGCTTGTCGTGGGTGTCGGATGGAACTTCCGGTGGTTGGCGAGCAGTCTCGCTCCAAATTACGGGATTGCCGTCCACCTATTATTCAACGGGCAACTCGTGGCGCATCGCTTCCTACTGGAACCCAACCAGCATTCGCAACCTCAGCATCAAGGTTTATTACAAGGCTCCCCAAACGATTAGCTTCGGTTCCTTGGCAGCCACCCAATATGGGTCGGGAACCGTGAGTTTGTCGGCGAGCTCCAGCTCGGGCTTGCCCGTGTCCTATTCGGTGGTCAGCGGGCCGGCGACGGTATCGGGGTCCACGCTGACCCTGACCGGTGCGGGCACGGTGGTGATCCGTGCGTCGCAATCGGGCAACTCCACCTACCTGGCGGCGAGCCCGGTGGACCGCTCACTGAGCGTGTCGCCCAAGCCGCTGACGGTCACGGGGCTGGCGGCATCCTCCCGGGACTACAACGGGACGACGATGGCGACGGTGACGGGGACGCCTGCGTTGACGGGGGTGGTCGTGGGCGATTCGGTAATGGTGACGGGCACGGCGACGGGTGCCTTCGCGAGCAAGGGCGTGGGCGTGGCAAAACCCGTGACGGTGACGGGCCTGGCGCTGGGGGGAGCGTCAGCCTCGAAGTATGTTCTGAATGCAGTGACGTTGACGGCGGGCATCACAGCCAAGGCCCTGACGGTGGGCGCGCCGAGCGTGACGTTGTCGAAGGTGTACGACCGGACGACGACGGCGTTGGTGACGGCCGGGTCATTGGTCGGGGTAGTGACTGGTGACGTGGTGACCGTGACGGCAACCGCAAGGTATGACACCGCAGCCGTGGGGACGGGAAAGACGGTGACGGTGACGTATGCGTTGGGCGGTGCGGATGCAGGGAACTACACGGGTCCGGCTTCGGAGTCCTTCGCGACCGCGGAGATCACGGCGAGGGCGGTGGGGGTTTCAGGATTGGCTGCCAACTCACGGGCCTACGACGGGACGGCGACGGTGGTGGTATCGGGGGCACCGACGTTGACGGGGGTGATTCCGGGCGACGACGTGACGGTGTTGGGAACGCCGACGGGCTCGTTTACGAGCCCAGGCGTGGGCGGGGGGAAGGCGGTAACGGTGTCGGGCCTCGGCCTCGGGGGAGGGGCGGCCGGGAACTATTCGTTGGGTTCCCTTGTGTTGATGGCGGATATCACCCCGAGGCCCTTGCAAGTTTCCGGTGTCGTGGCCCTCGACAAGGCCTTCGACGGGAGCACGTCGGCGTCACTGGACTTTTCCGGGGCGACCCTTGCGGGGGTGGTGGCCGGGGATGACACGCAGTTGGACGTGTCGCAAGCGCTGGGATGGTTCGCCTCGGAAGGGCCGGGCATCGGGAAGCTGGTGACGGTGGTCGGCGTGACAGTGTCCGGTGCATCGGCTGGTAATTATGGGGTCGAGCAACCGACGGGGCTGGTGGCATCGATCACGATCGAGGGTGTCTTAGCGACAGCCTATGGATTTGGGGACGAGTTTCCACCGGCGACACCGGCCACGGGCCCGATGCTGTGGCAAGGTGTCGTTCCCCAGGTCTTTTTTGACTGGGGAGGTGGGTTGGTGTTGGGCACCGACCGATCCGATGCCGTGCTGGTGAGGTTTGAGGGGATGATTTCGGTGCCCGTGGACGGTAGCGTGACCTTTGTCGGCGTGTCGGACGACGGGATGAGCATGGCCGTGGACGGGGAGGAGTTGTTCCGGGATTGGGGGGTCCATGGGCCCACGTGGACGCCGCCGGGGACGGTGGAGTTCCAGGCGAATCAACCCAAGTCTTTTGAGGTTTGGTTTTACGAAAACGGGGATGGCGCGGTTTGCCAGCTTTTGTGGGACTTTGGCGGCCAATGGCAACCGGTGCCATCCTGGGCTTTTGCAGCGGGTGGCAAGCCCCCCAATGTCATCGATCCCTTCGACCTCATCGGACCGCAGTTTTTCGTCCCGGGCATCACGGCTCCCTTAAACGTCCCCCGTGCAGGTAGCGGTCTGCCGGTATCCGTCACGGTGAAGTCCGGACCGGCGACCCTTGTGAATGGCCGCGTGATGCTCACCGGCATCGGCACGGTGGTCTTGGCAGCCAACCAGCCGGGCGACGCGACCTATGAGCCGGCGGCCGAGGTCACGACGACGTTTGAGTCGGTGCCCTTCCAAGGCGCTGGCTTGCTACGGGACCTTTACGAGGGCGTTGAGGGGGGCTCGGTCTTGGACTTGGTGACGCATTCCTCGTTCCCGGACAACCCAACCTCTACGTCCATCCATGAGGGCTTCTTCGAGGTTCCAGACCGCTCGGACAACTATGGGCAACGCTTTCGGGGCACGTTCATGCCGCCTGTGAGCGGGCCCTACATCTTTTGGATCGCGAGCGATGATGGTTCGGAACTGTATTTAAGCACCGACGACGGCCCGGCGAACAAGCGGCTCATTGCGGGCGTGAACGCATGGACCGGGTTTCGAGCATGGGACTGGGAGGCGAGCCAGCAGAGCCAGCCCGTCGAATTGGAGTCAACCAGGGCCTATTACATTGAGGTCCTCCACAAGGAAGGCGGTGGCGGCGACCATGTGACGGTTCGTTGGACGCGCCCGGATGGCGTGGACGAGGAACCCATCCCGCTGGACGGGTTCCTGCCGTGGGGCTTGAAGAGGCCCCAGTCCATCACGTTTGAGCTTCCTCAGTCCGAGTTGGCGTATGGCGATGCGTTGCATCCCGGGGCCATCGCGACGTCCGGCAGGCCTGTGGTCTATGAGGTCGAGCCAGCAGGGGCCGCCGCCGTCGTTGAGGGTCACCTCGTCATTCGAAGGGTGGGCAGTATTACCATCACCGCGCGAGAGGACGGAAGCGATGCCTGGGAACCTGCGGCTCCGGTTACAAGGGTGATCCAGGCCAGTCCGCGGTCATTGACCGTCCATGAGCCGACGGTGGATTTGGCGAAGGAATACGACGGGACGACGACGGCGCAGGTGAGTGCGGGTGCGCTGGGTGGCGTGGTGGCCGGGGACGCGGTGACGGTGGTGGCGAACGCGGGCTTTGACACGGCGGGGGTTGGGACGGGGAAGACGGTGACGGTGACGTACACGTTGGGCGGGACGGACGCTGGGAACTACCTGGCACCGGCGTCGGAGACGGTGGCGGGCGGGTCGATCACGGCGCGTGTGTTGGGGGTGACGGGGTTGGTGGCGACGTCGCGGGAGTATGACGGGACGCTGAATGTGGCGGTGGGCGGGCAGGGTATGTTGACGGGGGTTGTGGCGGGAGACGACGTGACGTTGGCGGGGACGGCGACGGGCGTGTTGGCGGACAAGAACGCGGGGGTTGGGAAGCCGGTGACGGTGTTGGGGCTGTCGTTGGGTGGACAGGGCGCCGCGAACTACGTGTTGGGGATGCCGACGTTGGTGGCGGAGGTGACGCCGAGGGCGTTGGTGGTTGGGGGAGGGGAACAGACGGTGTCGAATGAGGGGCGAGCGTCGATTGGGGACAGCGGGCCGATGCGGATGTCGTTTTTCGGGGAGGAGATGGAGCTGAGGCAGGCGAACTCGTTCCGGACGGGAGGCGAGGCGGTGAGGTTGTCGGAGGTGAGGCTGCGGTCGGCGTATGGGGAGGACGCGACGGGACTGGGAGTGACGATCCATGCCGACGAGGGCGGGAGGCCCGGGGCGGTGGTGGCGGTGTTGGGGCCTGGGGTCAGGGGACCGGACGGCGCGGATGGGTTTGGGGCGACGACGGGCGGTGTGTTGTTGGAGGCGAACACGACGTACTGGTGGGTGGCGGCGTTCGCGATGGATGGGCAGTACCGGATGCCGATGGCGGGGGCGAGCGGGGAGGCGTTGGACGGCGGATGGCGGATGGGGCACATGGCGCAGAGCCAGGACGGTGGGCAGACATGGAACCTGGATGAGGGGTACGTGAACCTGTTCACGCTGAGGGTGGCGGGCATGGGTCCGGTGTTGGGCCTGTCGAAGGAGTACGACGGGACGACGACGGCGCAGGTGAGTGCGGGTGCGCTGGGTGGCGTGGTGGCCGGGGACGCGGTGACGGTGGTGGCGAACGCGGGCTTTGACACGGCGGGGGTTGGGACGGGGAAGACGGTGACGGTGACGTACACGTTGGGCGGGACGGACGCTGGGAACTACCTGGCACCGGCGTCGGAGACGGTGGCGGGCGGGTCGATCACGGCGCGTGTGTTGGGGGTGACGGGGTTGGTGGCGACGTCGCGGGAGTATGACGGGACGCTGAATGTGGCGGTGAGCGGGCAGGGGGCGTTGACGGGGGTTGTGGCGGGAGACGACGTGACGTTGGCGGGGACGGCGACGGG
>CAYSGH010000076.1:0-21140 GCA_964430505.1 uncultured Akkermansia sp. | reverse complement strand
GGACCCGCCTGCAGGGCGATCTCGCCCGCCAACCATGCGTCCTGGGGACGTTGCTTGCATCGCCGCGCCAAGGCCTGGATGAGCCCCTCCAGCGATTCCACAGGGCGAACGTCCTGGCCGCCCGGCAAGAGGGGTTTTCGCTCGCTCTTATCCACGACAAAATACCCCGCCGCCAAGCGCAAGGGTTCCCAGATCAACTCCCGCGTCTCCTGCAGCCCCATGTCCTCGCCCGACTTGGCATCCAGCCATTCGATGGCGCGGCTCGAAAGGCGCTTCCCGTCCAACGGGATCGGGCCGTGGATGAAGTACAGGGCGGCGAGGTACTCGCAGAAGCTGCGGTGGACGAAGTCATACCGTCCGCCGGGCGCGGCAGGATCTTTCCCAAGGCTCTCAAGCCTCAGGATGCCCGCCCGACATTGCATGGTGTCCAAAACGGCGGCCGCCTCGTCGCCAAAACGCCTGTGACGTTCCCCATGCATGGCCTTGGCGTAGGAATCCCTGAGCCACAGGAAGTCCAAGGCCGTTCCGCGCAGCCATTGGTACGCCACCTGCGCGAGCCATTGGACGAACCGCTCGCGTCGTTCGGGCTGCGTGCCCACCAGCGCCGACAACGTCTTGTGGCCCGGTTCCTCCAGGTCCTTCTCGTCGTCGATCTCCCACAGGATGGCATGGACCACCTGCTCATAAATGGCCGCGCGCGTGGCGGGCAGTGCGGCAAGGGTCCCGGACGACAACCGCCGCTCCGCCAACCATGCAATCATCGTCAGGTTCAACGGCACCGACGCCATCTCCGACAAGCGCTTCTGCCAATCACGGACGGGGTCCAGCACATGTTGGTGAACCCGCCGGGCATGGTCCGGGTTGCCGAACCACGCCGTCAGGAACGCCAGGCGCTCGTCATCCCCCAGTAGGGACAACGTCGCGACCATGCCGCCACGCCTCGCCATGGTCCCCGTATCCACCCATCCCTCAATCGACCAACCATCCCGCCACGACGTCTCCCGGCACGTCACGAGCACGCGATTGAAGGGCTTGTCGTCCTGATGGGAATCAATGCCGGGCGGCCTCCAGTCCGCGATTTCCCGGATGGCGTCGTGGATCCCAAAGAGGTCCGGCACGGGATCGGCGGCTTGGGCTGCGCCCGCGTTGGGGGAGTGAACCCGCGTCACCTCATCCAGGCCATCGAGCAGGAACAACACCTTGCCACACTCCATCGCGGACCTCAGCAACGCCTCGATCTCCGGCCATCCCACGTCGCCCCAGGCGGCCTGTTCCTTGAGGGCCTTGGCATGAGCCGCTAGGATTCGGGGCCAACCCCAGGGATGCGCCTGATGGCTCCACCGAAGCTTCCGCAGCTCAATCCAAACCGGGACGAACCCATCAAAAACGGCCGGGAGGGTTTTGGATTCCAGGGATGCAGCCTCGCCCCCGTCCGCGTTGCCAGACTGGGACGGCCATGCATTGACCAACTTCAGGGCCAAGTATCGGAGGAAGGTGCTCTTGCCGCCGCCGGGCGGGCCCAGCAGGACGAGGCGGTCCGAATCAGCCGCAAGGTTGAGCACGGGGCCGACTTTGATACGGCCCCGAGCGACCACCTCAGGTCCACTCGCATCCCCATGGAGCCGACCCGTGTCATCATGATCATCGTCCCCTTCATCGCGCGCATCGTGGGACGACCACATTTGGATCAGGTCGTCGCCGCCTGGCGGGCCATGATCCACTTCCACCGAAAACTGCGTGGGGATCGCCTGCATGTCCGCATACAACCCCAGCAACGGGCGTTTGCGGGCCTTTGCGCCCGGTTGCCAGACCTTGTCGCATTGGGCGCGAATGAAGGATGCGTAGGCGGCGCAGATTTCCTGGGGGGAATGTCGCTGAGAGAAGTGGTTTGTTTGGAACAACACGTTGAGGCCGTGCTCCCCGGTGAACTGCATGGCAGACCCGGGTGCGCCATGAACACCTCCCTCCACCCTCGTGCCCGAGTTGCCAGCCGCCTTGGCCCGGCCGCCGCGCGGCTTGCGCCCCTTGGATTTGGATGGGCCGTCGTCCTTCATGCCGGTCCTGCGCGCCGACCCGCCTTTTTGCCCGGGGAAAACTGGTTGCCGGAGGCGTTGCCACCGATCGCAATGCCGCCGTTGCTCGCGGTCACGTTCGTCGTGTGTTTAAAGGAGTCCTTCGCGTTGTTGAACGAACCCGTGTTGTTGGATTGGATCGCGATGTTCCGGCCCTTCTTCCCTGCCAACTGGGTGATCGATCCGGGTGCGCCATGGATGCCCCCTCCCACGTACACGCCGCTGTTGCCGGGAGCGGCGGGGGCCACCGGGCCGCCATCGGGTCTTGGAGCGCGCCCGTGGCCGGGGCGAGGGGGTTCCTGCTCCTTCGCTTGTTTCCACGCCGCCAGAAAGTCAGCGGCGGAGTGATAGCGCTCCCGAGGGTCCCGTTTGCACGCCATGTCGAGGACCGGGGCGAACCGGAGGAGGGCGTCGCGGTCGGACGGACGGTTCGTGAGGAAATCCGCGAACTGAACGCGTTCCTTGCATTGGACGCCTGCGTTGATGGCGTCGTCGGGATTGGACAGTCCCTCCGGGATGGCATAGGGCGGATCCTCGACGAAGAGCTGGAAGCCCAGCACGCCCAGAGCGTGGACGTCCGTCCATTTAGCCACCTCGCCAAAACGTCCAGTGAGCACCTCCGGGGCCTGGTAACCAGGCGTGCCGGCGTGCATCAGGTGATCGGACCCGGGCCGGAACACGTTGCGGACGGCACTCAATCCAAAGTCGATCACGCGGGGCTCCGGCCCGCCGATGACCCGGACGTTGTTCGGGGAGAGATCCAGGTGCAGGACGTTTTGCCGGTGCGCATGGGCCATGGCTTCGAGAAGCCGCTCGAAGACAAGGAGTTTGTTCTCCACGCTCCCCAGAATCTGTTCATAGAGTTTGCGGTTGCCTGGAATGCCCGGCATCAGGACGAGCGGGACGTCACCGACCAACAAATCCATGGCGAGCCACGGAACCGCAGGGGCACCCGGGGCCGTCTCAACTTCGCCCGCATCCAACAAGGTCACGATATAGGGATGCCGAAGGTCCCTCAGGCGAAGCACCTCGTCCCAGAACTTCTGGATGGCCGTCTCCGCCTCCCGGCCCCCTGGGTGAAGAAGCTCCGGGTTCAGGAACTTCACGGCGACCGACTCCTCATGCGACCCGAGGCGGCGCGTGGCCTCATAGACGCGCCCCATGCCTCCGCGGCCCAGCAACTTCTCGAGCGTGAGGTTGTCGCGCAGGCGAAGGCCTGGTTGGGGTGGGGGAGCCTTCATCCATTCAAGCTTCCGGAGGTCCAACATGCGGAGGAATCGCGGCTTCTTGATCCCGGCGATGATGCGCTTCTGCTCCGTGTCGGTGGCTGCCTGGAGGCGTTTGATCAGCCGGAGAAACTCCTCCCATTCGGGGCCGCTGAAGAACGAGTTCATGATCGGAAATGCGTGGGTGGGCGAACGTTGGGTACAGGATGGAAACGACAGGATGGCGGGGCGGGGCACTAGCTCTTGCGGAACTTGTCGAGCTTCGCCTGCAGGTCAGGAAAAGCCTCCACCAGGAGCGCCGCAAGGGCCGGCCGCACAACCTCCAGCCGTTTCCGGACGGCTCTGGAAGTAATCCCCAAATGTTTGCCCACGTCCTCGGTGGACCTCCCCTGGTAGCCAACGAGCAGGAGGACGATAGCCAGGTCAGGGCGGGACTTCTCAAGGTCGGCGAGGTGGCGTTGGAGGACTTGGTCCAACTCGCGGAGCTGGGCGGATTCCTTGCCGAGATCCTCGGGATGCAACACGCCGGCCTCCATCAAGGGCGCGAGGAACTCGCTGGTGAGGTCGCCGGCCTCGACGTTGTCCGGACGGTTGGCGCGGGCGCTTCCCTTGTCCCACAAGGCACGTTGCATTCCCCGATAGCCGGCCGCATGGGCGTGGTCCGTGTTGATCCACCCGATGCTGCTCCAGCCCTGGCTTTGGCGCTTTTGGCGACGCAGGCCCGACAAGACCAGCTCGACGGTGCCCACGCGGCCGCCGCGTGCGGGGCCATCCGGGTCGTCGCGCAGGGACGCCTCGCGTTCCTTCCGCAAGAGTTGCCGGGCCCGCTCGAGCAATCCCGGCCAAATGTGCTCCAGGTCCTCCCCGCGCCCCGCGTTCAGGCGCATTTCACGACGGGAAGGTGCCGGGGCCGCCGGGGAACGCTGGGCCTTGGGAGCAGGCTTGGGGACAGGTTTGGGGGCCGCCTTGCTCACCGCCTTGCGCGGGGCCTTTCGGGCTTTGGCTACGGGACGGGCGGGGGCGGACTTGGATTTGGAAGGGGAACGCGCCATGGACAAAAGCAACCAACAACCGGTTGCAGGGCGTCAATCCCTTTTTGGATTTGGCCATCCCAAGATGGGCCCTGACGCCGCAGCGGGGGCGGATGTCGGCGGGCCCTCCCCCCCTCGCCCCACGACACCCTGAAAGCCCCGTCGCAACATTCCCCTTTCCGCCCCGGGCCGCGCCAGACGCTGGGATGCTGCATGACGACATCACCAGCACATCCACTTGGGGCGATCACGCACGTGGGATCACCCGAACGCCTCCATCCGACCAACGCCGAGTGGGATACCCTCGGCAAGACCGGCTACGTCCCGCTGGAGGGCCGCCTGCCTTCGGACCTCATCGACCACCTGCCTTGCAGGGTGGATCGCCTCATCGCCGCCGGTGACATGATGACCCCGAAGGATCGCATCGTGGCGGGCCAACCCACCGAGCACCTGTTGAGCCTCGGCACCCTGTATGGGCGGCCGCTGGGTTCCCGGGTGTTCCAGGGGGCACCGTGGCTTGCGTGCTTGTTCCAAGCCCTTCAAGGCGTGGGCGAGTCCTTCAACGCCCGGCGGGATGCCCTGCTGGCTCAGGGGCTGGTTGCCGCGCACGAGGCTCCCGAGGTCGCCGTCGAAGGCATGGAACTGAACCTCAACCGCGTGGTGCACGGCTGGACCGGGCTTCATCCCCACCAAGACCAACACCGGTTCACCCAGGCCGCGCGCCGCATCGACCGTGACTCCACGCTGCATCGGCTCCAGGGAGCGCGCGTCCTGACCGTCTCGGGCTATGCCCGCCCTGCCGGGCCCGACGGCCGTCGCATGGACGACCTCGGTGGAGCCCTGACCTTCTACCTGCGCCCGCACGAACGCGGACCCGCCGACGGGGCCATCCATGACGTCGTCGCCGCCCGCCATGGCTCTGCCGCGATCTTCCTGGCGCGGACCGTCCATGGCGTGTCCCGGATGCACCTCCCGGGCTCGGTTCGCTACTCGTTCCAGGCCTTCTTCCCGGCCCGATCCACTTGGGAAGCCCTCCAGCCTCAAAGGAACGCCGCCTAGCGAGCCTTCCAAGCCCGGCCTCGGCACGCACCCTCCCGTCCGGCTCCCACGGCCGGGCGGGACTGGAACCCAAGCCACGCGTCGTCCGCGGGCGACGGCTTCAGCAAAAACTTTCGCGCCGCTTCGCGGCGTTGCTGTGAGGCGACAACGCAACCGGTCCCCATGCAAAGATTCAAAGAGGAAAAGGGACAAAGAACCAAAGCCCAAAGGCCAATGCTTCACCCACCAGACGCCAACACACCAACGCACACCACCCGAAACCCGATGTAGGCGTACGAGTCCCCCGGGTCGCCGCCGCAGCGCGTCGTACACCGCAGGTTCTCAGGAACGCCGCTGACCCACGACCCGCCCCGCAGCACGCGCGAATCCTCGCCATCAGCCGCCGTCACCGAAGCGAGATCCTCCTGATACTCGTGGGTATTGCTGAACCAGTCTCCCTTGGACCGGGTCCATTCCCAGACGTTCCCCAACAGATCCAAGGCTCCCGGCTTGGAGCGGGACTCGGGGAACAGTCCCACGGCGGAGGTGCCCTCGAGCTTTTCCCCGGACCAGTTGCAACGGCCCTTGAGATCGGCCGGCGACGGCTTGGGAGCCACGTCCTGCCCGGGGACGCGCGGGAGCCATGGGAGCCAGCGTCCCTCGGTGCCCCGAGCGGCGAGTTCCCATTGTCCATCGGTGGGCAGAAGGATGCGCCAAGCGCCGGGGGTGATGTCGGGCGGCAGGCCGAGTTGAGCAGGCGTTAGCAACCCGCGCTGGAACTGGTCATCCAGCCACGCGCAGAAGCGGACCGCATCCGCCCACGTGACGAAGACGGCGGGGTGATTGGGGACACGGAATCTCGGAACAAAGGGGCGGCGCCTTGTGCCTCTGGCCTCGGCAAACTCGGGAGTGTTCTCGAAAACGTCGTACTGCGCGTTGGTGATCGGGTAGGCGGAGAGATGGAACGGATGCCGGATGGGCCAAGGGACGGCGGGCTTTGGGCTTCCGATTGCGAGGGGATCACCGCCCATTTGGAATCCGGGACAAGGCTCGATCCGTTCGGTCCAACGCAGGAAGGGGGCTGCTTCGGTGGGCGGCCACGGCGAGGCGACGCCCCGGCGCGGGTCCCCCACGTGACCGAGGGCGATGCCAGCCAGGTGACGGCGCCCGACGTCCATCGTGGGCGGCGGGTTTTCGATGAGGCCGGCAAGGCACGTGCGCACGCGCTCGACGACGTCGGCCTTGCTCTCGTACTTCCGCGCCTTCTCGATGCGCAGCTCGTGCAGGGCCTCGCCCGCCACCCAGGCCCGGAGGCTAGCATGGGGGAGGCCCAGGACGTTGGGCGGGCAGAGTGCAGCGACCAAGTCCAGCGCCCCCCGGGGATCGTTCTTCTCATGGGCCATGATCCCGACGGTCCAGCGCAGGACCTCGCGCCAGTACATGGAGTCGTCGAACAAGGCCTCGACGCCCTCGGGGTAGTCCTGCACGGCGGCATCGAGCTGGTCCTGCGGGGGCGGCGGCGGGTCGTTCGGGCGGCGCGGCCGGGGCTCAGGCTTGGAACGATCCAGGAGGTAATGGGCGGCGAGGTATTCCTGGAAGGAGCGGTGGGGGAACTGAAACAAGTCCTCGTCCACGGGGACGAGCAGCCCGGAGCGGACGCTGATGGCGTCCACGAGGTCATTGGCCCATCCGTAGTCGTCCCTGGCGGCGGCGCGGGCATCCAGGATGACCCGGTGCAGAACGGGGCGTGGCACGTCGCCCAGGCCATCCCGGCCGCCGCTCCGGGCGCCGCACTGCGCCAGCCATCCCACGCGCCAAAGAATCCGCAGGAGGTCCGGCTGATCCATGCCCCCCTTCCGAATCAACTCCATGACGGTGGGCGTCATCTTGCCGTCGTCGATGCGGGCGGCGTCCCATCGATGCAGGAGCAGCTCGGTGACCTGCTTGTACAGGGCGACGCGGTTCTCCGGGAGTTCGTCGGTGCCGGACTGCAAGAGGGCCATGACCGTGAGCAGCATGGGGTTGCTGGCCAGCTCCAGAAGCTCCACCCGATGCGGGTCACGGATGGCCCCCAGGAGCTTGGACGCCTTGGTCTGCGACTGTTCGGGGGGCATTTGGTGGAGGTCCTGCTCCGCCTGGAACCAGCGCTGGACGAAGGTCTCGATGCGTTCCTCGTCGAAGCGCTGCAACGTCGCCGCCGTTGCCCCAGCCCAGCGACGCGTGCCCGCCTTGTCCCGGTAGGGAACCGTCCGGCACGTCCCCACGACGCGGGCCTGGGGGTACTTGGTCGCAAGGTCGGCCGCGCAATCACGGACGAACCGCGCGAGGTCGTCGTCGGGGACCTCGTCGATGCCATCCAAGAGGAACGTCACCCATCCGCGTTCGGCCGCTTGGCGGAGCCAAGGGAGCGCGGCCTTTTCATCAGCCTTCAGCTCCTCCTCGCCGAGGTAGTGCCACAGGGTGTCGATGCCGGGCTCGGGGAGCATGGAGCCCTTGGATGGATCGGGTGCCGCCTTCGCCTGCACCCACTTCACAAAGCGCCGCAACACCCACACGACGGGGATCGACTGGGCTTGCTTGGAGTTCCAATCCCGCAAGCCCGGTGCCTGGGACTTGTCACCCGTCAACGCCCGCGTGGCGAGGTTCCAGGCGAGGTACTGGACCACGGCGGACTTGCCCGCGCCCGGGTCGCCCAGGACCACGCACACCCGCTGGTCGCGCAACACCTCCAGCGCCGTCATGGGGACCGTGATCGCCTTGCCGCCCTGCCCCTCTACCCCCGCCCGTCCCGGCCCCTTTTGCATGGCCTTCACCTCCGCCGCCGTCGCCGGCCGATGCTGGTCCGTCGCGGTGGACACGTACACGGCATCGAGGCCCAGCGGTTGGACCTTCTCGCGGTCGTGGTCCCCCATCCAGGACGCGAGGGGAAGCTGACGCCACTTTGGAACCATTCGACGCAGGAACGGCGTCGCTGCCGAGACAAGGCGTGGCCACGTGAACGTCTTGGGCGCCGGGGGGGTGGCACCCGGGCCGTGGTAGTGGTGATTCGTCGTGACCCTGGCGTTGACCATGTCCCTTCCCACGGCAACCCCGGCGGTCTTGGCCGTGGCGGAGGTCGAGGCTGTCTGGGGCCTCCGTCGGGACGTCGGCGTGTGCTTCTTCGAGGGCATGGTGGCAAGGCAAGGGTGATGAACGCGTGCGGAGGCTTCGTACCAGCAAGGGCGGGGTGTGGGCAAGGAGGCGGACCGATCAAGGTTCGGGGGGAAACGGGCGCGGGGCTGTAGCCGCCGGGGACCCGGACCTTCGCGCGCCCGAGCTAAGCCCCTTCCTCAACCCGAGGCTGTTCCCCTCCATGCTGAACGCGAACCAAGAACGGACGAGCGAGGACGCCTCACGGATGCGCCGTGCATGCAGGAGGATTCGCAGGCGTCCATGAAACCTCCGCTTGGTGGCGCCCAGGATCCTCGGGGCGCTGCCAGGGCGAAACACGAAGCCGCAGAATGGGACGCCCTCACGCGTCGCGAGCATCCGGGACTTGGGCTCGGCCAGCTTCAATCGAACCCGAGCCAGTTCCTCAACCACCCGCTCCCGCAGGCGCCATAACTCACGCCGGTCGTCGCCAAACAGCAGGAAGTCATCCGTGTACCGCACATACGCCCCGTGCCGCTCGTCTTCCACGAGTGCATGGTCCATGTCGTCCAAGTAAAAGTTTCCCCAGAGTTGGCTGGTGAGGTTCCCAATCGGCAGCCCCCTCGTGCGCGTCGCCGACAACAGGTCGTCACCCTCGAACCAGTGCATGGGCGCGCTTCCTCCGGCGTCGAAGCTGCCTACGATGGCACGAACCATGTGGCGCACGCCCGGGCACAACACCCAGCGGTCCAGCTTTGCCAGCAAGACCTCGTGATCGAGGCTGGGATAGAACTTCCGCACGTCGCACTTCAGCACGTGGGAGTGGCGGTTCACGAGGCTGCGGCACACCTCGCGGGCGCGCATCGTCCCCTTGCCCAACTGGCATGAAAAGCTGCGTGCAATGAACCGACGTTCCAGCACTGGCCCCATCCACCGACACAAGGCGTGATGCACCACCCGGTCCCGAAACGGGGCCGCCGCAATCTCGCGCACTTTGGGTTCCCGGATGACAAAGATGCGGTAGCCGCCAGGCTGCCATCGCCCCGCCAACAAGTCCTCTCGGATGCGCCTCAACTCGCCCTCGCGGTCCCGCCACCACGCCTCGACGTCCGGCCTACGGCTTTTCCCCCTCCGCGCCAGCGCTGCCGCCGCAAACAAGTTCTCCCACGACGCCACCCGCTCCATCGTGCAAGCCTGACGCAGTTGACGCGGGTTCAATCCCGCCAACGACTCGCGAATGGTCATGAAGCCCGACATCCCACCTCCCCTGCACACGGCGCTTTCGGAACTGCTGTCATGGTCCTTCCAGCGCACCGCCGACATCCCAAAGTCCCATCGATTCACCGTGGGACAACGCATCGACAACCTCACGCTCGACGCCCTCCTCCTCGTCACCAAGGCTCGCTGGGCTCAACCCTTGGACAAACAGAGGCATCTTGAAGACATCAACCTGCACCTCGACCTTCTTCGTGTCCTCTGGCGGATCGTCCATGACTTCCGCTGGATCAGCCAGCAGCAACTCCTCCACGTTGCCCAGCGCCTGGATGAAGCCGGACGCATGACCGGCGGATGGCTCCGTCAGGTTCGCGGCCGAACCGCCCCTCCCTCCCCACCGCGCCATCCGCGTTAGCCGGGCCGTGACTTTCAGCACGGGGCTCTATTTGCCCGTCGCCTACCGGCCACGGCCCGGCACCGCGTCTTGTCCCCGCCCCCTTCGGGGAATGGTCAGGACGGTTGGGTGACCTCTTGGCCCTGGCCGCGCAGGACGTGTCCCCACGCGGCATCTCGCCGACCCGTCCCATGGACGGAGGCCGCCCTCCAGACGCCAACACACCAACGCACACCACCCGAAACCCGATGTTGTCGTTCGAGTTCCTCGGGTCGTTGTCGTTGCGCGTCGCACACCGCAGGTTCTCAGGATCGTCGTTGATCCACGACCCGCCCCGCAGCACGCGCGTTGGCCGCCCCCACCACTTTCCGGCCCCCCATCGGGTCCGGAAATTCAAAAAACCGCGCCGCTTCGCGGCGACGACTCATCGAAGCCCGCCTCCCGCCCCATGGCAAAGCTTCAAAGAGGAAAAGGGACAAAGAACCAAAGCCCAAAGGCCAACGCTTCACCCACCAGACGCCAACACACCAACGCACACCACCCGAAACCCGATGATGCCGTACGAGTCCCCCGGGTCGCGGCCGACGCGCGCCGCACACCGCAGGTACCCAGGAGCGTCGACGATCCACGACCCGCCCCGCAGCACGCGCGTCCCGCTATCATCCTCGTCGCGGATATCCGCGTCCTCCCAGCGGTCGGGAACCTCGCGCCATCGGGTCCGCGTCCATTCCCAGACGTTCCCGATCATGTCCTCGGCACGGCACGGCGATGCCCCGTTGGGATACATCCCCACGGGACTCGTCGCCTTCACCTGGCTCCCGTACACGTTGCAGTAGCCCTGCCAGGATTGCTGCTCGGCTTTCGGGGCCGACTTGTCCTTTTCCGTTCGCGGCAGCCAGGGCAGCCAACGGTCATCCGGCCAGCGCGCGGCACGTTCCCACTCGGACTCGCTCGGGAGGCGAACACTCCATCGCTGCCCATCGCACGAATCCGGAAGCCCCAGTTCCTGGGCGGACAAATCCAAGCTGTTCACCCACTCGCAAAAAGCCCTCGCATGATGCCAATTCACGTTCACCACCGGCTGGTTGGGGGACAGGAAGCGAACGTCCGACCGGTCCCGCTTCCGCCAGCCCTGCTTCGAGGCGTTTTGACGGAAGTACGAGCTGTTCTCGAAGCAGTCGTACTGGGCGTTGGTCACCGGGTAGCAGGCGATGCGATAGGCTGCAGGGATCTTTCGAGGCACGGGATCGACTCCAGTCTTGAAGTTGTTCCAAGCATAAGGATCCCCGCCCATCACAAAGCCTCCTGCAGGGATCTCCTCCGACCACTTGAAGAACGGCTCCCCGCCACGCCCTGGCATTCCGGGATCCACGCCTTGCCGGCGGTCGCCCAGTTGCCCGAGCACGCGCCCGACATCCGCGCGTTCCTTCTCGGACAATCCTTCCTTGGACTGCATGACGCCGAGGAGGGACTCGCGCAGGGCGTCCAGGTGAGCGTCCCGGACAAGTCCAGCCTCCCAGGCAACCTCGCCGGCCAGCCAGACGCGATAAGGGTCCGGCGACGACCTGAGCGTGGACACCCAGGTGGTCACGGGGCTGGAGTCGCGGATGCCCTCGGTCAATAGCCCGGTCTGGTAGGCGGGCTCCACGGCGTAATAGCCAGCGGCCAGCCGCAAGGGTTCCCACGTGCGCTCGCGGATGCTGTTGGCGTCGGCAGCGGGGTCCTTGGACGGGACGGGGCGGCGTTGACGAGCCTCGAGGAATGCCGTGGCTCGGTTCAGGAAGTTGCCGTGTCCTTGCTCGCCGGGGTCCACGAGGTGAAGGGCGGCGAAGTACTCGAGAAAGCTGCGGTGGACGAAGCCGTATTCCGTCTCGGCATGGCCCCGGTCGTCACCGGGTTCCTTCTCGACCCGCAGGACCTCGCTGCGGACCTGGAGCGTCCTGAGGATGGGTTGGGCATACTCATAGTCCTCGGGGGCTTCGGGTTGAAGCGCCTTCTGGAGTCCTTGGCTGAGCACGCTGTGCTTCCACGACGGGTAGTCGCCGTCACGGAGGCCATCGTGGGCAAGGCGGGCCAGCCAACGAACAAAGCGCCTTCGATGCTCCGGCTCCTCCTTGGGCAGCAGGGAGCCGAGGGTACGTTCGTTCTCGTCGTTCACGCCCTGCGTGTCGTCCCGTTTCCAGAGCAACTGATGGAGCACCTGCTCGTAGATGGCGGCGCGGGTGCCGGGCAGTTGGACGCGCGCCTCCCCCGTCGCAGCGGCCGCCACGCGCGACGTGGACGGCCGCTGCGACCTCCCCTCCTCCACCAACCACGCGATCATCCTCAGGTTGAAGGGCACCGAAGCCATCGCGGACAGGCGGTCCGACTTGTTCCGCTCGGGCGAATGGAGGTAATCCACCACCTCCTTCGCCTCCTGAAGCGACGTCGCGTCCGGGAACGCCCCCCCGTGCGGCGCGAGGTATCCGGCAAGGAACACCTCCATCTCCGTGGCCAGCAACCCGTCCACCGTCCGCACTTCGGAGCCCGGCGCTCCCGGTGTTTGCCAACCGGGAATGCTCCACCCATCAAACCAGGATCGTTCCCGGCACGTGACCAGCACCCGGTTCGGGGAGACGGACGGGCTACCCAGGGGGCTCCATGCGGCAAGCTCGGAGATCATGTCGTGGATGGCGTCCCGGCGCAGCCTGGGATGGCGGTTGGCGGCACGGCTGCGGTCTGGGGCCATCACCTCGTCGAGGCCATCGAGAAGGAAGCACGCGTTGCCTCCACGCACGTGGTCCTCCAGGAGCCGAAGGAGACCTTCGAGCGCGTCCTCCGCAGCGCCGGGAAACCTGCGATTCAAAACCTCCGAAAGGCGAGCGTCCGCGCGTAGCTTCTGGAGCCATGCACGCACCAAGGACGGAAGGGCGTCCGGATCCTCGACCTCGTCCTGTCCATCTCGCGGGGCCGCCACGGCCGGCTTGGCCTCCTTGGGCAGGCGCTTGAGGTCCAACCAAACCGGCAGGCGTCCCTGGAGGCCCTTGCCCAACCCTGGGTCCGTCGCCTCTGGGGACGGATCGGACGCGAGCTTGAGGGCCATCCAACGAAGGAAGGTGGACTTGCCGCACCCCGGACTCCCCAGGATGGCCAGCAACCGATGCTTCTCGGCCAATGAGGCCAAGGGTTCACGATGGCTTCCAGCCTTGGGCGCGTCCTGGGGCGGCTGGTCCTTGGCCGAGGCCACCGCATGAAGCGGCACGTGCACCGTCAGCAAGCGCCGCCTGCTGTCTCGGCCACGGAGCCCCCAGACCACGTCGCATTCGTTCCGGACATGCTCGCGATAGCTGGCCAGGAGCATGTCCGGCGACGGCGTCGGCGGCGGCGGCAGGTCCTGATGCCGACGATTCTCCACCGAAGGTGCTGGGGACGCCACGGGCGGCGCGGCGGGGGTTCCTGACTGGGACACCCTGCACCACTCGCGGTGCATGGCCCCGGCATCGGCGAAGCGCCGAGCGGAGTCCTTTTGGCAGGCCTGATCCAAAACCGGGGCAAAGGCCATGAGCCTCGATCGAGTTTCGGAATCCTGCTGTCCCAGCCAATCGGCAAAGCCCTTGCGAGCCTCCATGCACACGGCGGCACGGTGGGCGTCGTGACGGTCCCGGGTGCCCACCGGGACGTCATAGGGCCACTGCCCCACCAAGAGCTGGAATCCCAAGACCCCCAAGGCGTGCACATCCGTCCAGGTGTCGATGGCCCCATGGCAGGCATGGAGTTGCTCCGGCGCTTGATACCCCGGCGTGCCTGTCCCGACCCCATGCGCCCGATCCGGGTCCAGGATGTCGCGGACCGCACCCAGGCCGAACCCCGAGACGTGAACCGTTTCGCCGTTGGTGGCCCAGACGTTGGACGGGCACAGGTCGAGGTGCAGGATCCCTTGATTGTGGGCATGAGCCACGGCCTCCAGCAGCGAACGGAACAGGCGGATCTGCCGCTCCAGATCCCCCACCAAACGGCGTCGCGCATCCGGTCGCTCACCGGACCCGGATCCATCGCAGATCAAGGCGACCCGCTCCCCACGGGGCTTCTCGATGGCAAACCAAGGCACGGCCCGGGTGCCTTTCCTCGCCCGGTGCAGGCCGGCATCGACGATCCTATCAATGCCCGGGTGCTGGAGGGACATCAGCCGCCCGATCTCCTCGTTGAATTGGGCCTTCCCGAGCTTCGACGTCTGGTCCGAGGCCACCGACGGGTCATCCAATCGCAGGACCTTCACCGTCACAGGCTCTGGTGATTCACGGCTGATGCTTCTCGTGGCGTCGTACCATTCCTTGAGCCCGTCGGTCCGTGTCAGGTGCTGGAGCTGGATGTTCCGGTTCAAGGTGACGTCCACCATCAACGTGCGCGATGTCGTCGGGGGTTGCTGGCGCGGTGGCAACGGCGCGGCAGACGCCTTGGGTTTTGCGTTCCCTCTGGGAGCGCGCTTGCGCGTGCGGGGCTTGTTCTTGGGGCCACTCATCGAACCGCACGAAATGACCGGGGCGCGCCCTTGGGCCTGTCAAACCATTTCCCCTGGGCGCGAGGGCGGGCTTGGGGTCCCCCGCTAGTCCAAGCCCCATTCGTGCCCGTGCCGCTTTTTTGTTTCCGCTCAAGGGGGGGAGCGGCGCTGGGGTTGCGTGAAGAACACTTGCTTCCCTTCCCGCATCGAGGGCGTCTCCGCCCAACGCAGCCACCCTTCCGGGGGGCCTCGGCCGCTCAACATCCACCTGGTCAGCCTGCATGGGCTTTTCACCGACGGTTCACCCCACCTGGGATGCGACCCGGACAACGGTGGCCAGATCGTGTACGTGATGGACCTTGCCCGGGCCTTGGCGGCTCATCCGGACGTGGGGCAAGTGACGTTGGTCACCCGCCAGATCGACGACCCGCGGTGGGGACGCGCGTACGCTCGGCCCGTCGAGCAGGTCACCGACACGTTTGCCATTCGGCGCGTGCCGTTTGGCGGCCCGGGTTACCTGCCCAAGGAACAACTGTGGCCGCACCTGCCCGAGGCGACCCGGGCCATCCGGGCGACGTTCGCGACGCCGGACGCCCGGCCGGACGTGGTGCATGGTCATTACGCGGATGCGGGGCGGGTGTCGGCCAACCTGGCGGAGGCGTGGGATGTGCCGTTCCTCCACACCGGGCACAGCCTCGGCCGGATCAAGCTGGAGCGCCTTTTGGCCGACGGGGAGGACCTAGGTCAGGCCATGGCCAAGTTCGCCTTCGACCTTCGCTTCGCCGCCGAGGAGGCCACGCTGTGCAAGGCCTCGTTCATCGTGACGTCGTCGAGCCAGGAGATCGGCACCTATTCGGGTTATGAACATGCCGCGAGGGCTCGATTCGAGGTCCTGCCGCCCGGGGTGGACCGGCAACGCTTTCACCCCCTGGCAGGGAAGCAGGAGCACGGCGACATCACGGCCCTTGAGCAACGGCTTGCGCCGTTCCTCCGGGATCCCTCCAAACGCATGGTCGTTGTCCTTTGCCGAGCGGACCGCAAGAAGAACATCGGGGCCGTGCTCAAGGCGTTCGGCTCGAGCCCGGACCTGCGGCGCAAGGCCAACCTGGTCCTCTGCGTGGGGCAACGGGAAGACCTGGCCACCAAGCTCCCCGGGGAGCGGGCCGTCTATGAGGCCATCCTCCACGAAGTGGACCGGTTCAACCTCTATGGCTCCGTCGCCTATCCCAAGGCCCACGACCCCATCCGGGACGTGCCCGCGCTTTATCGGTTGGCCGCCCAGCGCGGCGGCGTCTTCGTCAACGTGGCGTTGACGGAGCCCTTCGGCCTGACGCTGCTGGAGGCCGCCGCCTCAGGCCTGCCGGTCGTGGCGACGTCGGATGGCGGCCCTTCGGAGATGGTCCCGCGTCTTGGGAACGGGCTGCTCGTTCACCCGACCGACGTGGCGGGCATCCAGGCGGCGGTGGGTTCCCTCATCGATGACCGAGCCCTGTGGGAGACCTGCGCCGCGCGTGGGCTTGCGAATCTGCCCACGCACTACTCGTGGCCCCTCCACGTCCAACGATACCTCAGCCTCCTGCACCCCCTGTTGGACGGGCGCGATGCGTGGCGTGGCCGTCCCGCATCACGACTCACCTTCCGCAACCGGGTCACCACATGAACTCAAACCCAAGCGTCATCCCATGAAAGCCATGCATCACCAAGATCACCCCGCCGCCACCGAAACCCGGCGGGCGTTGTTCATCACCGACATCGACGGCACCCTGCTCCATGAGGGCGGCAGCCTCGTCCAACCCGGACTCGACACCCTCAAGGACGCCCTGCGAACGCGTCCCCACGGGGTCTTGTGGGGTGTCGCCACCGGCCGCCGCCTCGCGCTCGTGCAGGAGGCCTTCCAGACCCATGGGCTCCCCGCGCCGGATGTCGTGATGCCCTCCGTGGGCACCGAAATTCACCATGCCCTGGACGGTTCGTCCCCAGACCTCGGCTGGGCCAATCACCTGGCGCACGATTGGGATGCGGACGCCGTTCGGGAAGCCATCCGCCGCGTGCCGGGCCTCACCCCACAAGCCGCCCGGAGCCAAGGCCGCTTCAAGGTGTCCTTCCATGTCACGACGGCTGAGTTTTCCCTGGCCCGCCTCGACGAGGCCCTCCAGCCGTGGTCAGCGCACGCCCACGCGTTCGTCACCCGTGGGACCCACCTCGACATCCTGCCCCGCCGCGCCTCGAAGGGGCAGGCCATCGAGTGGTTCGCCCGACATGCCAACGTCCCGAGCACCCGCATCGTCGTCGCAGGCGACTCCGGCAACGACCTCGACATGCTGGCCCGCTTCCCCGCCATCGTCGTCGGCAACCACTCCGACGAGCTCCTGCCCTTGAGAAACAAGCCGTCCATCTATTTCAGTCCCAAACCCGCAACCCTCGGGGTTCTGGACGGACTCCGCCACGTGGGCCTCCTCTCTCCGCCGGAACACCCGGCGGAAGTTTGAGGGCTTGGGGATGCGGCCGTGGACGGCCGCGCTCCCGGCGACGCTCCTGGCGACGGCGCGTGTGGGCTCGCGGGTCACTCAATCTTTGGATCACCCCGGCTGCGGTCCGCCGGGAGGATCGGCGCATGGAGTCCCGCCTTCAGGCGGCGTGGCGTTCGCAGGAACCCGTCGCGTGAGGACTTCCTGTGCGGGCCGACGCAACCCGGAGGGTTGCCAGCGTGTAGCCGGTGGTTGAGCGAAGCGACACCACCGGACACCGTCCCCACCCCACACGACCCGCACCCCGGAGGGGTGCCAGATCCCGCGCCAACACGACATCGGGCACGCCGGGGCATGACCTTGACCGGCGAACGGGACGGGATGTCGTGAAGGGGCATTGGGGGATGCGGCCGTGGACGGTCGCGCTCCCGGCAACGCTCCCGGCGACGCTCACGGCGACGCCCCTCGCGGACTCGCGGCCCAATGCCGAAACCACGCCACCGCGCGCACGCTTCCCCCGCCCCCCGCCCCCCGCCACCCGCCACCCGCCACCCGCCACCCGCCCCTCGCTCCCCGATCCTCGCTCCCCGCCCCTCGCTCCCCGATCCTCGCTCCCCGCCCCATGGCAAAGATTCAAAGAGGCAAAGGGACAAAGAACCAAAGCCCACAGGCCAACACTTCACCCACCAGACGCCATCACACCAACGCACACCACCCGAAACCCGATGCCGCCGTACGAGTCCCCCGGGACGCCGCCGAGGCGCGCCGCACACCGCAGGAGCCCAGGATCGACGTAGAACCACGACCCGCCCCGCAGCACGCGCGGATGCTTGTCGCGGGACGGCTCGGCTGGCTCTGCTTGCCCGTCGTACTGTCGCAATGCCTCCTCGGTCGTCATGTCCCTCCACGGGTCACGGCACCATTCCCAGACATTGCCCACCATGTCGGCAGCCCCGCAGTACGCATCGCCCTCGGGCGAAAAGAGCCCGACGGCGCTGGTACGTTCGACACCCGCCCCGCTGAAGTTGCAATGGCCGACCAAGGTTTCATCGCTACCTGCCGCAGCCCAAGGCAGAGCCCGCTGGGTGCCTCGACCATCCCAACGCGCCGCCAGCTCCCACTCGGCCTCGGACGGCAGCATGGGCTGCCATCCGGGTCCAAGGCCCCATTCCTCGGGATGGAATCGCTCCCGGAGCCAGCGGACGTAGGCGTCGGCCTCGAACCAACTGACTCCGACACGCGGGCTGTTGGGGGCTTGAAAAGGTTGGGTGAAGTCCTCGGGATGGCGGATGGGAAACCGCCGCTTGAGGTAACGCTCGCGGAGGATCGGGTAGTACCATTCCCAATCCTTGGCTTCGCCGTTGAGCCACGCCTGAGCAGCCCCCGGCCAATAGGCGGCATTCGCATACCCGCCATCCTCCACGAACGCCCGGAACTGCCGCACGGTGACGGGGAACCGCGCGATCATGAACGGGCTTCGGACACGGTGGCACTCGAAGGGTTCCTTGCTGGATTGGATGGCCTTGGGATCGCCACCCATCAGAAAAGTTCCAGCCGGGAACGGAATCCTCGGATCCTTTGGATCCGGGCCGCACCAGGCAAAGTCCGGGCGCATGGGCGGGGTGGAACCCGCCTTGCGCGGGAGGACACCCACCCCGGGGCGGTCGTCGCCCAGGTGACCGATCCAGCGCGCGGCGTCGGCACGGCTGCGGGCGGGCGCATCGCGCTGGTCCCGAAGACGACGCAGTTGGTGCAGCACGTCTTGGAAGCACGCGCTGCCCACGGCCTCCGCTCCGAGGTCGGCCACGGCCTCGCCCGCCAGCAGGAGTCCGCCCGCGCCCGCGTTCATCCAACCCCGGAGCATGGCGGCCGCGAACTCCTCGCGGACGTGGACGAGGCCCACGTACCCGACCGCGAGCAGCAAGGGCTCGCGCCAGTCGTCGGCGGACTGCGGGGCCGCGAGGCGCTCACGCATGGCCTCGATGACGCCCGCTTGCCCCAGCGCCTCGGCAGGTTTGCGCGCTGGGCGGCTGGGGCGGCGCTCGTTCTCGAGCATCACCAACCCGACGCCCGCGAGGTAATCCTGGAAGGATTGGTGCAGGAAGCCATAGCGCCCCGGGGCGCGTTCCAGGAGGAGCGAACACTGGCCGTGCACGTCCTTCATGAAGTCGGCGGCGGCCTCCTCGGCCTCGACCCGCGCCGGGTCGGGGGCCTGGGCGGGGACCGGATGACCCTTGCGACGGAGCAGGATGTCCTGGAGCTGGGATTCGAGCCGCTGCTTGGGGACGAGGCCGTAGCCGTCGTGCGCGGTGTGCATCCACAACGCCAGGGGTGCGAGGACCTTGAGGGTCTGGGTGACGGGCTGCGATGCCTCCTGGAACGGGGTCACGCCCTTGGACGCGTTCCACGTGGACAACATCGTTTCGAGGCAACGGTCGTAGAGCTTGGCGCGGCGGTCCGGGAGGCGCTCGCCCGCCTTCTGCATGAGGGCGAGGATGGTGAGGAGGATGGGGCTGGCGGCGAGGCGGCGGACGCCCGGGTTGACGGCGACGGCGTTCAGCAACTCGCGTTGGCGCGCCTGGGCCTGGAGGTAGGCGACGTTGCCCTCGCCGCGCTCGCGTCGTTCCACCGCCCGGGTCCAGCGCTCCGCGAAGGCCTCGATGTCCGCGTCGTCGAAGTCGGACAACCAACATTCCTCAAGGCCGGGCACGTTGGGGCGCACGGCCGCGTATCCCACGATCCGGCTAGTGATGACGAACTGGTTCCCTTGCTCGCGCCACTTTTGGAAGAACGTCACGACGGCCTCCACGAGCCGCCTTCGGAGGGCTTGATCCCGGGTTTCGTCTAACCCGTCCAGCAACAGGAGCGCGCGCCCCTTGCTCAGCGCCATTTCGAGAAGGTCGGCGATGTCGTCCGCCTCGTGGTGGAGCGCGATGAAGTCCTGGAGGGGCTTGGGGGACGTGCCGTTCCGCGCGGACTGGCCCAGGTGCTCGGCATACGCCGCCAACGGCAGGTACACCGGCAGCCGGCTCGAAGGCCCACGGCTCGTCCCATGGAGCACCGCCAGATGCTTCAGGAAGCTCGTCTTCCCCGACCCCGGATCGCCCAGCACGACCAAGCCCGCGTGGTCGGCCAGCAACGACTCCACGGGCCGTGGCGGCCCCATCCGCTCGCCCAACGCCTTCCGGTCCTCCTCGGGCAGGGGCCGTCCCGTCGCGACCACGGCCTGAGTGGTCTCGCCCTCGGGGGTCTCGATGCGCGCCCGGGCCGGGATGTAGATTTCCTCCAAGGCCAGCTTCAAGGGCACGCGCCCGGTCATGCCCAACCCGCGGAACTCCACGAACACATGGCGCTCGTGAAGGTGCTTCAGGTAGGCCTCAAGCCGCGCCTTCATCCCCTTGGTTCCAGCAACCTTGCCCAACACCTCGCGCCGCCACGGGCCATCGCCGGACATCTGCACGATGAACGTCTGCGCCGTCACCAACACGCTCTCGGTGACGTCGCCACCGGCCGCGATGCCCGCCGTCGCCGCCTCGACCCGGGCGCTGGGACGGGCCTTCAACTGCGCTCGAGCCGCCGCCAACTGGCGCTCCAGCTCCGCGATCCGGTCTGCGGGCGCGGCAGAACGGGCGGGCCTGCGGGACGCGTTCGAGCCCCGCTTCGGCGCGGACGTGCGGGGCTTCTGGGATCGGGCGCGCTTCACGGAAAGCACCGTGCCATGACCCGACAGGCAGTGGCCAGCCCCAGCGTGGCCTGGGCTTCGGCAGATGCGGGCGGCCCCGCCGGGTGATCTCACGCGGTGCATGGCACGGGACGCCGGGAAGGGCTTTGGGGGATGCGGCCGGGGACGGCCGCGCTCCCGGCGACGCTCCCGGCGCGCTCACGGTGGCGGCGCGTGGGGGCTCGCGGGTCACCCAGGCTTGGGATCACCCCGAACGCGGTCCGCCGGGGGGCGGTGCATGGAGTGTCGCCTTCAGGCGGCGTGGCGTTCGCAGGCAACCGTCGCGTGGGGACTTCCTGTGCATTCGACGAGGCGACGTCTCGGCCGGCTGAAGCCGGGACTCCATGCGGGGCCGAGGGGCACGCAACG
>CAYSGH010000075.1:0-22250 GCA_964430505.1 uncultured Akkermansia sp. | reverse complement strand
ATCGCCGCGTGAGGGCACGCGGCCTACAGACTGCCCAACTGCCGTTTCAAGGATGGTCGAGTTCCGGAATGCCACGGACGGGCCCGCTCCGGGTGCCCGGATGGGCAGGTTGGAAGACTGGCCGCCGAAGAGGCCCGACGAACAGCCCTCGTCAGGCCGGACGCGTCCCAGTTGCCCGTCCGGCTGGAAGGGAAGAGGGGCCGTGGACGATGCGCCACCGGCTGCGTGGCGACCTCCGCTTTTCCCCCGGGGCGCCTGCCCGGCGGGTCCGTCACGGGCCACGACCGGACTCGCCGTTCACGGGGGCGGGCCTTCGGGTCACCGCTTTTGGCGCAGATTCCCGTCGAGACCCACGAACCATGCCTGGGCCGTCGTGCGGTCCTCCGTGAACAGGTACACCATCCGGATGTTCGCGGCCTCCAGCTCCGCCCGTTGGGCGGCCGTCAACGACGGGTCCAATGCGGGTTCGAGGAGGAACTCCTCCGAGAAGTTGTGGTGGTACGGGTGGTAGGTCTGCGCCGAGGCGGCCCGGATCTCGATGGGATCCCGCGTCAGGCCCGCCAGCGTCGTCCCCACCCAGCCGATGCAGGGCGCGGTGTAGCCGGCGGACGGGCCCCTGGGCGGTTCCGGCCAATGGAAACGCAACGTCGCTTGGACTCCCGCCGGGGTCTTCAACGCGCGCACCTGCAACAGGCTCGTCGGGCCGACCACCGGGACGGGCCCGAGCCGCGCCTCGTCCTTGAGCGTGTTGGTGGCTCCCATGAAGTCGAAGGCGGGCTGGGGCACCGTGTAATCCGCCCGGGCAACGGCGGTGAGGTCCGACAGCAACAGCACGGGCGACGCCGCGCCGGGAATGGACAAGGGCACCTGCAACGCCAGCGTCCATCGAGTGCCGGGCGGGTCGTTCATCAGGAAGGAATCCTCCGTGCCTTCCGGGACGCGCGCGAAGCGAGCGCCGGGCCAGCCCGAGGGGCCGCCGTCCCAGCGCAGGGCCAGCGCGGCCTCGCCGCGGGTCACGACGGCGTCGCGGAGCACGGACCCGAGGAGGTTGCTGGAGGCCACGAGGAGGTTGCGGCCGTTGACGTCCCAGGTGGCCTTGAGCCGGTGCATGGAGAACACGTCGCCCCACTCGCCCTGGACGACCGTCCAGCGGGCCGGCTCGCCAAAAAGGAGCGGGGCCTGGTTGGCAGGGGGCTTGGGCACCGGGATTTCGCGGACCTGCTTCAACTGCAAGCCGCGCAGGGCCGACTTCTTGAACTCGAAGTCGAGCGTGTACGACGAACGCCCGCCGGCCACCGTGCGGTAGGCATCGGCGACGCGGTTGAACAGCGAGCCAAACGACCGGTACTCGGCCTCCCACGCGAGGACGGTGGCCCCCAGGGGCACGCGTGCCGACGACTCCCTCAAGGCCAATGCCACGTCGGTGCCGTAGCGGTAGCCTTCCACCACCTCGGGGCGTCCGCCGGGCACCGGGTTGGACACGGATTCCGCGCCCTTTTGCGTGACCATGCGCCAGTCCGTCGAGGGCTTGCCCCCGAAGCCGGCGCTCCAGTTCAAGGTGGTCACGCCGTTCGCCAGCTCGTCCTCGTCGGGATACGACTCATGGACGAGGACGCCCATGAAGGCGGAGGCCTCGTCCACGCCGAGGCGACGGCGCTCGAGGAAGGCCCTGTCGTTGTAGAAGCTGGCGTACACGCGCTGGATGGCCCGGAGCACGCCCCGCTCGTCCGGGTCCTGCGGGTCGCAGGCGCAGGGGCCTTGGGTGTCCGCGTCGAGGTCGTCCCCGAGGCAGCCGCTGTAGCTGTCATAGAGGCCGGCCCCGGTGAAGTCCTGGGCATCCTCCACGTTGGTGGAGCTTCGGAACCGCAGCTTCCGTTGCACCGGCAGCCCGCTTTGCTGGAGCAACCCGAACACGGCCGTGCGCAGGGCCGGGCTGAACGCGGCGTCGTTGCGGACGAGGCGGCGCACGGCGGCCAACCGCGCCTGGGCATCCCCCATGTTGGACGGCGGGTACGTCAGGTCGCCGAGCCGCAAGGCAATCTCCGCCCGCAGCGTGCGCCCGTTCGTCAGCACCTGCGCCATGAAGTCGTCCCAAAGGTCGAACGTCAGCGCGATGGCCGGCGGCGAGTTGAGGGGGAGGGTGCGACGCAGCAGGCCAAAGTTCGCCGCCTTGCCCCCAACCTTCCGGATGTCGGCAGGCACCAGCGGCGTCGTGTCGAGGAAGTAGAACCCCGCGCGCGCGCCGGGCTGGATGGACAACACCGGCGCCTTCTTTCGACGGGCCACCTCGGCCCGCAGGGCGTCCGGCACGCCACCCTCCAGCGCCACCAGCTCCACACGGTCTGGCATCTCCGTGACCCGGAGGACCACCTCGCGCCCTGGCCATGCGGCCCACGCTCGCCACCGGGCCCTGGCCTCGGCGTCGGCGCTCCATCCGAAGGGCACCTCGAAGGTCCGTGCCAGGATCGCCACGTGCGAGTTGGGCGTCGCGGGGCTGAGGGTGACGATGCCCGCCACCTGCGGCACCTCCGCCGGGACGCCGTCCGTCAGGAGGATGTCCGTTGGCCCCAGCAACCCTGCGGAGTAGGCCGCGGCAATCTCGGCTGCCGGGACGAACACGAGTCGCCCCATGGCCCACCCGGAGGAATAGGCCGCATCGGCCGTCGTCCATCGGTCCACGGACGCCACCTCGACGCCGCGCGACGCCAGCCATGCCTGCTGTTCGCGGGCCAGCGGCTCCTGCTCGAGCGTGGGCATGTACAGGCAACGCCACCCGGGCGGCGCCTGCACCGCCGCGCGCACCCGGGCCGTCCAGTCTGCAACCTCCTCCCGCGTGAAGGCGTCCTGCCCGACGAACTGGATCCCAAACTCCGTCGGGTTGCCCGCCCCCGGCAACACCACCGCCCCCAGCACCGCCACGCGCCCTTCCCGCCGCAGGGTCATGGCGTCGAACTGGGCCCGGGTTGCCCCGGCGAACTCGGGCAACCGAAGCGCCGCCCAGTCGTAGTGGTAGAGACGCCGGCCGCTGTCCTGGAACCAGACGCGGCCCGGGTCCGACACCCGGAACAGGAACTTCACCCAGCGCACGCCCGGCGAGAGGGAGAACGGGTCCGGCGGCTCGTTGATGAACGGGTCGTCCGGGAGCCGGATGCCGTTCTTGCCGTCGTCCGAGGCCGCGAGCGCGGTGTTGCGGACGCGATAGAAGGCGGCGTGGGGGGACACGTCGGACTCGGTGAAGGTCCAGCCTGCATGATGCAAGGCGGCGCGTTCGGTCCACGTGGTCAGGTTGGTGGTGACCTCCAGGCGGTGGACGCGGTTGGTGGCCCCATCGCCGGAGAGACGCACCCAGCCGTTCGTCAGCAACTGGGGCGAGTCCAACACCGCAGCCCGCGCCAGCAGGGACGCGGCGATGCACCACCGGATGCAACCCCGCCCCCATGCCCCGACCCAACCCATGACATTCGTTCTCATGCTGCTGTCCTTCCTGCTGGATGACCCGATGGGCCTGACGGTGTTCGGCGTGAATGGCAAGCCTCGGGGTGGGGGGCTCCTGCGATCCATCGTGCCCCCTCGGCGATGGAGGGCCGGTTCCTGGGCGCATGGGCTGGGTCCAAGACTGAACCCGTTGGGAGACCCGTTGGCCTGCGGCTGCATCAGAGGGCGACCGTTGGGTGGGGCCGCAGGTTGGTTTCGGTTCGCAGCCCTGCCTTCGGGGGAGGGACGTTTGCGCGCACCCAGCACGGAGTAACATCCCCCGCGCCCCACGTGGCGAAGACATGGCCAGCCAAGGCCGGGACGCCACTCGGGACGGCTCACCCTAGAAACGGCAGTCGAAGAGGATTTCAAAACGCGGAAAGGGCCCTCCCATCCGGGAGGATGGGCTCACGGGCAGGAACCCAAGGGCTCACCCTGCGAGTGAGGTCGTGTTGGGCTCGACGCGGCTGTAGGCCGGGTCCCCTGACCCGGCGCACCGGGCATGCGGCATCGCCATCGCCGCGTGAGGGCACGCGGCCTACAGACTGCCCAACTGCCGTTTCTCGGTTCACCCGATGAAGACGGCGAGGACTTGGAAAGGCCTCCCTTGCGGGACGCCCTTGTCCGGCGCGAGGCCGCGCTGGGGGCTGCCGGGACCGCAAGCCGGGCCGGGGCAGCCCGCCGCCGGCTCAGGGAACCACCTCCATGCCGGTGAGGATGAACCGCGCGTTGCCGCCACCCACGCGGACGCCATGGCCGTAGAAGAATCCGCCGCCCATCGTGAAGCCCACCTCGCTCAGGTTTTCCAGGGTGTGCCGGAATGCCGCCGAGGTCGCCTCGTCCGCGTCCCCCCTGGCCGCCCAAAGGTTGGACCACTGGGACGGGTCCAGCGGCACGCGTAGCACGGCATCGCCCGGGGCGATCTGCACGGCGATCGGGTTGGACCACCACCGGGAATTCGCCTCGTTCGAGAAGGATCCACGCTGGAGGTAGAAGCGCACGTGGGCCGGAAAGTCCGAGGTGTTGTTGGGCGCGGTGCGATGGTCGAAGACGACGCCCGGGTCGGCCACGACGGTGAAGCGCATCTGCAAGGCGCTCCCGCGGAGGTAGGAGCCCCCGACCTCCTGCGTCACGTAGCCGATCCGGCCTTGGGGCAGCTTGGGGAAGTCGAAGAACCAGCCGGGGGCGTTGGTGAGGCGGGAGGGGGTTGGCGGATGACCCACGCCATACTTGATCTTCCAGCTCGCGGCATCGAGGGAGGGTTGGACGGGCACGCGGACCTGCACGTAGGAACCCACCGACTTCCGTCTCCTGGCATCCGTCACCATCAGCATGGCCACGCCCGACCGGGCGCCCCGGGCCACGGCGGTGCCGTCCGGGCGAATGTCGAGGAGGTCCGACGGCGTGGCCGTGATCGTGCAGGGCGGCACGGCCCCGTACACCTGGATCCGCAGGGTGTCGTCGAGGGTGATGGAGTTGGTGGAGACGGCGAGGGTCAAGGCGCCGTAGAAGTTCACGGAGGCTTCCAGCGTTTGCCCGCCGGACGTCAGTTCGCGCAGCCGCACGAGGACGTTGGTGGCGCCGGTGGAGCGGATGGCGAGGCGGGCGGACCCGGTGCGACCCAGCGTCAATTTTGTGGTGGAGAGGGTGAAGCGCGGCGAGTCCGAGCGGGCCTCCACGGCGAAGCTGGCGTTGGCCGGCTGGGTGCCGGGCTTGAGCTTGATGTCCACGTAGGCGGTCCCGATGCCGGCCTTGTTCAGGGGAGTCCAGGATGGATGCACGGACGACAACGTGACCTCGGCGAACGCGGCATGGGCCACGAGCAGCCAGGCGACCAGGGGAAGGAGGCGCTTCATGGCGCCGTGCCTACCCCACGGGGATTCGTTCGGTAAAGGTCATTCTTTCTGGGCTGTCCTCCCGGCGGGCCATGCCCAGCGGGTTTACCTTGTTGGCGGCACGCGCGGCGTCCGGCATCGTCCGGCCGATGGCGGAGCGACCAGTTGAAACCTTGAACCGGCCGGATGTGGTGTTGGAGAAGACGCTGCGGCCGGGGTTGTTTGCGGACTTCACGGGCCAACCCAAGGTGAAGGAGCGGCTGGAAATCGCCGTGGCGGCGGCGCGGCAGCGTGGGGAGGCCCTCGACCATGTCCTGCTCAGCGGCCCGCCCGGCCTCGGCAAGACGACGTTGGCCAACATCCTGGCGAAGGCCATGGACGCCCAGATGCGCGCCACCAGCGGCCCCACCATCGAGAAGGCCTCCGACCTCGCCGGGCTCCTCACCAACCTCGAGGCCGGTGACATCCTCTTCATCGACGAAATCCACCGGTTGCAGAAGACCGTCGAGGAGTACCTCTACTCGGCCATGGAGGACTTCCGCATCGACATCATCATCGACCAGGGCCCCAACGCGCGCTCGGTGCAGCTCACGATCCCGCGGTTCACCCTCGTGGGGGCCACGACGCGTTCCGGCCTCCTCAGCGCCCCGTTGCTGACCCGCTTCGGGATCCGGGAGCGGCTCGACTACTACAACGCCGAGCAGCTTACCGGCATCGTGACGCGCAGCGCCGGGCTGCTCGGCGTGCAGATCGAGCACGGCGGCGCCCACGAGATCGCGCGGCGCAGCCGGGGCACCCCACGCATCGCCAACAACCTCCTCCGGCGCGTGCGCGACTTCGCGCAGGTCCGCGGCGACGGGCGCATCACCGAGGCGATCGCGGACCGTGCCCTGGCCATGCTGGAGATTGACCAGAACGGCCTCGACGAGATGGACAAGCGCATCCTGGAGGCCGTCGTGCTGAAGTTCGGGGGCGGCCCGGTCGGGGTGAACTCGATGGCGGTCGCCGTGGGCGAGGAGCCCGACACGATCGAGGAGGTGTACGAGCCCTACCTGATCATGGAGGGGTACCTGAACCGGACCCCGCAGGGCCGGGTGGCCACCGAGCTGGCCTTCAAGCGATTGGGCGTTGCCCCGGGTGCATCCGCCCAGGCCTCCCAGGCCCGGCTCCTCTGACGCGCCCACGGTTCGTGGGCCGGTTCCCGCCGCTATTCCTTGTACACGATGGCCATTCCGAAGTCCGTCACCAGCTTCTGCGTGCCCATCTCCACGTAGCTGTAGTTGATCGGCGTGATGCTGATGATGTTTTCCTCGCCCACGGCGTTGAGGAAGTCGCTGACGATGTCGTCGAAGCGGTCCTTGCCCACCTCCTTGCAGTCGGAGTGACGCAGGGTCTTGAGGCGGAGGAGCTTCTTGCCATCGGCCTTGGCCTGGGCCTGGAGCGAGGGCTTGGCCTTCTGGATGAGCGGCTCCACCGGCTTGTTGCTCGTGGGCACGGCAAACTTCTTCTCGGGCGTTGCGGCCGTTGCCGGGATCGCACGGCCCGGGGGCGGCGGGGGCGGGGGAGGCGTGGGTGCACCCGTGGAGCCCGCGCCGGGCGCGTTGGGAATCTCGATGGGCCTCTTGCACTCGGGGCAATCGATGGACTCGCCGGCCGCGTCGGCCTCCACCTCGAGTTCCACCTGGCAATGCGGGCAATTGAAGACGATGTCCATGTCAGCGCGTTGTCCTCCCGTTCCTACCCAAGTCCCGTCCCGGGGGAAACCACCGAGTTTCCAACCCCCATCCCCGCACCGGGCCTGCCTTCCATGCCGCCCGCCATCGCGCCCGTGGCATGGCGTGGGCCGGGGTCGGTCGCGCGTCCTCCCGGCGGGGATCCGGCGGCTGGCATGCCCTCCTGCCTGGGGGGGGCGATGTCGGAAGCGCCACGTGGCGCCGTGATGGAACTCACGTTGGCGGCGAGCCCGTGCTGCGATGGCCCCCTCCTGTCGTTGTGATGCGACGCCGGCCGTCGGTTCGTGACGGGTGCATGGATTTCGCCGTGGCATGGCGCGGTTCTTGCGGGTAGCAAGGGGCTCGCATTCCCGATCCTCCGTCCACGGGCGCGGCGGTGGGTTGGGGAAGCAGGCACTTGCAGGAAACGGGCTATGAACGAGCGGCATCATTCCGAGGAGCATGGGCGATGGCTTCGGGCGCACGGCTGGGCGCGGCGCGGGTTTCTTCAGGTGGGGGCCTTGGCGGGGCTGGGCGTGACGTTGGGGGACGTGTTTCGCCAGCAGGCCCGCGCCGAGGCCAAGCAGTACGAGAGCAAGGAGGGCAAGGCCCAGAGCGTCATCCACATCTTCCTGCCCGGCGGCCTTGCGCAGCAGGAGAGCTTTGACCCCAAGCCCCATGCGCCGGTCGAATACCGCGGGCCCTTGGGCACGGTGAAGACGAGGCTGGACGGCGTGTTGTTTGGGCAACACCTGGCCAAGACGGCCGCCGTGGCGGACAAGCTGGCCATCATCCGGTCCATGACGCATGGCGAGGCCGCCCATGAGCGCGGGACGCACAACATGTTCACCGGGTACCGTCCCAGCCCGGCCCTCCAGTATCCGTCGTTCGGGTCCGTCATCTCGCACGAGCTGGGGCCGCGCCGGAACCTCCCGCCCTATGTGTGCATCCCGGGCGTGCCCAATGAATACGCCGGCAGCGGCTACCTCAGCTCCTCCCATGGGCCGTTCGCCGTGGGGTCGGACCCCGCCGACAAGAACTTCAAGGTGCGGGACCTTGTGATGCCGGGCGGGATGACCGTGGAACGTTTCGAGAAGCGCAAGTCGATGCTCGCGGCCGTGGACGCCCACTTCCGGGCGTTGGAACGCTCCGACGCCCTGGACGCCATGGACTCGTTCTACCAACGGGCGTACGCGCTGATCTCGTCGCGCGAGGCGCGCGAGGCGTTCGACCTGGCGTCGGAGACGGACGCGCGCAAGGACGCCTACGGGCGGAACGCGGCGGGGATGCGGATGCTGCTGGCGCGGCGCCTCGTGGAGGCGGGCGTGCGGATGGTGTCGCTGACCTACGGCGGATGGGATCACCACGACAACATCGCGTCGGGGATCGGCGACCAGTTGCCCAAGTTCGACCAGGCGTTCGCGGCGTTGATCGAAGACCTCGACCAACGCGGCCTGCTGGATTCCACGCTGGTGGTGGTGAGCAGCGAGTTCGGGCGGACGCCGAAGATCAACGCGACGGCCGGGCGCGACCATTGGCCCAAGGTGTTCTCCGTGGCGATGGCGGGCGGCGGCGTCCGTCGGGGCGTGGTGCACGGCGCGTCCGACGCCACAGCGTCCGAGCCGGACGACAAGCCGGTGTCGGTGCAGGACCTGGCGACGACGATCTACCACCAGGTGGGGATCGTGGCGGACAAGGAGCTGATGGCCCCGGGCAACCGGCCGATCGAGATCGTGGACGACGGCGAGGTGCTCAAGGACCTCGTGGGCTAGTCGGCGCGGCCACCTGGCACTCGACGCATGAACGGGCATCGAAAGGGTTCGTCGACGCGCATGCGGGAGGTCGGCGGGTTCAGCCCGGCCGCGGTCGTGGCGTTGCTGTGGCTCGGGGCGACGGCGGCATGGGGTGCGTCGCCGGCGTTGACCTCGCTTTCGCCGCGATTGATCCAGCGCGGGGTGGAGACGGATGTGGTGTTCAAGGGCGAGCGGATGGACGACGCCCAGGACCTCCTGTTCCACGAGCCGGGCTTCACCGTGGTGTCGCGGTCGGCGAAGGACGCGAAGCAGTTCAAGGCCCGTGTGCGGGTGGCCCCGGACGCGCGTCTCGGCGGCCATGTCGTGCGGGTACGAACGGCCGGTGGCGTGACGGAGGCGCGGCTGATCTCGGTGGGGGCATGGCCCACGCAGGACGAGAAGGAGCCCAACAACGACCTCGCGTCGCCGCAGCCGGTCTTGATCAACACGACGATCCTGGGCGTCGCCGGCAGCGAGGACGTGGACTACTACGTGGTCCAGGGCCGCAAGGGCCGGCGCATCACGGCGGAGGTGGAGGGGATGCGGCTGGGGGCGGCGCTGGTGGATTGCCACCTGAGCGTGCTGGACCGCCGGCGGTTCGAGGTGGCGTCGCGCGACGACTCGGCATGGGCGTTGCAGGACCCGGCGGTGTCGTTCGTGCCCTCGGAGGACGGCCCCTACGTGCTGGCGGTGCGCGAGAGCAGCTTCGCGGGGTCGGACCGCAGCCGGTACGCGTTGCATGTGACGGAGGGGCCGCGCCCGTGGGTGGCATGGCCGCCGGGGGGCAGGGCGGGCGAAACGTTGGACGTGCGGTTTCTCGGCGATCCGATGGGGGACATCGAGCGCACGGTCACGTTGCCGTCGGCGGGCTCGGGAGAGTTCCTGTATTGGCCGGAGGACCGTGGCCAGCCGGCGCCGACGCCGCATCGCTTGCGGGTGTCGGCGTTCGGCAGCTTCGCGGAGCTGGAGCCGAATGACACGGCCCCCAAGGCCACGGCCTACGCGGGGGAGTTGCCCGTGGCGTTCCATGGCGTGATCGGCAAGCCCGGCGACGTGGACTACTTCCGCTTCAAGGCGCGCAAGGACGAGAAGTTCGATGTCCACTGCCTGGCGCGGGCAGTGCAGTCGCCGCTGGATGCCGTGCTGGCGATCCGCGACCTCGACGGCAAGAAGCTCTCGGAGAACGACGACTCGGGCGGGCCGGACGCGCGCATCGAGTGGACGGCGCCGAGGGACGGGGAGTTCCTGGTGTCGGTGCGGGACCACCTGCGGGGCGGCGGGCCGTTGCACGTGTACCGCGTGGAGTTCCGGCCCATGGAGCGGGAGGTGGTGCTGGCGTTGCCGGAGTTCGTGCGCAACAGCCAGGAACGCAACACGGTGAGCGTGCCGCGAGGCGGACGGGTCGCGACGCGCGTTCGGGTGACGCGCAAGGGGGTGACGGGGGACCTGAGGCTGGAGGCCCCGGGGTTGCCGTCGGGGGTGCGGATGTTCGCGGCCCCGGTCACGAAGGGCGCGGCGGAGGCGGTGTTGGTGTTCGAGGCGGCGGGCGATGCGCCGACGGGCGCGGCGTTGGTTCCGTTGACGGCCTTCGAGGGGACGAACGCATCGGCCGTGGGCCGGTTCGAGCAGGTGCTGGAGCTGGTGCAGGGACCTCCGAACAACACGGTGTACTTCCAGAAGACGGTGGATCGGCTGGTGGTGGCCGTGACCGAGCCCGCGCCGTATGCCGTGCATGTGGAGCCGCCCGCGGCGCCGATGGTCCGGTCGGGCAGCCTGGGCCTGCGCGTGCGCGTCGAGCGCCACGGCTCGTTCAAGGGGCCGGTGAAGCTGCGGATGATGTGGAACCCGCCGGGCGTCGGGTCGCAGGACGCGATCACGGTCGCGGAGGGCCAATCCGAGGCGGTGTACCCGCTCAACGCGAGCGGCGACGCGGCGCTGCGTTCGTGGACGGTGGCGTTGCTGGCGGAGGCGGACGGCGCGAAGGGCAAGGTGTGGACGTCCTCGGGTCCGGTGCCGTTGCAAGTCGCGCCGCCCTACCTCGCGATGCGCATTCCCATGGCGGCGGGAGAGCAAGGGCGTCCGGTGGCGATCCCGTGCAAGGTGGAGCAACTCGTGCCGTTCGAGGGCGAGGCGACGGTCTGGATGGCGGGGTTGCCGCCCAAGGTGACGTTGGAGAAGAACCCATTGGTCATCACGCGGGACGCCAAGGAGGTCGTGTTCCACGCGGTGGTGGCGGCGGACGCTCCGGTGGGCCAGCACAAGGGCCTGTTCTGTCAGGTCACGGTGCCGGGCAAGGGCGGGCCCATCGTGCACGCGGTGGGCGGCGGCGGCGTGTTGCGGATCGATGCGCCGGCGAAGCCCAAGCCGGGCAAGGCGGCGGAGGTGGCGGCCGCGCCGACGTCCGTGAAGGCGGCGACGAACGAGCCCGTGGCGCGCCCGTTGTCGCGCCTGGAGAAGCTGCGCGCGGAGGCGGCCGGGGCCGGGAAGGAGGGCAAGTGAACCCGTCTGCGGCGCGTTGGGTGGCGTTGGCGAAGGGACTGGCACTGGGCCTTGGGCTCGGGGCCGTCGTGGCCCTGGGGCTGGCCGGATATCGGTTCCGGGACGAGTGGTTCCCGGGCCCGGGCCGGCGCGTGGCCAAGCTGGAGGTGTTCCCGGCGCGCGTGGGCCTTTGGCACGCGGCGGACCGGCAGGCGTTGGTGGTGCAGGCGACGCTGGAGAACGGCGTGACGCGGGACGTCACGGGCCGGGCGTCGTTCCGTTGGGAGTCGGGTGGGGCCGCGTCCACGCCGGCGCGGTGGGATGCAGGATCCCTGGTGCCGGCGGCGGATGGCCATGGCGAGCTGCGCGTTCGCTATGCGGGCCGCGAGGTGCGGGTGCCGGTAACCGTGACGAACGCGACGACAGCCCGCGGGGTGAGCTTCCGCAACGACGTGATGCCGGTGTTCATGCGGGCCGGTTGCAACGGAGGGGCGTGCCATGGCGCGGCGCGGGGTCGGGACGGGTTTCGCCTGTCGTTGTTCGGGTACGACCCGGCCGGCGATCACGAGCGGATCACGCGGGAGATGGCGACTCGCCGGGTGAACCTGGCGTTGCCCCGGGAGTCGTTGCTGGTGCTCAAGGGGGCGGGGAAGGTGCCTCATGCCGGCGGCGAGCGGTTCGGCGAGCACTCGGAGGAATGCGAGACGCTGGTGCGCTGGCTTGCCGCGAACGCGCCGGACGACCCGAAGGACCTGCCCTCGCCGGTGTCGATGGAGATCCTGCCGCGCCAGCTCGTGCTGGAGGGCGAGGGGACCACGCACCGGATGACCGTCGTGGCCACCTATTCGGATGGCACGACGCGGGACGTGACCCGGCTGTGCCTGTTCCTCTCGAACAACGACGTGTCGGCGCGGATGGGGCCGGATGGCGTGGTGACGGCAGGGCGCCGGGGCGAGGCCTTCGTGATGGCCCGGTTTGCCACGTTCACCGTGGGGGCTCAGGCGATCGTGATCCCGAAGGGCCTGCGGTATGAGTGGCCCCAGGAGCCGGAGGCGGGCGAGATCGACCGGTGGGTGCACGACAAGCTGCGCAAGCTCCGGATCCTGCCGTCGGGGTTGTGCACGGACGAGGAGTTCGTCCGCAGGGTGCACCTCGACGTGGTGGGACTGCTGCCGACGCGGGCGGACACGGAGCGTTTCCTGGCGGATGCGGCCCCGGACAAGCGGGCGCGGCTGGTGGCCGAGCTGGTGGGGCGCAAGGAGTTCGTGGAGCTGTGGACGATGCAGTTGGCGGAGCTGCTGCGCATCCGCAGCGACGGCAACCAACAGATGAGCCAAAAGGCGGCCCTGCTGTACTTCAACTGGCTCAGCCAACGGCTCGAGGCCGGGGACCCCATCGACCGCATCGTGCGCGACCTGCTGTCGGCCACGGGCGGCACGTTCGCCAACCCGGCCAGCAACTTCTACCAGGTCGAGCAGGACACGCTGAAGCTGAGCGAGAACGTCGCGCAGGCCTTCATGGGGATGCGCCTCCAATGCGCGCAGTGCCACAACCACCCGTTCGACCGGTGGACGATGGATGATTACTACGGGTTCGCGGCGTTCTTCGGGCAGGTGGGCCGCAAGGCCGCGCAGGACCCGCGCGAGCGCATCGTCTTCAACGCCGGGTCGGGCGACGTGAAGCATCCCGTGGGCGGACGCGCGATGGCCCCCAAGTTCCTGGGCGACGCCGTGCCGGACGTGACGGGCAAGGACCGTCGCGCGGTCGTGGCCGAGTGGCTGGCCTCGCCCGGCAACCCGTGGTTTGCGCGCAACGTCGTCAACCGCGTCTGGGCCCACTTCATGGGCGCCGGGATCGTCGAGCCGGTCGATGACGTGCGCGTGAGCAACCCGGCGTCCAACCCCGAGCTGCTGGATGCGTTGGCGCGGCGCTTCACCGAGTCCGGCTACAACCTCCGGGCGCTGGTGGCCGACATCTGCAACTCGCGCGCGTACCAACGTTCCACGCGTTCCAACGAGTCCAACGAGGGCGACTCCCGCAACGCGTCCCATGCGCTGGTCCGCCGCATCCGCGCGGAGGTGCTCCTGGACGCCATCTCGCAGGTGACGGGAACCCGGAACAAGTTCCCGGGGCTGCCGTTGGGCGCGCGGGCCGTCCAGATCGCCGATGGCAACGTGGAGACCTACTTCCTCACGACCTTCGGGCGGGCCAAGCGCGAGTCCGTTTGCTCGTGCGAGGTGAAGATGGAGCCGAACCTCTCCCAGGCGCTGCACCTGTTGATGGGCGACGCCACCAACCAGCGCATCCCCGACGGCGGCGTGGTGGCGACGGCGCTCAAGGCCGGCCGCCGTCCGTCCGAGGTCATCGAGGACCTCTACCTCCGTTGCCTGAGCCGCAAGCCCACGGCCCGCGAGCTGGAGGACCTCCTCGCCCGCGTGCCCCAGGACAAGCCGCGCGAGGCCCTCGAGGACGTGTTCTGGTCCCTGCTCAACTCCAAGGAGTTCGTCTTCAACCACTGAACGCGCGCCCTGATGACGCCGCCGCTCCCCAACTTGCCTATGCACGCGACCTCGCCGGCCCACGTCCGACGTGCGGGCCTCGCGGCGGCCCCTTGGGCGTGCGCGGTGCTCGTGGCGTCGGCGGTTCCGGCCCTGGGCGCGGACCCGATCACGTATGACGACCACGTCGTGCCCGTCCTGCGCAACGCGTGCCTGAACTGCCACAACGCGGACAAGAAGAAGGCCGACTTCGATGCGTCGTCCTACGACGCGTTGATGGCCGGTGGCGGGAGCGGCAAGGCGGTCGTGGCGGGGGACGCGTCGGGCAGCCTCCTCTGGCGACTGGTCACCCACGCGGACGAGCCCCACATGCCGCCCAAGGGCTCGAAGCTGGGCGACGCCGACCTGGCGGTCCTGAGGCGATGGATCGAGGGCGGCTTGCTGGAGAATCGAGGGTCGAAGGCGGCGGCCGCGAGCCAGCCCAAGGCCGAGGTGGAGGTTCGGCCCGTGGGCAAGGGACGTCCGCCGGGAATGCCTCCGATGCCGGGCGAGGGGTTTCCCATGGAGCCGTTGGCGCCGGCCCCGAGGCCGGGCGCGGTCGCGTCGATCGCCGCGAGCCCGTGGGCTCCGCTCATTGCGGTCACGGGCCAACGACAGGTGCTCCTGTATCATGCCGACACGCTGGCGTTGGCGGGGGCGTTGCCGTTCCCGGAGGGCTTCCCGTACGTCGTGCGGTTCAGCGCCTCGGGCCGGCTGCTGATGGTGGGCGGCGGCGTGGGGGCGAAGCTGGGCGTGGTGGGCTTGCACGACGTGGCCACGGGCCGGCGGCTGGCCACGGTTGGGAGCGAGCTGGACTCGGTGCTTGCGGCGGACGTGTCGCCGGACCAGTCGCGCGTGGCGTTGGGCGGGGCCTTGCGGGCGGTGCGAATCCTGGACGTGGGCACGGGAACGGTGGTCAACGTGATCCGCAAGCACACGGACTGGGTCACCGCCGTGGCCTACAGCCCGGACGGCGTGTTGCTGGCGACGGCGGACCGGGCGGGTGGGCTGCACCTCTGGGAGGCCGCCAGCGGCAACCCCTACGGCGAGCTGCGCATGACCAACCCGCGGCGCATCTCGGCGTTGGCGTGGCGGGATGACTCCAACGTGCTGGCGGCCGCAAGCGAGGACGGCCAGGTCTGGCTTTGGGAGGCCGAGTCGTTGTCGCTCGTTCGCAAGTGGACGGCGCATGCACGAGGCGTCGAGTCCGTCGCGTTCGCGCACGACGGCCACCTCGCCACGGTCGGCCGGGACAAGAAGGCGGCGTGGTGGGACGTGTCCGGCAAGAAGGTCCGCGAGCTGGGGACGCTGCCCGACATCGGGCTGGCGGTGGCCGTGACCGACGACCCGCCCCGCGTCGTTGCCGGGGATTTCTCGGGGGTGGTGCGGGTGTGGGACGCCGCCGATGGAAAGGTGCGTGGCACGCTCGACGCGAACCCGACGGGGAAGACGCCCGAGGCGCGGGTGGCGTCGGCCGCGGACGCGGGTGCGGCGCGGCCCGACGTTGATTCGAGATCCCGCGAGGGCGCCGGATCACGGGGCACGAATGCAGCGCCTTCGTTGAAGCCATGAAGATTGAGGTCGTTGATTTTTTTACCTTTCGATGCCCGAGGTCCGGGACATCGGCGACGGCAGCCAGGACGCCTTGCTGGTGCGGGTGCGGTCGGACGACGGGCACGAGGGCTGGGGCGAGTGCGAGGCCGCGCCGTTGCCATCCATTGCAGCGTGGTGCTGCCCCATGTCCCACAGCGCCTGCAAGCCGGTGTCGCACTCCATCGTCGGGCAACGGGTGGAGGCTCCCGACGACATTCGGCGGCTGAACCGGGAGGTGCGGCGGAACAGCTTCGACCTGTTGCAGGCGGACCACACGTTGTCGGGGGTGGACATGGCGTTGTGGGACCTGCTGGGACGACGGACGGGCGAGCCGGTGTGGAGCCTGCTGGGATGGGGGGAGTCCTTCCCGAAGGTGGCGTATGCGTCGCAGTTGTTTGGGGACACGCCGGCCGAGACGGGAGCGAAGGCGCGGCGGGTGCGGGCGGCGGGGTTCCAGGCGGCCAAGTTTGGGTGGGGCCCGTTCGGGCAGGACCTTGCGATGGACGAGGCGCACGTGCGCGAGGCGCGAGCGGGGTTGGGCGACGGGGTTTTGCTGCTGGTGGATGCGGGCACGGTGTGGGGCGAGGACGTGGAGCGCGCGGCGACGCGGTTGCCCGTGCTGGAGGAATGCGGGGCGACGTGGCTGGAGGAGCCGTTTGTTTCGGGGGCGTTGCATGCGTATCGCGAGCTGGGGCGCCGGGTGCGGGGCACGTTGCGCATGGCAGGCGGCGAGGGCGCCCACGACCCGTTCATGGCACGCAACCTGGTGGACTTTGGGGGCGTGGGGTACGTGCAGGTGGACGCCGGGCGGGTGGGCGGGATCACGTCGGCGCACGAGGTGGCCCTGCACGCGGCTCGCGCCGGGGTGCAGTACGTCAACCACACGTTTACGACGCCACTGGCCTTGAGCGCCTCGTTGCAACCGTATGCCGGGATGGCGTCGTCGCGATGGTGCGAGTTTCCCACGGAGTGCAGCGACCTGGCGCGTGCGCTGACGCGCGGATCGATCACGCCGGATGCGCGGGGCGAGGTGCGGCTGCCCGACGGGGCCGGGCTGGGCCTGACGCCGGACCTGGAGGTGGTGGCGCGCTATCTCGTGCCGGTGGAAATCCGGGTGGGGAACCGCGTGGTGTACGCGACGCCGGACGTGCGGGTGTAGCTGGGGATGCGGGTCGTGGGTGGGCAGGGGAGTTTCCGTTCGCCAAGGCCCGGTGCGAATGGTAGGGCAAGGACACTGGCTCGGGGGCGAGTGGCGCAGCGGTTAGCGCAGCTGCCTTACACGCAGTTGGTCGGGGGTTCGAATCCCTCCTCGCCCACCAGCCTGCCCGCGAAAACGGGTCGCCTAGAACTTCGTCGGCCGGAGCACGCGGACATCGGACTCGTACGCGACCATGGCGAAGAGCGGGAACAGCTCGCGCGAAAGTCGTCCCAGCAACGCGTCGGAGGCCTCGGGCTGGAGGATGACCTCGACCTGGATGTTGGCGAACTCGGGGATGTCCGCCGTACGCGCTCCCTGGCTGCCGGAGCCTTCCACCTCCCACAGCGTCCAGCCATGCGCCCCTGCTGCTTGGAGCAACGACAGGACGGGGTCCCGGGCCAAGGCCTCGCAGACGATGGTGAGCTTCTTCATGGGATGGGTGGTCATGGCAGGTCTTGGGCGGCCTTGCGCGCCAGCTCGAGGTAGAGCGGGAGGCCGAGGGTGATGTTGAACGGGAAGGTGATGCCGAGGGCCGACGTGAGGTACAGCGTGGGGTTGGCCTCCGGCAACGAGAGGCGCATGGCGGCGGGCGCGGCGATGTAGGAGGCCGACGCGGCCAGCGTGGCCATCAGCATGGCACCACCGGCTCCCATTCCCAGGCGGCCTCCAATCCACGCCCCCGCCGCTCCATTGAGAACGGGTGCGACCACTCCAAACACCAGCAGGAACGGCCCGATGCGCCACAGGTCTCCGAAGCGCCTCGCCGCCACCATCCCCATCTCCAGGAGGAACAGCGCCAGGACGCCTTGGAACGGGGCCACGAAGAATCCCGCGGTGGATTCGCCCCCCTTCTTCCCGCTGGCCCACCCGACCGCGAGCGCGCCCACCAGCAGGAGCACCGAGCGTCCCGTCACCGCCTCATGCACGCCCCGGCGGACCACCGACCCGAGCCCCCCGACGCGTGGACCACCGACCTTGCCCAGGACCACGCCCATGAGGATGGCGGGGGCTTCCATGACGGCGAGGAAGGCCGAGGCGTAGTCCGGGAAGGGCACCTGCACGGCGCGCAGGTAGTTCGTGGCGGCAATGAAGGTCACGGCGCTGACCGAGCCGTAGTGGGCGCTGATGGCGGCGGCATCGACGGCGGGCAGCCGCCCGACGAACCGCAGGACGGGGTAGGTCCACAGCGGGATGCACGCGCCCAGCAGCATGGCGCACAAGCCGGGCAACCACACCGTTCCCAGGCCCGCCACGGACAGGGCCACGCCCCCTTTGAATCCAATCGCAACCAGAAGGTAGATCGTCAGGCCCACGTAAAGGGGCTCGGGGAAGCGCAGGTCGCTGCGCACCAGCGTCGCCACGATCCCCAGCGCAAAGAACAACACGGCCGGTGACAAGAGGTTCGCGGCGACGGCGGAGAAGGCATCGTTCCACATGCAATGGCCGCGCGATGGTTGGGCTTGCGTCGAAAGACTGGACAGTAAAATGGGGTGGTTTTCGGTGAGGATGGGTGCTCGAACTGGGCGGGGGAGAGGTCGCCCAAGGCGCTGTGGATCCGCTGGGTGTTGTCGAAGCAAGCGGCAGCCCGAGGTCGCGTGACCCCATGCCTCGACCGCCGATCCCATCCACCCCACGGGATGGCGGCCGCGCTTCCCCGTGGGGGTCGATGCCCAAAGCCTTGCCCCAATCATCAACCTTCTCCGCCGATTCAGCTTCCTCGGCCACGCCCGCGTCGTCCTTGCCACGGGGGGGCTACCGACCTCCGCAAGTCCTTCGACACCCTCGCCGGCGTCATCCGCAACTCCCTCGAGCTCGAAACGCTTTCGGGTCATCTGTTTGTCTTCGCCAACCCCCGCCGCGACGGCCTTGAGATCCGCGTCTGGGATCGCAACGGCGGGAGGCAAGCCCTCGCTGTGCGTGCCACGTCCCCTGCGAGATGGGGTGGGGGCTTGGGGTTTATAGGACAGCGTGCGACGGGCTCCGAAGGCGTCGGGTCCCCCGGCGTGGAGTTTGGCCTCGTCTGATTTCGGCGCCCTGACACCAAGGGGGCTGCGGACGCTGCGGGATACCTCGGATCCCGGCTTTCCCGGGCGTCGCCGACGGTCAGGTCGGCCAGCGGCAGGCCCAGGCGTCATGGGGCCTAGCCACGCCAGCCCTGGCCGTCGTTCGGTCCTCGGCATCGCAACGGGGTGAGGACCCGCGCCCTGAGACATGGGTTCGTTTATCCTAGAAACGGCAGTGGGTCCGTCTGTAGCCCGCGTGCCCTCACGCGGCGGTGGCGATGCCTCGTGCCCGGTGCGCCGGGTCAGGGGACCCGGCCTACAGCCGAACCGGGCCTACCTCGACCTCACCCGCAGGGTGAGCCCCTGGGTTCCTGTCCATGAGCCCATCCGACCCGATGAGAAGGGCGTTTACTCGTTTTGGCACCCTCATTGACTGCCGATTTCAGGTTTATTGAGCGCCCAAGAGTGCCGGCTTCACGCCGGGGCGAGGGGCGGGGTAGGGTGGGGCGTGCATCCGAAGCTGGTCAGCGCGCTGGGGTTGTTGTGCTTCCTTGGGTTGGCTTGGGTGATGTCGGAGCGGCGTGGGCGGTTTCCGTGGCGCGTGGTGGCGTGGGGGCTGGCGCTCCAGGGCACGTTGGGGTTCCTCATCCTGCGCACGGACGGTGGCCGGGCGGTCTTCGACGGGTTCCAGGACGCGGTGTCGCGGTTCATCGGCTTTGCAGGGAAGGGCAACGAGCTGGCATTTGGCGTGCTGGGAAACCCGGCGTTGATCGAGTCCAAGCTGGGCCCCGGCACGGGCGTCATCCTCGCGGTGACGGTGACCGGGACGATCATCCTGATCTCGGCCGTGTCGTCGCTGCTGTATCACTACGGCATCCTGCAATGGGTGGTGCGCGGCATGGCCTGGGGCATGCGGCGCGCGATGGGGACCAGCGGGTCCGAGACGTTGTCGGCGGCGGCCAACATCTTCATGGGCCAGACGGAGGCCCCCTTGCTCATCCGGCCGTACCTCGCCCGCATGACGCGGTCGGAGCTGTTTGCGATGATGGTGGGCGGGATGGCGACGATCGCCGGGGGCGTGCTGGCGGCCTACGTGTCGTTCGGGATCGAGGCGGGGCATCTCCTGACGGCGTCGGTGTTGTCGGCCCCGGCGGGCTTGTTGGTGGCGAAGGTCATGGTGCCGGAGACGGAGGTGTCCGAGACGGCGGGCGGCGCGCGGGCGGCGGTGGAACGCGAGACGGTGAACGGGATGGACGCGTTGTGCCACGGGGCGGCGGACGGGATGAAGCTGTCGTTGAACGTGATTGCGATGCTGGTGGCGTTCGCGGCGGTGATTGCGGCGGCGAACTGGCTGTTGTCCACGGGCCTGGGCTGGGCGGGGGTTCGGATGGAGTCGCCGCTGCAACAGGCGCTGGGCTGGGTCAACGCGCCCTTTGCCTGGCTGATGGGCATCCCGTGGAAGGATTGCCGCCTCGTGGGCGAGGTCCTGGGCGAGCGCATCGTGCTGAACGAGTTCGTGGCGTACCTGCGCCTGCGCGACCTGACGGCGACGCTGGACCCAAGGTCCAAGGTGCTGGCCACCTACGCGCTGTGTGGGTTCGCCAACATTGGGTCGGTGGCGATGCAGATCGGGGGAATTGGCGGGATGGCGCCCGGGCGGAGGCCGGACCTCGCGCGGCTGGGGCTGCGGTCGATGGTGGGCGGCCTGCTGGCGTGCTACATGACGGCCTGCGTCGCCGGGTGGTTCGTGTAGCGCGTCGGGCATCTTCGAGTCGGCAGTGTCGGCGGGCCTTCGGGGGGAGCTGGCCGATGGGTTGGCCGGCTGGGGCAAAGATTCACGGTTTGCCGCGTGCTAATCCGTCGCGATTCGTCAGGATCCATTCACTTCCCGGGTGAACTGGGCTTGCTGAGCGCGGCGTTCCCGACATGACGACAAGCATTGGAAACAGTTGGAGGCGGTCGAGGAGGCTGGGGTCCTTCGCCGCCGTGTGCATGGGCGCGGGCATCGACCGGCCGGGCGAGCACGCCCCGAGCCGCGCGCGCTGGCTGCATCGGCACGCGACGGGGGCGCTGCGGGCCGTGGGCCTCGAGGTGCGGGTGAGCGGCCATCCGGGCGACGCGACGGCATGGGTGGGCAATCACCTGGGGTATCTCGACGTGCTGGGGCTGGGGTCGGTGGCCCCGGTGTCGTTTGTGGCGAAGTCCGAGGTGGCGGCCTGGCCGTTGCTGGGGTCCTTGGCCACGCGGGGCGGCACGATCTACGTGGATCGCAGCCGGCGCATGGCGGTGGGGAACGTGGTGGAGGACATGAAGCAGCGGGCGCAGGCGGGCGTGCCGGTGGTCTTTTTTCCCGAGGGCACGAGCAGCTCCGGGGCCGACGTCCTTCCGTTTCATGCCTCGTTGTTTGCGCCGGCCGTGGACCTGGGTTGGAAGGTGGCCCCGTTCGCCATCCGCATGGAGGCGAGCGACGGCATCGACGCCGCGTATTGGGGCGACATGACCTTTGGGACCCATTTCCTGCGCCTGATGGCGCATCGGCGGCTGGTCATGCACCTGCGGTTCGGGGAGGCCACGACCCTTGAGGGGGGACGCAAGGAGGTGGCGGCGGCGTGGCGCGACCGCGTGGTCGAGCTGCACTCGGAGATTGGCCAGAGGCTTCGGGGCGCGGGGCGGGACGGGTGAGCGGCGAGCGGCGAGCGGTGAGCGGGAAGAGGGAAGAGGGAAGCGGGAAGAGGGGAGCGGGGGGTCGGGGGGCGGGGGCGAGGAGCGGAAGATTGGTCGTGTCCGGCGGCGGTGGGGCGCGATAGCCTTGGGGGCGTGGTGGTTGAGATTGCGATCGTGGTGCCGCTGTACAACGAGGCGGACAACGTGGGTCCGCTGGTGGACGAGCTGGAGCGCGTGTTCGCGGGCGTGGCCGCGCCGTGGGAGATCGTGCTGGTGGACGACGGGAGCCGGGACGGGACCTGGGACCGGGTGTGTGCGCGCGCGGCGGCGTCCCCGGGCGGGCGCGTCCGTGGGTTGCGACACGCCGAGAACCGGGGCCAAAGCGCCGCCGTGTGGACGGGCCTGACGGGCACGGGGGCACGCCTGTTGTGCACCTTGGACGGCGACCTGCAAAACGACCCGGCCGAGCTGCCGCGCATGTTGGCGATGCTGGGGCCGGACCTCGACTTCGTCTGCGGGCATCGGGTGGCCCGCCAGGACAACTGGGTGCGCAAGGTGTCGTCACGGGTGGCGCGTTGGGCGCGCAAGGCGGCGCTGGGACATGACTTTGCGGACACCGGCTGCGCGCTTCGGGCGTTCAAGCGCGAGGCGTTGGACGGCGTGTTTTGCTTCAACGGGCTGCATCGGTTCCTGCCCATCCTCGTGGCGGGCAATGGCAGCCGTTGCCGCGAGGTCCCGGTCCGTCACCGGCCCCGCGTCGCCGGCGTCAGCAAGTATGGCGTGTGGAACCGGCTGGGGCGCGGCCTCTTCGACCTCGTGGGCGTGGCGTGGTACCAGCGGCGCCGCATCCGGCGCGTGAGGGTGGAGACGAGCGGTGAGCGGTGAGCGGCGAGCGGCGAGCGGGGGGTGGTGAGCCTAGAAACGGCAGTCGAAGAGGATTTCAAAACGAGGAAAGGGCCCTCC
>CAYSGH010000074.1:0-22887 GCA_964430505.1 uncultured Akkermansia sp. | reverse complement strand
CCACCATCCTCTCCCGCTGCCAGCGCTTCGACCTCCGCCGCATCCCCTCCGCCCTGATCGTCGCCCAGCTCTCCCGCATCGCCGCCGCCGAGGGCGTCGAGGCCGAGCCCGCCGCGCTCGACGCCATCGCCCGCGGCGCCGACGGCGGCATGCGCGACGCCCAGTCCACCCTCGACCAGCTCATCAGCTTCTGCGGCAAGCGCCTCGTGGAGGCCGACGTGCTCTCCATGTTCGGCCTCGCCGGGCGCGCCCAGCTTCGGGCGATCGCCACGGCCATCCTCAACACCGACAAGGCCGCCGTCCTGCGCGAGTTCGACGGGCTCGCACGCGGCGGCAAGGACCTCGGCCGCCTCCTCGGCGACCTTCTTTCCCATTTCCGCAACCTGCTCCTCTGGGTCGTCTCCAAGGGCGACCGTTCCCTCATCGAGGCCAGCGAGGCCGACATCGAGTCCATCGCCGCCCAGGCCGCCGACATCGACGCCGACGCCATCACCCGGATCCTCGACGTGCTCTCGGCCGCCGAGGGACGGCTGCGCGACGCGGCCTCCAAGCGCATCTTCCTGGAAGTCGCGCTCCTCAAGGCCATCCAAGCCCGCAGCGCCGTCGGCATCGACGCCGTCCTCCGCCAACTGAAGGCCCTCCGCGAAGGGTTGCCCCCGGCATCCGCCTCGCCCGCGTCCGCGGCCACGCCGGCATCCCCGGCCGTCGCCGTCACCATGCCGGCGCCCGTTGCACCGGCTGCGCCCGCCAAGCCTGCCGCGCCACAGTCCGCGCCGGCGGCTCCATCGTCCCCGGCCCCGGCCCTCGGGAGCTTGTCATCCCCCGCCCCGCCGCGATCCGTCGCGGCGCCCCCATCCACATCGTCGTTGAACGAGGTCTGGCAGGCGCTTCTGGGGGCCTTGGCCGCGGACGACGGCCTGCTGCGTGCCAACCTCGCGCATTGCTCGCCCGTTTCGTTGGAGCGCGGCACCCTTCGGATTCGCCATCCCGAGGGCGACATGCTCGACACGCCGCGGACGATCGCGACGTTGAAGGCGCGGCTGCTGACGGCTACCGGCCAAGCCTTGGACGTGGCCTTCGAGGCAGCGCCTGCCGGGGCGCCCGGGCCGTCCGGTGCCGGCCTCATGCCCGCCGCGAGCCCTCGCATCGCGCCCGCACCTTCCTCGTCAGCACCCCCCGCCGCCGGGTCGGCCGCGCCGGACGTTGCCAACGCTCCCGCGCCTTCGCCCGCAGCGACGAAGCCCCGCGTGCCCGCGCCGGCGCCCTCCAACGGCTCCGGTGCGCCGGTCCTGTTGAGCAAGGACGAGTTCCTCAACGACCCGGCCATCCGCATGGCCCTCGACGTGTTCAAGGGCCAGATCGTCGAGGTGCGCGCCCCGGAGGCGTGAGCAGGCTTGAAGTGCCCGTCCTCCTCCACACACTCCCCGCAACATGTCGAGCATCGGAAAACTCATGAAGCAGGCCCAGCGCCTGCAGCAACAGATGGCCACCGTCCAGGCCGCCCTCGCCCAAAAGACCGTCGAGGGCAAGGCCGGCGGCGGAGCCGTCACGGTCGTGGCCCGCTGCGACCAATCCATCGTCTCCGTCAAGATCCTGCCGGACGCCGTCAATCCCCAGGACGTCCCCTTCCTGGAAGACCTCGTGGTCACCGCCGTGAACGACGCCCTCCGCCAGGCCAAGGAGGTCTCCGAGAAGGAAATGGGCTCCGTCACCAGCGGCCTCTCCATGCCCGGGCTCTTCTAGGCCGTGGCATCCCTTCCTGATCCCATCGTCGCCTTGGCGGCCGCACTCGGCCGCCTTCCCGGGATTGGCCCCCGTTCCGCCGAGCGCATCGCCCTCCACGTCGTCCAGGCGGACCCCTCCGTGGCCCAGGGCCTGTCCGACGCCCTGCGTGCCGCGCGCGACCAAGTGGCCCCGTGCAACGCGTGCGGCGCGTTGGCCACGCAGCAACCCTGCCCCCTTTGCACCGCGCCCGCCCGCGCCAATGGCCTCCTCTGCGTCGTCGAACGCCCCACCGACGTCCTCAACATCGAGAAGTCCAGCACCTTCAAGGGCCGTTACCACGTGCTCGGCGGCCGCATCAGCCCCCTCGATGGCGTCGGGCCCGAGGACCTCCGCATCGATTCCCTGATGGCGCGCCTCGCGCCGGAGAACATCGCCGAGGTGATCCTCGCGCTTGGCAGCGACGTCGAGGGGGAAGCCACCACCACCTACCTCGCCCGCCGCCTCAACGAGCACGGCGTCCGCGTCAGCCGCATCGCCCAGGGCCTGCCCGCCGGAACCGGCCTGGAACACGCCGACGACCTCACCCTCGCCCGCGCCCTCGAAGGGCGACGCCCCGTTTCCCCGTCATGAACGCCCACGCACCGTCCCCCAAGCCCCACAAGGCCGTCGTCTTTGACCTCGGCATGGTGCTCATCCACGTCGCCTACAGCCGCTCCGCAGGCGCCTTGGCTCCCCATTGCGAGGTGGGACCCGACGTCGTCCAAAGCGCCCTCGACCAATCCCCGCTCCTCCATGCCTTCGAGTCCGGGCGGATTCCCTTCTCCTCCTTCGTCTCCGAGTTCCGCGCCGCCACCGGATACCGCGGCGACGACGCCACGTTCCGCGCGCTCTTCGCGGACATCTTCCACCCGCTGCCGGAGATGATCGACTTCCTCGGCGCCCTGCGTGCGGAGGGTGTGCCGGCGTATCTCCTGTCCAACACCAACGAGATCGCCGCCGAGCACGTGGATCGTTCCTACCCGTTCTACCGGCTGTTCAACGGCCATGTCCTGTCCCATGAGGTGGGTTGCATGAAGCCCAAGGCCCCCATCTACGAGGCCGTCGAACGCATGTCAGGGTTGTCCGGCCCCGGGCTGTTCTTCATCGACGACCGCCCCGAGAACGTCGAGGCAGCCCTTGCCCGGGGTTGGCACGGGATCGTCCACTCGGATCCCCACGCCACCATCGCCTCGTGCCGCCGTTGGCTGGCGGGAACCTGCGGGGCGGCCACCTGAACAGGGGAGGCCTGCGTCAGGCCGGGGTGCCGGGTCACGACGACGGCCGCAGAGGACCCCGAGGTTTCGAGCAAGGGGTCGCCTCCGTCGTTCCTCTTCGCCGGGTTGCCCTTCGCCAACCTGGATCCGAACGGGACCTACATCCTCGGCCGACGCGGGCTTGCCGTCCCCGGCAAGCTCTTCGTTGCGTACCTTCCCGAGGGCGGCAACCTCTTCCTCGTGTCGTCCGATGTCCCGCGTCCCTACAAGGTCTTCGACCCACGATCCGGCGCCGTTGTCGGCGAGGGACGGCTGCCCGCCTCCGGCAGGGCCGAGGCTCGCGTGGACGCGCGGGGCCAGCCGCGCGGGGTGGTGTTCGTGGAACCGACCGCCCTGGTGCCCTGAACGCTCGCCCCGTGATCCATCCCCAACCCCCATCCCCACGCCATGAGCCGCCCACGCATCCGCCCTTGCCCCAAGCTCCTGTCCGTCGCTCGGGTGGCCATCGCAGGCCTCCTCGCCGCGCTTTCCAATCCGAAGGTCACGGCCGCGCCCGCGCTGCCGCGCCTTCAGGTCTCGGCGGACGGCCGCCATCTCGTGGACGACACCGGGCGGCCCTTCTTTTGGCTGGGCGACACCGCATGGGAGCTCTTTCACCGGCTCAACCGCGCCGAGTCCCGCCACTACCTCGAGGACAGGGCACGCAAGCGGTTCACCGTCATCCAGGCCGTTGCCCTGTCCGAACTCGATGGCCTGGATGTGCCCAACGCGCAGGGACATCGGCCCCTTGTGGACCGCGACCCCGCCCGGCCCGACGTGAGGCCCGGACCGGACAACGACTACTGGGATCACGTGGACCATGTCGTGCGCGCCGCCAATGACCTCGGCCTGCGCGTCGCCCTCCTCCCCACGTGGGGCAGCCATTGGCACAAGGATGGCGGCCGCCGCCCCGCGATCTTCAACCCCATCAACGCCCGCACCTACGGGGAATGGCTCGGTCGCCGGTATCGCCATGCCGGCATCGTGTGGGTTCTCGGCGGAGACCGACGCATCGGCGACGACGAGGAACGACGCACCATCGAGGCCATGGCGCTGGGCCTCCGCAAGGGCGACCGCGGACGTCACCTCATCTCCTTCCACCCCATCGGCCAGCACGGGTCCGCCGCCGACTTCCACGACGCGCCATGGCTCGACTTCAACATGGTCCAGACCGGCCACACCCGGGACCGCGACAACCACGTGTCCGTCCTCGCGGACTTTTGCCGAACCCCCGTGAAGCCCGTCCTCGATGCCGAGCCCGGCTATGAGAACATCCCCCACGGCTTCAACCCGGCCAACGGACGCCTCGAGGCCATCCACGCCCGTCGATCCTGCTACTGGGCCCTCCTCAGCGGCGCCTTCGGCCACACCTACGGCTGCAACGAGGTCTGGCAAATGCACGCCCCCGGACGAAAGCCCGTCGTCGATGCCCGCCTCGCATGGCAGGAAGCCCTCCAACTGCCCGGCGCCAGCCAGATGCAGCACGCCCGCGCCTTGATCGAGTCCGGGCCCTTCTTCGACCGAATCCCGGACCCGTCGCTGGTCGTGCCGCCCAACGCCTCGGGACCGCAATACGTCGCCGCCTGCCGAACCCGCGACGGCACGGGCGCGTTGGCCTACCTGCCCGACGGCCAGCCCGTGACCCTGCGCACCTTTCTTCTCAAGGGCCCCGTGCTCGCGGCCGAATGGTGGGACCCGCGCACGGGCAGCCGGCACGGCGCAGGTTCGTTCAACGTGGAGGCCTGGAAGACCACGTCGTTCACGCCCCCGACCATCCACGAGGACTGGATCTTGGTGCTGGGCTCGCGCGACCGCTGAGGACGACGGGTGGATCGACCGCGTCTCGCCATCACCGATGGCCTCATGGCAAGCTCGCGCCATGGAACTTCGCACCACCGTCGCCTTTGCCCTGCTGGTCGCCTCGGTCGCGGGGCCTGCTTCCTGCCTCAACGCGCAGGTGTACGAGCAGCGAAAAGACGTCGTCTTCGCCGAGTCCCACGGCACCGGCCTTCTCATGGACATCTTCGTCCCCAAGGGATCCAGCAACGGCCTCGCCATCGTCGATGTCGTCAGCGGTGCCTGGTACTCCGACCGCAACAAGATCCGCGACCACACCCTGGCCGGCATGTACGACATCCACTGCAAGCGCGGCTACACCGTCTTCGCCGTCCGTCCCGGCTCGCGCACGCGCTACACCGCCGCCGAGATGGATCGCCACGTCAAGACCGGCATCCGATGGGTCAAGTCCCACGCCGCCGACCACGGCGTCGATCCCGACCGCATCGGCCTCACGGGCGCCTCGGCCGGCGGCCATCTCGCCACGCTCGCGTCGCTCACGCCCGAGGATGCATCCCCCGATGCCAAGGATCCCCTTCAACGCCACTCCACGCGCGTCCGGGCCGTGGGCGTCTTCTTTCCCCCCACCGACTTCCTCGACTGGAAGGACGGACAACGGGGCGACCTGAAGATCCTGGGGCCGCTCCTGTTCGTGGGCGGGGCCGAGGGCCGCGCGGATGACGAGATCGTGGCCCAGGCCAGGTCCATCTCGCCGTTCCACCGCGTGGGCAAGACCGACGTGCCCTTCCTATTGATCCACGGCGACGCCGATCCCGTGGTCCCCCTTCGTCACTCGGAGAAGCTTCGCGACGCCATCAACGCGGCGGGCGGCAGGGCCGATTTGATCGTGAAGAAGGGCGGCGGCCACCCCTGGCTCACGTTGCCCGTCGAGGTGGCGGTGCTGGCGGACTGGTTTGACCGGGAACTGGGGGGCAAGGGCTCCAGCACCCGCCCCGATGCCAAGCCTTGAAGCGGTTCGTGTTGTGTCTCGGAAATCGCCGGCGTTTCGTTGCTCCAGGAATGCCCCTCGGCGAGGCGTGAGGACGGAGCCTGCCCGTCCCGCGACGGCGGGATGGCGGGCGAACCACGAAGACTAGGGGCTTTCTTGGCGCCACCCACGGGGCCGCAGGTCTTTTCGCGTCCCACGTCGTTGCTCGCTCCTCACAGCCCCCTCGGGGCCGCTCGTCGCTCGCGCCTTGTGGGGCACGAAAATCCCTCGCGGCGAAACACCCGCCATTTCTGAGACACGACCCTAGTTGGACGGGATCAACACCATCGAGCCCTTGATCATGGGCATCGGGATGACCAGGCGTCCCAGCTCGTTGAACGCACCCTCCACCTTCCCGTTCTTGCCGCCCGAGGCGTCGAGAACGTACTTGCCTTCGGGCGTGCGCTCCCAGGTTCCGTCGCCCGAGAAATCCTTGGGCAACTCAAACTTGAACTTGGCAGCCTGCCCGGCCCCGTTGGCGGTTCCCGGTTGGGCGGGCACGCCCGGGTTTGCGCCGCCTGGCGCAGGGGGGCCACCCCGTCGCCCGATCCCGTAACGGGCAGCCAAGCCGGGATCCATGCCGGCCGTCGGGACCTGCTCCGCCGGAGCCTCGGCGCCCTGTGCTTGCGGGGCACCTCCCACGGCCGTCACGACGTAGCGCCCGTCCGGCATGAACTTGAACCGCATGGGCGACAGGAAGCTCTGCAACATGGTCCGCATCATCGCGAACTCGGCAGGGGGAATGTTCCCACGCTGGCGTCGAATGCTGAGCAGCACGCTCGCCACGTCCACGCGCCAACGACCGAGGATGCGCTCCGAGGCGTACTTGGGCGACACGCCCGTCTTCACCCAGGCGGTGAAGTCCTCGAGGTCGAGCGCCAACAGCGCCGCCGTGATGTCCCCGTTGGCCAGCAAGGCCCGCGTCTTGGGATGGTTCACCACCGCCGAGAAGCCCGCCTTGTCCCGAAGCAAGCCCATGAACTCCTCGTCCGTGGCCATGTCCGTGATCTCCTGCTTGCCCTCCAGCGCGTAGAACGGCGGGTAGTCGCGCAGGTACTCGAGCACGTTCGGGTTTTCATAGACGAGCCCGAGCACGTCCGAGACCTCGTAGAAGCGCGCCGGCGTGCGATCGAGCGCGGCAAAGGTGCGTTCCCACGGCGTGTCCATCATGGAGCGCCTCAGCGACGTCCCCAGCTTGACCAACCCCGGCTCGTTGGCCCCTTCGCCCGTCGTCTGGGCCGTCAGATAACCGCCCGCATACACGCGCTTGCCCGCCGTCAGGAACACCACCAACCCAATCAGCAATCCAATCACCAGCCCGCCCGCCTGGTTCATCCGGCCAAACTGCTCCCGCGTCGCGTCGTCCTCGTTGTACTTCACGTGGAAGACGATCGGCTGGTGCGCCAGGAACCCGAGCCCGTAGATCGCCAGCCACACGCCGACAAACGCCACGAAGCCCGGCAACATCTGCTGCATCGCGATGTTGTCCGCCGCCACCTTCAGGGCGACCGGCTCCAGCAACCGCCCCAACGGCTCCATGACCATCCCCGCCACCACGGTGCCGATCAACGCCACCAACATCCGGATCGCGCCCGACCCATATCCCAACGCCCCAAACGCCAGCGCAAAAAGGAATGCGAAAACCCAAACGAGCATGGCGGCAGGCTAGAAACGAGCCGCCATCGAAAGCACGCCCAAACTTCCGCTGAGCCCCACTCTTTGAAGAACCACCCGGTTTCTTGCGCCGCCTTGCACGGCCAAGCAGCCTGCCTACGCCAGCGTCTGCGCCGCCAACGCCAACGCCCCCACCGGCACCGAGTCCTCACCCAGTCCCGCCAACCGCACCTCCGGCCCCGGTTGGAACGCCTCCATCACATGCCGTCGCAACGCCTCCGCCATCGCCGCGCGCAACGGCTCTCCCACCAACGACAAGCCCCCGCCCACCACCACCACGTCCGGGTGCAACAGTTGAACCACGTGCGACAACGCAAACCCCAGGTTGTCCGCCAGCTCGCTCAACACCGCCTGCGCCCCCACGTCCCCCTCCGCCAACGCTCCCGCCAGGTGCCGCGCCTCGCCCCCCTCACGCCCGCCCAACCGCATCGCCAACGGCCCCGCCGGATGATGCAGCGCCACCTCCCTCAGCCGCCGATCCACCGCCCATCCCGAGCACCGGTCCTCCACCGTCGTGCCCGACTTGTCCAGCCGCACGTGGCCCACCTCGCACTCGCCCGGCCTTTGCCCATGGTACAGCCGCCCGCCCACCACCAGGCCGCCTCCCACGCCGCTTCCCATGTTGATCCAAAACACCGGGTCGCGCCCCTTCCCCGCCCCATGCAACGCCTCGCCCAACGCCGCCACGTTCGCGTCGTTGTCCACGTGCACCGGCAACCCCGTTGCCTCCCGAAGCCAGTCGCCCAACGGAAAGTCGTGCCAGCCCTTCACCTGATGCGAGCAACACACCTGCCCTGTCTTCCAATCCACCGGGCCCCCAAATCCCACCCCAATGGCCGCGACGCGCGCCTCCGCCATCAACCCGGGCAACGCGCCCGCAATCTGCGTCCGAATGCCCTCGCCGCCGCCCGCCGCGTCCACCGCCAAGCGCACCCTGCGATGAATCACCCCGTCGCCGCCGCCGCGCACCAGTTGCAGCTTCGTCCCGCCAATCTCCACCCCGATGTACGCGTGCTGCTCGTTCATAGGCCAACCGAGGGCGATCACGCCCAGTCGTAGTTGAAGCTGATGCTGATGCGTTCCGATCCCACCGGGTTCGCCGCCACCTCATGACGCAGCCAGCTCTCGAACAACGTCAGGTGGCCCGCCCGCGCCGGATACGTCACATGCGTCCGGTGCATCGGCCGGGCATCCACCCGGCGCGGCGGGGCGGCCATGAACCGGCTCAGGCGCGGATCCTCAAACTTCAGGCCGGCGCAACCCCGCGGGGTACGGACGTAATAGGTGCCGCTCACGACCGAGTTCGGATGCAGGTGCAACCCGTGCACGACGCCCTTCGGCATGATGTTGATCCAACAATCCGTCATCCCCAGGCGTCGGCCGCCCAAGTCCCAGTCCAACGCACGGGCATAGGCCCGAGCGTGACGGTCCAGGCGACGCCCGAGCTCCATGAAGGTGCTGGACATCCGATGGAGCTGGTCCATCGAGCCGTAGGACGTGTAGCCGCCGGGATAACTCGAACGGGACCACCGACGACCTGCGGCATCGACCTCCGCAATCTGGCGGCATTCGACCAACAATTCCCGGTTCAATGCCTCCCAGCCGCGCCCCAAGGGTGCGTGGTAAACGTGGGTGGCGAACCAACCTTGGACGCGTTTCAGGCTCACACGCCTCGGTGCTTGAGGGAATGGTTGGGTGCGCCCGACGAATCGGGATGGATGAGCCGTGGCAACACCCAAAAAAACAGGGCTTCAGGGCCTCGTTGCGATGCCTGAAATCAGGCCTCGCTCATTCGAGGAACCCTGGCAGCCCTTGGAACGGACGTTGGACGCCGACCACGGCGGCGATGTGCCGCCGACCGACACCGCGTCACTTCGCGCGTGCCGCCGCCGCCTTGGCATTTTCCTTCTTGCGACGGGAATAGGACACACGACGACGACGCTTCTCGACCTTGTTATGTTGCTTGCCCATAGGGAGTACGCTGCGGAAGAATTTCCGAACTTGTGCGAGCAACGATGCGGATTCAGCGGGGAGCCTTCAATCTCTTTTTCGGGCTGTGCATGGCCTGCCTTGTAGCCGGCTGTGCCACGGGGGCCGAGCCGGCCAAGAAAAAGGACGACCCAGCCAAGCCCAAGGACGCGAAGCCCGAGAAGCAGGCCAGCTCGCTCCGCCTGCACATGGAGGCCGGCTCCGGGGGCGTCGGCAGCGGCAAGGTCCAGGTCCTTCGCACCAACTCCATCACGCTCACCGTCGAGCGCAGCCCGTTCGTGGACGAGGGCTTCATCGAGGAGGCCCGCGTCGTCGATGGCATCGGCGGCCACATGATCTACGTCCGCTACAACTCGCAGGGCGCCATGCGCCTCCAGATGTGGACGGCCGCCAATCCCGGGCGCCACGTCGTCGTGTGGGCCAAGTGGACCGAGGGCCGGTGGATCGCCGCCCCCATCCCTCCCAAGCCGCTCGACGAGGGCGCCATCGTCTTCACCCCGGATGCCTCCCGCGAGGAGGCCGAGCGCATCGTCCGCGGCCTCAACAACGTCGCCGTCAAGCTCGGCAACCAGGAGAAGCCCTCCAAGAAGGCCAAGGCGGCCAAGGCCAAGGCCAAGCAAAAGACCAAGGAACCCACGGACGAAGACATGTTCCTGAAATGAGCCACCGTCCCCTGCCCCGCATCGCCTGCTGGCTGCTTGCCGCGACGGCCCACGCCTTCCTCCAGGCCCAGCCGTTCCAGCTTCCCACCGCCAACAAGTCCCTCCTCGAGGTCGGTCGCCCCAGCGAGCGCTTCCTCGTGGGCACGGCCGGCAAGCCGTGGGAAAGCGGCCAGTTCGGATGCGTCCGCTCCGACGGACGCCAGTTCCACGAGGGCATCGACATCCGTTCCATCCAGCAGGACCGGCGGGGCGAGCCCACCGACCCCGTCCTCGCCGCCGCCGACGGGACCGTCGCCTACGTCAACCTCAAGCCCGGCCTCTCGAACTACGGCAAGTACGTCGTCCTTCGGCACGTCATCGACCAGGTCGAGGTCCATACCCTGTACGCGCACCTCGCGTCCGTGGACAACGCCGTGCGCCCCGGCCAGCCCGTCCGCGTCGGCCAGGCCCTCGGCATCCTGGGGCGCACCTCCAACACCCGCCAGCGCATCACCAAGGACCGGGCCCACGTCCATTTCGAGGTCTGCCTGAGGACCTCGCTCAACTACGCCTCCTGGCATCGCGCCCATCAAAAGGGCACGCGCAACGACCACGGCGAGTTCAACGGGCGCAACTTCCTGGGCATCGAGCCCTCCACCCTCCTGCTGGCCGCCGCCCAGCAAGGCAACCGATTCTCCCTGGCTCGCCACCTCGCCGCGCAGCCCGAGACCCTGCGCGTCCTCGTGCGCGACCCGGCCCTCGCCTGGCCGCGCCGCTTCCCGGGCCTCGTGCAGCCCAACCCCGTCGCGTCCAAGGAGGGCGTCGCCGCGTGGGAGATCGCGATGGCCTTCAACGGGGCCCCGCTGCGCCTCACGCCACGCTCCGCGCGCGAGTGCGGGGCCGCGCCTCGCGTCCAGGTCCTCTCCGTCAACGAGGCCCAACGCAACGCCCATCCCTGCGCCGGCCTCGTCGTCCGGCGCGGCCAGGCGTGGTCCCCGCTGCCGGCCCTCGAGAACATCCTCGAGCTCGCCCGTCGGTGACCCCGCGCCGACCATCCGTCCGACGCGCCTGCGCCCCCGGGGCGGCCCTGCTGGCCATCGTCGCATCGTTCCTTTTGCCCGTCGCCCAGCCCGCGGTCGCCCACGCACCAGACGCCCCCAAGGAAGCCACCCCGGCCCGATCGTTCCAGCTCACGGGCCTGACCGAACGCCAGCTCGCGGACGAGTCCGACCGTTGGCATTTCCAGGGCTACCGCCGCACCCGGGTGACGCGTGTCAGCCGGGACGGCCAGGACGTCCGCGACGCTTCCTGGGAGGCCATCGACATCGTGCCGGCCCAGGACATGGCCCGCGTGGATGCCGCCGTGGCCCGCTTCATGGAACGGCATCGCGTGCCCGGGTTCTCCTTTGCCATCGCCCACGACGGCCGCCTCGTCCTCGCCAAGGCCTATGGCCACGCCGACCCGGAACGCATGGAACCCCTCGCGCCGAGACATCGCTTCCGCATCGCCAGCGTGTCCAAGCCCCTCACCGCCGTTGCCATCCTCCGCCTCCAGGAACGCCAGTACCTCCGCCTGCACGACAAGGTCTTCGGCCCCACCGCGATCCTCGGCAGCCCGCGCTTCCCCGCCAACCCCCAGCCCGACCCGCGGCTCATCACGATCGACCATCTCCTCACCCATTCCGCCGGCGGATGGGCCCAGGACCTGGGCTTCGACCCCATGTTCCACAACCCCGCGTGGACCCGGGCGGACCTCGTCGAGAAAACCCTGCTCACGCAACCCCTCCAACGGGAACCCGGCGCCGAGTTCCACTACTCAAACTTCGGATTCTGCCTTCTCGGCCGCGTCATCGAGGCCGCGTCCGGCCGCCCCTACGAAACCTTTGTCCGATCCGAAATCCTCCAGCCCTGCGGCATCCGCGCGATGGAGGTGGGCGGCGACACGGCGGCCGACCGCCGCCCCGACGAGGTCCGTTACCAAGGCCAGGACGGCGAGGATCCCTACGGCATGAAGGTCGCGCGCATGGACGCCCATGGCGGATGGATCGCCAACGCCGTCGATGTTGTCCGCTTCTTGGTCCACGTGGACCGGCGCCCGTCCAAGCCCGACCTCCTCCGCCCCGACTCGCTGTCCGTCCTGTTCGCGCCCGGACCCGTCTCGCCCCGCTACGCCCGCGGCTGGGCCGTCAACAACGCCCCCAACCATTGGCACGACGGTTCCCTTCCCGGCTCCCAGTCCATCGCCGTCATCACCCACGACGGCTTCTGCTGGGCCGCCCTGTGCAACACCCGCACCCGCAGCATCGGCCCCGACCTCGACCAACTCATGTGGGACGTCCGCAACGCCCTCACCCGGCTCCCCGCCATCGACCTCTTTCCATAACCCAACGCCCGGCAACGGAACCGCCCCCCGCGCTCCCCGCGCGCACGACCTCGCTCCTCCCTTCCCGCTCCCCCCTTCCCGCTCCCCCCTTCCCGCTCCCCGCTCCCCGCCTCCCGCTTCGCGCTCCCCGCCCCTCGCCCCCTGCATCCTGCATGGACGCGCCACCCCATGCTGGCCCATGCTGTCGCCCATGGATTCCCGAGCGTGGTTTCTCCTGGGTGCCGTCGCGGTGGCGACGTCGGGTTGTTGCGTGGGACTGTTCGCGCCCAAGTCCGCGACGGCACGCAATGCGCGCAGCGCGGCGAAGGCCTTGGTCTTCCATGCGCCCTTCGATGGGACCGCCGACGCCCGCGTGGCCGGCGGCGACGCCCGCTTCCAGCACGGCGACTCCTGGGAAGCCCCTCGCAACACCCGGCCCGGCCTCCCTCCCGGCAACGTCGTGCGCATCGACCCCGGCGCCGGCATCCGGGGCGACGCCTTGCGCTTCGACAAGAAGATCACCCAGGTCGTCGGCTTTCGCGTCCCCGGCAACTTTCCCAACCCCGCCACGAACGGGCAGGGCTCCGTGTCCTTCTGGCTGCGTGTCACCCCCGACGAGGACATCGAGCCCGGCTACGCGGACGTGATCCAGGTCACGTCCAAGGCCTGGGATGACGCGGCCTTCTTCGTCGAGTTCACCAAGGACGAGAAGCCCCGCGAGATGCGCCTGGGCATCTATGCCGACAAGAAGGTGTGGAACCCGAACGGGCGCGACTGGAACAAGATGAGCTTCGAGGAGAAGCCCTTGGCGCGCGTGGAGCGCCCGGGGTTCAAGCGGGATCGCTGGAGCCACGTGGCCTTCACGTGGGAACGCTTCAACACCGGCCGCCCCGACGGCGTCGCGCGCCTTTACGTGGACGGGCAACCGGCGGGCGGCATTGGCCCGCGCGAGCAAACGTTCACGTGGGACGAGCAGAAGGCCGTCATCATGCTCGGCCTCGCCTACACCGGCTGGATGGACGACCTCCGCATCTACCACCGCGCCCTGACCCCCGACGAGGTCCAGGCCCTGCACGCCGAGATGCAATAGTCGCCGCCGCGCATGGCCAAGACACGCTTTGTGGAGCTGCCGGATGGCTCGCCGGTGCCCATCCTGTTCGAGGACCGCAGCGTCCTCGCCATCGACAAGCCCGCCGGATGGATGCTGGGGCCCGAGGACGAGGAGCACGTCCGGCGCAACCTGCACCTGGCGCTCATGGCGGGCATCGAGGACGGAGCCTGGTGGGCGCGTTGCCGGGCGCTGAAGTTCATCCGGTTCATCCATCGCCTCGACGCCCCCACCACCGGCGTGCTCCTCATGGCCAAGAGCCGCGGGGCCATCGCCCCGTTCGGCCGCCTCTTCGCCACCCGTGACGTCACCAAGCGCTACCTCGCCATCACCGAGGGCGCGCCGCGCCTCCGCGAATGGACGTGCACCCTCCCGCTCGGGCCCGACCCGCGCCAACCGGGCCGGCATCGCGTGGACCCGCGGGACGGCAAGGAGGCCGAGACGCGCTTCCACGTGCTCGACGTGCGCGGCGGCCGGGCCTTGATCGAGGCCTTCCCCAAGTCCGGGCGCACCCACCAAATCCGCCTGCACCTCGCCGCCTCCCATTGCCCGGTCGTGGGCGACATCCTCTACGGCCGCCACGACCCCGTGGGCCTTGGTTTGCGGGCCGTGGACCTGTCCTACGAGGACCCGTTCACGGGCAGGCCCGTCCACGTGCGGGCGCCCTTCGAGGCGTTCAAGGCGGCGTTTGGCTTCGGCGAGCCCGCCAACCCAGCCACGGTCACCGTGCCGGGCACGGAGCCAGCCACCCCGGCCACCCCGGCCGCAACGCCCGCCGCATCACCCCGCGAAAAAGGGGATTCGCACCCGGCGAATCCCCCTGCGCACCACGACCGTACCGGCCGACACCCTACTTCTCGGCGAGCAGCTTCTCGACCTTCCCCACGAGGTTCTCGCGGGCGTTGAACTCGCGCAGGTTGCCCTTCTTGTCGATCAACCACATGGCCGGGATCGACTGGATGCCGAACTGGCCCGCGTACTGGTTCTGCCAGCCCTTGCCATCGAAGAACTGCGGCCAGGGCATCTCCTTCTTCTTGATGAAGGAGAGCAGGGCCTCCTTGTCCTCGTCGAAGCTGATGCCCACGATCTCGAAGCCCTTCGGGTGCAGGGTGTCGTAGGCCTTCTTGACGTTGGGGATCTCCTTCACGCACGGGCCGCACCACGTCGCCCAGAAGTCCACCAACACCACCTTCCCCTTCATGTCCGCGAGGCTGACCTTGGTGCCGTCCGTCGCCGTGAACGCGATGTCCACCGGCTTGCCCAGCCGCTCGTACTTCTTGCGAATGTTCGCCGCCTGCTCCTTCAGCCCGGGCTCGGTCTTCGCCTCCTCCACCTCCTTGGCAATCGCCAGGGCCTTCTCCGGCGGCAAGCCGTCGCAGACCTCCAGCAAGGCGCCGTAAACCTCCGGACGATCCGGGAACTCCTTCTGCACCTTCCGGATCCCGCGCTCGAACTCGGCAAACACGGCGGGCATGCCCTCCGGCTGCTTCTTCATCGCCTCCTGCACCGCCTCCTGCAGCTTCTGCTGCACCGGCTCCATCTTGGGCTGCTGCGGCTGCGCCGCGCCGCCCGCCGCCTTCAGCGCCGCCTCGCGCGTCGTGTCGCCCAGGTTCACCGCCGCCGTCAACATCCGCCGCTCCGCGTCCTTCGCCTCCCCGAACCTCTCGTGCTTCGGGAACCGCTCGTAAAACTCGCGCGCCTTGTCCGCCGCCATTCCCGCAGCCTTCGCCATGGACGCCTTGAAGTTCTGGATGTCCGCCTCGCTCGGCTGCTTCTCGTTCCAATCCTTCGGAGGCGCCGGCGGCGTCATCGCCTTCGTCACTTCCTTCCACGCCGCCTCGGCGTCGTCGGGAAGGGTCTTGGCGGGGGTGGCGGCGGCGGGCTTGGCGGGCTCCTGCGCCCATGCCAACGACCCCGGAACAGGAGCCAGCAACCCGAGGGCGGCCAGCAACGACAGCGTGCGGACGTTCATGTGGTTTCTTCCAGCACGGCCAGCAACACCCCAGGGCCGACGCCCAACTCGGGCGTGCTTCACTCCTTGGGGGATGCGGCCGTTCGCCCCCATTCCGGCCCAAGCCATTCCAGAAGCAACTGCATTCTCCGGGGATGCGCCGGCTCCGAAAGGTCCGCCTCCCGCATCCCGTCGGGCGGCGGCAATGCCGAGGCCCGCTCCAGGGCCGCACGCAACACCGCCATGTCCTCCGCCGACAACCTCGCCTCCAGCCGCTCCGCCGATGCCATCCGCGCCATCACCCGCGCCGTGTCCATCGCCAGCGCGCAGGGCTCCAGGCAGGGCACCGCCGACTTGGCCCCCGGCGCGTCCGCCCCCAGCCCCCCGGCATCCCAACGCCGGTCCTTGATGCAACGCCCCGGACCGCAGCAGGCTCGAACCACCGCCTGCACCTCGCCGTCCGCAAGTCCTCGCGCCCCGCGATAGACTCCCGTCTGACGCCCCATGTGTTCCCCAAAGCTCGAAGGCCGCGCTTCCCCCGAACGCACGGCCCACCAGTCCCCCAGACCTCCCGGATGGATCCCGTTCAAGGCCAACTCCAGGTCGCCATGACCGGAGATGAGGCAACGCCAGCCCCGTCTCAACCCCGGACCCGACTTCAACGGACGAAACATCCCCGCGTCGGTCAGGTCGGCCCATTCCCGCAGCGCACCGGGTTCCAGCTCACGCAGCTCGGATTCCGGCCGTCCCGCATCCAGCGCGTGGCGCAGTTCCCATCTCCCCTGCGCCGGACAGGCGACCACCCATCCCCATGCCACGCCATGACCGTGCTCCTGCAACCATGCCTCGCAGGCCCTGGCACCTCGCTCGTTCATGGCGTCCACCCTCGCATCCATGGCCCGTGCGAAGACAAGCGCGAAGCCCTGCGAAACCGCCGCAGCCCACCGACGAGCGTCCTGCCGGATGCCGTGTCACGGACCGGGCGGGCGGCAAGCCCGTCTCGACCCAGCGCGCCTGAACGGCCCCTAGCCAAAGGGACCGCACCCCTGTTTCAACACCGACCCTGACGTGGCTGGCTTGGGCCAGGGAGCGCCAGCCCTCACGGGCGCCCGCGAGCCTAGTACGTGGTGGTGCGCTCGTAGAGCCACGTGGCATCCACGGTGTCGAGCCTGGCGTCCGAACGGGCGCGGAGGCCGTAGGTCAGGATGGTGGGCGAGCGCCACTTGCGGATCTCGGAGTGGCCGTCCGCGAAGGACAATCCTCCGGCGGTATTGTGGTAGGAGGCGGGATAATCCACGAAGGAGTTCCGGGAGGCATGGACGAACCAGCCGTCGTTAATGGACGCGGGGTTTTCGTCGATCGTCACCCAGGTGTTGGCGGGGCCGAGGACGAAGTCGCCTTGCTTGCGATAGGGGCGGCCCACGCCCCATTCCTGTCCACGGATGGGGTTCATGTAGCAGCTCATGGCCAGGCTGCGCACCTTGGGGATGCCGCCGCCTTTGCCCCACGGGCTGCGGGTGGTGGCGCGGTCAGCCGGGCACTTATAGACCTGCAAGGCCCCCACGTACTTGAAGAGCAAGGAGTCGCGGATGAGGATGGTGTTCGTCCAGCTCGGGCCTTGGTGCATCGTGCCCATGCACCACTGGTTGAGGGGATAATTCCTGGTGGGGCTGTGGGTGTCCACGAGGCCGCCGAGGCCGGAGGACAGGCAGATTTCCTCGCGGTGGTCGCCCGAGTAGAGGTTCCAGCCGAGCATCAGTTGCTTGCCGTTGTTGAGGCAGGAAATGCCCTGGGCCTTGGTCTTGGCCTTGCCAAGGGCCGGCAACAGCATGCCCGCCAGGATGGCGATGATGGCGATCACCACGAGCAGCTCAATCAGCGTGAAGCCTCGTGGTCGGGGAGACCGGATGGAAACGTTCATGGGATGCGTGATGGACGAGAACCTGGTGAAACGAACCTCGCGACCCGACAAATTGGCTCGAGCTTCGGAAGGTTCATGCGTGGGGAGAGTAGGCCTGCGACGGGCATTTTTTGCAAGGCCCAACCCTTCATGGAAGACGCCTGCCCACCCGGCCGCATGCCGCCGGAGGATGGCGGGCTCGTGCGCGGGCGAAACCATGGCGACCCGACACGCGACTCCGAGGGCCTTCGCGAGACTTCTTTGCCCGACGCAGCCGAGCCCCCCGTGCGGCGGGGGGCTCGGCGCATGCGAACGGCCCAGACGGGCCGTTCATGGGCACCAACCAGTGATGCCGGAAGCGAGCGGACCCCGCGTCACTTGGCGAACGCAGGATGCTTGGGGTCGCCGCCCGATTGGAGGTAGGCCACGAGGTTCAGGATCTCGTCCTTGTTGAGCCCGTTGATCATGCCGGCCGGCATCAACGAAACGGGGTACGGCTTGCGCGACTTCACCTCGTCCAACGCCACGGAGGTGGACTCGTCGGGATTCCGCGGATCGGCGGTGACCACGAGCTTGCTGCCTTCCGCATAGGCGCGTCCCACCAGCGTGGATCCGTCCTTCAGCAAAACCTCCTCGGAGCCGTACTGGTCGGAGATGACCTTGGAGGGCTCGATGATGTTCTCCATGAGGTCACGGAGGGTGTATCGGGAGGCGACGCCCGAGAGGTCGGGGCCCACCCCGCCGCCGGCGCCATCGAAGCGATGGCACGCCGCGCAGCCCACGGAGTTGTACATGGCGCGGCCGTTCTCGAAGTCGCGCCCGGAGAGCTTGCCCGGGGCCATGGCCAGGATGTCCTGGACGGCGTAGGCGCGACCCGGGCCCTTGGGCGCGGCGAACTGCTGGCTGGCGACCGTGGCCTTCTTGGTGGAGACGGCGTCCATGGCGGTGCGCTCAGCGGGGTCGGTGATGGTGGCGAGGGCGTCCTTGCGGATGTTTTCGAGGAAGCCCCGGAAGCTGTTGCCGCCCTGCCACGGGGCGGTGCGCGGGAACCACGAGAAGAACGACTTCCGCAGGGCGGGCGTCCAGCCGGCCTTGGCCTCGCGGAGGAGGTAGGCATAGGCGATTTGCTCTTGGTTGGGCCTGCTGTTGGCGGCCTGGGAGAAGGCCGTGGCGTAGCCCTTGTTGCGCTCCAGCAACGCGTCGCTGGCGTACTTCAGGTCCGCGTCGTTCGCGGTGAGCATCAGGGGGACGGACTTGGCCACCACCGTGGGCGATCCCAACCGGACCAACGTGCCCGTCAGCTCGCGGTTCAGCTCGCGGGACTTGGAGGGCAGCAGGGCCTCCAGGCGGGCCTGCGTGGCCTTGAGGAGTTCTCCCTCAGGATTGCCGCGCCGGATCAAGGTGACTTGGTAGGCGCGGATGGCCGCAAGGCGGCCGGCGTCGTCAAGGCGCGCCATGTCGAGCGCGTTGAGCTTGCCAAGGATGGGGTCCCGGTGCTCCACGCCCCCCACGCGCGCGAGCGCCAAGCAACCCTCGATGACGGCCACCTGCCGCTTGTCGGCCCACAGGCGCCCGGCCCACACCGAGGCGGGCTGACGCTCCACGGCAACGCGCGCCGCGTAGCGGACCCAGCGGTCCGGATGGCTCAGGTGCGGCCATGCGGCATCCAGCGCGGCCGTGGTCGTGCCCTCGTCGTGCAGCTTTTCCAGGCTCTTGCGCAGTTGCTGCGCGGCGGTGGGGCGCGGGCCGGGCGCGGGCGCCGTGCTCTCCTTGCCCGTGTACGTCACGCGATACACGGCCGACTGCGTTCCGCGGCCGCCGATGGCGAAGTACATCGCGCCGTCGCCCGGATGGATGAGGACGTCCGTCAGAGGCAGCGGGCGCCCGCTCAGGAACTCTTCCTTCTCGGCCTTGTACGCGCCGCCCTCGGGCTTGAGGTGGATGGCGTACATGGTGCCGTAGGTCCAGTCGTTGGCGAAGATCGCGTGCTGGTACTTGGCGGGGAACTTGGACCCTTGGCCCGAAACAACGCCCGTGGGACTCCCCGGTCCAATGTCCACCAGGGCCGGGAGGCTGTCGGGATAGTACGTGGGCCACTTGCCCGCACCGGAACGCCAGCCGAGGTCGGAACCGCTCGGGGCCATGCAAATCCGCGTCGGCCGGTACCACGGCGTGCCGGCGTCCCACTCCATGTCGGAGTCATAGGTGAAGAGGTCGCCCAGGCTGTTGAAGGCGACGTCGTACTGGTTGCGGTAGCCGTAGCTGACCAGCTCGAAGGTCTTGCCGTCGGGATCCGTGCGGCAGATGTAGCCGCCCGGCGCGAGGATGCCGCGGGCATGGCCGTTGGCGTCCCAGAGCCGGGTGACGACCTGGTCCTCGTCCCAGGCCTTGGCGGCGCGCGACAGCTCCATGTTTTGCGGGAGCTTGGTGTGGTTGCCGATCGCCAGGTACAGGGACTTGCCGTCCGGGGAGAGGACGATGGCATGGGGGCCGTGCTCGCCGCCGCCCTCGATGCGGCGGAGGAGCTGTTCCTCGTCGTATTGGTCGTCGTTGTTGGTGTCGCGCAGGCGCCACAGGCCTTGTCGGCCACCTTGCTCGTTCACCATGACGTACAGGCTGCCGAACGCGTGGAGCAGGCCATGGGCGCCGCCCACCTTGTTGCCGAGCTTCTCCACCTTCGCCTCGCCGCCCGCGCCCGGGAGCGTCAGCCGGTGCAACCCGCCGCCTTGGTCGCAGGCAATGAGGCGGCCCTTGGGATCCACGGTCATGCTGACCCACGAGCCTTCCACCGCCTTGGGCACGGTGTGGATGAGGTCCACCTGGAAGCCGGGCCTCACCTGGATCGCGTCGGTCGCGGTCGCGGTTGCCGGCGCGGCCGGTGCGGACGTCCCGGCGCCGGCGAGGGCGTCGCCCCAGGGCTGGTCGCCGTACTTCGCGAGAACCTTGGCCGGCTTCCAGTCGTTCTTGCCCGGCAAGGACGCCTCCCATGAGCCGTCGGTCTCGAGAACCGTCTCCTTGCCGTCCTCGCCCTTCATGACGAGCCGCGCCACGAGGCCGGCGATGTCGCCCTCGTTGCGGGCTTCCACGAGGAGGACGTGCGCGCCGGGCTTCAGCTTGGCCGTGAGGGTCGCCTTGGAGGGCTGGCTCCAGTCGGCGTTCACCAACACCTGCTGGCCATCCAGCAGCACGCGGGCGCCGTTGTCGCAGGTGAGGACCAACGTTGCGTCGCGCAACGGCCCGCCCACCTCGAAGGAGCGTCGGAAGTTCGCGGCCGCCTTGCTGCCGGGGGCGTCCGACCAAATCCATGATGGAACGGCCAAGGCAGGCCACGAGACGAGGCCGGCAAGCGCTGCGGCGACGACACTGCGGGGGATGCGTTCAAACATGCCGGAAAGGACAACCGGAACGCGGAACTGATTCAAGCCTTCCATCGACGAACTGCGACGTGGCGCGACGCCGTGGGGTGGGCCCCCAGAGTTCCAGCGCGAGGGCGGCGGCGGCGTTGACCCATTTCCGACCGGCGATAGGGTCCGCCCATGCGAACGGGTGGAACGGGGCGCGCGGCCTTCACGTTGATCGAGCTGCTGGTAGTGATCGCCATCATTGCGATCCTGGCGGGGATGCTGTTGCCGGCGTTGGGTCGGGCCAAGCTCAAGGCGCAGGGCATGAAGTGCGTCAGCAACTCACGACAGCTGGGCCTCGCCTTCCTCTTGTACGCGGAGGACAACAACCAGCGCCTCCCCGATCTCTACACCAAGTCCTGGGGCACCGACTCGCCCGAGCCGGGCGGCAAGTGGTGGTTCCAGACGCTTTCCTCGGGCCGTTACCTGACCGCCAACACGGTGAGCAACAACGTCTGGCGTTGCCCCGCCGTGAAGCCCAAGGACGTCCAGACGATCTTCGGGGCCGCATGGGAGGGCTACGGCCCGGTCGAAAGCACCATCATCCGCTACGCCTTCGTCAACGGCACCCAGCGCCTCGGCAGCCGCTCGCTCACCGACATCCGCCGCACCAGCCAGCTCTGGCTCATCGGCGACACCGGCGTGCCACGCAATCCCGCCAGGGCCCCCGAAAGCGGCTACACCACCGAGATCGTCACCTTCCCCCCGGACCGGAACGCCGGCTGGACCCTGTGGCAGCCCCAGAAACAACCCGCCTGCCGCCACAACGCCAAGGCCAACATCACCTTCGTCGATGGCCACGTGGAAACCTGGAACTACCGGGACCTCCGAAACAACAAGGACAACGTCTTCGGGATGAACGACCAGTTCTAGGCGGGTTCCCGCACCCTCCCGACCCGCCCTTCCCCCGGCCCGTTCCAACGCTCCTCCACGCGGCACCCATGGAACTCCAATACCAGCGCATCGACCTCGCCCTCCGCCATTCCTGGGCCATCGCCACCGACGTCGGCCGCGGTGGCGGCAAAAGCATATACCCCGTCGTCATCGTCCAATTGCGGGACGCCCACGGCCGTTCCGGAATCGGCGAGGCCTCGCCCTCCAGCCAGTACGGCGAGTCCCACGAGACCGTGTCCGCCTTCCTGTCGCGCGTGGACCCTGCACGCCTTTCCTTCGACGACCCCGCCGCCAGCCTCGCCTACGTCGAGTCCGTCGCGCCCGGCAACCATCCGGCCAAGTGCGCCCTCGACATCGCCCTGCTGGACGGAGCCGCCCGGGCCGCGCGCCAATCGCTGTGCGAGTTCCTCGGCCTTGGCCCGTTCGCGGAAGGCCGCCATGTGTCGTCCTTCACGATTGGCATCGACACGCCCGAGAAGATGGCCGCCAAGACCGAGGAAGCGGCCGCGTATGCCCTCCTCAAGATGAAGCTCGGCAGCCCCACGGACGCCGAGAACCTCGCGGCCGTCCAACGCGCCGCCGGCGGCCGCCCCCTGCGCGTCGATGCCAACGCCGCATGGAAAAGCAAGGAGGAGGCCCTCCGCCACATCGAGTGGCTGGCGTCACAAGGGGGGATTGAGTTCGTCGAGCAGCCCATGCCGCCCGGCCTTCCCACGGCCGACTGGGCATGGCTCAAGGAACGCTCCCCCCTGCCCTTGTTTGGCGACGAGCTGTACCAGGGTGCGGCCGACGCCGCCCGCTGCGCCGAGTGCGTCCATGGGGTCAACGTCAAGCTCGTGAAGACCGGCGGCGTCACCCGTGGCAAGGAGGCCCTCGTGGCCGCCCGCGCCCAGGGCCTCCAAACCATGCTCGGCTGCATGATCGAGTCCTCCGTCCTCATCACCGCCGCCGCCCACCTCGCCGCGCTCACGGACCACCTCGACCTCGACGGCAACGTCCTCATCACGAACGACCCCTACGACGGCGTCCGCAACATCGGTGGACGCCTCACGTTCGAGGGGGTCGAGGACGCCTGGGGATTGCGCGTCCAACGGCGCCCCGGCGCGTGCCAGGCCTAGGCCCAGGG